>JAFTUV010000001.1 GCA_017466065.1 Bacteroidaceae bacterium
AAACATTTTCCAAACAAACAATAGCTATTCCAATGTTTATCAAAGGAATAGCTATATTTTTATTTATAGATGGTATGAATGGACATATATGAAGAAAAACTAAGAGGGCAACCCATTTTTACTTTTGGGTCACCCTCTATTTTATTAGGTAATTATATATAATTTTACACCAATAGAAAACTGATAAGAAACTGTCATTTCGAACGAACCAACGGCCGACGCCCGTAGGGGCAAAAGTCAATGTGAGAAATCTCAACAATGCTGATATCCAGATTTCTCGTCGCTCCGCTCCATCGAAATGACAAACATGTGTAACATTGTATATAATCACCTCTTATTATAATCGCAACTATTAAGCCCCGCGACCGGAGTCGGTTATCATCGCCAACAGATTTTCGTTAAAAGCACGCTCGTTCATCATATCATCGATGGCTATGTGCATACGGTAGTTCCACAAATGGTCGCGATTCGAGGGAACATTTATGCGCTCGGCATCGGGGTCGGACAGACGCAAACGTTCATCCATTGCCATCAGGTCCTGCCAAGCAAAGAGCGCGAATGCCGCAGGTGATTGCAGATGTTGGGCAATTATGGCGCGGGCAATCGTTCCACTCATTTCCTTCGGTGCTTCGCCGCAACAACCAAGAACCTGATTATAGAATTGTGCCGACAGAGCCTCATCCTCGCGCCACCACCCTCGCAAAGTGCTCATATCGTGAGTAGAGGGGGTTGCCACCGAGAGATAAGGGTAACATTCGGGGCGGGCAAATGTTTCGCCGTAGAGCTTCGGCATACGCTGTATTTCGAGTGAGAGAATTTGCAGGTTCTTCATCACCCAAGGAACACAAGCAGGAATCATTCCGAGGTCTTCGCCACAGGCTGTCATTGTGGTCGATTGCAGCACGGGAGCGAGCTTGCGCATACCCTCCTCGAACCAATGCATCGTGTGGCGATTATAGAAATACTCTTCGTAGATGCGGTCGTAGGCTATGCGCAGGGGTTGCGGCAGCTGCCTGTAAGCCTCGGTGTCGCCACCCAAGATGCGAGGCACAAACTTGTCGGGCTCTTTCAGGTCGCGCAGGAAAAGCACGCTGCCAAAGAGGCGTAAAAGGGCCTTCTTCATCTGCTCGGGGAATTTAGGGCCGCACTTATCGTAAATTTCGTATGCCAGAGCCGAGGCTCCGCCAATATGTTGTTTAAAGCAGTAGGTGCCGTCGGGTGCCTCATCGAGGAAGCGTTCCACTATATATTTTACACGGCGCGGGAAGAGTTCCTTCAACAACTCCTTTGTAATATAGGGGCGCAAATGTTGCTCCTCTATCGCAAAGCCGGCAGCTGCAAGCTCCTCCACGCTATAAGGCCTGTTGGGAGAGAAACTGCCCGAAAGGCCGCTTATTGCCGTGTGAGGTATCTCCCAAATGCGGAAGAAGCCAAGAACGTGGTCGATGCGGTAGGCATCGAAGAAGTGCGACATATATTGCAAACGACGACGCCACCAAGCATAGCCGTCCTTTTCCATTATATCCCAATTATATGTGGGGAAGCCCCAATTCTGCCCATCGGCAGCAAACATATCGGGGGGTGCGCCGGCCGACACTTCGAGATTAAACTGTTCACGTTCGCACCACACGTCCACGCCGTTGGGGGCAACACCTATGGGAATATCGCCTTTTAGTGCTACGCCTATGGAATTGGCATAATCGTGTGCTTCGCTCAACTGCTTGTGCAGAATATACTGAACAAGCATATAGAACTCTATTTCACGAGCCGCATCGGGATATTCGGCAAGCAATGCAGCTTCGGTATTATCGTCGTAATAGCGATATTTACCCCAATCCCAAATGCAACTGTGCAGGCGTTTGGTGAGGTAACGGAACAATGCGTAAGGTTTAAGCCAACGTTTCTGCTCCTCAATGAAAAGACGGCAGCCCTCGGAGGCAAGCAACTCACTACCCTGCTCGGCAAAAAGGTCGCGCAGATATTTCATTTTAAGGGCATAGACCAGCGAGTAGTTCACGGCGGGAGCCTCATTGAGTTTCTTGCGGTGGGCCTCGTAGTAATTGTTGGCCTTGTCGCTCGCCAAACGCGGCAACGCCGACATATCCATATATATGGGGTTCAATGCATAGACCGATACACAGTTATAGGGATAGGAATCTTCGTCGCCACCGAATATTGTAGTATCGTTCAATGGCAACAATTGCAATATATTCTGCCCGGTGGCACGCAACCACTCGGCCATAAGTTTAATATCGCCAAAGTCGCCTACTCCCCAACCTTTGTGGGAACGTATGGAGAAGAGCGGTATAACCGTTCCGGCCAAACGTATTTCGGGCGATGGGAATATCGCGTGAGGAAGAGTAAAGGAGTGGGAAGCGGCGTCCTCGCGTAACACAAGCAACAAGAAATTGCGATTTTCGCCCTCTTCCCACTGCACTTTACCATCTTTATCTATCTTTATGAATTTGAAGTGTATATTACCGTCACAAAGGTTCTCTATATCCAGCGTCACGCTCCACAAATTAGGTTCCACCTGCTGCAACAGAGGGGCTGCCGAAGGCTCCCAAGCACCGAGCAATGGTGCATCGCCGCAAACGGCAAGGCTCTCCCCCTCGCCTATCCCCATTGCATAAAGAGTGAGGGTGAGGCTGCGGTTGTACCAGTTTATTCGGGGCGACTCTGCAAGAGAAGGTTGCGCAGAGAAGAAACGGAACAGATTGGTCTGTGTGTAGTTGCCCACAGGTGAGTCGAGCCACATATCACACACATAGTATGAATTGTTGACGCAATTTATCGACAGTTTATGCGGGGTTACCGCCCACTCGTTGCGGGCCACCTTGCCGGCACGCATAAGGCGATAGCCATACTCAATTGCCGTTACATCGGGGGCAAGTTCCAATGAGGCACACCAAGAGGCTGTGTCCACACTCTGCATTTCTATAATGAGTTCCTGTTCGGCGGCACCCGACAGCTTGCACACTATCTGCATTGTGCAATCCTTCTCGGCGTGGTAACTTATATTGAATTTTACTATTTTCATTATCCGTCATCATTGTTCGACATTGCGAAAATACAAAAAAAACTTGGAAGTTGGCATTTTGTCGGGTTCTTTGTAGGAAAAAAGAGAACATTGATAATAATCTCACAAATAGGATACAAAAATTTTAGTTTTATAAGAAGCTGTTTAAATTTATATCGCCAAGTTTTTTATAGAGCAGAAATAGGATGTTTATTTATTTTTTGCAGGGAGCATAGCGGGCTATGTAACCTTAAAAAAGAAAGAAACAGACATTTTTGAGTATAAAAAACGGCGAAATAAACGATACGGCTTGTATAATAAAATATTTTTTTTAGAAATTTAAACCGCTTCTAAAATAAAAAGACTATTTTTGCAGATTAGACAGGTGTATTACCCCTGACGCCTTGTATTTTTTCGTACAAGGAGTTTATGAATTAAAAAATTACGACTATGAGTGATAGATTATTTATTTTCGACACCACTTTGCGCGATGGAGAGCAGGTTCCCGGTTGCCAATTGAACACCGTTGAGAAAATTCAGGTGGCAAAGCAGCTGGAACAGCTTGGAGTGGATGTTATTGAGGCCGGTTTTCCAATATCGAGCCCCGGTGATTTTAATTCAGTGATTGAGATTTCAAAGGCCGTTACTTGGCCCACTATATGTGCCCTCACACGAGGAGTGGAGAAAGACATCGACGTTGCTGTCGATGCCCTGCGCTACGCAAAGCACAAGCGCATACACACAGGCATAGGAACATCGGACTCACATATTCAGTATAAATTCCGCTCGACACGCGAGGAGATTATCGAGCGTGCCGTTGCTGCCGTTAAATATGCGAAACGTTACGTAGAGGATGTGGAATTCTATGCCGAAGATGCCGGACGCACCGACAACGAATATCTTGCCCGTGTGGTAGAGGCCGTGATTAAGGCCGGTGCCACTGTGGTAAACATTCCCGACACCACAGGCTACTGCCTGCCCACCGAATATGGTGCAAAGATAAAATATTTGATGGAGAATGTTGACGGCATTCACAAGGCAATAATTTCGACCCACTGCCACAATGATTTAGGAATGGCCACAGCAAACACCCTTTCGGGTGTGATGAATGGTGCGCGTCAGGTGGAGGTTACCATAAACGGTATTGGCGAGAGAGCCGGTAACACTTCGCTCGAAGAGATTGTTATGATTACAAAGTGCCACCCCACACTGCAAGTGGAAACAAACATAAACACACAAAAGATATTCCCCACGAGCCGTATGATTTCGAGCCTTATGAATATGCCTGTGCAGGCAAACAAGGCCATTGTGGGACGAAACGCATTTGCACACTCCTCGGGCATACATCAGGATGGCGTGCTGAAAGATGTGAGCACATACGAAATTATGAACCCCAAGGATGTGGGCATCGACGATAACTCAATTGTGCTCACCGCACGCAGCGGTCGCGCAGCCCTCAAATATCGTTTGAGTGTGCTTGGCATAACTCTCGAAGATGAAAAACTCAACGAGGTTTACGAGCAATTCCTGCGCCTTGCCGACAAGAAGAAGGAGATTCACGACGATGATATTCTGGTGCTCGCCGGTGCCGAGCGCAGCAACAACAAAGGCATTAAGCTCGATTATTTGCAGGTGACCACCGGGCTCAACACCCGCTCGGTGGCAAGCATCGGATTGCGCATTGCCGGTGAATTGTTCGAGAGTGCATCGACCGGTAACGGCCCCGTGGATGCTGCCATTAAGGCTCTTAAAAATATCATACGCCGCGAAATGGTGCTCAAAGAGTTCACCATTCAGGCTATAAGCAAGGGCAGCGATGATATGGGTAAAGTGCATATGCAGGTGGAATATAACGACCGTCTCTATTATGGATTCGGTGCAAACACCGACATTGTGAGCGCATCGGTAGAGGCATATATCGACTGTATAAACAAATTCAACGAATAACACGCCAAGAAGAAGATGAACACACTTTTCGACAAAATATGGGATGCTCACGTTGTACAGAAGGTTGAGGACGGCCCCACACAATTATATATTGACCGCCTTTATTGTCACGAGGTAACATCGCCGCAGGCATTCGACGAGTTGCGCAGCAGAGGTATCGGCTGTTTACGTCCCGACAGGATTTTCTGTATGCCCGACCATAATATACCCACAAAGGACCAAGACAAGCCCATTGCCGACAGTGTATCGCGCAATCAGGTTGACACGCTCACAAAGAACGCCTCACAGTTCGGGCTCTCCTACTGGGGAATGAAGCACCCCAACAACGGAATTATACACGTTGTGGGCCCCGAGCAGGGATTGACTCTCCCCGGAATGACCATCGTGTGCGGTGACTCGCACACTTCGACCCACGGTGCTATGGGTGCCATTGCATTCGGAATAGGAACAAGTGAGGTGGGAATGGTTATGGCGTCGCAATGTATCCTGCAACAGAAGCCCAAGGCTATGCGCATAAGCGTAGAGGGCAAGCTGGGCAAGGGTGTCACTGCCAAGGATGTGGCACTCTACATTATGTCGATGATGACCACCAGCGGTGCAACAGGCTACTTTGTGGAGTATGCCGGAGAGGCTATCCGCTCGTTGAGTATGGAGAGCCGCCTCACGCTTTGCAACCTTTCTATCGAAATGGGTGCTCGTGGCGGAATGGTCGCTCCCGATGAAATTACATTCGAATATATTAAGGGGCGTCCCTACGCTCCCAAAGGCGAGGAGTGGAAAAAGGCTGTTGCCTATTGGAGGACTTTGAAAAGCGACACAGATGCTGTGTTTGACAAGGAATATACCTTCCGCGCCGAGGATATTGAGCCGCGTATAACATACGGCACCAACCCCGGAATGGGAATAGGAATTACCGAGAATATTCCCACCGCCGACTCCATAGACGAGGCGGGGCGTGCATCGTTCCTCAAATCGTTGGAGTATATGAAATTTACTCCCGGACAATCGCTCCTCGGGCACAGCATCGACTATGTTTTTGTGGGCAGCTGCACCAACGGCCGCATAGAGGACTTCCGTGCCTTTGCACAGATTGTCAAGGGAAAGAAAAAAGCCGACGGAGTAACCGCTTGGTTAGTGCCCGGCTCTTGGAGTGTGGCACGCCAAATTGAGACAGAAGGCATTGACAAGATACTCGTCGAGGCAGGCTTTGAAATTCGCGAACCGGGTTGCTCGGCCTGCCTTGCAATGAACGAGGATAAAGTGCCCGCAGGAAAATATTGCGTATCGACAAGCAACCGTAACTTCGAAGGACGACAAGGCCCCGGCTCACACACTATTCTCGCAAGCCCATACGTTGCGGCTGCGGCAGCCGTAACCGGCAGAATCACCGACCCGCGAGAATTGCTTTAACCACCACAAAAGCTAAAAAACGATGAAAAAAGAAAAATTCAGCATACTTACCGACAGTTGCATACCTTTGCCACTTGAAAATATAGACACCGACCAGATTGTGCCGGCACGCTTCCTAAAAGCGACGACCCGCGAGGGGTTCGGCGATTATCTGTTCCGCGACTGGCGTTTCGACAAAGAGGGCAACAAGATTGAGAGTTTCGTAATGAACAACCCCACATATAGTGGCAAAATTCTTGTCGCAGGCAAGAATTTCGGTTGCGGTTCGAGCCGCGAGCACGCCGCTTGGGCCATTGCCGACTATGGGTTCCGCGTTGTAGTATCGAGTTTCTTTGCCGACATTCACAAGAACAACGAGCTTAACAATTTTGTGCTGCCCGTGGTGGTGAGCGAGGAGTTTCTCAAAGAGCTGTTTGCAAGCATCGAGGAGAACCCCGCCACACAGGTAACCGTGAACCTCCCCGAACAGACAATAACCAACAACGCCACAGGCAAGAGCGAAAAGTTCGAGATTAACGGCTACAAGAAGCACTGCCTGATGAACGGGCTCGATGACATAGATTTTCTGCTTGCCAACAAGGATAAGATAGAGGCTTGGGAGAAACAACAGTAGGCAGTGATTATTTTGTTTCACTAATAACATTATAACAAGCACAATTATGAATTTAAATATAGCAGTATTGCCGGGCGACGGAATAGGGCCCGAAATTATAGCACAAGCACTTGAAGTAACAAAAGCCGTATGCAACAAATTCGGACACACACTCACTCACAAGAAAGGCCTCGTGGGCGCGTGTGCAATAGATGCGACAGGGAACCCCTACCCCGACGAGACTCACGAGCTATGTATGCAGAGCGACGCTATACTCTTTGGCGCAGTGGGCGACCTTCGCTTCGACAACAACCCCAACGCAAAAGTGCGCCCCGAACAAGGCCTGCTCGCTATGCGCAAGAAGCTCGGCCTTTATGCCAATCTGCGTCCCGTAACAACCTTCGAGGCCCTCATTGATAAATCGCCATTGCGCACCGACATTGTGAAAGGCACCGATTTTATGTGCATACGCGAACTCACCGGCGGCCTCTATTTCGGTCGTCCGCAGGGCCGCAGCGAGGATGGCAAGGTTGCATACGACACCTGTGTATATTCTCGCGAGGAGATTGAACGAATAGTGAAACTTGCCTATGAGTATGCGATGAAACGCAACAAGAAGGTGACTGTTATCGACAAGGCCAACGTGCTTGCAACATCGCGTTTGTGGCGCGAAGTTGCAAAAGAGATTGCAACAGAATATCCAGAGGTTGAAACAGAATTTATGTTCGTGGACAATGCCGCAATGCGCCTTATACAGTGGCCTACATCGTTCGACGTGATGGTAACCGAAAATATGTTCGGCGACATTCTCACCGACGAAGGCTCCGTGATAACAGGCTCACTCGGATTGCTCCCCTCGGCATCTATCGGCATTCACACATCGCTCTTCGAGCCCATACACGGCTCTTGGCCACAGGCTGCCGGCAAAAATATCGCCAACCCCCTTGCGACAATATTGTCGGCTGCAATGATGTTCGAATATGCATTCGGCCTTATGGAAGAGGGCAGGCTCATACGCGAGGCTGTAAACGCCTCGATGGAGGCCAATGTGAGAACTCCCGACATTCAGGTCGAGGGCGGCAAGGAGTATGGCACCAAAGAGGTGGGAGAATGGATCGTAAACTACATTAACAACAAATAGGAAAAAGTGCTTGTTACACGACACTGCATATTGACACTTATCACACTGTTGCTCCTCATAGGAGCAACAGTGCTTAATCCTTGCTATGCGCAAAAGAAGGCCGAAAAACCCTTCACGGTTGTAATAGACCCCGGACACGGAGGAGTGGACCCCGGAGCGTTGGGACGCAAGGCAAAGGAGAAGGATGTAAATATGAACGTGTCAAAAGCACTTGCCGAAATGATTAAAGAGGATTTTCCCGAGGTTAAAATCATTTTCACCCGCAAGACCGATGTAAAAATACCGCTCGTGCGCCGTGCCACCATTGCCAACGACGCAAAAGCCGACCTCTTTATTTCGATACACTCCAACGCCTCAAAGTCGCGCTCGGCACGCGGTTGCGAAACGTTCACATTGGGCTCGGGAAGCAGTGCCGAAGCAAAGGCGGCGGCTATGTATGAGAACGAAGTTATATTGCTGGAAGACAATTTCGAAGAGACCTACAAGGGCTTCGACCCTCGTTCGAGTGAAAGCTATATAATTTTCGAGCTTATACGCAGCCACGATATGGAAAAAAGCATCGCTCTTGCCGAGGCGGTGCAGAAAGGAATGGTAAAACGAACCGGATTGAACAACCGTGGCGTTTCGTCGGCCGGTTTTCTTGTGCTGCACAAGACTGTAATGCCGAGCATCCTTGTGGAGCTTGGATTTATTTCGAACCCCACCGAGGAGAAATACATTGCATCGAAGGCCGGGCAAAAGGCTCTTGCAAAGGGTATCTTCGATGGTTTTTCAGCCTATTACAACACCTATAAGAAGAACCTCGACAAGCAGACGGCTGCCACAAAGGAGGGGAAAAGCACAAAGCCCGGAAAGCAACAACCGACAAAAGAGAGCACGACCAAAGAGAAACAGGCAAAAACCAACTCCACGGAAAGAGTTGTTGCCGGGAAGCCCATTTTCAAAGTTCAGATATTGGCCACAGATACCAAACTTCGCAACAACGACAAACGTTTGAAAGGTGTGAAGGCCGATTATTACAAAGAGAAAGGAATGTACAAGTACACATACGGCGAGAGCCACAATTACGACGAGATTGCCAAAATGCGCAAGAACATTTCCGCAAAATTCAAGGAGGCATTCGTGGTGGCCTTTCTCAACGGCAAAAAGATAAATACAAAGGAGGCTATCGAGATTTACCGTAAACAAAAATAACCGTACAATATGAACAATAAAATAAAATTCAGCAAAGAGTTATTGGTGGGCGTAATAGGCATTATCGCCCTGCTTATGATATATTTGCTGATAAATTTCTTCAAAGGCATCAATCTTTTTAAGGATGGCGAACGCTACTATGTGAAGTTCGACAACATAGGGCAGATGGTCAATTCGAGCCCCGTGTATCTTAACGGCTACAAGGCCGGAAATGTACAAGGCATTGCATACGACTTTAAGGATATGAGGAATGTCATTGTCACTATGGACATTGACAAAAGACTGCAAATACCCGTGGGCAGTTATGCCGAGGTTAACAACCATATGCTTGGAGGGTGCGACATAAACATAGTTCTGGGCGACAGCGACAAATTCATTGCTCCCGGCGACACAATTATGGGCAAGCTGAACAAGGGGCTTATGGGAGAAATGGGCGATGCGCTTCCGGCCATACAGAATATTATACCAAAAGTAGATTCGGTACTCACATCGCTGAACACCCTGCTCGGCAGTCCCGCACTTAACAATTCATTGAACAATGCCGAACACATTACCGAGGACCTGTTGGTGACGACAGAAAGCCTCAACAAACTGCTATCGACCGACATTCCGCAAATAACATCTTCCTTAAACGAGATTGGCAATAATTTCCAAGGCGTATCGGAGCAACTGAGAGAGGTGGATTACAATGAGCTCTTCGCCTCGTTGCAGACAACGATAAATAATCTGGAAAACATCACAACTGCAATAGAAAAAGGCGAGGGAACTGCCGGCAAACTTCTGAAAGACAGCGAACTGTACAACAAACTCGACAGTACCTGCACTGCGGCAAACGCCCTGCTCACCGACCTTAAAGAGAACCCCAGACGCTATGTTCACTTCTCGGTGTTCGGGGGGAAGGAGAAATAATACTCTAACGTTTGAAATATTCGCTCCACTGCACTCGTCCCTTGCGGTCGAGTGCTTTTATTTTATAACGGCCTTGGGGCAAATTATCGACAACAAGGCGTGTAGAATAGCTGCCGGCAAACATTCTGCGACCATAAACATCATATATCTCCAAACGTTGCCAAGCGGCGCGAGGCGCGGGAAGCTCCAATGCTTGCAGCGGCTCATAAACGGCAGGGAGGGTGTAACATACAGGCTCACTCTCGCGCCCATAGGCATCAACGGCAGTTACGGCAACCGAAACGGCCTTCGCCGTGCGGCAGGGCCACACAAAAGCAGTATCGGAGAGATTGATACACAACAGATTATCGGCATTCTCAATATCAACACTATCGCTCAACGAGGCATAGACATTATATTTCACCTGCGGATGAGAGGGTGCGGAAGCAACGCCCTGCCACGAGAGCAGCAACGTGTCACCCTTGCTTTGCAGCGAGAGAGAGGCAGGTGATGCGGGCAACGGCTCTTTCACCCAATCCATCGGTGGCACAAGAGCCTTCCGGCCATACAACATTGTGTATATTTCGGCAGCACCGCCTGCACTCTCCAACAGATGCTCTGCACGGAAGAGGGCTGTTCCGGCTGTTCCGGCCAAACGCGAAGTGCTTAACTGACGGGTAAATTCATCGGGACTCCACCCGCCATACTCCGGCAACAAACGATAGACTCCTATTCCGGGAACAATGTGGCGACCATAAGAATTCTCCTGCCAATCGCGTACAAAGGGGTAGAAATTATCGCCTTTGAAGTAGAGCATAGGGAAGAGAATGTCCATTATTCCCTCGCGCAACCACTCCTGCGCCTCCTGATAGACAGCGTCGCGAGCGTTCCACCCATAGGATTTATAACAAGCAAGGTCGCTGTATTTACCCAGCGGAGAGCAACTGACCCTCACCCACGGCTTTATGGACTTAACGGTCGAATAGACCTTGCGTGCCACATTGGTGACATTCTGTCTGCGCCACGCTGCAAGCGATAGGCCCTTGCCGTGCCGACGATGCAACTTACCGTCGGAGTAACCAACCGTGCGGTCGGGGTAACGGATATAATCGAGGTGAATGCCATCTACATCATAGCAGGAAACAATCTCCTCGACCAAACGACACAGATAATCGGCCGTGGCAGGATTACCGGGCTCCATATACCAGCTGCCTTTGTAGTTGGTGCACAAGGCACGATTCTTACGCGGAAGCGACAGCTTGCCCATACGTTTAATATGATTATCCTTGCCCAACGGGAAAGCCACAATCCAAGCGTGCAGTTGCATTCCCCTCTTGTGGCACTCCTCTATGGCAAATGCCAGCGGGTTATAGAAAGGTGACCGCCCCTCTACCCCGGTGAACACATAGGAGTAGGGCTCTATCGCCGAGGGATAGGCAACATCGCCACGCACACGGGTTTGCAGCATCACGGTATTTACATTAAGCGATTGCAAAGAATCGAGAATCGAGCAAAGTTCCCGTTGCTGCGCAAGCGTGTCGGCCGGGGAGCTTATAATGGTTTTAGGCCAATCGAGATTTTCAATGGCCGTGAGCCACACTGCACGATATTCGCACTTTGGCGAGCGGTCATATTGCGCCGACAGAAAGGCCGGCAACAACAGCAATATTATGATGGATATATATTTAAACGGTTGCATAAATAAAAAATATTACAAATATAATCATTTTTAGGCATCAAATATGAGTGATATTCATAATAAATTTGTAATTTTGTATGATTTTAGAGGCACAGCCTAAACAAAGGCTCGGCCGATTTATAGGGACAACAGTTTATTTTCAAATAATTTTAATGCACTATGACAAAAGCAAAGAAATTTATTACTTGTGACGGAAACCAAGCCGCAGCTCACATTGCGTATATGTTTTCCGAGGTTGCAGCCATCTACCCCATCACTCCCTCATCGACAATGGCGGAGTATGTTGACGAATGGGCTGCACAGGGCCGTAAAAACCTTTTCGGCGAAACAGTTTTAGTTCAGGAAATGCAGTCGGAAGGCGGTGCAGCCGGTGCTTTGCACGGTTCACTTCAAGCCGGTGCACTCACCACAACCTTCACAGCATCGCAGGGATTGTTGCTTATGATTCCTAATATGTACAAGGTTGCCGGTGAAATGCTCCCCAGCGTATTCCACGTATCGGCACGTTCTTTGGCCGGTAGCTCACTCAGCATCTTCGGCGACCATATGGATGTGATGGCTTGTCGTCAGACAGGCTTCGCTATGCTTGCCGAGGGTTCGGTACAGGAGGTTATGGACCTTGCCGCAGTTGCTCACCTTTCAACAATCAAGAGCCGCATCCCCTTCCTCAACTTCTTCGATGGATTCCGTACATCGCACGAAATTCAGAAGATTGAGATGTTGGAGCAGGAGGATATTGCACCCCTCGTTGATTGGGATGGCATACAGGCATTCCGCGACGGCGCTTTGAGCCCCTCTTCACCCGTAGTTCGCGGTACAGCCGAGCAGCCCGAGACATTCTTCGCTCACAAAGAGGTTGTAAACAAGTTCTACGACGCAGTGCCCGACATTGTTGCCGGTTATATGAACCAGATTTCAGAGATTACAGGTCGCAAATATGCTCCTTTCACATACTATGGTGCCGAGGATGCCGACCGAGTGATTATCGTAATGGGCTCGGCAACAGAGGCTGCAAAAGAGGCTATCGACTACCTCACAGCAAAAGGCGAGAAGGTTGGTCTTATCAGCGTTCACCTCTACCGTCCCTTCTCACTCAAATATCTTGCTGCCGTTACTCCCAAGAGCGTTAAGCGCATAGCAGTGCTCGACCGCACAAAAGAGCCCGGTTCTAACGGTGAGCCTTTGTACCTCGATGTAGTTGAGGCATTCTCGAGCAGCGAGGAGTTGAAGGCTATCAACCCCACAATCGTAGGCGGCCGCTTCGGTATCGGTTCTTGCGACACAACCCCCGCGGTTATTATGTCAATCTACGAGAACCTCGCATTGCCCAAGCCCAAAAACCACTTCACCGTAGGTATTGAGGATGATGTTACATTCACTTCACTTCCCAAGAAAGAGGAAATTGCCGTTGTTGACGGAATGTTCGAGGCTAAATTCTACGGCCTTGGTGCCGATGGTACAGTGGGTGCCAACAAGAACTCCATCAAGATTATTGGTGAGAACACCGACAAACACTGTCAGGCATACTTCTCTTACGACTCTAAAAAGTCGGGAGGTTTCACCTGCTCTCACTTGCGTTTCGGTGACAAGCCCATCCGTTCGACATATCTTGTGAACACACCCAACTTCGTGGCTTGCCACGTTCAGGCCTACCTTCGTATGTACGATGTAATCGGTGGCTTGCAGAAGGGCGGTACATTCCTGCTTAACACAGTTTGGGACGGCGAAGAACTTGTAAAGAACCTCCCCAACAACATCAAGAAGTATTTTGCAGAGAACGACATCACAGTTTACTACATAAACGCTACAAAGATTGCACAGGAGATTGGATTGGGCAACCGCACAAACACAATCTTGCAGAGCGCATTCTTCCGCATCACCGAGGTTATCCCCGTTGACCTTGCCATCGAGCAGATGAAGAAATTTATCGTTAAGTCTTACGGCAAGAAGGGACAGGACATTGTCGACAAGAACAATGCAGCCGTTGACCGTGGAGGTGAATACAAACAGCTCACCATCGACGCAGCTTGGGCTAACCTCCCCGCCGATGTTGAGGAGAAGCGCGACGAGCCCGAATTCATCACAAACATCGTTCGCCCCATCAATGCACAGCAGGGTGACAAGCTCCCCGTATCGGCTTATTTGCAGATTGCCGACGGTACTTGGCCTCTTGGCACATCGGCTTACGAGAAACGTGGTGTGAGCGCATTCGTTCCCAAATGGGATGCCGAGAAATGTATCCAGTGTAACAGATGTTCTTACGTTTGTCCTCACGGCTGTATCCGTCCCTTCGTA
The DNA here is from genome assembly GCA_017466065.1 of Bacteroidaceae bacterium. The sequence goes on from JAFTUV010000001.1 coordinate 14,186, forward strand.
ATGGATGAGAACGAGGCTGCCGGACTCAACGCCGAGAAGATTGAGATGAAGGCTCCCGCAGCGTTCAAGGGAATGCAGTTCCGCATTCAGGTGGGCGTGCTCGACTGTCTTGGTTGCGGCAACTGTGTCGATGTTTGTCCCGGTAACCCCAAACTCGGCGGTTCTGCTCTCACAATGGTTCCCCTCGAACAAGAGAGAGGCGAGGCTGCAAACTGGGATTACTGCTACAAGAACGTTAAGAGCAAACAAGAGCTCATTGATGTTAAGAGCAACCCCAAAAACTCACAGTTCGCAACACCTTTGTTCCAATTCTCGGGTGCTTGCTCGGGTTGCGGCGAGACTCCCTATGTTAAACTTATCACACAGCTCTTTGGCGAGCGCGAGATAGTAGCCAATGCAACAGGTTGTTCTTCAATCTACACTGCATCGGTTCCCTCAATCCCCTACACAACCAACGAGAAGGGCGAAGGACCTGCTTGGGGTAACTCACTCTTCGAGGATTTCTGCGAGTATGGATTGGGTATGAAACTTGCCGAGAACAAGATGCGCGAGCGTTTGACCACTCTCTTCACCGAGCTCACACAATGCAGCTGCGCAAGCGAGGAGTTGAAGGGCTTGGCACAGCAGTGGCTCGACAACAAGTTCAGCGGCGATGTTACAAAGGCTATCGCACCCGCTATTATCGCAGCTTGCGAGGCAGCAGAGTGTGACACTTGCAAGAAGATTCTTGCCATCAAGCAGTACATCGTTAAACGTTCACAGTGGATTATCGGTGGTGACGGTGCTTCTTACGACATCGGTTACGGCGGTCTTGACCACGTTATTGCATCGGGCGAGGATATCAACCTCCTTGTGCTCGACACCGAGGTATACTCGAATACCGGCGGACAGGCTTCTAAATCTACACCTCTTGGTGCTATCGCCAAGTTTGCTGCTTCGGGTAAACGCATCCGCAAGAAGGACCTTGGTATGATTGCTACCACATACGGCTATGTATATGTTGCACAGATTGCTATGGGTGCAAGCTACGACCAGTGCTTGAAGGCTATCCGCGAGGCCGAGGCTTATCCCGGTCCCTCTTTGGTTATCGCCTACGCTCCCTGTATCAACCACGGTATCAAGAAAGGTATGGGCAAGGCACAGGCCGAGCAGCAGGCTGCCGTTGAGTGCGGTTACTGGCACTTGTGGCGTTACAACCCCGCTCTCGAAGAGGAAGGTAAAAACCCCTTCACACTCGATAGCAAGGAGCCTCAATGGGATAAATTCCAAGCATTCCTCCAAGGCGAGGTGCGCTATGCATCACTTGCAAAGCAATTCCCCGCAGAGGCACAGGAGTTGTTCGAGGCTGCCGAGGGTATGGCGAAGAAACGCTATTCAAGCTACCAGCGTATGGCTAAACTCGATTGGGGCAAAGAGGAATAATCCCTTTTATCGAACATAAAATAAGGAAAAGAGGCTGCTAAGAAATTAGCAGCCTCTTTTCATACTCATTAAAAAAGGACGAAGGCTGAAAACCAACAAAGGATTAGAAATGTTCTAATTGAGAACATTATTAACCTAAACCTTTATAAATATGTCTTCAACTACAAGTAAAAGTGTTAAGTTAGGGGTTATCACACTCGCTATAATGAACGTGACGGCAGTGGTATCCCTGCGCGGACTCCCCGCAGAGGCCGAGTATGGCATAAGCTCGGCTTTCTACTATCTGTTTGCCGCGATTGTCTTCCTTATTCCCACATCCTTTGTTGCTGCCGAACTTGCTGCTATGTTCCAGAATAAACAGGGTGGCGTGTTTCGTTGGGTGGGCGAAGCCTTCGGCAAGCGAATGGGATTTCTTGCTATATGGTTGCAGTGGGTGGAGAGCACCATCTGGTACCCCACCGTGCTCACGTTCGGAGCTGTGGCTCTTGCTTTCATCGGGAGCGACAGTGCTGCGGATATGAACCTTGCTTCGAACAAGATGTACACCCTCGCCGTGGTGCTCATAATTTACTGGACTGCGACATTTATCTCGCTCAAAGGACTCGGATGGGTGAGCAAGGTTGCAAAGATAGGAGGACTGGTGGGAACCATAATACCGGCATTCCTGCTTATGTTGCTTGCCGTCGCCTACCTTGCAAGCGGCGGTACTTCGCAGATGAATTTCGGGGGCGACTTTTTCCCCGACATTACCAAGCTCGACAATTTGGTGCTTGCATCGGGGATATTCCTCTTTTATGCAGGAATGGAGATGACAGGCATACACGTCAAGGATATGAGGAACCCCGCAAAGGAGTATCCGCGTGCGGTGTTTATTGGGGCGATAATCACTGTGCTCATTTTTGTATTAGGCACATTCTCGCTGGGTATAATTATACCGCAAAAGGATATTAACCTCACACAGAGCTTGCTGGTGGGCTTTGACAACTATTTCAAATATATACACGCATCGTGGCTGTCGCCAATAATTGCCATTGCACTTGCCTTTGGAGTGCTCGCCGGTGTGCTCACTTGGGTGTCGGGCCCCTCAAAGGGTATTTTTGCAGTGGGAAAGGCCGGTTATCTGCCTCCCTTTATGCAGAAAGCCAACAGCTTGGGCGTGCAAAGGAATATCCTTCTCATACAGGGTGGCGCAGTAACCTTTTTGAGCCTGTTATTTGTGGTTATGCCATCGGTACAGAGCTTCTACCAGATACTCTCGCAGCTGACAGTGCTATTGTACCTTATTATGTATCTGCTTATGTTTGCAGCAGCCATCTATCTGCGTTACAGTATGAGGGAGGCACCCCGCCCCTTCCGTTTGGGCAGCAAGGGCAACTGTGTTATGTGGATTGTGTCGGGAATGGGATTCTTGGGCAGCCTGCTCGCCTTTGTATTGAGCTTTATTCCCCCTGCACAAATTTCGGTGGGCAGCAATACAACTTGGTATTCGGTGCTTATAATCGGATGCTTGGTGGTGGTAATTGCCCCGTTCATAATATATGCGATGCGTAAACCGCACTGGGTGGACAAGGAGTCGCAATTCGAGCCTTTCCACGACGAGGAACAATAAATAACAATCGGCTCTTCACCAAAAGTTGTGAAGAGCCGATTGTTATTTATCTTACAGAGTATCTTATGCCAACGACTGCATATCGTTGAGCTTCTTGTAATAGCCGTCCAAAGCCAAGAGCTCTTCGTGCTTGCCGCGCTCTACAATCTTGCCTTCGTGGAGCACACAAATTTCGTCGGCGTGTTTGATTGTGGAGAGGCGGTGAGCAATAGCCACTGTGGTACGGGTCTTCATCAGGCGTTCAAGAGCCTCTTGTACCAGACGCTCCGACTCTGTATCGAGTGCCGAGGTTGCCTCGTCGAGAATGAGCACAGGCGGATTTTTGAGGATTGCGCGTGCAATGCTTACACGCTGACGCTGACCGCCGCTCAAACGACCGCCACGGTCACCGATATTTGTTTCGTAGCCCTTCTCGGTTGCCATAATAAAGTCGTGGGCATTGGCAATCTTGGCTGCCTCGATGACCTGCTCCATTGTTGCACCCTCACAACCGAAGGCTATATTATTAAAGAAGGTGTCGTTAAAGAGAATTGCCTCCTGATTCACATTTCCGATTATTGCACGCAGGTCACGCACACGGAAATTCTTTATATTGGTACCGTTTATCAGCACCTCACCTTGCTGAACATCGTGATAGCGGGGTATGAGGTCGACAAGGGTCGATTTTCCGGAACCCGACTGCCCGACAAGCGCAATGGTCTTTCCCTTTGGAATTTCGAGGCTTACATTATGCAGTACCTCGCGTGTACCATAGCTGAATGAAACATTTTTAAGTTCTATCTTATCGACAAGAGTTTTTATCTCAACGGGATTTTCGGGCTCACGAATAGGATTCTTCGCACTCATAATCTTGTCGATACGTTCCAACGATGCCAAGCCCTTCGGGATATTGTAGCCCACCTTTGAAAACTCCTTCAAGGGATTGATTATGCTATACAGGATTACCATATAGAAGATGAATGTGGGGGCATCTATGCGTGACGACTCGTTGAGAATGAGGAAGCCTCCGAACCATAGTACAAAGACAATGAGGATTGTACCGAGGAACTCGCTCATAGGATGCGCCATAGCCTGACGGGTAGATACCTTTATTGAAGCATCGCGCACGCCCTTGCTCGAATTTATGAAGCGGTTAATCATCTGGTCCTCGGCTATGAAGGCCTTGATGATGCGCAGACCGCCCAAGCTCTCATCGAGCTGCGACATCACATTGCTCCACTTCTCCTGCGCATCCAATGAACGGCGTTTAAGATGTTTACCCACACGCCCCATAATCCACCCCATTCCGGGCAGAACGAGGATAGTGAAAAGGGTGAGCTCCCAGCTGGTGAGAAGCAAGGTCGAGAAGTAGAACATTATAAGTATAGGGTTTTTCAGCAAAAGGTCGAGCGAACTTGTAATAGAGTTCTCTACCTCGCCTACATCACCACTCATACGCGCTATAATATCTCCCTTGCGTTCCTGTGAGAAGAAAGCCAAAGGAAGGTTCATTATCTTCTTGTAGAGCATTACACGAATATCGTGTACAACGCCGGTGCGCAGGGGTATCATAACTGCCGATGATGCAAAGTAGCACGAAGTCTTTATAAGAGTCATAATAACAAACAGCACTCCTATAATCAACAGGGTTATCATTGCACCCCTCACCGCAATCATATTTGTCACATAATAATAGAAATTGTTGATTGCAACATCTTTAAGGCCGGCACTGCCCCATTCCATATATTCATAAACCTTGTTATTGGCACCTGTCTGGAACAGAATATCAAGGATAGGAATCAACAAAGTAAAGGAGAATACATTGCTCACAGCCGAAAGGATATTCAAGACTATCGAGAAGATTACATATCTTTTATAGGGCATTACGAAACGCCGCATCATACCGAAAAATTCCTTCATAGCAATCTTTTATGGTTAAAAATACATTTCAATACCTTTGCAAAGGTAACTAAATTCTTTATAGCACGAAACAAAAACCGTGCTTAATTGCCACATAGGCAGCAAAAGGGGTTACAATTCGCCATCTATCGTATAGCCGTTGGGGTAAATGAGCAGGACGCTTGTTTCGCGGTAATCACGCTGCAACTGCACAAAAACGTGGTCGAGCGAAGGACGGAAGGAGATTGAACCGCGACGAGCACTCACAACCACAAGCAAATGGTCGTCGGCTATTATCTGCGACAAACGTTTAAGGTCGTTGCCGCCATCCGTTTCATAGAATCCCGCATTCACTCCCGAGATTTTCCTGTGACGGCTTTTTATGTGGGAAAGGCTGTCGGGGTGTCCGTGGTACATCACCTTGCAACCCAACACTGCTGCCATACGCGCCGTTTCATCCACCCAATTCTTAAAACCGGCCTCAAATTCTGTTTTTGCGGGAAAGGTTATATGTATGCAACGAATGGTGTTAAGCGGAATGTTTATACGCGCCATTATTATCTGCGTATTTATGCCGTTGAGCAGTTCGGGCAACACACCACCCAAGAAGGTGTCGTTGGCCGTCTCCTTTTGGTGAAAACCCACGATGAGTTCACGGTAATCGTTCTCTTTAACCTCGTGTATAATTCCATAGGAGAGGTTGGTGGTAAGACGCACTTTCGTGAGAATGGGAACATTTACCGAGGCAGCAACATCGGTAGCCTTGTCAAGCACCTTCTGGGCACGCACACGCAGTTTTTCATCTTCGTCGAGCACTACGGTCACTGCCGACAAAGGCATTTTCGATTTTTCATCGCGCAGCAGCAATGCAAGGTCCATCAGCCCGCAAACCATCTGGGGGTTGGCAAGCGCAAGCAGGGTTTTCTGCGAGGAATTCTCGGGCTTGTCGAATACCTCGCCCGACACGGCTATGCGACGCGACACCCTGTCGGTTACCAAAGAACTCACTATACAGGTTACCAATATGAGCAGAATGGTGCCATTCAACACATCGGCGCTTAAAAGCGGCGAACCGTCGGGAAGTATTATTTTGTGACCCACAATGGCTGCGGCAAGAGTGGCTGCCGCTTGCGAGGTGCTCAACCCGAACATCAGGAACTGTTCGTGGAACGACATTTTATAGGCACGCGCGGTAATCCACGATGCGATGGCTTTCCCTGTGAGAGCAGTTGCAATCATCACCGAGGCTACCATTATTGCATTGAAATTGCCAAAGAGCACTCTTAAATTTATCAGCATACCCACGCCTATTAGGAAATAGGGGATAAAGATTGCGTTACCCACAAAATCTATACGGCGCATCAATGGCGAAGAGTGAGGAATGAGCCTATTAAGCACCAATCCCGTGATAAAGGCTCCGAGAATTCCCTCCATTCCTGCAAGCTCCATCATTCCCGCACCAAGGAACAACAGTGCCATCACAAAGATATACTGTATAACACCATCGTTATATTTGCGGAAGAAGTAACGCGCAATGCGCGGGAAGATGAACATTATGGCCGAGCTTATAACCACCAGCTTCAACAGCAACAAAGCAAAAAATCCAAAGCCGGAGTCACCGGTGAACATTCCGCTTATTACAGCAAGCACAAAGAGGGTGAGAGTGTCGGTTATTATGGCACCGCCAACCACAAAGTTCACGCAACGCTGGCGCGAAAGGCCGTAGCGTGCCACTATCGGGTAGGAGATTAGCGTATAGGAAGCATACATACTCGCCAGCAGCACCGAGGTTATTATGCCATATTCAAGGATAAACACATTGGAGAATATACCCAAAAGAATGGGCATTGCAAAAACCGACAGACCAAGCAGAAGAGCACCGCCCTTTGCCTGACGCATCTCCTGCAAGTTTATTTCGAGACTCGCGAGAAACATAATGTAGTAAAGGCCCACTTTACCAAAGAGCTCAAAGCTGTCGTCGCGAGTGAGAATATTCAGGCCGTTGGGCCCCACTATGAGCCCGGCCAAAATCATACCTATAATATGCGGCAGACGCAACTTGTTGAAAAGCAGCGGTGCAAACAATATTATACACAACACTCCAAGGAAAATCCAAGTAGGGTCGGTTACAGGAAACAGTGTATTCCAATTCATCATTATAGGTATTCCAAAAAATTATGCAATTACCAAGAGTAGGAGAGGCCAAGCGTCATATACTCTTTAATCTGCCAGAAACCATATTTATCATCTTCAAGGTCGAGCGAGCTGTCGTCGAACCTTGCGTGCATAACCATCGACACTTTAAAGTAGCGGGTAATCTTTACATCAAACTTATTCTCCCAAGAGAAGAATGTACGCTCATAGTCGGTATAAAACTCGGCACGCGACCACCAATTCACAATCTTGAAGAATGTTGCCGAGGGCACAGTGACAACCACTTGGGTACCAAAGTCCTCCTTATGGTGGCGACCGGCGCTTATACCGTAGCGGCTGGCAAGATGCTCATAACGCACGAATTTGTAATTATATGCCGACAAAGGAGCAACATATATCTCCAACGATAAGTTTTTCCACGATGGTTTATAATTCAGACCCACCGAGAAGTTGGCATCAAAGGGAGCCATAAATTTCGACACAAAATCGGGGCTGTTGGTCGGATAGCTCGGCAACATCTGTGTTTCCAGCTTGCTTTTCACGGCAACATCCAGATTTTTAACCAGCTTGTAGCCAAAAGTCGACTCCAAGCGCAGCTTGTCGTTGTTTGTTTTAAAATGATGCAAGGTATCACCTTCCACTGTTGTAAAGCCAAGCTGCGCATCAAACTTGTTGGTGAATGTAATTCTGTCCTTGTCGTCATAGTTCAAATTCAGCACAATAACCGCAAGCATCGTGCGTGTATTGTCACCACCCTGCGACCAGTTGGGCGACACATAGTTCTGCGTAAATTGCAGGTCGAAAGAGCCCGAAGTGTGCCAATAGCAGGGTTTCTTCACCGTTGTAGCCAAGCCCCCTGCGACATTGTCGGGCACCTCCACGCCGGAACTCTCCAACAGGTCCAGTGCCGGAACACTCCCTTTTGCATCAATCTCCACCAGCGATTTTTCGTTACGCAACTGTTCCTCGGTTGCAACAACCTTCGATGGATGATTCTTATAAACATTCATCAACATTGAGTTTATGACCGTTTCGCGTTTCTGGTTTTCCACAAAGCCACTGTTGCCAAAGGAGTAATTATTATCAAACCCGCGATCATAAGAATTGTTCGCGACAGAGTTGTAGAACACCGGCATTGTAAGCATTCTGGCAAAAGCCGGGCTCGGGCTCACCTCTTCATTTACAGGAGCTTGCACAGTATCGTTTGCAAGCGAATCAATCTTAGCCTTGAAATAATCGAATACCCGATTATTATTTTGAGCCACGCAAAAAATGGAGATACAAAGAAATAGTGATAAAGTAAAAATTCTACCCATACTCATATTTTATTCATAGTAATAATTCTGTTGCAGAAAAAGAACAGGAGTTCTTTTGTGATTTCTTGGCAAAGTTAACAAAATTCCTTTGAATTTAGCAGCAGGCAGATATTATATATAAGTAAAATTTATTAAATGAACAGCCATTTAATATTTTTATGAAACAACAGACCTTTTAATCACATTATTTTTGCTATCTTTGCACTTTGTGCGAAGTTCAAGGTATTCACTGCAAGAGCCACTCCGGTATTTTCAGGCAGGGTCTGTCATTGACTCGCTCAACAGAAACAACCACGTTTAATAACAGAATTAAAGAAACACACAACCAACATTTATGGATAAAAACAGTATTATAGGATTTGCACTGATAGGAATAATTTTTGTTGCCTTTTTCCAGTTCAACAAGCCCGATGCGGCAAAAATAGAGGCGCAGAAACGTTATCAGGACTCCATTGCCGCCATACAACAGGCCGAGGAGCAGGCACGTCAACAGATTATCGCTGCCGAAGAGGCAGAAATCGAGAAACAGAAGAACGACAGCAGTTCGATTTTCTTCAATGTCTTGAACGGCGAAGCAAAAGATATTACCATCGCCAACAATAAAGTGAGCATCGACATCTCCACTTTGGGAGCAAGAGTAACATCGGCAACACTGGCCGACTACACGAACCAAGAGGGCGGCAGGCTCACCCTGTTCAGCGGCGAGGACAACATCGCCACAAAGGACAGCCGCGGTCGCGAAACAGAGCAACGCAACCAGATGTACTTTACTTTCGATGGCAAGAACGAGAATATCGATACAAAGCTGCTCTACTTCACCCCTCGCGAACTGACCGACAGCAGCGTTGTTATGCGCCTTGCCTTTGCCGAGGACAAGTACATCGACTTTGCCTACCGTTTGTTGCCCGACAGCTATATGCTGAACCTTGCAATCGACGCACACAATATGCAGAATTTCTTCCACACATCCACCCGACAGATGGGTATAACGTGGGAGCAGCTTATGCGTCAACAGGAGAAGGGCTTTAAGTTCGAACAGCAATATTCCACCGTCACATACAAGATTGCGGACGACGACACCGACTATCTGAGCGAAATGAAGAACGACGAAGAGACACTCGAACAGCCCGTCGACTGGGTGGCCTTCAAAAACCAGTTCTTCTCGTGCATAATGATTGCCGGCGAGCAGTTCAACAACGTGTATATAGAATCGGACACTATAAACGAGGGAAAAGGCTATCTGAAAAACTGTTACGCTTCGATGAACGCACCGTTCGACCCCAGCGGCAAGGTGGCCACCGACATTCAGTTCTATTTCGGGCCCAATAAATACAGCGACCTTGTCGACAGCAATGCTCTTGCCATAAACGGCGACAAGGACCTTGAATTGCAGAAGCTCATTTACTTCGGCTGGCCTATCGTGCGCTGGATTAACCGTTTCTTCATAATGTACCTCTTCGACTGGCTCAACAGTTGGGGAATGAATATGGGCATTGTGCTGCTGCTGCTCACACTCATTGTGAAGGCTATTGTATATCCCTTTACCTACAAGTCCTATATATCTTCGGCCAAGATGCGTGCATTGAAGCCTTACATTGAGAAGATTAACGCAAAATACACAAAGAAAGAGGATGCACTGAAAAAACAGCAGGAGACAATGGCACTTTACAGCCAATATGGTGCAAGCCCTATGGGAGGCTGTCTGCCTATGCTCATACAGATGCCGGTGTTCATCGCAATGTTCAACTTTGTGCCCAACGCCATAGAGTTGCGTCAGGAGAGTTTCTTGTGGGCCAATGACCTTTCGTCGTACGACGCACTCATCAGCTGGAACACATCAATCTGGCCGATAGGCAATCACATAAGCCTGTTCTGTTTGCTGTTCTGCGTTACACAGATACTCAACACCTACTACACTTCGAAGATGCAGCCCTCGATGGGCGGCTCTCCCGAGCAGGAGCAACAGGCAAAAATAATGCGCTGGATGATGTATCTTATGCCCATTATGTTCTTCTTCATCTTCAACGACTACTCATCGGGACTTAACTATTACTATTTTGTATCTACCCTCATCAGCGTGCTCATTTTCATCTATTTGAGAAGAACCGTCAACGAGGATGAACTGTTGAGGAAAATGGAGGCCTACAACGAAAAGAACAAGAACAACCCCAAGAAACAGAGCAACTTTATGGCTCGCCTCGAAGCATTACAGGAACAGCAAAGACGTATGCTCGAAGAACAACAGAAACGCAATAACAAGAAATAAAACAGATAAAAAGCAATATGGGATTATTTGATATTTTCAGAAAGAAAAAAGAGAGCACACGCGTAGGCGGAATGGAGGACTTTATGACCCTTATACGCGTGTATTACCAATCGGTGCTTGCTGCCAATTTGGGAATTACCAACATAGGTATGCTGCCCGACCTTGCAACATTCAAGCGCACTTTGAAAGTTGCTACACAGAACAACAAATTGGGTGTTGCCGAGCGCAGCCGCTGCAAGAAGATGTTAGAACAGCTCTACGGGCTGAACGACAATTTCTTCAAAGAGATTGACCTCTCCATTAAAAAGAACTGCAAACGCATTAACGATGTGCAGCCCTACCTCTTCGCATTCCAAGGCTTCAACAACGACCTTATGATGCTTGTGAGCAACCTGATGCAATGGAAATTCCGCATCCCCGGCATATTCCACAAACTGTTGCGCGGAATGACAGAGAAGATTATAAACGACATTCTCACCAAGGACAGTTGGAAGGACGAGGCAACCTACCGCACCGTATATACCGTGCGTCAATACAAGGAGAAACTCGGTTACTCGGCCGCTTGGATGACCGACTATGTTTACAAGATAGTTACCCTTGCCAAGAAAGAGCCACGCCCCAACAGCGACGAAGCCACGAAATAATAATGGAGCCCGCCCGACGCACAAAATCGGCGGGCTCTTGTCTAACCATACAGATGCTTGAATTCACCCCTGTCACCATAGACGCAGCCGAGCAACTGAAAGCATTTGCCCGGCAAGGCCTTACACACTCGTGCGACTACACGCCGGGCAATCTCATTATGTGGGCCGACTATATGCAGTATGACTATGCCATAGAGAATGGCACGTTGTTCATCTCTTGTCTTTCGCAATACAATCTTAAAGAACAGGCTTTTCTGCCGCCGATAGGAAAAATGCCGCTAAGAGAGAGCATAGAAATGTTGCAAGAATTCTGCAATGCCAACAACAGGGCACTGCGTTTCACCGCCGTGCCGCAAGAATTCCACGAGCAATTCACCACACTGCTCCCCAACCACAAATGCATAGAACTCGACGGGTGGGCCGACTACATACATCGTGCCACCGACATTGCGACGCTGCAAGGAAAGGCTCTCAACAAACGCCGCAACCGCAGAAACAAATTCCTTGCCGAACATCCCGACTACGAGTATAGACGCTACACCGTAGAAGAGGCATCGGCGGTAACGGATTTTATTCTGGGCAAAGGCTGCAACGAAGCAATTATGCGTTGCTACGAAATACATCAGAGCATTGCCACCGTGCGCAATCTGCCCATATACCACCAGCCCGCCGCCATAATAAAGATTGACGGCAAGACCGTTGCATTCACGCTTGGCGAGGTGTGGAACGACACACTCTACATACACATAGAAAAGGCCGACAGGGAGTTTCCCGGGCTGGGCGAAACGCTTGCAAGCAGCTTTGCTGCCGACATTCTGCAAGAGTACCCGCAGGTAACGCTAATAAATCGCGAGGAGGACCTCGGCGACGAAGGATTAAGACAGGCTAAAAAGGCATACAACCCCATTATGCTGCTGAACCGTTACGAATTTCTACCACAATGAACAACACCGAAACGCACCCTTGGGAGCCATTCATTCCCCACAATGCCCGAATAATGTTTCTCGGCAGCTTCCCTCCACCCCGCCGACGCTGGTCGATGGAGTTCTATTATCCTAACATCACAAACGACTTCTGGAAAATCGCAGGGTGGCTCTTTTTCGGCAAAAAGGACCATTTTATCGAGGAAAATGGCAAAAAATTCAAGGAGAATGAGATTAAAGCCTTTCTCAACGAAAAAGGGATTGCACTATATGATGCTGCCCACATTGTCAGACGATTACAAGAGAATGCATCGGACAAATTTCTCGAAGTAATTGCCCCCACCGACATTATATCCCTTCTGCACCACGCGCCCTCCTGCCGGGCAATAGTGACCACCGGGCAGAAAGCTACCGACATTATCACCGAAATATTCGGGTGCGATGCACCCTCCATAGGTTCAAGGAGAGAAATTACCGTCGAGGGACGATGCATAAACTTTTGGAGAATGCCATCCACCTCCCGCGCCCACCCTCTTGCAGTGGAGAAGAAGGCCGAATTCTATCGCACACTGCTGCAAGAAGAGGGTATTTTGTAACATTTTCCGCAATTTGTCATAAAACTTTCCAAAACCAATAGTATCATTACAAAAATTTATCTATTTTTGTACATCATCCGGTAACGCAAATTCACACAAAGCTACTCTTCTTATGGCATTATTCCGCATAAAACAATTCTGTTTCAGATGGTTCCTCACGGTACTTTTTATGCTGTGCGGCTTCACTGCAAGCATCGCCTACGATTTTAAGAGCGGCAACATATACTACAACATCCTCTCTGCAACCGAAAAGACAGCCGAGGTTACCCACGGAGAGTTCAGCCACAAATACAGTGGCGAAATAATCATCCCCGAGGAGGCCGAATTTGAAGGAACAATCTATAAAGTGGCAAGCATAAGACCGGAGGCTTTCTGGGGGTGCACGGAACTCACAGGCATCACTATCCCCACAAGCATCACCGGAATAGAGGACTACACATTCTACCGGTGTACAGGGCTCGAAAAAGCCACACTCCCCGGCAGCCTCACCGGCATTGGCAACTACACCTTCTTCGGCTGCACCAAGCTCGACAATGTAGTAATACCCGACAATGTAACCGCTGTTGGCAACTGCACCTTTGCCGAGTGTACAGGACTAAAAAGCATCACTATGGGAAAGAATACAAAAACCATAGGAGAGGGAGCATTCAGATTGTGTACCGCCCTTGCCCAGATAACAATTCCCCAAAGTGTAACCGCCATAGGCAATGGTGCATTCGAATTCTGCACAAAATTGGGAAAAACAGCCATAAGCGGTAATAACCTAACAATCATAGGCGATTATGCTTTTCAAGGATGCAACCTCCTCACCGACATTACCATCCCCGGCAGTGTTACAGAAATCGGAGCATCGGCATTCGACGGATGCATAAGCCTTGCGAGCCTCACCATTCCAAGCAGTGTGACTGAGATTGGAACATCGGCATTCGACGGATGTTACGGGCTCACAAACATCACGGTAGAGAGCGGCAACTATTCATACGACAGCCGCGGGAACAGCAAAGCCATCATTGAGAGTGCGACCGACAAACTCATACGCGGATGCAACAATACGGTTATTCCCAACGACATCAGCCACATTGGCGAATGGGCATTCTACAACTGCACTGAACGCACCGGCATTACCATTCCCGGCAGTGTGACCACCATCGACAATTGGGCGTTCTACAACTGCACAGGGCTCACAAGCGTCAACATTCCGGGCAGTGTTACCGAGATTGGCGATTACACCTTCTTTGGCTGCACAGGATTAACCAAGATTGCAATACCAAAAAGCGTAACGACAATAGGCGACGGTGCCTTCTACAAGTGCAACAGCCTTACAAGCATCTACTCGCCAAGCAAAATACCGGCAACCGTCGGTTACTACACATTCGACAGCCTCTACACCGCCACCACCCTCTATGTTCCCATCGGAGCAAAAGCCACCTATCGGGCAGCACCCTATTGGAGTGAATTTGCCAACATTGTCGAGGCAAAGTTTTACATAAAGGGCGATGTAAACGACGATGGCGAGGTTAACGTTGCCGACATTACATCCTTAATCAATATTATTGTTTACAACGCGCCGGTGGTTGATGCAGCCGACCTTAACAAGGACGGTGAAGTAAACGTTGCCGATGTTACATCGGTAATAAATATAATTATGGGTGTCCAAGAGATTGAGTGGGAGGTGAGAATTTTCGAGTAACGCCGCCCCGTTTACAGCAATTATCCCCGGCAATACCAAACAACACAAAAAGTGTGCCGACGGCACAAAAAAGCCGATAATTCTTTCAAATATCCGAAAAATCACATATATTTGCAGTAGTTGCGGAAAACATTTGCATCCGCGACAAAAAGATTGTCATATTATGACCGAGAACGATAATATTGCATTGACACATTTCGAAGAGAAACTGCGCCTGCTATTATACAAATACAAGCAGACGAAAGAGCAGAATAGCGAATTGTTGCGTTTGCTCCAAGAAAAAGAGAACTCTTTGCAAGAGATACAAATGCGATGTAAAGCTCTCGAAAGCAACTACAACAATCTTAAACAAGCCAAAGTAATAAGCATCAGCGATGCCGAAGTGGGGCAGACGAAAGAGCTTTTATCGAGGCTTGTGCGTGAAATCGACCAATGCATTGAGTCACTAAAAAAGTAAACGATGAAGACCAAGCAAACGGAAGATAGAGAATTGGGTATCAATCTTGTGATTGACGGAATATCATTCCCGCTTACCATAAAAGCAAGCGAGGAACCTTATTACCGCCAAGCAGCACGCTTGACAAACGAAAAGCTAATAATATATAAACAACTCTTTTCGGGCGAGGGAGGAGTGAGAGTGCACGCAATGGCAGCTCTCGACATAGCCCTCGAACTTGTAAAGCAGGCCGACAATGTGGGCTCGGCCAATATTATGAGCAAGGTAAACGAGCTATCGCGCCTGATAGACAACACCATCGCACAGGAGTAACCCCCCAATTTTCACAAGCGACTTCACGCATTCTCATATTCTTTGCCCCGCGGCACACAGCTTCGGTTAGGGAATATGCGGTGCGTTTTATTATATATTTTAAAAACTTGTAACACTATGCTTACACCTACATCATTAATCATTGGAGCAGTTGCAGGAGCCTTCATAGGCTGCATCGCCCAATACGTTATAATCAAGTTCGGCCTAAAATCGAAATACAAGCGCATTATCGACGAGGCGCACAAAGAGGCCGAAGTAATAAAGAAAAACAAGCTGCTCGAAGTTAAGGAGAAGTTCCTCAACAAAAAAGCCGAGCTTGAAAAGGAAATTTCGCAGCGCAACAACAAAATTCAGCAAGCGGAACACCACCTTAAACAACGTGAGATACAGATGAACCAGCGCAACGAGGACTTGCAGCGTCGCAAGAACGAGATTGAAAATCTCAAAGAGAACCTCGATGCACAGAAAGGCCTTCTCGAACGCAAGCAGGAGGAGCTCGACAAACTGCACCAGCAGGAGCGCGAAAAGCTCGAAGCAATAAGCGGTCTTTCGGCCGAGGATGCAAAGGAACGCCTTGTGGAGTCGCTCAAAGAGGAGGCAAAGACACAGGCAGCGTCGTACATAAACGATATTATCGACGATGCAAAAATGACAGCCGGCAAGGAGGCCAAAAAGATTGTGATACAGACAATACAGCGTGTCGCCACCGAAACAGCCATAGAAAACTCGGTTACCGTGTTCCACATAGACAACGACGAAATGAAAGGCCGCATCATCGGCCGCGAAGGACGCAACATACGCGCACTCGAAGCTGCAACAGGCGTTGAAATTGTCGTTGACGACACACCCGAGGCTATCGTATTGAGCGCATTCGACCCTGTGCGTCGCGAAATTGCCCGCCTTGCACTGCACCAGCTTGTAGCCGACGGCCGCATACACCCCGCACGCATCGAGGAGGTAGTGGCAAAAGTGAAGAAGCAGATTGAGGAGGAGATTATCGAAACAGGCAAGCGCACCACCATCGACCTTGGCATACACGGCCTGCACCCCGAACTTATACGCATAATAGGAAAGATGAAATACCGTTCATCGTACGGGCAGAACCTCTTGCAGCACGCACGCGAAACAGCCAATCTGTGTGCGGTTATGGCAGCCGAGCTTGGCCTCAATCCCAAGAAAGCGAAACGCGCCGGATTGTTGCACGATATTGGCAAGGTACCCGACGAGGAGACCGAATTGCCACACGCTGAGTATGGAATGAAGATTGCCGAAAAGTACAAGGAGAAACCCGATATTTGCAACGCCATAGGTGCTCACCACGACGAAGTGGAGATGACCAGCCTCATAGCCCCCATAGTTCAGGTGTGCGATGCTATTTCGGGAGCACGCCCCGGTGCACGCCGCGAGATTGTGGAGGCCTATATAAAGCGTTTGCACGACCTTGAACAACTTGCAATGTCCTATCCCGGCGTTACAAAAACCTACGCTATTCAGGCCGGTCGTGAACTGCGCGTAATTGTAGGTGCCGACAAGATTGACGACAAGCAGACCGAACTTCTCTCGGGAGAGATTGCAAAGAAAATTCAAGATGAAATGACCTATCCCGGACAGGTGAAGATTACCGTGATACGCGAAACACGCGCCGTTAACTACGCACGATAAAACCATATAAAAAGTAAAAAGAATCAATAATGACATTGCCTATGAGTAAATAAACATATATAATATACATACTATAATTAGGAAAAAGCGTTTTTAGCTTATTATTTCTCTTGCGAAAGTTTGGCGACTTATAAACAACCTGAAATAATAACTATAAATGCCTGCGTGTGTGCGTGGGCTTTTAAGTTATTCGCAGGTTAGGGTTACGCCAAACACCCCGCAAGAGCGAAGAACATAAAAGTTCCGCGCTTTTTTTGTATGTATTAGTCACCATCGTCGTGACAAGAACTTGAAACAGTAATCCTAAATACAACAAGAGTAATAAAACAAACACTTAAAAACATTATGAGAAAGATTATAGCAATATGTGCAATAAGCGCTCTAACAATATCAGCCTTTGCACAAGAGAATAATAGCGAAACAACAAGCAACGGGTTCAAAGATATCACAAACGGTACAGAATTTTCTTTAATGTATTCACCCGAAATAGAAACATATGGTATTAATATGTCTTCCGCTATTAACAAAATACTTTATGCAGAATGGGGTCTTTTATCAAATCTAAAATCTGCAAAAAAAGGAAGCACCTATTTAGGTTATATGGGAGTGGGAATACACCAAGGTTTTATTCTTGGGAATTCATTTATGATGAATTTTTCATTGGCACCATATATAGGATATAGCAGATACTCATACGAAACCACAGAAATGAGACCTGTGATATCCAGTTTGCCATCATCATATGGTAATTATTATGGGATAAAGCCATTCACAACCACAAAAGATGAGAACGAATTCACATACGGTGCCACCGCCGATATTAATTTTGGTTTCAAAGTCTACAAAGAATATGGCATAAGTTTCGGATACAAAATATTCGCCGGTGAATTCAAAACAAAGAATATGTTTAAAAGCGGTTTTATAAAAGTTGGTTTATGCGGCTATTTTTAAAACATAAATTAAAGAGCGGAGAAATCCGCTCTTTATGCATAGCTATGCAACCCTCCAAGCAAATAGTTCACCCCGAAGAAGGTAAAAAGCATCACAAGGAAAGCCACCAGACAAAAACAGTGGAACACCAACGGGCGTGCCATAAAAGGCAGGGAGCGAGTGTGAAAGCCAAAAGAGCATACTAAAAGAGTAATCAACGCCCACACCTCTTTGGGGTCCCATCCCCAATAACGCCCCCACGCAATATCGGCCCAAGCAGCCCCCAAGAATATACCGGCGACAAGTAGCCACACAGCATAATAGAGCATCACACGCCCCGAAAGGGCAGTATTCTCCAAACGCTCGCGGTTACCTTTCAGCCAATAGACGATGAGCGAAACAAGAGCATTCACAGTCAAAAGCCCTATAAACAGATAAGAGGTTACGATGGTTACAACGTGCAGAGGCAACAGCGGAGTGCGCAACACAGGCAACACCCACCCCGACGAGGCTACACCGCTCGACCGCGACACTGCGGCACACATAACCGCATAGCAAAAAACACCCATTGCCAGACTGCGATTTTTGCGAAGAAAGACCACCGATAAAAAGGCGCACCACGCAATAAACATCAAGACCTCGGCACCGGTGGACACGGGGAAAACACCGGTATCTGCCCAACGGCGAATGCCAAAATAGGTAATTACAACAAACAGAAACAATGAAATAAAAATCAGCTTCGACAAGCGATGGGAAGAGATACCCACACGCGGATAGCCCGTTGCATATAACAACTTTGTCAAAGCTGCCTTCTGTGTGTTACGCGCTACAAGAACAAAAAGAAACCCAAGCACCGTGAGCAGATAGCCTGTATAGGTAATTGCAGTACCCCACGGGTCGTAACTCACAAGCAGCGTTACCGAGCCGTCGACTACCTGTGACAGGCAGAAATGATACCCCTCCCTGTCGTACACCTTATTCATCGAGAGCACCGCAGCCTCACTCTCGCCCGCAGCAGATTGCACGGATAGTTCGGCAACATAATCGAGTGGCGACACGCCGTCATCGCCAAGCTCCACCCTGCTCCCCTGCAAAGTAATCCTGAACGGGAATTTTGCAAGCGAGCCATCGCTCTTCATAAACATACTCGCCGGCGCCGCTCCCTCACAAAGGGCGAGAGAACCCCGCTCGGCCGTCATATATGTGACAAACGCACCAACAAGCACCACAGCAAGTGCCAGATGCAGAAAGAGCGTGGCAGCCACACGCTTCACAGGGGTTGAAAAAATATAAAGAAGGGAAAATAGGAAAACCGCGCACCACAAAGCCACAAAAAAAGGCGACGAGTAGATATTCTCCTGCGCAACGACCGAGCCGTTTACAGCGACTATCACCGTAGAAACAACAAGCACCAGCACAAGCAGTGCCACCGTGCCGAAAGAGAGATATTTTAACACCCTATTCATTTTATGCCGACAAATGCTCTAACAGCACCTTAACACCTATAATAATGAGGATAATGCCACCCCACAGCTCGGCACGCAAGCGTTTCGCAATACCCTTTCCACAATATATTCCAAGAAAAAGCCCCATCAGCGACATTGCAAAAGAGACAATGCCGATAGCCACCAACGGATAGAGAAGATTGCTCAAAGCCGTTATACCCATACAGGAGAAAGAAACACCAACCGCCAACGCATCTATGCTTGTGGCTATGGCAAGCGTGAATATCACACGCAACTTGCGCGGATTAAAGGCCTTCTCCTCCTCCTTTTTGTAGGAGTCTATTATCATTCTCACGCCAAGGAAAGCCAATATGAGGAAGGCTATCCAATGGTCGAAACGCGCTATAAGATGGTGGAAAGAGCCGGTTGCCACCCACCCTACCAGCGGATTGAATGCCTGAAAAAAACCAAACAGGAAGGCCATTGCAAGCATTGGTTTCCAGCGCACACGACGATATATTATACCGCTTGCTATTGAAACTGCGAAGCAGTCCATTGCAAGAGCCACTGCCAAGAACCATATATAAAAGTGTGTCATAGATTGTAACATTATTTCCGCAAAAGTAGTCCATTTGCATTATATATGCAAGAATGCCGGGGTGTTTAACCACAGTTTAACCACCGCAAGCGGGTGGGCTTAATTGTACAAAAATGTTGCACAAAAAGAAAAATCATAAAATATATTTGAAAACAGAAAATTTGAAGTACCTTTGCAACATATTGCATTGAGAATGCAAAAAAAAGAATACCGGGGCTATCTGGATTTGACAGCGGGTAGAAAAGGTATGTAAGCACGCAGTGCCTCGTTGGTTCGCACTATAATCAGAGCCGGCAAAGAATTATCTGGCGAAACAAATTATGCTCTCGCTGCTTAATCGAAGTACAGTAGATTAGCTTTATTCCGGTACAAGGTGCCGGAACGAGACATCACCCGGACACTGTTGTTCCGAAGTAATCCGAACAGGTGGTGCAGGCAATTCGGGACTATCCGCAACAAGCCTCGATGTTGCGGAGAAATTTTAGAGGATAAGGCACAAGTTGGCGGTCTCGGTCTTGCTTGTGCACGAAAATTCCACCGAAGACTAAGCGTGTAGAAAGCATATGGTTTCCTCGTTTGGACGAGGGTTCGACTCCCTCTAGCTCCACAAGAAGAATATACACGGACAATTTTATCCGACTATTGCTATGAACAACATCTATTTGAAGAAATTGCCACAGCAAGGCTTTGCCACCATTCAGTCGTCGTTGCACCAGTTTGTGCAACATAGTTACCAGTTGCAGCACACATCTATCTTCTACTGCATCAGCGGAGAGGCACTCTTCACAATAGACGGCCAGAAACACCGTTTCACCCCGGGACAGATTATTATATGCCCCACAAATTCCAAGATTCTGCTGCTCGACATCACAAGCGACTTTTCGTCGCGTCTGCTCGGCCTCACAAAGCACCTGTGGCTGGCTGCCCGCAGCTCTATGAGCCCCGAGGCTATGCAGACTATCGAAAGGCGCATACACCAAGGAGGCAACACCGATCTTGAACGGGAATTCATTGCCAACATATTCAGGCAAATAGATATAATGAATACAGAGATTGCCAACAATACCGAAAATACCAACTTCTGCCAACAGAATGTAATATTGCAGGTAAACTCGCTGTTGCTCTACATTCAGCACATAAACAAGGGAAGTTCCTTGCCTGCGAAAGAGCACATACAGGAAGGGAAGGACAAAATTTTCTATGAGTTCAGAATGTTGCTTACACAAAAGTTCCGCGAGGACCGTTCGGTACAGTTCTACGCCGATGCCTTGAAGATTTCTACCCGACAGCTTAACTCTATATGCCAACGCTCGGGAGGGCAGAATGCCAAGGAGATTATCGACCACTATACTATAATAGAATTGCAGGTGGCTCTTATGTACACCCACAAGAGTTTTCAGGAACTTGTGAGTGAGTTTCATTTCCCCGACCAGTCGTACCTTAACCGCTACTTCAAGCGGCACACAGGTTACTCGCTGTCGGAATTCAGAACAAACGGTGTAATGGTCGATTGACCATTACACCGTTTCTCTTTTCGGCTGCCCGCAGGTTACGCCTCGCCTTTGAACGGGGCTGTGGGCATATACTCCTGACGCTGTTCGGGCAAACGTATCTCGCCGAACTGCGACTCGTATTTGCGCAGATTATCTTGAAGAGCAAAAGCCAAACGTTTGGCGTGCTCGGGTGTCATTATTATGCGCGACTTCACTTGTGCCTTGGCAACACCGGGCATAAGGCGCACAAAATCCATCACAAACTCCGACGAGGAGTGTGCAATAACCGCCAAATTAGAATAAATGCCCTCGGCTACATCCTCTTTCAGTTCTATCTGCAACTGACCATCCTTTTTCATTTCCATAATTAGAAACTGTTTGATTTTTTCAAAAACTATTCTGTTTCTCCGTAATGTACAAAATCGACAAGGTTGACTGTGAATATGAGTACCGAGCCGGCAGGAACACTGGTGGAATTGGAGCCGTAGCCAAGGTTCGCGGGAATATATATTTCCCATATATCGCCACGCACCATCTCTTGCAGGGCTGTTATAAAACCTGCCACGCAGTCGTTCAACTGCAACTCTACCGGTGTTGTTTTTTCGGGAACAAGCTCTCCGGTGTAGGTACGGTCGAAAATATAGCCGTTCATCAAGGCACCGGAATAGTTCACCAACACTGCATCGTTGTAGAAAGGCGAACCGGGCTGTGTTCCCGACTGCTTAACCTTGCAATATACATAACAGTCGGCGGGCCAAGCCTTATTTTCATCAAGGCCGTATGCAAGAAAAATCTTCCAGTCGCCCGATGCATTCTCTCTTGCCTCGGCTGCAATTTCGTTCAGATAGACCTGATTCTCAAAGGCCCAAGTATCGTGCATCACAACATCATCTGTTTCGCTGCACGAAGCAAGGCCCAAGAGAGCCGGCAATATGAGAAAAAGAATTCTTTTTAACATTCTCATAGAATTTCCCTTTAAGAGAGTTTCTTCAACAACGATGTTATGCTCACGTTGTCCTGAATGATATTACGCAGGTCGGCAATAGCCACACGACGCTGTTCCATTGTGTCACGCTCGCGCAAGGTAACCATTCCATCTTCGAGAGTCTGGTGGTCGATAGTCACGCAGTAGGGAGTGCCTATGGCATCCATACGACGGTAGCGTTTGCCTATGGAGTCTTTCTCCTCGTAGTAGCAGTTGAAATTGAATTTAAGATCGTTCATAATTTCGCGTGCTTTCTCGGGCAGGCCGTCTTTCTTCACAAGGGGAAGCACAGCCAGCTTCACGGGAGCAAGTGCCGCGGGAAGGCGCAATACCACACGCGACTCGCCACTTTCGAGTGTCTCCTCGCAATATGATGCACACATTATGCTCAGGAACATACGGTCAACACCGATAGATGTTTCAATAACGTAGGGAGTGTAGCTCTCGTTTGTTTCGGGGTCGAAGTATTTGATATTCTTGCCCGAATATTTTTCGTGCTGACCAAGGTCGAAGTTTGTGCGCGAGTGGATACCCTCAACCTCTTTGAAGCCGAAAGGCATCTTGAATTCAATATCGGTTGCAGCGTTGGCATAGTGAGCCAGCTTGTCGTGGTCGTGGAAACGGTAAGAGGCATCGCCAAAGCCAAGAGCCTTGTGCCAAGCCAAGCGTGTTTCCTTCCATTTGTTGAACCATTCGAGCTCACTGCCGGGACGCACAAAGAACTGCATTTCCATCTGCTCAAACTCACGCATACGGAATATAAATTGGCGGGCTACAATCTCGTTACGGAAAGCCTTACCTATCTGCGCAATGCCGAAGGGAACACGCATACGACCGGTTTTCTGCACGTTAAGGTAGTTTACAAATATACCTTGTGCAGTTTCGGGACGAAGATAGATTTTCATCGCTGCGTCGGCTGTAGAGCCCATTTCGGTAGAGAACATCAGGTTGAACTGGCGCACTTCGGTCCAGTTGCGTGTACCGGAAATGGGGCAGACAATCTCCTCGTCGATGATTATCTGACGGAGCTCGTCGAGGTCCATTGCATTGAGGGCTGCCGAGAAACGTGCGTGAAGCGCATCGCGTTTAGCCTTTTCGGCAAGCACCTTGGGGTTTGTTTCGAGGAAAAGCTCGCGATTGAAGGAGTCGCCGAAACGCTTTGCTGCCTTTGCTGCCTCTTTCTCTATCTTATCGTCATACTTTGCGAGTTGTTCTTCTATGAGAACATCGGCACGGTAGCGTTTCTTTGAGTCGCGGTTATCTATCAACGGGTCGTTGAACGCATCGACGTGACCCGAAGCCTTCCATATTGTGGGGTGCATAAAGATTGCAGAATCGATACCCACGATATTATCGTGCAGAAGCACCATACTCTGCCACCAATATGTCTTTATATTGTTCTTCAATTCAACACCCATCTGACCATAATCATACACAGCACCAAGGCCGTCGTATATATCGCTCGACGGGAACACAAAACCATACTCTTTACAGTGGGCTACCACTTTTTTAAATACATCTTCCTGAGCCATATTTCTATCAATATTAAATTTCTTGTCTTTATCAATGTAAATTTACTGCAAAGAAAAGCATTTTTTGCCTAAAAACCTTGCTTTTGCACCATTATAATTACAAAATTATGACAAACACGGGTAAAAAGCATCGGGCATCGGGCATTATGCGGAAATCCATCACAAAGTTTTTCGTTTTTCTACTATTTTCGATTTTATTTAAGGTAAACTTTGTATATTTGAGGGGAAACCTCGAATATTTCTGCACTCGCTGTGAAAAATATTCAAGTAAACTTAATATTTCTGCTTTTAGCGAAGTTTAGCTGCGCTCATTGCGTGTAAAAATAAATTTTTACCCATTCACTTGCACAACTTTCGCTCGTTTGTT
>JAFTUV010000024.1 GCA_017466065.1 Bacteroidaceae bacterium
AGGTGACTTGGAAAGTAATATCGCTGCATAAGGGACATTTATGACAAAATCCATCTTTTTTAATTAAATCGGGATTCAGAGCCAAATATAAGGTAGTAAAACGAAACCGGATCAAAAATGCTTTTGACCCGGCTTCTTTTTTTTATAGGTAAAATATCCTTATTTATTCAGTTTCATTCCAAGCATCATTCCATCGTATTTACCCAAGAAGGATGTAACCGTCTGCAAGTAGCCCAAGTTCGAAGCATCGGAAGAGGTACTACCCGAATTTGAAGAAACAACAGAAGCAGCCTTCTTTATCAAAGTCAACAATTTATCAGCCTCGAACACCAATTCCAGATTAGACAGATTATAGGAAACGTGCGCAGTCATCGAAACATAAGTGTGAAAATTCAGCGCAACAGTTTTATTCTCCTTGTCAAGAGTATAGGTGCCATTTATAGTGCGGCCGGCCACAGTGAAGGCGCAAGCACCCTCCTCTTTGAATGTAAATGTGCAAGCACCGGGCTTTACACCGACCTTTGCCAAATAACCATCGAGCTTATTCTCAATAGAACCGGCAACAGCACTTCCACCTATATTGGAAAGAGCATTCTCACTTTCGAGCACACAAGAAATACCATTATAGTTCCAAGTACCATTAAGAGTGGCCTCGGAAACAGGCATACTGTTACCGACAATATTGCCAAGAACATTTTGAAGAGCACCCACTGCTGTCGACTTCACACCATCTGTGGTTGTATTCGACGACCCTGTCGCCGAAGTTGCCACCTTTTGGAGTAATCCGCCAAGAGCGTTACCCAGCTGGGCCGATGCCGTCACCGCCATTGCGCACACGGCAAACATCAAGAACAGACGCTTCATAATTATTCGGTTGCGCCCTCCTCGGCAGGTTCTTCAAAGTCCACAATTCCGTTGGCAACCAATATATTATACCACGAATACATCTTCTTTATGTGTGTGAGATAAACACGCTCGCGGTCATAATCGGGCATAATACCTTCGAAATATTCGACAAGTTCCTCGGGAGTGGCCATTTTAAGGTCCATAGGGAGCACACCATTCTCCTTCTTGTATATATTATTGAACACCTCGCGCAAAGGCACCTCCTCGGTGTCGGTATATATTGCGATGTCGTCCAACATTACCACTTTGTCGCTGTTGTGTACAGGCATACGTTTCTTTGTAGCATCCACAACCTCAACAACCAACATATTGCGTCCGCTCGACAGCAGACGATAAAGACCGGGCTTACCCGAAATTGTCAAAATTCTTTCAAACATATAATAAACTTTTTCTCAAAATAATTCTATCCTACCGAGAACCACAATGGTTCTTCTAAAAACGAAGCTAAATTATAACTTCGCACGTTCATAACAAAACAATTTATGTTAATGAACGTTTAGTTCTCGCAATTCATCAACTATTTCTACCACCTGCGGGAGTATGGGAGTGTTCCCGTCGTTCCGCAACGAATAGTCGGAGAGCAACAACAGTTCATCGGCCGACATCTGATTCTGCAATCGGCTCAACACCTGCGAGCGTGTCAACCCTCCGCGGTTCACCACTCTCTTTATGGAAGTCTCCTCGTCGGCCCACACTACCAGCACTTTGTCCACCGCATCAATCATACCCGATTCATAGAGAATGGCACTCTCCACAGCCACAATATCGCAACCGGCCTGTGCCGCCCACGATGCAAAATCCTCCTTCACCCTCGGGTGGACAAGTGCATTCACGCGGGCAATATTATCCTTGTCGGTAAAAATGCGTGCGGCGAGCCACTGCCTGTTGAGCGAACCGTCGGCATTGTAGCACTCCTCGCCAAACATACGTTTAAGAGCCTGCACCAAAGATGCATCGCACTGCATAAGCCTTTTAGCCCTGTCGTCGCAATCATATACAGGAATTCCCATTATGCCCAACATACGGGAAACGACCGATTTTCCACTGCCTATATTCCCGGTAACAGCCAATCTCAGAACTCCACTCATTGCTTTTCAATTATATATTCAACCTCGGAAGGCACCAGCACAACATCGGTTGCATAGTCGGGTGAGCGCAGCAATTTAACGGCAACGGTGTTACTCTCCGATTCAAAAACATCGAGATAACTTACTCCAACCTCAAATTCATCGGCCGACACGGTATTATACTTATCCATACTCACATTGAGCATCACCTGCACCTGTGAGGGGAAGGTGCGCAGTTTGTAGGTATCGGGAAAATCAAGCTCCCTGACCGGTAATCTGAACACCTTTTGGGCATACGGATATACAGGAACCGTAACTGTAACCTCGGAGGGAGTGCAACTGTTCACGCTGCCGGGAACCTCCAAAGGAAGTGTGAGCACCAACGTATCGCGCAGTTCTTTGCGCACACACTGTTGTGTATATATACATTTAATGCTGTCGGCAACCTGTAACGGAGCAAACACCCACGCCGAATCGGGGCTCAACAAAATATCACCCACGGCATACTGCCTTGCGGGAGTAACCTCGCCATTAAACACAATGGGGAACCGCTGGGCACTCTCTTGTGTGTAATAGATGAGTGTATCGGGATGTATGGCGAGCACAGAGGTTAAAGACTGCAACTGTTTCTTCACACGTTTCTGCAACGCAGAAGCCGGCAACAGCAAACGGCCCTTCCTGTTCACAAACTCGGAATAATTGACCGACAAGGGAATAAACGACTCCAACTTATAGTTCATAAGAGTTGTTCCCCTATCGCGTACACGAACCATCACATCCCTATCCTGCGAGTCGATGTTAACATCGTCGGGCACCCCCTTTACCGACACACGAAACCTTATATCGGTCTCGTAGTCCTGATTGAGCGTAAGCATCAACCACAGACAACACGAGACCAATATAAAAAAGAGGAAAAGCAAAAACTCACTTCCCGAAAGAGATTTTATGCTTTTATTTTTCAAGGCTGCAAATATTATTTACTGCTGTTGCGAAGCTGCGGGATTGGCGTAGATTGTAGATTTATCGACGCGGATATTCACATTGTGGGCAACTTCGAGAACCACGATATTGTCGTTAATCTCCTTAATCTTGCCATAGATGCCACCGCTTGTAACCACTTCCTGACCTGCTTGCAAACCTTTGCGGAAGTTATCAATCTCCTTCTGACGCTTGCGCTGGGGGCGTATCATCATAAAATAAACTATTGCAATCATTGCAATAATCATAAACCATTGGTTACCAAATATCATCTGCATCCAATCTCCATTGGCGGCTTGTAATAAAATCATAATCGTTATATTTTAAGTTAGTACTATTTTTTAATTTTTCCCTCTTCGCGCAGTTTCTTGGTTATAGAATCCAAGAGGCCGTTCACAAACGAGCCACTCTTTGCGGTGCTGTAATACTTTGCAATCTCCACATACTCGTTAAGCGTAACACTCAATGGAATATCGCCAAATGTAAAAATCTCGGCAAGAGCAACCTGCATAATCACAACATCCATAAATGCGAAACGCGACATATCCCAATTCTTGGAATTATCGGCCATAAGGCTGCGGTATTTATCGGCATTGGTTATTGCTGCGTGCAACAGATTGCGTGCAAAGGACATATCTTCCACATCCTTATATTCGGGCAACAACTCCTGCTCGGCACCGGCACTCTCCTCGAAACGCTTAATGGTCTTGACCACAAATGTATCCACGATGGATTTATCGTCGTTCCAATAGAGGCTTTGCTCTTCGAGCATAGCATCGAGCTGTTCATTATCGAAGATAAATGTCTTGTAGAGCTTGCGCCACAATTCGCGGTCCTCTTCATAGGAAGAAACCTCGCTTGCCATATACTCCTTATATATATCGCTCTCCTCGATGCGGTCGAGCAACTGACGCAAAAGGTCGGAGTGTTCCACCCAGTCGAGCTTGCTCTTCTCGGCAAATTTACACAGCTGTGTGTTTGCTTGCAACTGTGCCACGAAGCGGTTATTCACAAATTTAAGGTTGGGATTCTTGTCGCTGTCGGTAGGACGCAATTTCATACTCTTGAACGAAATTCTGTCGGCTGCATAATGTGTTATTCCGACAATCAACAGCAATAGATGTTTGTAAAGGTCGTATGCCTTTGAAAGGCTGAAAAACACCTCTTCCTCGGCTGCCTTCACGCCCTTGCCACTATTCTGATAGTAGGCATAGACAATCTGTACGATTTTAAGACGAATGAGAACTCTGTTAATCATAAAAATTTTATCTGATTGGTGCAAAGGTCGCATTTTCCCACGACACGCGCAAATAAAAACTCCATTTTCTTTAATTTCGAGGAGAAAGTTATCTGTTACGTTTTAAGAACAAACGTTTGGTAACAGTGTTCGGTAATTCATCCTCATAATGCGAAACAAAAATCATTGTTTTTCCGTTACGCTGCGAGAAAGCCTCAATTATGGCACGGGCCATACAGCGGTTATATGTGTCGAGCCCGTGCAAAGGCTCGTCGAGAATGAGCAACGAAGGGTCTTTCACAAACGCACGCGCAAGCAACACCAAACGCTGTTCGCCACTCGAAATTTTGAGGAACGACTTATCGCGGAGAGCCGAAATTCCAAACGTTTCGAGCCACCATTCACAAGCGGCAAGTTCCTCGGGAGGCGTGCTCACATAGAGGCCTATGCTATCGTGCAAGCCCGACGCCACAATATCAATCACCGGGAGATTACGCAAATAGGAACGATGCATTTCGGGGCTCACATAGCCAATATGCTTCTTAATCTCCCAGATGCTCTCACCCGTGCCACGTTTGCGACCGAAAAGTTCAATATCACAAGCATAGGACTGTAAATTATCGGCACACACAAGGCTCAGAAGAGTGGATTTTCCGGCACCATTCTCGCCCGACAGTGCCCAAATGTCTCCCTGTTCCACAACCCAATCGAGTTCTTTCAGAATCACCCGCTCATCATATTTCACCGACACGTTGTTGAGCCTTATGACCTCGCCGCCATCCTGCGAGCAGTAGGATTGCTTTCCCGAGAGAGAGAGCACCCTTTGTTGCGCCTTCTTAATCGCAGCAACATCGTGCACAATGTCCAAATGCGACAGATACTCCTCGCGCGACACCTTCGCAGCCACCGACATTCCGTCGACACTCACCACCGATGTAATAAATTCGGGAACATCATCGAGCTGCGAGAGAACAAGCACTATCTGCAAATTCTGTCTTGCCGACAACTGCCCAAGCACGCTGCACAGCAACGCCCTTGTAGCAACATCAAGCCCGATGAAAGGATTATCCACTATCAGCAAGCGGGGTGTTGCCAACAACGCCTCGGCAATCTGGAATTTACGCAATTCGCCACTGCTCAACAGCACTATGCGCTTGTTGACAAGATGTTCCAGCGCAAACATCTGCAACACCTCGTGCAACAAAGCCTCATCCTCTACCTTGCCCAGCAATTCACGCACCGTGGGAATAGCATCATCTTGGTCGTGAGTATTCCAGCGCAACTGGTAACAATAGTTCGCATCGGCCGAGCCGTATGTGTCGCGGAAAGTAATATATTTCACATTCTCATACACCCTGTTCCCCTGCGAAGGTGAAAAGTCATACTCGATACTCCCCTCACCCAAAGGATAGCGACCAAGCAACACATCCACAAGCAGGCTTTTTCCGGCACCGTTAGGCCCCACAACAGCCAGATGCTCCCCCTTCTTAATCTCCAAAGAGAGCGGCGCAGAAAAACGGGCCACCCTGTCACGGGTAACCCCACCCTGCAATCTTATCATATATTCTCCATTCATATACATTCCAAAAAAAAACGGGTGCAAAATTACAAAAAATCAGGACAATAAAAAAGCAAAGAAAGAGCATAATTGCCCACCAACCGAAAAAAGGATTTTCAAAAAAAGCAGATAAAAATCACAAAAAAGCCATAAAAAGCATTGATTTTTAATTTTTTTTAATCATATTTGCCGTAGGTGAATAACACACAAAACAATCACGATGGAAGAATATAAAAAGAGCGCAATGAACGAGAGTGAAAAAGAGATTGTATATTCACAGGCTGTGAAAGCCGGCAAAAGAATATACTACATTGATGTAAAGAAGAACCGTAAAGAAGAGATGTACCTCTCCATCACCGAAAGCAAAAAGATAGTTTCGGGCGAGGGCGACAACACATCCGTATCATTCGAGAAACACAAAATCTTCCTCTACCGCGAAGACTTTGAAAAGTTCTTCACAAGCCTCAAAGAAGCAATCGGCTTTGTTGTTGCCGAGCAAGGCGAATATCAACCGCGCACCACGGCAGCCGAGCAAGAACTAGCGCCCGAAAAGCTCGATATTGACATCGACTTTTAGCCTCGCCCCAAAAGCTCGCGAATTATCAGAACCAATTTAGAAGCCTTTTCATTATCAAAAAAAAGCAGACGATAATAAAGAGGCATAATTCTGTTGCCCATAAGCAAGCACTCGCAAACTCACCGGCACACAAATTGGCAGCACGAAGAAAAAAAGCGAAGAAAATAACGAACAATCAAGGCAGGAAAACAATTAACACAGATTAAGAAGTTGTTTGAATTTATATCGCCAAAATTTTAATCCCCCTTACAAATCTATGAATATAATAGTTTTGATACCTGTATACAAAGAAATTCCCGACAAAGATGAGTCCCTCTCCCTCGAACAGTGCTTCAAGATACTGGGAGAGAAATACGACACACGCCTTTGTTGCCCAACGACATTAAACACATCCGCATACAACGAGATTGTCGGACACGAAATAAAAGCTGAACGCTTCGCCCCACACTTCTTCGAAGGGATAGAAGGATACAACGACCTGATGACCTCCACATCCTTCTACCGACACTTCAAGAAGTTCGACTATATGCTCATCTACCAGCTCGACGCTTGGGTATTCTCCGACCAATTGGAATATTGGTGCAGCAAAGGATACGACTACATAGGAGCACCTTGGTTCGGGAAATGCGGAACATATGAAAATGGCGACGAATTAAGCACTTGCGGCAATGGCGGCTTCTCGCTGCGCAAAATAAGAACCTTTATTAAATTCACAAGCTCCGGCACCAGACTTATGCCCATAGGAAAGGTTCTCCGCACACGTTTCAAGAGCCTCAAAGAGTTGTACAAAGACATCTGTTTCCTATTATTCAACAACAACCTAAAATGGTTCAGAAGGAAAAAATCCTACTATTGGGAAGACATCTACTTCTGTTTCATTCTCGACGAGAACGGGCACAAGTTGCACCGTCCATCACCCCGCGAGGCAGCACAGTTCAGTTTCGAATGTTCCCCCTCCTATCTTTATGAGCTGACAGGCAACACACTTCCCTTCGGTTGCCACGCATACAAGAAGAACCAATATGAAACATTCTGGAAGAACCACATTCCGGGAATAGAGCAGAAAGAAGAGTAACCTCATTGCCTACATCCTATTCACGATGAGGCAAAAACCACACAAGAATGAAAAGAAACAAGCATAAACAGAACGATGTCACACTCATAGGGTTCTATCGGCCCGACAACGGCACAATGATATGGCGTTTGAGTTTCCTTAAAGGGAGGCTCGAAAGCAAAGGCTACACCGTAGCACTGCTGACCGGAGAGAACAAGATGAAGACCATATTCGAAGAGATTGAAAAATCGAAAAAAGTAATATTCTGTCGCCCCAGCTTGGGAAATATCTGCCGCGATGTGATGAGATTTTGCATAGACAAAGGAATACCCTTTGCAATAGATATCGACGATGCAATGTTCCACGACGAGGTATTCGAGGATGGCTGCTTCCTCTCCCGCATCGTATCGCACGACAAAGTGAAGCAAGGCTACAAGGATTATGCCGACTGCTACCTCTATGCCGACAGAATGATTGTTTCAACCGCCAAGATTAAAGAATTGCTATGGGAGAAGTATAACAAGGAAGCCATTGTTGTTCCCAACGTAATCCCAAGCTCCTTGTGCAACAAGAAACAGAACAGCAACGCGGGAGGACTAAAACTGCTATACGCATCGGGAACTGCCACCCATCTGTTCGACCTCTCCACCATATACCTCGACCTATTGGCCTTCCTGCAAAGGCACAGCGATGTAACCCTTACAATATTGGGTAATTCGATAAACAAACGACATTTCCTCTCGGCAAGCGACAGGGTAACAAACATTCCATTGGTCAGCTTCAACGAAATGTTGAAAATATACTCGGAACACAACCTACTGTTGGTTCCGTTAAGTTCAAACTCGTTTAACGACGCAAAAAGCAACATAAAATACATAGAGGCCGGCGCAGTGGGAACCGCCACACTCGCAAAAGAGTGTGCCGAATTTCGCGCAGCCATCACCGACGGCACAAACGGCTTCCTGTATAACGAAAATTTTGAAGAAAAACTGGAAGAAATATACAACAACCGCAGCAACCTTGCCCGGATAGGCGAAAATGCACACGCCGATGTTGTAAAGAACCACTCCACCCAATGCGAATTAAACAAAGAACTGCTCGACTGGTTAAACCAAGAAGCTGTTTGAATTTTTATCGCCGGAATTTTTAGAACAAGGATAGGATGTTTATCTCTTTTTTAAGGGCGTGTAGCGGGCTACCTAACCGCGAAAAAGAAGGAAACAGACATTCTCGAATATAAAAATGGCGAAACACTCGGCTTCTACAAGAAAAATATTTTTTTAGAAATTCAAACAACTTCTAATACCCCGAACAAGATGCATATATTCATATACACCGGCAACAAAGAAGAATCGGAACTCATCTATCCTTTGGCAAAAGAGAACCCCGGAACAGAGTATCACATTTTTATAAACAACCTCTCGTTCGACTCTTTTATGCACACATCGTTAAGCAGATTAGACAATGTGCATTATGTCGATATTGCGAATTTCGACCTTGCATCACTTTCGCGCTTCGGGCTATTCATCACCACCGACACGAAAGCAACCGGCGCAAACAAGCATTTAATAGCCCTGCTCCGCATATTCTCCTCGCTAAACACACCCATAATGAAATTACAGAGCAGCTTGAAGCAGGAGGATTGCAGCAGCCCCATAGCAAGCCACAATTTACAGTGGTACGCAACAGCGTGCAAGAACTCCACAAGCATAGGCTACCCTGTATATTACGACAAGCGAAGCGAAGCAAAGGGAGAGTACATCCTTGTTATCACCGATTTTGACAACGGCAACTACTCCGACAGAGATATATGTTTTTTCTGCCATTCGGTCTTTGAATATGTCAAGAAGCAGACAACAGCATCTTTAATCTGGAAGTTTATAGGAGAAAGCCCATCCTGCGACAAATTGGCCAATCACAGGAATTACTACGCACAAGAGTCCGCAAGAATTCTAATCGACGACAACGATGCTATGCTCGACAAAATAGAGCTGACCGAAGCTATCGGGAAAGCCAAAATCGTAATAACAACGCCCACAATGCCAAGGCTGTTGGACTGCGAACTGCTCTCTACCCCCGTTGCAATTTACAATAGCGGAGATTGCCCGCAGCCGCTCGGCAATGCCGCAACATTCAGCAAGGCCGAAGAACTGGAAAAAATCCTTTCGGGCAGCCCCGCACCGTTGCACACAGGCAAATTCTCACCCTACGACAATTCGGCATTCACCACCACTGTAAAAGAGCTCTACAAAGAACCGGAAGTAAATAGAGAAGAGTTTTTAAGCGCGATTACCGATGCCGTCACAATGCTCAAAGAGTGCAGCAGCGCACCTACGGAGGAAGAGCCGGTTGCCGCACCATCGGACAACAAATACAAAAAGAAATGCAAAAAGTATCAGAGGGTTATAATGGCATTGAAAATAATACTCGTTGTCGAGTTTATCGCAATCCTCACACTACTGCTCATTCTTTTCAAATAACAGACAAAAGCCAAGCAACAGCAGGCACCGCAAAATTAAGCGCGCAAGCACTTGTTTATTTAAAAAATAAAGCGTACCTTTGTGCCCGCTTTTAGAGACATCGTGTGATGGCGAATTAAGCAAATTATTAATCTTAATTTAGAGTAACACATTTAATTTATGAAATCAATCAGCATCAGCGGTTCGGCAAGAACCGAGGTAGGCAAGAAAGCCACCAACGCATTGCGCAACGAGGGTAAAGTACCCTGCTGCATCTACGGAGTACAGAAAGACGAGAACGGCACACCCGTTACAAAAGCATTCAGCGTAACAACAGAGGGCCTTCGCAAGCTCGTTTACACTCCCGACATTCACGTTATAGATCTCACAATCGACGGTACAACAACAAAAGCAATATTGAAGGACATTCAGTTCCACCCTGTTAAAGACACAATCCTCCACGTTGACTTTTACGAAATAACCGAGGAGAAGCCCATCGTAATGGCAGTTCCCGTTAAATTGCAAGGATTGGCCGAGGGTGTACGCGCCGGTGGTAAGCTCGTTCAGTTGCAACGCTACCTCAAAGTTAAGGCTGTTTACACTGCAATTCCCGAATTCCTCACAGTTGATGTAACTTCCCTTGCACTTGGCAAGTCTATCAAAGTTTGCGAACTCTCATTCGAGGGCTTGGAGCTTGTAACTGCAAAAGAGGCACTCGTATGCGCAGTTAAGACAACACGTGCATCACAAGCAGCAGCCGCAGCCGCAGCGAAATAATAACCTATAAACGATGAAATATCTCATTGTAGGCTTGGGTAACATCGGAAGCGAATACGAAGGAACCCGCCACAATATAGGATTCACAGTATTGGATGCCTTTGCAAAGGCATCCAATACTGTTTTTGCCGACAAGCGTTACGGCTTTGTGGCCGAGGCATCGTGCCGTGGCCGCAAGCTCATATTGTTGAAACCTTCTACCTATATGAACCTGAGCGGTAACGCCGTTCGCTACTGGATGCAGGCCGAGAAAATCCCATTGGAGAATATCCTTGTGATTGTCGACGACCTTGCACTGCCCGTGGGAGCACTGCGCCTTAAAGGGCAAGGCAGCGACGGTGGGCACAATGGCCTGAAACACATTGCAGCGACCTTGGGCACAACATCCTACGCCCGACTGCGCTTCGGCATTGGAAACGACTTTGGCAAAGGGCATCAGGTTAATTTCGTGCTCGGAGCATTCGACAGCGAGGAGCAGAAAAAAATAGACGAACAGCTGGCAACAACCACAGAAATAATCAAAAGTTTCTGCTTTGCCGGGCTTGCCCGCACTATGAACCAATTTAATAAAAAAGGTGTAGGAAAAGAATGAGCGAACAGGCACGCATAGATAAATGGTTGTGGGCAGTGCGCATATACAAGACACGCAGCATCGCCGCAGAAGCCTGCAAAAAGGGACACATAACTATTGGCGAACGCAGCGTTAAGCCTGCACACACCGTGCGTGCAGGCGACATTGTAAAAGTAAAGAAAGTACCCATCACCTATTCGTTCCGCGTGCTCAAAGCCGCCGAGAACCGGGTAGGTGCCAAGCTGGTTCCCGAACTTATGGAGAATATCACTCCGCAAGAACAGTATGAGATTCTGGAAATGAGCAAAATAAGCGGATTCACCGACAGGATGCGCGGCACAGGCCGCCCCACCAAAAAGGAGCGCAGAGAGATTGACCGTTTCTCCGAAGAGGCCCTCGGCTGGGATTTTGAGGAATTCGACTTTGATGAATTATAAGAAAGGCGGCCCACAAGCAAAATGGACCGCCTTTCTTTCGTAAAGATGAATTAAATGCGTAATTGATCCTTTCTTTTATGAGAGTATATTACCGGATTTATTTACCGGGATACACCTTAGAGAGGAAACGCTCGCAATCGACAATAAATCGAGTGTGAGTACCCTTCCCTATCAGCCCCTCGCCATCGCTTGCCTCAACCTCGAAGAGCAGTTTGCGCCCATCGACAGCCACCAACAAAGCCGTCGCCGATATTTCGGCACCGATTCCCGAAGCCTTAGTATGCGCCACATTTATCTCGGTACCCACCGTAGTAGCCCCTTCGGGCAACACAGCTGCCACTGCATTCATCGCCGCATTTTCCATTAACGCCACCATCGAGGGGGTTGCAAACACATCCATTCCACCCGAGCCCACCATCGAAGCGCAGTTACCCTTTTCAACCACTATATGGCTCGTGTATTTCAATCCTTCTTTAAGCATAATCAATTATTTATAAATCCTTTACCAATGCTGCAATATTCACGATAGTCTTCACGGCGCTCTCCATTACATCGAGCGACACAAACTCATAGCGACTGTGGAAATTTATGCCACCAGCGAAAAGGTTGGGACAAGGAAGCCCCATAAACGACAGCTGTGCACCATCGGTACCTCCTCGTATAGGCTTCACAAGCGGCTTCACGCCCGCCTGCTCCATAGCCGACTTTGCAAGTTCTATTATATACATTTTAGGTTCCACTTGTTCGCGCATATTGCGATACTGCTCTTTAAGTTCCAATGTAACCGTTCCTGCACCGTAGCGAGCATTCATTCCGTCGGCAACCTTCGACATAAAAGCCATACGACGCTCAAATATCTCGCGGTCGTGGTCGCGTATTATATAGGAAACCTCGGCCGAATCGACTCCGCCGTTAACACCCATCAGGTGATAGAAGCCCTCATAGCCGTCGGTACATTCGGGCGACTCGGCAGCAGGCACCGCCTCCACAATGGCCATAGCTACACGCAACGCATTCAACATCTTGCCCTTGGCATATCCCGGATGCACATTGCGACCCTGAATGGAGAAACTGGCCGAGCCGGCATTGAAATTCTCAAACTCAATCTCACCCTCGGCACTGCCATCGACAGTGTAGGCCCAGTCGCAACCGAAAAGCGGTACATTGAAATTATGCGCACCGCGCCCAATCTCCTCGTCGGGATTAAAGGCTATACGCACCTTGCCGTGCTCAATTTCGGGATGCGCCTGCAAATAGGCTATCGCCGAAATAATTTCGGCAACGCCGGCCTTGTCGTCGGCACCCAGCAAAGTGTGCCCGTCTGTCACCACCAGCGAATGCCCTGCATAGGCCGAAATTTCGGGAAAATCCTGTTCCGACAGAATAATGCCCGCTTTCTCGTCGAGCACTATATTTCCACCCGTGTAATCGACCACACGAGGCTTCACATTCTTGCCACTCATATCCGGGCTTGTATCGAGGTGTGCAATGAACCCAATCACGGGCAACTCCCGTGCGCTGTTCGAGGGCAACGTAGCATAAAGATAGCCCTTTTCGTCGAGCACCACTTCCTCCAACCCCATACTTTCGAGTTCCTCTTTAAGGTAACGAGCAAACTCCATCTGCCCCGGCGTTGTAGGCACCGTGGTTGCTTCGTCACACGACTCTGTATCAAAAGCAACATACTTTAAAAAGCGTTGCAACATTTTATCTCTAATCTCACTCATAATAAGAAACCATTTTCTTCGGTAAAAATAACCATTTAAAAAAAGAGTGGCAACTTTTACCGAAAATATTTAACAAACCAACGGAAAAATAGGATTGTTTTAAGCACAGGAACCTTTAAAAGAAGAAAATATGCTGATAACAAAAATCAAAGGGCGCGAAATACTCGACTCGCGCGGAACACCTGCCGTGGAGGTAGAAATTACATTGAGCAACGGATGCAAAGGAAGAGCCTCGGTACCATCGGGGGCATCCACCGGCAAGAACGAAGCAATGGAATTGCGCGACAAGGAGGAGCGTTACGGCGGCAACGGAGTTCTTAAAGCCATTAGGAATATAAACAAGGAGATTGCACCCGAGATTGAGGGTATGCAGGTTTTCTCCCAACGCGAGATTGATGCGAGAATAATAGAAATAGATGGCAGTGATAACAAAAGCAATATGGGTGCAAACGCCACACTCGCCGTGTCACTCGCCATTGCACGCACAGCAGCCACCGCCGCGGGAATACCACTCTATCGCTATATAGGCGGAGCCGATGCACACACGCTCCCCGTGCCTATGATGAATATAATAAACGGCGGCAAGCACTCCGATGCACCTATCCCCTTTCAGGAATTTATGATACTCCCCACCGGGGCTACCTCCTTCAAGGAAGCCCTGCGGATGGGTGCAGAAACATTCCAGACTCTGAAAAAACTTCTCCACAAACGAGGGTACAGCACCTCGGTGGGCGACGAAGGAGGATTTGCACCGGCGTTAGGGAGCATAGAAGAAGCACTCGACTGCATAGTCGCAGCCATCAAGAGCGCCGGTTACAACGCCGGGAAGGATATTGACATCGCGCTCGACTGTGCATCGTCCGAACTTTACCGCGACAACATCTACGACTATGGCACATTCGAAGATGGCGGGCCGCGACTGACAACCGCCGAACAGATAGAATACCTCACACGCCTCACCGGAAAATACCCCATAGAAAGCATAGAGGACGGAATGTCCGAGAGCGACTGGGAAGGATGGAAAGAGCTCACAAAAACCCTCGGGCAACGTTGCAACCTCGTGGGCGACGACCTTTTTGTCACCAACAGCAAGTTTCTGCGACACGGCATAAAGGAGAAATGCGCCAACAGCATACTCATAAAGCCCAATCAAATAGGAACATTGAGCGAAACGCTCTCCACCATAGCCCTTGCAAAAGCATACGGCTACAAAACCATAATAAGCCACCGCTCCGGAGAAACCGAAGATACATTCATAGCCGACCTTGCCGTTGCCACCGGTTCGGGGTATATAAAAGCCGGCTCCTTGTGCCGCGGCGAACGCATAGCCAAATACAACCGCTTGCTACGCATCGAAGAAGAGCTTGGGAAATGCGCAGAATATGGTTACAGCATCGGCTAACCGTCAAATGCCGATAAAAACAGCCGCCCCGTGTATCACTACACAGGGCGGCCCAATCATACAATCAAACAAAATATAGTATTCTCATACTATTCCATATAAAACGCAATGTATTACTTTAACAATCACAAAATATATCACTATACAACAACCGGTTACACTAAACAGCAACACTGGGTTGCAATCTCAAATAGTCGACAATGGCCTTCTCTATCAATTCGTGCCCGGCATCATTGGGGTGAATACCATCCTCACATATAAAATCGGCAAAATTCTTACGTTCCAGAAACACCGAAGTAATATCTATCACAGGTACACGCTTCATTGCCCCCAAACGGAAAATTTCCATATTGTAACGCTCGTGCCAACGGTCGATAGAGAGCACCGTGCCACCCAACCACTGCAAGATATTACTGCCATTAAGGCCCTTTGAAACATTTTTAAAAAAACGATTAGGTTCGAGCACAGGCAAAGAGAGTAATACGGGATTAGAGCCCAACGACTTAACATAATCTATTAAAGCCGAATAACATTGTACGAATTGGTCTATTGGAGTTTTAGGCAGATGCTCTTCGCTTGGGTTTTCCGAGATTTTTGCCCAGTCATAATCACAATCATTGCCACCATATTCAAAAAGCACATAATCGCTATTCTTTATTCTGTCGGCGTAACGGCTGGCAAATTTCATACCCTGTGAAACAACCCCTCCGAAACGAGCAAAATTATCGACCTCAATCCCTAAGTTCCTGCGACAGCGCGCAGCGAAGCCCTTATCACTTATTTTATACTTTAACCCTCCGATGGGGCAATTCTCCTCATCGACCACAATTCCTTTCATCACCGAGTCGCCAAAAGCACAAACCGATTTAATATTAATTCTCATAAAATTTCCTTTTTCGTTTCAACGCTGCAAAACTATGCAATTGTTCAACAACAGCAGCAACCAAAGGGAACGCAAGAGCCGTTTCGGGGCATTTGAAGCTATATTGGGGCGAAATTCAGGAATAAGGGGTGAATGAAGGCGCAAGATTCTTGCAACAAAAAAAACAGAAATACAAAAAAACGGGCATCTGTTACAGATGCCCGTCTATGGGGTGGGTAAGCTACCTACATCGCGCCGCTACAACCAACTACCTTTGCTGCGGTCAAGCCCTGGAGGATTCGCTAGGAGCTGGCCGTATAGGACTTACCCATACTGTTTGCAAAGGTAGCATAAAATTCTTAACCGGCAAAATTTACACAGCCATTTTTAAAATTTACACTCTATTTTATTCCTATA
The DNA here is from genome assembly GCA_017466065.1 of Bacteroidaceae bacterium. The sequence goes on from JAFTUV010000024.1 coordinate 16,030, forward strand.
AGACCAACACGTTTGCATAATTTGAAAAATTATTTCAAAAAATATAAATATAACAAAATTTATTATTACTTTTGCCCCGACCTTATTAATATAATAAAAAGGCAAGCCGAGGAGTTTCGGCAGCCTGCGGTTAGGTTTTTGCAGAAGCAATTTTGCAAAAATCGGTTTTATTTTTTTGTATATTAAGAGATTACAAACAATATAAACAACCTAATTATTAACTAAATTCATTTTTTATGAAAAAAATTTTACTTTCAGTTCTTTGCTTGTTCAGCATCATTGCTGTACACGCAGACGAGGTGACATTTGACTTCACTAATCCGACAGGGTTGACACCCTCAATTAGTGATGCTTTGTTTGAGGATGCTGGCAATGGAGCTCTTGCATTCGCCACTTCAGAAACAACCTTTACACAAAGCGGTATTACGCTCAATACAACTAATGGCAGTACCGTATCGCGTATTTGGAAATCGGCAAAAGGTGTATACGATCTTCGCGTATACAAAACCGCAACAATGACTATTGCTGCACCTGCCGGTTCAAGCATCAGTTCTATTGTTTTCGCAGGCAGTTCTGTAAGCGATTTTTCAGCAAATGTCGGTACCATCGACGGCAAAACTTGGACAGGTAATGCCCAAGAAGTAACTTTCACTTGGGCAAGCGGCACTAGCACACAGAAGATTAACACAATCACTGTTACCTACACCGCAGCCGTAAGCGGTGCCACATTGGAGACTCCCACAGCATCTGTTGAGCCCGGTGTATTCTACAACCCCACAAGCGTTGAATTGAGCGCAAGCGACGGTGAAATTCACTACACCATCGACGGCACAGAGCCCACTGCCGAGTCACCCGTTTACAGCGAGGCTATCGCTATCGACAACTTTGGTACCACTACTGTTGTAAAAGCCATTGCTATCGACGGTGAGGAGTTCAGTGAAATTGCAACATTCTCTTACAGCCTGCAAATTGGTGCACCCGAATTCAACTTCGACGGCGGTGTTTACACCGGCTTTGGTTGGGGAACCGATAATGGCTATCTTAAAGCTACCTCAACTATAACCACCGGTGCAAAAGTATATTACACATACACCATCGGCGAAGAGACAACCGAGAGATTCCACTACAGCACAAGCGCAAATATCTCACTCACCGAAACAACAAGCGTAACAGCAAAAGCGTACATTATACGCACTATCGGCGAGACAAAAGATACAGTTTTCAGCGCAGGCGTAACAAAAGATTATATAATATCTCCCATTGCTCCCTACAAGGCTGCAACAACCATCACAAGCGGCAAGAAATATGCCATCTGCGCCAACGACACTGTAATTGCCGACTACATATTCAAAAGCAAGACATACAGCTACCTCTACACAAAGAATGTAGATGTAAAAACACTCACACGTAAGGACGGTAGCGAGAGTAGCAAATTCATCGAGACTAACGACTTCTACGGTTACACAATCACCGAAACAGCAAACGCCGGCGAATACACCATTCAGGATCCATTCGGCCGTTACCTTTATATAAGTGGAACATACACCAGCTTCAACCTTACCAACGATGCTACATCAAAAGGCGACGCTGCTGTTTGGACAATCACATTCGATGCCAACGGCCTTGCAACCATCACAAACAAAGAAAAAGGCAATATTGTTCATTACAGCACACAGTACAGCAGCTTCGGTGCTTACACAACAACATCGGAAGACTATTCACTCCCCACTCTCTACGAATTGGGCAGCTATCCCAAGCTCACATTCTCTCCCGAGAACGATTCTATTGTAAGCAAATTCAGCACCTTTACTGTAACTTGCGAGAACGGCATCTCCAGCAACGAGAGCGACGAGTTGTATCCTACCTATATTTGGTACACCGACTACGAGTACAACTACGACGAGAATATGTTCGAGTACGGTGTGCAGACAGACAACAACACCTACTCATTCACACCTATGGAAGAGCCTAACGGAAACAAGAGCTACAGCATCACACTCCCCGAAGGCCTCTTCACACTCGACCCCGGTGGTTACTTCGAAACTACAAGTGAGGAAATTTCTGTAAACTTCAAGGTTGAAGATTTGAGCATCTTGGAGGTTGTATATGCAAACCCCAACGGTGAGGAAGCACTTACAAGCATCCAATACCTCTACTTCGAGTTCAACCAGGATATCTTCGACAATGTTAAGGGTGCAGCCATCACCGATGCAGAAGGCAACTCTTATCCCTTGACCGTAACATACACCGACGAATGGGGTACCGAAACTCCCTACAACTCATTGTGCTTGAAGACTGCCGAGCCCATCACTGCTCCCGGCGAGTACACATTCGTATTGAGCAAGGACTACATCTACGCAGGTACAGATATAAGAATGGCCGAGGATGCAACATACTACTTCACTATCAAAGAGCCCTTGAAGATTGTATCTACAACACCTGCCAACAACGCAACCGTTGAGTCGCTCAGCGATATTACCCTCACATTCAACCAGACAATGGTTTATCCCAACGGTGACTTCTGCACAGTTTGGGGCCCCAATGGCGAAGAATATCTCTTCTCTCTTGTAGGCGAGGATGCCGAGGGCAACGAACTTCCTATGGGAACTTGGCGTTTGGTAGCCGAAACTCCCCTCACTGCCGCAGGTGAGTACATTCTCTACCTCGAAGACAGCTTCTTTATGAGCTATTCAACATCCGGTACAGAATACAGCGCAATGCAGCAGTTCACATTCTATGTTGAAAGCAGCGCAATTACAGGCGACCTCAACAGCGACAATTCTGTCGATGTTGCCGACCTCACAATGTTGGTAAGTATGATTCTCGACAGCTCGAAAATAGCCGATGCAGCCGACCTTAACGGTGACGGTTCTGTCGATGTTGCCGACCTCACAAGCCTCGTATCTATAATACTTGGTACCGACACAGCAACTGAGGCTCCCGCAAAGGCAGCAGCCACACGCGCGGACTCACTTCCCGTAATCTCGGCAGAGGGTGACGGCAGCGACCTGCTCATCAACGTTTCTAATCCCGACTTCCCCTTCACAGCCATTCAGTTCGATATTTACCTCCCCGAGGAACTTGAAGTCTCGGGCGTAGAAGAAGATGGCGTTTACTACTACGATGTATTCGTAGGCAGCCGCAACCCGAGCACCAGATCTCCTCACACAGCAGAGGCAGCCTTGCAGCCTGACGGTTCGATGAGAGTAATGGTTTATTCAAGCAAGAACTTGAACTTCACCGGC
>JAFTUV010000025.1 GCA_017466065.1 Bacteroidaceae bacterium
AAACATCAAGCAGGCAGCAGAACGTATGACATCGCAACTGAACAGCCTTTTGAGTTTCTTCCGTTTGGATTGTGGCAAGGAAGAGGTGAACCTCGCACCATTCCGACTGACCGATATAGCAGAAACACTCGAAGCAGAGTTTCGCACACAGATTGAAGCAAAGGATGAATGGGATAAAGTAACAGGAAGTTGGAAAAACTTGTTGAATAACAAATCTTCAAAATCTCATTGTACTATTTTATAATGAATAAAGGCACAGTTGTGGGTATATTGGAATTTTTGATTTGAATATAAGAGTATTGATTTTATAATCGAAAACAGTTGTTGGTACATTCGTACCGAATAGAGGGAAATACAGGGGATGCTTTAATCATCAAGGAGGAACTGTTATTTAGTATAAAAATACCCACTAAGAGCATTATTCTGCCACAAATTTTTCATATATTTGTGGCAGAATTCATGTTTGATATGGCATCTAATAGTTCATATACGGCTATTAAGAACAAAATAGATACCTCTGAACGAGGTACATTGTTCTTCCCTGATGACTTCGCAACATTCGGTTCATCCGATGCTGTAAGGTCGGCTTTAGTACGCCTTTGCAAGAATGAAACTCTTATCAGAGTGGCACAAGGCATCTATTATTATCCTAAGATTGACACAAAATGGGGAAGCGGGATAATACCCCCTTCTGTAGAAGAAATTGCTAATGGTATAGCAAAGCGAGATAGGGTAAGAATTGCTCCCACAGGTGCATATGTCCTAAATTTATTAGGACTATCCACTCAAGTCCCGGCTAATGTTGTCTTTGTTACGGATGGTTCCCAACGCCGTATAAACATAGGTAAGGGAAAAGGCATTCTGTTCAAGCATACCTCTGAAATGCGTCTTTTTGCCTATAAGTCCTATATGATGCAGTTGATTGTAACTGCCATGAGAGAGTTAGGCGAAGGGAATGTGACGGATGAGCATCTGAGGATATTGCATGAACATTTATCAAATGTGGCACAGGAAGATTTTAATCAAGATATTCAACTTGCTCCTGTATGGGTGCGTAAACTATTGACGAATATATGAAATATACAGACTTATCGGCAGACGAGCAACGGGAGGTTATTCAGCGAGTGCAGGCTGAAAACAGACTTCAATTGCAGATAATAGAAAAGGATTGGTGGGTAACCGCTGTATTAAGGGCATTGTTTTCGTTGCCATATTCAGAGCATATATCTTTCAAAGGTGGAACGAATTTAAGCAAGTGCTGGAACTTGATAGAACGCTTTTCTGAAGATGCTGACATTGCTATTGACCGTGAATATCTTGGTTTTGGAGGTGCACTTTCAAAAACACAGATAAGCGATAAGTTACGCCGTGCCGCTTGCTCATTCGTCCGTGAAACACTGCAATATGATTTGACCGATAAACTCATTGAAAATGGTATATCGGCAGACAAGTTTAAGGTTAATGTGAATATTACCCCTATAACTACGACCGACCCTGAAATAATAGAAGTAGAATATAAGTCGGTATTTAACACTCTGCCATACATTCGTTCCAAAGTAATAATAGAGGTTAGCGGACGTTCTATGAATGAGCCGATTGCTTCTGTTGGGTTGTCATCATTTATTGATGATGTTTTTACAAAGGCCCCTTTTGCTGAACCAAAGTTTGAAGTGCGTGCAGTTGTTCCGGAAAGAACTTTCCTCGAAAAGTTATTCTTACTTCATGAGGAGTTTTCCAAGCCGTCTGATTTAGTTCGGACAGAACGAATGTCCCGTCATTTATATGACATCGCACAGATAATGAATACCCCGATAGCAGAAAAAGCCTTGTCTGATGCAAATCTGTATAAAACTGTCATTGAACATCGCCGTATGTTTATTGGGTTGAAAGGTTTTGATTATTCTACTTTATTGCCTCAAACGCTTTCTATTGTCCCTCAAGGAGAAATTCGTGAACAATGGAAAGAGGATTATAAGGTTATGCAAGAAACTATGATTTACGGAGATTCACCATCCTTTGATGAGCTGATTATAAAGATACAAGCCTTGAATGATAGAATCAGACAACTGAACTATTAGATAGTAACGGGAGAATCAAAGTGTGACTCTCCCGATATTTTTTACTTCTTCTGTAACAGATGGCTCAGATTCTCATCGTTGGCGATTCGTGCCAGCTCGTCCTTGACTATCTGTTTCACCTCATATTTGATACGGTTGTAGTTGCTGTGTATCATATCCCGCATACAATCCTTGCCGTTTTCGTCCGTGAAATCAGTAATGACAGGTATAGGCTTGTAAGCCTTCGTTTCGGCTGCGACTTTCTCATTGTCCACTACAATCTCACACCCTCGTAGCCGAAACGCTTGCCGATAAGCGAGGACTTGATTGACGTACAGATAGGCTTGCTCTCATCAGTTGTATTGATTTATAGAGGAAAGATATAAAAAGGTGCGAGAAAAAGAAAAAGCACTATATCTTTTTGTTAAATAAATAAAAATCTTTAAATTTGTCATCAATAACAATTTATATTTTATTTTCCGATGAAGTTTTTTTTATTTAAAATCATGTTTTTACTGGTGGCAATAGTTACATCGTCATGTTCTCCAAAGGTGTATAAGGCTGCCGATTTTGGAATAAAGCCAAATACAGGCAAAGATGTGACCGCAGCCATAGCAAATGCCATCGAGCAAATTGCAAAGGAACGGAAAGGGAAGGCTGCACGTATTGTTTTTGAGCCCGGAGAGTATGATTTCTTTCCGCAAAATGCCAATGTGAGAGAGTACTATATATCGAATCACGACCAAGATAATCCAAAATTGGTGGCAGTAGAACTTAAGGGATTAAAGAATTTTATATTTGATGGTGCCGGAGCAGATTTTTATATGAACGGGCGTATGTTGCCGTTCGCCATGATAGATTGTGAAAACTGTACTGTCGAGAACCTGCATGTCGACAGTCGTATACCGCAGATTACACAGGTTGAGGTACTCGAAAATGATACCGATTCAGGCATCATCACTTATCGTGTTTCTGACTATGCAAAATATAGAATCGACGGAAAACGTATAGTCTTTATGGGTGAGAATTGGGAATTTACACCTTCCTGGGGTATAGCTTTCGATGGTAAGACAAAGCATCTGATATACCGTACCGGCGATATTGGGGTAGGCGTAGGTGATGTGGAGGAAGTTGAGCCATACGTGATACGTGCACAATGGAACGATGCCCGCCTTGTTCCCGGCAGTGTAATTGCTATGCGTTCATATGCGCGCCCCACACCCGGATTATTCCTCTACGGAAATAAAAATACAACACTTAAAAATATTACAGTACATTATGCCGAGGGCATGGGGCTTTTGGCACAAATCTGTGAAAATATAACACTCGACGGTTTCTCGGTCGCCTTACGTGAAAACGATACCCGATATTTTACCACACAGGCCGATGCAACACATTTCTCGGCATGTAAAGGTTTTATTCATTCTGTAAACGGCCTATACGAAGGTATGATGGACGATGCCATAAATGTTCATGGAACATATCTGCGTGTCGTAAAACGTTTGGACGATAATACTTTGGTAGGCCGATACATGCACTCACAAGCCTACGGTTTCTATTGGGGTGATGAAGGAGATTCTGTGCAGTTTGTTAATTCAGACCTGATGGAGATAACAGGCAGTAACCGTATAAAATCGATACAACCTTACGACAAGGAACTGTTGCCCGGATGCAAAGAGTTTAAAATCGTGTTCGAGCAGTCTCTGCCCATTGATATTGCAAACGGTAAGTATGGTATTGAAAACCTTGAGTGGACACCCGAAGTTATTTTTGCAAAGAACATTATACGTAACAATCGTGCGCGTGGAACACTCTTCAGTACGCCCAAACGTACCGTTGTCGAGGATAACACATTCGACCACACATCGGGTACGGCCATATTGCTTTGTGGAGACTGCAACGGTTGGTTCGAAACAGGTGCTTGTCGCGATGTTGTGATACGCAACAACCATTTTATCAATGCTCTCACCAATATGTTCCAGTTTACCGACGGCGTAATATCAATATACCCCGAGATACCAAATTTACAGGGCCAGAAAAAATATTTTCATGGTGGCAACGGCAAGGGTGTAGTGATAGAAAATAATATCTTTGAGACGTTCGACGCCCCACTTGTTTATGCAAAGTCACTCGATGGATTGATATTCAAAGGCAACAAAGTGATACAGAATACCGATTATGAACCATTCCATTGGAACCGTCATCGTTTCCTCTTCGACAGGGTTGTGAATGTCGAAATAGAAGGTAATGATTTTGAGCAAGGTTTCGATGTTCAGAAGGATGTAAAATATCGTTATTGACACATCTGTGTTTCATCTGTTCGCTACCGATATAACAGGTATTGAATTACCGTCAAAGTTCAATGACCCGTTTCGCTATCGCCCTCATCGGCTTGCAATTATTGCAGCCGACGAGGTTCGTTCTTATATAGCTTCTGATATTCATTTGCAAAAAGAGGTTTCGCAAGGCAAAATGTTCGGTGTACTTGTGGTGCGTGACACCGCGGGCCGAATAGGTTATCTTGCAGCTTATTCGGGCTTGCTTGCAGGCAGTAATATGCAACCTTTCTTCGTTCCTGCTGTATATGATATGTTGCGGCCCGACGGATATTTCAAATTGGAAGAGGCTGCAATTTCACAAATTAACAGAGAGGTGGATGCGTTGCTCCACAGCGAAGCCTACCGCAATGCGCTCGATGCAGCCGAGGCGTGTCGTCTACAGGCCGAAAAAGAAATCTCGGCAATGCGCAAGGAGGTGCACGAGGCAAAATCGCGACGCGATGCCATACGTCTTTCCACAGCACTCTCGGCCGAAGAAGAGGCCGCGTTGTTGCGCGACAGCCGGCATCGGAAGGCCGAACTGCGTCGTCTGGCTAAACGCCTGCAGGCCGAAATTCTTGAGCGCGAAAAAGCTGTAGATGATATTGAAAAGCAAATCTTATCACTTAAAGAAGAGAGAAAGAGCCGTTCGGCCTCGTTGCAACGTTGGCTGTTCGGCCGTTTTGTCATGTTGAATGCGCAGGGCGAAAGCTCTACCTTATTGCAAATTTTCGACGAACATTCGGGATGTTTGCCACCGGCCGGAGCCGGTGAGTGTGCCGCCCCCAAAATGTTGCAGTATGCCTATGCAAATGGAATGCAACCTCTCTGTATGGCCGAGTTCTGGATTGGTGCATCGCCTATGGGCGAGGTTCGTCGCGATGGTTGCTACTATCCTTCGTGCAAGGGAAAGTGCGGCCCCATCCTCGGTTTTATGCTTCGTGGATTACCTGTGGAATCATTGCCATTTGCAGGTGATGCAGGTTCTATGCAACCATCTTCAATTGTTTACGAGGACGATTTCCTTCTTATTGTAAATAAACCCACCGGAGTATTATCTGTTCCCGGAATTGTGGGTGGATGTTCGGTGCAGGAGTGGTTATCAGGTTATAATCCCGGTGCTCGGTTTTATGTGGCTCACAGGTTGGATATGGCCACATCGGGCTTGCTTGTTGTTGCCAAAAGTATGGATGTCTGCAAGGCGTTGCAGGCACAGTTTGCCGGGCGTAAGGTTTCCAAGATGTATGTTGCTCTACTCGATGGTCTTCCCGCGAGAAGTGAAGGTGAGATAAATCTGCCTCTCTCTCCCGATTACATTAACCGCCCTTGCCAAAAGGTCGATTTTGAACAGGGTAAAGAGGCTGTTACATATTATAAAGTTGTTGCAGAAAAGAAATACAAAGGACACATGTGCGCAGTAGTGGAACTTTATCCTGTTACGGGGCGCACTCATCAGTTGCGTGTGCATTGTGCCCATGCATTAGGGCTTAACAGGCCTATTATCGGTGACGAACTTTACGGAGCACCGGCCGACCGTTTGATGTTGCATGCTGCAAGAATTGTCTTTCGACATCCTGTTACGGGCGAAGAGATTATAAAAGAGGTTGCAGCCGATTTCTAAAGCAGGCTGCAACCTCTTTTATAATATATATAATATACAATACACCAATCAATAGTTTACGAACAGCAGATATTGCCCGTCTCCCTCAATTGTTATCTTATCGGCGATGGCGCAGTTCAATGTGCCTTGCCACCAATTTGTAAAACAATAGATAGGGTATTGCAGGCCATCGGCTTTAAGGTTCTTTGCGGTAAAGTTAAAGATGGATATTTGCTGCCCGGTCTCAACCTCAATCTCTGTAACTCCGCAACAGGGAATAAATACCCCATAATCGGTGTAGCTGCGAACGTCGGCACCCATACAGGCATATTCCATCAGCAGGCTTATGTTGCCGAGTGTGTGGTCTTCGCGTTTCCCTGTGGCACCGACTATGGCTATGTGCCGCTTGCCTTGCGAGAGCAAATAGCGTATAGCCTTTGTCTGGTCGTTGCTGTCCTGTTCGCTTATCCTATGCACAATTTCCGCATAGCGCACTTTGTACTCCTCTTTCAGCGAATCTCCATCTCCTATAATAGCATCGGGAGTAAATCCCTCTTCTATGTACCTGTTGGCTGCTCCGTCGCAACATACCACATATTTGCCCAAGGATAAAATCTTGGAAGGAACAGCTGCCTGAGGATACTCTCCATTGGCAAGTACTACAGCCTCGGGTATCTCTGTAATCTTCATTTCTTCTCTTTTTGCATTAGTGCAAGCCATTTGTAATAGCCAAAGATAGCAATAATTGTGTATACAGCATACAACGCTGCCGTAAAATACAGTCCCTTATATATATATAACAAACTGCTTGTTATGTCTACTACAAACCACACCCACCATTGCTGTACATATTTGTGTGCAAGCATATACATTCCAATTATGCTCAATGCTGTTGTAAAAGCATCCCAACAGGGTACAGTGCTGTCGGTATAATATTTCAATATCCAAGCAATAGCCCACCATGCAGCACCGGTGCCGATGGCAAAAACCGGGTATAGCCGTTTGGGCGTGTGGCTTATCTTCAGTTCTTTGTTCCCTTTTTCCTTGCCAACGAATTTTTTGTTACCATATTTCCAAGTGAACCAGCCATATACAGCTATTACAAGATAGTAGATATTTATACCGAAGTCGGCATATAGCCCGGCATTGTAGTAGACAAACAGGTATATTGCAGGCATTATAATACTTGTTATCCACAGATATATGCTTGCCCTGTATTCTTGCCACAGGTATATAAGCCCTATGATTGTTCCCGATATCTCAAGCAGTTGTTCCATGTTATAGATTTATAGAGATGTGTCCCATGAAGTTGGTGCCGGCTTGTGCAGCGTATCCGGCACCGTTGTAGCGAATCTTCTCTCCGCCATCGGTGTAGTAGCCGCTATATGCATAGCCGTTGTTTTCATACTCTTCGTTGAACAGATTGTAAATATTCAGTCCCAAAGTCATACTCTTTATGCCGTTCAACCTGAATGTATATGCCAGATAAAGGTTACTCACAAAATAGGCGTCGAGCTGTTGCTCCTTTTGTCGAGCATTGCTCATATATTGCCTGCCTACATATTGCGAGTGCAACGATATATCAAACCCTTTACGGTTATAAGTAAAGGTGTTGTTCAATATCGCATCGGGCGAGAAAGCTATCGGTGTTTCGCCATGTTCTATGCGCCACTCCTCGTAAGTGTTGTCATCATAAAGAACCTCGGTGAAATTCTTTATGCGGTTGCGGCTTAATGTGGCATTGGCCTCCCACGCAAGGCCGCAAGGCAGTTTAAGGCCGGCAAGGAGTTCTACTCCTGTACGGTAGCTGTCGGGTACATTGTCGGCAAGTGCCTCGCCTATCTCGTTAAGCTCGCCCGTCAGCACCAATTGGTCTTTATAATCCATGTAATACAGGTTTATGCCGGCGTGAAAGATGTTGCCGCCGAATGTATATCCAAATTCATAGTCGGTGAGCCGTTCGGCCTTGGGGCGTTCAAACAGTTTTCCGTCGGTGTAGTTGTTGCGTGTGGGTTCCTTGTGTGCAATGCCAACCGATGCATATAAACGGTTGCGCTCATCTATTTGCCACGACAATCCGGCTTTAGGGTTGAAGAAACCGAATTTCTCATCCACATTCAGCTTTTGCAGGGCATTCTCGCTGTCGTTCCATTTGTCGTTGCAACCATCTATTTTGTAGCTTATGTGGCGATACTGCATGTCGGCGTATGCATTAAGTTTGTCGGTTAACTTGTAATCGGCCTTAAGATATATGTTCCCATCGTTCTTGCTACCGTTGTTGCGATAATATTCGTGGTTGGCGTCAAGATGCCCTATGTAGTTCTTTACCCACATTACATTACCGAAGTGGTCGCCATCGTAACGGTTCAAGGCTCCTCCTATCGTTGCGTTTATACGCCCGTCCTTGTAGTTCAGCGAAAATATACCGCCGCCAAAATCATTATCCATAGCCTTTTTTCGTACAAGGTCGCTTTTCTTAACCGTCTCTCCGTCGTAATCAAACGGCGTAAGTGCATATTCAACCAGTTTGCGTCCTGTCTTGTACTCCTGATAATACCCCTCACCTTTTGTATAGTGCAAACCAATGTTCATGCTCCAATTGTTGTTGAACTGATGGTCGAAGAGCAGTTGGTAGTTCTGTTGCATGTAGTTGTCGGTCTGCTTGTCGTAGTAGTGATTCTTGCCGTTCTCGTCGGTGAACATATATCCGCAACTGTTGTATCTTCGTCCATACTGTTGCATCTCCTCCTTCGAAGCATAGTTCCATGCATGATAGGTCTCCTCGTCGCCGGTGAAGGTTATGAAATTTACCGATGTCTGTTCGTTGTAGTATCCGGCATGCAGATAGTACGATTTAAGTTTTGTGGCAGCGCGGTCGATATAACCGTCACTCTCAATGTTCGACAGGCGCATGTCTATTGCCCAATGATTCTTTATAAGCCCTGTTCCTGCATTAACCGTCGTCTTGTGTGTGCCGAATGAACCGAACGAGCCGTTGAATTCGGCGTAAGGCTGTATGGCAAGCCTGCTTGTCCTTAAGTTGATGCTTGCACCGAACGAGCCTGCGCCGTTGGTCGATGTTCCTACACCACGTTGTATCTGTACATCCTTTACCGACGATGCAATATCGGGCAGGTTAACCCAAAAAACAGTATGGCTCTCGGCATCGTTGATAGGAATACCATTGGCTGTAACATTTATGCGTGTTCCGTCGGTTCCGCGCACCCGCAGGCTTGTGTATCCTATCCCTGCACCCGCATCGCTGGTTGTAATGGCACCCGGAGTCATGCTTATCAGATAAGGGAAATCTACTCCGGTGTTCAGTCTCTTTAACTCTTTTGCATCGATGTTTGTGTATGCTATCGGGGTTGTCTCCGTAGCTCTCGATGACAAAATTTCCACTTCTTGCAAGCTGTGTGCCTGCAGGCTGTCTTTTTTCTCGGTTTGTGTCTGTGCACAAACAATGCTTGCTGCCATAAACAGGCAACAGGGCAATGTAATCCTTTTCATTGCAATTCCAAATTTTGTGGAGTGGAAGCAAATAAAAAATCCTCCAACTCCGTTGTTAAACAGAAAATGGGGATTTTCCTGTGCTGTCGAATGTGTGGCCACGCCATTCGGCTACTCCCTACGCCGGCATTACCCGGATCAGGTTCTTGGGTATGATCTCAGCCCATGTATTAAGGCACCCCGTTTTTGAAATCTGCGGTAAAGGTACAACAAAGAAATTAAAAAACCTCTATATGTTGTCGAAAAACTATGGTAAATTGTATAATTATGAAACGGTTTCTTAAAATCGTATAAAGAATTTTGCGTAACTTTGCGGTATATAACAATAAAGATTATATTTTATTTGCATTCCGATGACAAAAAATGTACTATTTTCATTCTTCTGTCGTTATATGAATGTCTATAAAGAGAAAACTATGTATCGAAGAATATTATTTTTGATTCTTACGGTGTGGTTTGTTTCCTTGCGGGTATTGTATGCTCAAAGTTCGATAGAGGCTCCACAACCTGTAGCAATAGCAACCGATAAAGAGGGTAACGAGGTGGAATTGAGTGCAGGTGAAACATCCGAACCGTTTGAAGCACCGTTAACTGTTCGTTTCTCGGCCAATGCGGGCGAGTATCCCGGTTATTCACGTGTATGCCGATGGTCATTCAAGAAAAGTGACGAACAGGAGGACTTTCTCGTCAGATACGATGCCGAGGTGGAGTATGAATTTGTTGAGGCCGGTGCATATACGGTTTCACTTTACGTGACATATACAAGCAGTACCAATTCAAATATGGTGCTCGAGTATGAATACGACCCTTATATGGTGAGTATTGCCGAATCTTCGTTGAAAGTTCCCAATGCATTTTCGCCTAATGGTGATGGAATAAACGATTATTTCAATGTATACGACGTAAAGTCTATCATATCCTTTAATGCCGCCATCTATAACAGATGGGGGCAGCAGCTCTATTCGTGGGGAATAGATGAAATGACCTGTGAGGATTGCGGTTGGGACGGTACCTATAAGGGAAAACCTGTTAAAGACGGAGTATATTTTGTGGTGGTGAGTGCAAAGGGTGCCGATGGTATTACCTACGATATAAAACGCGATGTAAACCTTTTGCGCAGATATATTGAAGAGACGAATAATTAGCAGTGTTGTCGTGAAAGAGAAAAGGAACAATATTGAGGTCTATGGTGCCAGGGTACATAATCTTAAAAACATAGATGTAAGCATTCCGCACAATTCATTGACTGTAATAACCGGGCTCAGTGGCAGTGGTAAATCGTCATTGGCATTCGATACCGTTTTTGCCGAAGGGCAACGACGTTATCTTGAAACCTTCTCCACCTATGCGCGTAATTTTCTTGGTGGCATGGAGCGTCCCGATGTTGATAAGATAACGGGGCTTGGTCCGGTGATATCCATTGAACAGAAAACCACCAACAAGAATCCGCGCTCTACAGTTGGGACAACCACCGAGATATACGATTATATGCGTCTGCTCTTTTCCCGTGTGGGGGAGGCTTATTCATATCTCTCGGGCGAAAAAATGGTTAAATATACCGAGGAGCAGATTTTGTCGTTGGTGATGTCGGAATATTCGGGTAAACGCATATATATGCTTGCTCCTTTGGTTAAGTCGCGTAAAGGACACTACAAGGAACTCTTTGAGCAGATGATGCGCAAAGGCTATCTGAATGTGCGTGTCGATGGTGAGATGTGCGAAATGTCACATGGTATGAAACTCGAGCGATACAAGAATCACGATATAGAAGTTGTGGTAGATAAACTTGTGGTCGACGAGAGTGATATGGATCGTATAAAGCAGAGCCTCTCCACGACTATGCATCAGGGAGATGGTTTGGTGATGATAATGGAGATGCCCTCGGGTAATATCCGTCATTACAGCAAACGACTGATGTGTCCGGTAACAGGGCTCTCTTATAAAGAGCCCGACCCGCATAATTTCTCGTTTAATTCACCACAGGGCTTTTGTCCTAAATGCAAGGGCTTGGGTGTGGTAAGTATGGTGGATGTAGACAAGGTTATTCCCGACCGTTCGCTCTCGGTTTATGATGGCGCGCTCGCACCGTTGGGTAAATATCGCCGTTCATCAATTTTTCAGCAGATAGAGGCGGTGCTTGCCCGATATGATGCCGATTTGAAAACTGCTGTATCGGAACTGCCCGACGAGGCCATAGATGAAATTCTGTATGGCTCGCCGGTGCCACTGCGTCTGAACGGTTCGTCAGAAATGTTTTACGACAGTTTTGCTACCTACAATGGTTTGATAAAATATATTCAGATGCAGAAAGAGACCGGAGTTTCTGCCAAGGAACAGCGTTGGGCCGAGCAATTCTCGGTTATGCAGACATGTCCCGAATGTGGTGGCTCGCGTCTGAATAAAGAGGCTTTGCACTATAAACTTAACGGGAAAAACATTGCCGAACTTTCCTCGATGGATATTGCTTTGCTTTATGATTGGCTTTGCGGCCTTGAGGAGCACCTTACGGAAAGGCAGCGTGCCATTGCTCATGAAATGATAAAGGAGATAACAACACGTCTGCGCTTCCTGTTGGATGTCGGTCTCGGCTATCTTTCGCTTTCTCGCTCTTCTGCTTCCCTGTCCGGTGGTGAAGGGCAACGTATTCGTTTGGCTACACAGGTCGGTTCACAACTTGTAAATGTCTTTTATATATTGGATGAACCAAGCATCGGTCTGCATTCGCGCGACAACGACCGATTGATAAAATCGCTTAAATCGTTGCGCGACAGCGGAAATACCGTTATTGTGGTTGAGCACGACAGGGATATAATGTTGTCGTCCGATTATGTCATCGATTTAGGGCCTAAAGCCGGTCGTAAAGGCGGCAATGTGGTTTTTGCCGGAACTCCGCGTGAAATGCTCGATAGCAATACACTTACAGCAAACTATTTGAAGGATATTGAGGTTATACCCGTACCATCGCAACGACGGGCCGGTAATGGAAAATCGATAAAGATTTTTGGAGCATGCGGAAATAATTTGAAAAATATAGATGTTGAATTTCCGCTCGGAAAATTGATTTGTGTGACGGGTGTTTCGGGAGGAGGTAAATCTTCGCTTGTAAACGATACGTTGCAGCCTATTCTGGCCAAGCATTTCTATCGTGCACTGCGCGAACCATTGCCGTATAAAAGTATCGAGGGTGTAGAACACATCGATAAAATAGTAGACGTCGACCAATCTCCTCTCGGTCGTACACCACGTTCAAATCCGGCAACATATACCGGAGTCTTTTCCGATATACGCAACCTGTTTGTGGGGCTTCCCGAGGCTAAAATAAGGGGATACAAACCCGGACGTTTCTCGTTCAATGTGTCGGGCGGCAGATGCGATGCTTGCAGCGGTAACGGATACAAAACATTAGAGATGAACTTTCTGCCCGATGTGATGGTGCCATGTGAGGTCTGTCACGGTAAACGTTACAACCGCGAAACGCTGGAAGTGCGATACAAGGGCAAATCCATAGCCGATGTTCTTGATATGACGATAAATATGGCTGTGGAATTTTTCGAGAATGTGCCTGCAATTCTCAACAAAATTAAGGTTCTGCAGGATGTCGGCCTGGGCTATATAAAATTAGGCCAGCCATCGACTACTTTGTCGGGTGGTGAAAGTCAGCGTGTGAAATTGGCTACAGAACTATCTAAACGCGATACGGGTAAGACTCTCTACCTGCTTGATGAACCAACAACGGGCTTGCACTTCGAAGACATCAGGGTGTTGATGAATGTTATAAACCGTTTGGTGGACAAAGGGAATACGGTTGTGATTATCGAACACAATCTGGATGTGATAAAAACAGCCGATTATATTATTGATATGGGGCCCGAGGGTGGTCGTGACGGTGGAGTGGTAGTTGCAAGCGGTACTCCCGAGGAGGTTGCTTCCGGTGGCATAGGCTACACTGCACCTTATCTTGCCAAAGAACTGCAACGGTAATATAAGAGGTTTAGACAATACTGCGTGTTAACAAAAAATAATATATCGATAATCTGAAACAATTTTATTATTTTTTCCTCAATGACACGTTCTGCTTGCCTATGTTGTTTTTAACGATGCAGTGGTTCGTTCGTTTCCACAATGCCAAAAGATTGGAACTTGTCACGTATGTAACCGGCTTTCTGTTGCTTGCCGGTGACGCAGGGTTAATTGCTCTATTTGAGAACAGAGTGGGATTCACATGTTAAAAAGGATTAAACATGATTGAAGTATGCATGTTTTTTTTTTGAAAGAATCTTCAACGGCGTCTAAACTTTACTGATATTTTGCTATATTTGCACTTTGAACATCGTTCAAGGTGCAAATGCGTGTGTGTTATGCGTTTGCAATTATATTAAGGAAAAAGTAATAATATTAACAATTAAATTAATTAAATCTATGTTTGAAGGACATCCTAAAGGTCTTTGGGCTTTGGCCCTAGCCAATACAGGTGAGCGTTTCGGCTACTACACCATGTTGGCTGTGTTTTTCTTGTTTCTGCAGCACCAATTCGGTTTTTCGGTAGGTTTGGCAGGCTCCATTCAATCAATTTTTCTTGGTGTAGTATATTTCGTTCCTCTTTTCGGTGGTATGTTGGCCGATAAGTATGGATATGGCAAGATGGTTACCATCGGTATCCTTGTAATGTTCCTTGGATATTTGTGTCTGTCGTTGCCTCTTGGCGGTGGCACGATTGCCCTCATCGTGATGGCATTGGCTTTGCTTTTCGTGTGTGTTGGTACCGGTTTGTTCAAGGGTAACTTGCAGGTGTTGGTTGGAAATCTTTATGACGACCCAAAATATTCGGCAAAGCGTGACGAGGGTTTCAGTATTTTCTACATGGCCATTAATCTTGGTTCGATGTTTGCTGCAGCAGCAGCACTTGCTGTTATGGACTATGTTCAGAAAGATTTTGCGGTAGACAAGGCTACATCTTATCATTTTGCATTTGCTGTTGCATGTATCTCGCTCATCTTCTCCATTATAATCTATTATGCCTTCCGTTTTACTTTTGCGCATGCCGATCGTGCAAAAACAGCTGTTGCCGGTGCAAAAGAGGAGGTTACCGAGCAACTGACTCCGGCACAGACAAAAGAGCGTATTATCTGTCTCTGTCTTGTGTTTGCGGTGGTTATCTTCTTCTGGATGGCTTTCCACCAGAATGGTACAACCATGACACAGTTTGCCGAGGTGTATACCCGGAAAACAGCAACAGGTGCTTCAAGCCTTATGTTTAATGTTTGGAATCTTGTACTTGCCATTCTTGCTGTTTACGGTGTTATGGGTATTTTCCAGAATAAATCACTAAAGGGTAAAATTATAGCTTTGGCACTTGTTGCCGGTGCCGGTGGATATTTGGCTTATAGTGCTGCTAATTCGGCTGATGCTGTTGCAACATTCGAGGCTCCTATTTTCCAGCAGTTCAATCCCTGCTTTGTGGTAGCGCTTACACCTATAATAATGGCTGTATTCTCGGCGTTGAGAAACAAGGGTAAAGAACCCTCTTCTCCTTTGAAGATTGGTCTTGGTATGCTTGTTGCCGGTTTGGGATTTGTTCTGTTGCTTATGGGTTCTTTGGATTTGCCCAATCCCGATGCTCAAACTGTTGCATTGGAGGCCGGCACAGCAACTCTTGTAACACCTAATCTGCTCATTGGAACATATTTCATTCTTACTATTGCCGAGTTGTTCCTTTCGCCCATCGGTATTTCGTTTGTGAGCAAGGTTGCTCCTCCCCAATATAAGGGTATGATGATGGGTGGCTGGTTTGTGGCAACTGCCATCGGAAACTTCTTGGTTGCTGTTCCTGCTTTGTTGTGGGGTTCACTTCCTTTGTATGTGGTTTGGGGCGTGCTTATCGCTGTTTGCCTTGTTTCGGCTCTATTTATCTTCTCTATCTTGAAACGTCTTGAGAAGGTGGCGAAGTAATTCTAAAAAAAATATATTTCAATACAAAAAGATATGCAACTGCTATTCGGTTGCATATCTTTTTGTATTGAAATATAATCGGCAGAACTCATCGGTCTTACGTATAAATGCGGCCATACTGTCGGGGTCGTTTGCCAGTGTGTGTCCCGAATTCGGGAAATCTATATTATGATAGGGTATATTGCAACTGTCCAATGCTGCAATAAGCAATCTCTTTTGCCCGGGTGGCACAATCCTGTCGTGTGGTCCGTATGCGCAAATTGTGGGCACACTGTTTCGTGTGACCATGCACGACGGTGATATCGAATCGAGCAACTTTGTGTGAATACCTTTGGCAATCATGCTGTCGGTTATTTCCACACCGGTTATAAAGGATGCAAAGCTGATTGATGCGCTGTCTTCAATAAACCCCCAATGTCTGCCGTGGAAATTTGTCGGGCTGCTTTGTTGAAATACGAACTTTACGGGGACAGGTGAATCATCGGCCTCTCGATAAGCATAAAGCATTGCTAAACATCCGCCTGCCGAAACGCCCGATACTGCCATCTCGTCGATAGTGTAGCCAAGGCTGTCGCAAACGTTCTTTATTGCTTGTACACAATCTTTTATGTCGTTGTGCATACGGTTGATATCTGATGTGTGCTTCTCGTTGTGAAGCGTATAGTTAACCGTTGCGGCAATGCATCCTTTAGAGGAGAAATATTTGCACCAATCCTTTCCCTCATTTTTGTCACCGCTAACAAAACTGCCACCATGGATGAATAATATAAGTGGGTATCGGCGATGGTGTTTCTTCTCAGCAGGCAGGTAAAGGTCGTATCCACAATCGTCAATGTCGTTGTATTTAAGGTCTTTGTATATTTCACCCGATATATTGCTGTCGGCAACTTTCAAATATCTTATTGTTTCCTCCCATTTTTCGCTGAGTGTGGCAATCATCGATAATGAAAATACTGAAACGAATGTGATGATACAAAAAACAACAAACAGAATTCTGTAAATTATTCTCATTTTGCAGCAGTTTTATATTTTGGCAACACAATTTCCTGCTACAATACCGCAAATGCAGGCAATAACAACTACTGTAATCCATGTAATCATACGCTCCTTAAGTCGTCTTTTCTTTTTTGAATTCATTTTTTCAGTCTTATAAATCTAAAATATAACATATCTGCCTTTCTTTCTGCTTTTTGGTAGGACGATTTTTCTGTTTTTTTACAAAACTACAAAATTTGCAAGATTAATTAAAATTAAACTATTTACAATCTTGCTTATGATGTAACTTTTGTCTACATTTGTAAAAAATCAACAAGCGCAATATCTGACAGGTAAAGATGATTTATATAGCATTGCCTAATGATACACAGCACAAGCTTCCGTTCTATCTTGCAATGGAAGAGTATGTTGCGCGCGTGTTGCCTGCCAATGATTATTTCTTTATGTGGCAGGTTCTTCCCACTGTAATATTCGGCCGTAATCAATTGATTGAAGGCGAGGTGGATTTGGAGTATTGTCGTGCCAACGGTATCAATACTTACAGACGCAAAAGCGGGGGCGGTTGCGTCTATGCCGACATGAGCAATATTATGTTCTCCTACATAACCCCCGACAGCAATGTCAATTTTACATTCAATCGTTACATGCTGATGGTAGAGCATGTTCTGCATAAACTCGGTATCGATGCAAAGACTACAGGGCGGAATGATATACTTATAGACGGAAAGAAGGTTTCGGGTAATGCATTCTATCATCTGCCCAACCGCAGCATAGTGCATGGGACCATGTTATTCGATACAGATTTGGAGCACATGGCACGTTCTACAACTCCGTCGGATGCAAAACTCAAAAGCAAAGGTGTTGCTTCGGTAAGGCAGCATGTAACCACACTTAACAAATATCTCACCATTACAATTGACGAATTCAAACAGTTTGTACGCAAAAACCTGTGCGATAAGGAGATTGTACTCGATGAAGCAGCTGTTGAGCAGATAAGGACAATTGAACAAGAGTATTATACCGATGAGTTCATCTATGGCAATAATCCTGCATACTCGATTGTGAAACATAAACGCTTTGATGGTGTGGGAGAGTTTGAAGCACGTATAGATGTCAAAGATGGGGTGATAAGAAAAGTAAATATCATCGGTGATTATTTTCTCACAGGTGATTTAGATGGGGGGTTGCTTGCAATGCTGAAAGGGGTAGAGTATACACCCGAGGCTGTAGGCCGTGCAATAACAGGAATCTCCATCGGTGATATTATAATGAACATGACAACAGAACAATTTATAGAAATACTATTTTGATTATGGAAAACAAAAGAACATGTCTTTATGACAAACATGTGGCGTTAGGTGCACTTATCAGCCCTTTCGGTGGCTTTGATATGCCCATTCAGTACACGAACATTGTAGAGGAACATAATGCCGTTCGTCAGGCATGCGGTATCTTCGATGTATCACACATGGGCGAGGTGCTGGTCACAGGTCCCGAGAGTGAGAAGTTTGTAAATTATATTTTTACAAACGACATTACCGATGCACCCTACGGAAAAATATATTATGGAATGATGTTGCATCCTACAGGTGGTGTTGTAGATGATTTACTTGTCTACAAAATGGGCGAAAAACGCTTCTTTCTTGTCATCAATGCAGGTAACATCGATAAGGATGTTGCTTGGATTATGGAGCATGCAAAGAATTTCGATGTAACTGTTGAGCATCAGAGTGCATATTATGGTCAGGTTGCAATACAAGGCCCCCGGAGTGAAGAGGTTGTAGAGAATGTGCTTGGCATTCCTTGCTCCGAACTTGCTTTCTACACATGCAAAGAGGTTGAATATAACGGCGAGACACTTATCATAAGTCGTACAGGATATACAGGTGAGGATGGTTTCGAGATATACGGTTCGCATGCATATACCAACGAGGCATGGGACAAGGTTGTTGCAAGTGGCAAAGCTCTTCCTTGCGGTTTGGGTTGTCGTGACACTTTGCGTTTCGAGGTTGGTCTTCCTCTTTATGGCGATGAACTTACCGACGAAATTACTCCGCTTGAGGCCGGCTTGGGTATCTTTGTGAAACTCGAGAAAGAGAATTTTATTGGTAAAGAGGCTATTGCAGCGCAGAAGGCCGAGGGATTGAAACGCAAGATCGTCGGTATAGAACTGAAAGATAAGGCAATTCCTCGTCACGGGTACGATGTAGAGGTTGATGGAAAGGTTATAGGTCAAGTAACAACCGGTTACAACTCAATATCTACAGGAAAGAGTGTCTGCATGGCACTTATCGATGCCGAATATGGCAAGCTGGGTACCGAGGTTGACGTGCGTATTCGCAAAAAAGTATTCCCCGGAGTGGTTATCAAAAAACGTTTTTACGAGAAAAATTATAAGAAATAACAATAATATTAATCTTAAAAAATAGAATTATGAGTAAGATTGTAGAAGGTCTCTTTTATGCAGAGTCACACGAGTATGTAAAAATCGAAGGAGAGTTCGGTTATGTAGGTATCACAGATTATGCACAGCACGAGCTTGGCAACGTTGTTTATGTGGATATGCCCGATGTAGACGACGAGGTTGAAGCCGGTGAAGATTTTGGTGCTGTCGAGAGCGTGAAAGCTGCCAGCGACCTTATCTCTCCTGTAAGCGGTACAGTTGTAGAGGTTAACGAGGCTCTTAACGATTCTCCCGAATTGGTAAATGCCGATCCTTATGCAAATTGGATTATCAAAGTGCAGTTATCCGATGCTTCAGAGGCTCAAAAATTGATGGATGCAGCTGCTTACAAAGCATTTATCGGCGAATAATAAATAAGGAACCGATGAAATATTTTCCACATACGCAAGACGATATTGAACAGATGCTGTCTGTTGCCGGCTTGAAGTCGATGGATGAACTCTACGGCGAAATTCCCGAGCAACTGCTGTTCAAACGTGAATTTGCTCTCCCCGAAGCCATGTCCGAGGTGGAGATACGCAGTTTCTTTGATACTCTTGGCAAGAAGAACTCACAACTTGTTTGTTTTGCCGGTGCCGGTGTAGAGGACCACTATTCGCCCTCTATAATCAATCCGATTATTTCGCGCGGCGAGTTTCTCACAGCCTATACTCCCTATCAGCCCGAAATATCGCAAGGAACATTGCAATACATATTCGAGTATCAGTCAATGATATGCGAACTTACCGGAATGGATGTAACCAATGCTTCTATGTATGATGGTTGCACTGCTACTGCCGAGGCTATGATGATGTGCGTTGCTGCTGCAAAAAAACGCAATAAGGTACTTCTCTCGGCAACAGTGAATCCACGTGTGCGCGCGGTTGTAGAGACATACGCCAAATATAACGGTGTGGTTGTTGAAACTGTTGTTGAAAAGGATGGTGTCACCGATTTGGCCGATTTGCAGGCGAAACTTGCCGGTGATGATGTTGCAGGTGTTATTCTTGCACAACCCAACTTCTATGGCATAATCGAGGATTACAGCGGTGTTGCCGATATGTGTCATTCAAAAAAGGCACTGATGGTTATGAATGCCAATCCTTCGGCACTTGCAGTGCTTAAGACTCCGGCCGAATGGGGTGCTGATGTGGCTTGCGGTGACGGCCAGACATTAGGTATACCTATGAGTTACGGAGGTCCCTATGTTGGTTATCTGGCATGTACCAATGCACTTGTACGTAAACTGCCGGGACGAATTGTCGGCAGTACTACCGATGTAGACGGTAAACGTGCATTTGTGCTTACTTTGCAGGCGCGCGAGCAACATATTCGTCGCGAGAAGGCCAATAGTAATATCTGTTCCAATCAATCACTTATGGCATTATATGTAACTATATACATGTCATTGATGGGTAACAAGGGTCTGAAAGAGGTTAACAAACTTTCTTATGCAGGTGCTCACTATTTGGCCGAGCAGCTTGTGGCTACAGGCAAATGTACAATGGCATTCGACAAACCTTTCTTGAACGAATTTGCAGTTAAGACAACTGTTTGTCCCAAGCAGATACAGGCCGCACTTTTACAGAAAGGTATTCTTGGCGGTGTGCGTATAGCAGATGATATGCTGTTGCTGTGTGTTACCGAACAACGTACAAAGGCACAGATAGATATGCTTGTAGAAACTATTAAGAACATTTAAACGAAGGAGGATATTCTATGATACGCAATTATGATAAATTGATTTTTGAACTCTCGAAAGAGGGTCGTGTGGGATATTCACTTCCTAAAAATGAGTTTGACGGATATTGTATGTGCAGCGGTATTCCCGCAGGTCTGAAGCGTGAGACAACACCCGAACTGCCCGAGGTAACCGAATTCGATGTAGTTCGTCACTACACCAATCTTTCAAACAAGAATTTCGGTGTCGATACAGGTTTTTATCCTTTGGGCAGTTGTACAATGAAGTACAATCCACGTATTAACGAGGAGATGGCTTCCCATCCGTTGTTTACCTCTTTGCATCCGGCTATGCCGTCCGAGGCGGTACAAGGCGCGTTAGAAGTCTATTATAACCTTGCCGAATCACTTGCCGAGATAAGCGGACTTTCTGCATTTACGCTCAACCCCTACGCCGGTGCTCATGGCGAGCTTACGGGATTGATGATTATGCGTCAGTATCACATTCAGCGTGGCGATTTGAAACGTACAAAGGTTATTGTTCCCGATAGTGCGCATGGTACTAATCCGGCAAGTGCTGCCGTTTGCGGCCTTGAGATTGTCGAGGTTAAATCTACAGCCAACGGAACTGTGGATGTAGAGGATTTGAAGCCTTTGCTCGATGATACAATTGCAGGTATTATGATGACCAACCCTAACACGTTGGGTATATTTGAAACCGAAATTCCCGAGATTTCACGTCTTGTGCACGAGTGCGGAGGTTTGCTCTATTACGATGGAGCCAATCTTAATGCGGTGCTTGGAAAGTGCCGTCCGGGTGATATGGGCTTCGATATTATGCACATCAATCTGCATAAGACATTCTCTACTCCTCATGGTGGTGGCGGTCCCGGTGATGGTCCGGTGGGTGTTCGTGCCGGTTTAGAGGCATATCTGCCCAATCCGCAGGTTAAGAAGGATTCAGAAGGACGTTTCTATTTGCACACCGATGATAATTCGGCAGGCTCTGTTTCTAATTTCCTTGGTAACTTTGGTGTAATTATACGTGCCTATACATACATACTTACGCTTGGACGTGAGAATGTGAAAATGGTAGGTCCGCTTGCAGTACTCAATGCAAACTATGTTAAAGAGTCGCTAAAGAGTGAATATTATTTGCCTATAGAGGGTGTATGCAAACACGAGTTTGTTTTCGACGGTCTTGCCGATAAATCGACCGGTGTTACAACTCTTGATATAGCAAAACGTTTGCTCGACTATGGTTATCATGCTCCCACGATATATTTCCCGTTATTGTTCCATCAGAGTATAATGATTGAACCAACCGAGACCGAGAGCAAGGAGACACTCGACGAATTTATAGCTGTAATGAAGAAAGTTGCAAAAGAGGCTATAGAGAATCCCGATGTTGTAAAGAGTGCTCCGCACACAACACCGGTGCGTCGTCTTGACGAAACTACAGCAGCTCGTTTCCCGAAGACAACCTACAAACAGATGAAAGGCTGATTCCTTAAACAGGCTCTGATAAAAAAGACGCTTCACAATTTGTGAAGCGTCTTTTTTATCAGAGTTGTTGCAGTATTTCGTCTATTACTCTTGGGAAATGTTTGTATTCCAATGCATGTACCTTTTCGGCAACATCATGTGCCGTATCTCCGGGATACACAGGGCATGTTGCCTGAAAGAAGGTGGTTCCTTGGTCGTAGTTCTCATCTATAAGATGAATTGTTATACCGCTTTCTTTGTCACCGGCAGCAACAACCGCCTCGTGGACATGGTCGCCATACATCCCTTTACCTCCATGTTTGGGTAGCAGAGCCGGATGTATGTTTACAATACGTCCGGGGTATTCGGCAATCAGTTTCGCCGGTACCAGCAATAAGAAACCGGCAAGTACGATGAAATCGATGTTGTGTTCGTGCAGTGTTGTTATTAATCCGTCAGCAGCCTTGAATTCGTCCTTTGTGACAACAACCGATTCAATGCCAAGACGTTTGGCTCGTTCGAGTACAAAAGCATTTGGATTGTTGGCTACAATGAGTGCCACCTGAACGCTGTCTGAATTTGCAAAATAGTTGGCAATATTTTCGGCATTAGAGCCGCTTCCCGAGGCAAAAATTGCTATTCTTTTCATGTTAATCTGCTCTTTATCTGTCTATAGGCATAAGGCGACGCAACACCTGTTCGCCATAGGTCTTTGATATCGGTATCTCTTTAATGTTTGGTACACCCAGTTCAAGGAACATGTTTTCTTTTTCGCGTCGCATAACCTTAACCAAATCAAGATTTACGATATACGAACGGTGGCAACGTACCAGATTCGTGTCGGCTAGTTGTTCGCATATCTCTTTCATGGTTATACGAAGCAACTGTTTCTTCAGCATTTCGTTCTTCATGTACCAAATGCATATATAGTTGTCGGCCGATTCAATGTACAGCAGGTTCTCTTTTGCCACCGATAGCTGAAGCACTCCACGCTCGTCGCGGAATGAAATGAGCGAACTCCCTTTAAAACCTATATTCTCGTTCATAAGTTCCTTGAGCTTTGCCGTTTTTTCCTTATACGAGAAGTATAGGATACTTATCAAATATGGAACGAATAATATAAAGGCTGTATTTTTAAGGGCCTGAATGTATATAATCAATGGGTCGTAGGAGTTAAGAATAATGTTTCCCCGGCGAGTGGTTATTATGGCAAGTATGGTGAATGCGCCGGCAAGAAGCAACAGTTCCACAAATATCCAAATTATATATTTTATGTTGGTTATCTTGTGTGTCGGCTTCAACGAGTATTTATACATTATTACACGACTTATTGCCACAACAATCATTCCAAGAAGAACGAGGAACGATGACCATACAAAGTACATTGTTGCGGTGAATCCCTTTGCTGTAATCCATTGATCCGATGAAAAGGGTTTAAAAATGTTAATGAACACTATGGCAAAAATTGAAACGAAAAGTACCATTATTATCTGGTTTCTTTTCTCCAATAAATATTTTGGTGCTTTTGAAAACAGCACCGATGTGTATATAGTGTTTGGCATCGGTATTACGGTAAAATGAATAATGTATTATATTTGTTGTGCGGCCTTCGTTACAGGCAATTTTGCTGCAAAGTAACAACTTTTATTTGATACTTTTTCATTTTCCGGGCAACAAAAATATTGTTTAAATATTTTTATTATATCGAAATTATAATCTCTTGTTGTTTTTTGTGAAAAATGTACATATCTTCGCGTAAAATTATCTAAACCGCATAACAGCTTAATATGTCGATTATAAAATACAAAGGTGTAGACATTCATATAGATTCCAAAATAATTTTGGAAGATGTGACGTTTACATTGGAGTCCGGTGAATTTGTATATCTTGTGGGTACTGTAGGTTCGGGAAAATCATCATTGCTGAAAACTATGTATGGCGAGGTGGATATCCATTCGGGCGAAGCTATAATGTTCGATGAATTCGATATGAAGAATATGCGTCGCAGCAGATTGCCCGAGTTACGTAAGCGCATCGGTATAGTTTTTCAGGATTTTCAACTCTTAACCGACCGCACCGTTCATGCAAATCTCGATTTTGTATTGCGTTCTACAGGGTGGAAGAGTGCTCGCGAGCGCGATAAACGTATCGGTGAGGTGCTTGAACTCGTTGGTTTGCCACAAAAAGGGTACAAGATGCCACATGAACTCTCGGGTGGAGAGCAACAGCGTATAGTCATTGCGCGTGCTATACTGAATCGTCCTGCATTGCTGCTTGCCGATGAACCAACAGGAAATCTTGATAGTGAAACAGGTAACTACATCATGCGTTTGTTGCATACCATTTGCAAGGAAGAGAATACTGCTGTCTTGATGATTACACATAACGAACAGTGGCTGTCGGCATATCCGGCAGGGGAGTTGCGATGCAAAGACGGGCGAGTGCATATTGTGCGAAATGCAAAAGAGGCAAATGTGCAGGATACAATTTCAAATGATGATGTCGCAAGTGATAATGAATGATAATAGGATAACTTTAAATAATCATATACAGATGAAGGTTTTAAAATTTGGAGGAACATCGGTCGGGTCGGCCGATAGAATTAAAAGCGTTGTTAATCTGATATCTGATGGCGAGACCAAGATTGTGGTTCTCTCTGCAATGTCGGGTACCACTAATTCGCTTATAGAATTTGCAAATTATCTGCGTAACGGAAATGCAACCGGTGCATGTGAATTCTCAACAATATTGCAGGATAAATACAAGCATACCATTAGAGATTTATATTCGACTCCCGAATATGCGGAGGCTGCAAATACAAAAATTTCTGAAATTTTCAATCATTTGCGTACGCTTGCATATAAGCCTCTTACTGTTGATCTTGAAAAGGAGATAATTGCGCAAGGCGAGATTATGTCTACAAATATGGTAGCCCTTTATATGCAGGAACTGGGCATAGATGTAACATTATTGAACTCGTTCGATTTTATGCGTCTTTCGTCGAATGGCGAGCCCGACCTTGCCTACATCCGCGAACATATATTACCGTTGGTCGATTTAGAGGCAAAAGGCAAAATATATATAGCACAGGGCTTCGTATGTATAAATCATTTGGGCAATATCGACAATCTGCAACGTGGCGGCAGCGACTACACTGCAACATTGTTGGGTGCAGCTGTCAAGGCTGCCGAGGTTCAGATTTGGACCGATATTGATGGAATGCATAATAACGATCCGCGTATAGTGGATAACACTTCACCGGTACGTCATCTTCATTTCGAGGAGTCGGCCGAGTTGGCCTATTTTGGTGCGAAGATTCTTCATCCTACGTGTATCCTGCCTGCAAAACTCACAGGAACCCCTGTCCGTCTGCTCAATACAATGGACCCGAAGGCTGAAGGTACTCTCATAGATAACAACCTGACAAATCCCGGAGAAATCAAAGCTATTGCAGCAAAGGACGGTATTACTGCCGTAAAGATTAAGTCGGGACGTATGTTGTTGGCCTATGGTTTTTTGCGTAAGGTGTTCGAGGTGTTCGAAACTTATCGCACATCAATCGATATGATATGTACATCGGAAGTGGGTGTGTCGGTGTCAATCGATGACGATCGTAAACTTGATGATATTGTAGACGAATTGCAAAAGTATGGAACTGTAACCATCGACCGCAATATGTGTATAATTTGTGTTGTGGGTGACTTGAATTGGGAAAATATAGGTTTCGAGTCGCGTGCAATGGCTGCAATGAAAGATATTCCGGTGCGAATGGTTTCCTATGGCGGTAGCAACTACAATATTTCGTTCCTTGTGCGCGAGGAAGATAAGGAGCGTGCTTTGCGTTCGCTCAGTGAAACAATTTTCAATACTGAAAAATGAAAACTCTATTTCCTTTAAAGGCGTTCAACAATATTGAAACGCCTTTCTATTTCTATGATACCGAGCTTCTGCGCGAGACACTGTCTGTAGCACAGAACGAGGCTGCAAAATATGATGGTTTCCATGTGCATTATGCTGTTAAGGCAAACTTTAATCCGGGACTCTTGCAAATTGTTCAACGCTCGGGCATGGGGGCCGATTGTGTAAGCGGTGGTGAGGTGCAGGCTGCCTTGGCAGCAGGAATACCTGCGTCAAAGATTGTTTTTGCGGGTGTTGGTAAAACGGATAAGGAGATTGCGGCATCGCTTGATGCCGGGATTTTCTGTTTCAACATCGAATCGGTGCCCGAAGCTGCCGCTATTGAGGCATTAGCTGCCGAACGTTCCATGATTGCATCTGTTGCAATTCGTGTGAATCCCAATGTGGCTGCTCATACGCACTCAAATATCACAACGGGCCTGGCCGAGAATAAGTTTGGTATAAATTACGAACAACTCGACGAGGTTATAGATTTTATCG
The DNA here is from genome assembly GCA_017466065.1 of Bacteroidaceae bacterium. The sequence continues at coordinate 26,437 of JAFTUV010000025.1, forward strand.
AGGCACAGAATCATCTGAGTCTTATAGGTTTACATTTTCATATAGGTTCACAGATTCTGGCAATGGACGATTTTATTGCTTTGTGTGGTCGTGTGAATGAGTTGCAGGCAATGCTTAACGAGAAGCGTGGCCTTATTCTGCCTCATATAAATGTGGGTGGTGGTTTGGGAATCCGCTACGATGCTCCCGATGAATACTCTATTCCCGATTTTGCCCGATATTTTGCCACATATTCAAAGCATCTGAAACTGTTCCCCGGTCAGCAACTTCATTTTGAGTTGGGGCGCAGCCTTGTTGCTCAATGCGGCTCTTTGATAACAAGAGTTATTTATGTGAAGCATGGTACATGCAAGCGCTTTGTAATTGTTGATGCCGGCATGAACGACCTTGTACGTCCTGCATTGTACGAGGCTTATCACAGAATCGACAATCTTACAGCGGAAGATCGCCCCGACGAGATTTATGATGTTGTGGGCCCTATATGCGAATCGTCCGATGTGTTCTGTAAGGATAGAAAACTTCCACAGACAGAGCGCGGTGATATTTTGGCTATCAGGTCGGCCGGAGCATACGGAGAGGCTATGGCCTTTGGGTATAACTGTAGAACCCTGCCGAAAGGGTATCTTTCCGACGATTTATAATATTCTTGTATATAAGAACGGCGGTTTGCAAGATTAACTAATCAAACGAGGCTGCGTCATTTTTTTTTGACGCAGCCTCGTTTTTGTCTATTCGAATTTGATAGCTTTGGTTGGTGCGATGCGTGATATAAGCATCGATGGCAACACAAGCATGGCAACCGAGATTATGAACATCGCAATGTTGAGCGGAGCAAGTAACCAACTGAATTCGATGGGCACACTGTCCATGTAGTACATTTGGGGGTCCAATGCTATAAGACGAGTCTTTTGTTGTATGAAGCAGAGTACAAGTCCTATGATATTCCCGTAAACCATACCTTTGCCAATTATTAATACTCCATAGTAAAGGAATATTTTTTGAATTGATGCGTTACGTGCGCCAATGGCTTTAAGTATCCCGATAAGATTACTTTTCTCAAGAATCAGTATCAACAGGCCCGATATCATTGTAAATCCGGCTATCCCCAAAACAAGTACAAGTATTATCCAAACAGTCTGGTCAAGTACATCCAGCCATGCAAACATAGAGGGGTTCATCTCCTCAACCGTCTTCGCGTACAACATTTCGCGGTTCCTGTGAGCGATACTATCTGTCACATGTGACACGTTTTCTGCAATCGGTTGCATCAGATTGTAATCGGTAACAGAAATCTCTACCCCTGTAACCTCCTTGTCGGTCCAATTATTCAGGCGGCGAGTGGTGTAAATGTCTGTTATTGCAAGAATGTTATCTATCTCATTCAGGTTAGTGTTGAATATTCCGCTGATGGTCATGCGGCGTGCTTTTATACCATCATGCATAAAATAGATATTCAGTTTATCGCCTACACCGGCTCGAAGCCTGTCGGCCAGGTTTTGCGACAAAACTATTTTGTTGCTTGCAGTAGTGTCACTGAATTGTGGAAATTCTCCTTTTATTATGTGCTCTGCAAAAAACGAATTGTCGTAGTTGGCGCCGATACCTTTTAAAAGTACACCTTCAAATTCGTTACCAACGGAAATAAGCCCGGCTTTCTGAATAAACGTTTGCACATGGGCCACACCCGGCAATCTCTTCAACTGCTCTGTTTCATCATTGGTTATGGTTACAGGCTTTTCACCATATTCACTTACTTCGTAATTGCGTACCTGTATATTACCCCCGAAACCAATAATTTTGTCGCGTATTTCGTGTTTGAAGCCTATTACTATGCAAAGCGATGCAATCATGATGATAATACCCACAGCTACTCCCCATTGCGCAATGGCAACGGCCGGCTTCGAGATACGTTTCTCTCCGCTACCATACAGACGTCGGGCAATAAACAGTTCGGTATTCATCGTTTAATGTTAGAAGCTGTTTGAATTTCTAAAATAAGTTTTACCTATATTTGAAGCCGTTATTTCGTTATTTTTTATATTCAAAAATGTCTGTTCCCTCCTTTTTTTTGCGGTTACATAGCCCGCTATTCACCCTTAAAAAAGAAGAAAAACATTCTATTTTTGCTCTATAAAAATCCTAATGATACAAATTTAAACAGCTTCTTATTTATTCGTTGCGAAGTTACGGATTTTTTGTCTACAAAACAACGATGTACACTGTTAACGGTATCTGCAACAAAAGTGAGCATACAAATTGTATGCTCACTTCGATGATTGTAGATTAATTTTCTTACTTAGAGGCGGAAGTCAACACCAACAGAAACGTTGTGTGTCTTACGCTCGTAGCGTGTTGATAGACCTTCTGCAATGCTTTGTATATCGCGGTCTGGAGCATAGTTTGCGTAACAATAACCGAAGTTAACATCTACTTTGTCATTAACGCTGTACTTACCACCGATGCCAGTCATGAACGAGTCGTTAATAAATGCGAGGTCGCTTGTGTAAATATCGTTGATACCGTAGTTGCTGTATTGTATACCTGCACTGATAAGGAAGTTCTTTGTCAGTTTAAGTTCTGCACCGAAATTGTATTCTATAGTGTTGCGAGACAATTTTTTCATATTGTCCTTTCCGTCCATCAATGATTCTACTTTTGCGTCTTTGTCAAAGTAGTACTGCCAGCTACCCATGATTTGCAAGCAGGGGATGATTTGCCAAGATGCACCTAATGACAGTTTTGCAGGAGCATCGCTACGTAAAGTATTACCATCTGCAAATGCAGGGAGAACTGAGGTCAAATCTTTACCTTCGTTCAACTCATTTTCAACAGTTGTAATTGCGCGGAATTCATATTTTGCACCAAAGTTGAAGTCTCCAATCTTGTAATCCAAGCCAAATATCGGTGCAAATGCAATACCGCTTTGGTCCAAATCTATGTTGTATTCCTGTTTGGTATAGTTTTTAGAACTACTCATAATATCACCAACTGAATTTACTACATTTGCAGTACCCTCGAACTCTCCAAAGATTGTTCCTGTATAATTGTTGTTGATGTAATTTGCGCGTACACCTGCGTATGCCGACAGGTTATCGGTTATTTTATATGCTGCACCAAGTTGAAGAGAAAAAAGATATTGTGTAGACTCAAATTGAGAACCAACTGAACTGACTCTTGTTCCACCATTTGCATATTTAAATCCTTGACTAACGTATGGGTCATTAGGATTTGCATTCATTTGTTCTAATGTTTGTTCAAATCCGTTGTTGAATAATGGCAATCCCATATTTTTAAACATGTTGTTGGCCATGTAGTAGAAACTGGGTAGACCGTTGTCAAATTCGGCTTTACCACCACCTCCGGGCATACCGAAGAATGCCGAGAATGTCCAATCACCTGTTTTATATGCAGCCATAAGTGTAGGCATGCAAGGTACATACACTTTACCTTCGTATTTTGTGTTTTGTCCGGCTGTGCGGTCTATTGCGTCACGTTGCTGCCATATCATCTGCCAGTTTGCCGAGAACGACCAACCCTCTTTGAAGAATGCTGTACCTGCAGGGTTGAAATAGATAGCATCTGTTTCAAGTGAAGCATATCGAGCCGGGTTGCGCACGAATGATGCACTTTGGTTTGTGTTTGTAAGCAAACCGCCTGCGAACGAAACAACTGCAAGCGATACTAACGCGATACTTGTAAAAAGTCTTTTCATAATAAAATTTTTTAGTTATACTTTATATGATTTATTACGTCGATATTAAAAACTGCACAAAGTTAGGCTTTTTGTGAAGTATGTATGCAACGTTAAATCTGTTTTAACATAAAAAATGTATAAAATGAAATATTACAAGTGAAAAAATGCGCTATAAATAACCAAATAATGCAGAATATTATCTTTTGACCTCTTTTTTGAATCTTAAATAATACAGTATGGCTGCTACTGTCAGTCCTACGGGCAGGCCGTATGCAACACCTATAGCTCCCATTTCAAATGTAAAACCTAATATGTAACTTGTTGGCAGAGCAAGGCAGATGTATGATACGAATGCATATATACCAAGTGGTTTGGTAACAGCAATGCCTCGTAGTGCGTTTGCATAATTTGTCTGTATTCCATCGCTTATCTGGTAGGCAAGCATGGGGATGAGTAGGGCGGTGAACATTGTCTGTATCTCGGCATCGTTTGTGAAAAGTGCAGCCAGTTGTTGCTTTAGCACCACAATGGTGAAGGAGAGGATGACTGCGGTAAACAATATTATGTGGAGCCCCGCTGTTGATGTTTCATCGGCATTCTTCCATTCTCCGCGTCCGCGATAGTGGCTTATGCGTATGCATGCGGCCGCACCTATTCCATAGTATACAAGGAAACATAGTGAGCCTGTTATGCACATTATCTGGAAAGCAGCAAGTTGGGTGGCTCCAAGCCATCCCATAAGCAGCGATGCAAGTGAGAATGATGCTGTTTCCATGCCCATTTGCAGTGCGAGCGGTGTACCCACCTTAAACATTTCGGTAATATCATTCTTTTTTGTTCTCTTGTTGCGAAATCCCTGTTTGTATGCGTTGAACCGGCTTTGTGTGTTCACAAGAACCAGAAAGACTGCAATCATAAGTATTCGCGACAACAGCGTAGCAATGCCGGCGCCTGTGAGTCCAAGCTCGGGGAACCCGAAAAGGCCGTATATAAGCAGGTAGTTAAGCAAAATGTTTGTTGCGTTGCCTATAATTATTACCCACATTGCGGTTTTTGTTGCAGCTACCGTATCGGTGAATTGTTTAAGGCTGTTGAACAGAACCACGAATGGTAACGAAATCAACAACGTAAGGAAATAGGGACGCATTAACGGAAGCAACTCTTCGGGTTGCCCCAATTTGTCTATATTCATATATAATAAGGTATATACAAGGATTGTAAGAATACCGAACAGGCTGTTGGCAAAGATACTGTCTTTAAATGCTCCGCCTACATTGTTATTCTCCTTGCGGCCGTAGAATGCGCCTATAATGGGTGTTGCTCCGTAGCTGAACCCCAACATTGCAATAATGCCAAGGTTGAAAAAGTTGTTTACGAATCCGGCTGCCGATAGCGCAGCCGAACTGTAGTGTCCCACCATGATGGTATCGATAAAACCAAGGATGACATTTCCCAACTGCCCCAACACAATGGGTGTCCCAAGGCGAAGTATTATTCCGTAATGTGTTTTGTATCGTTTATATACAGAGATATTCATGATTTTTTGTTTGGCTGTTTAGGCTGCAAGTACTGTCTTTATGTAAAAACAACTCCTCGTTTCTGTTGTTCGGAGGAGTTGTCTTATTGTGTACTATTAAAAAGTTTCTTACTCGAACGGTATTGCGTCGATGCGTCTTTGATGTCTGCCACCCTCAAATTCGGTATTGAGGAATGTCTCTACACACTTTGCGGCTGTCTCTGCATCGATGAAACGTCCCGGCATCACCATAATGTTTGCATCGTTGTGTTGGCGTGCAAGTGCTGCAATTTCGGGTTGCCAACACAAAGCACCACGTATTCCTTTGTGATGATTAACCGACATGTTTATTCCGTTACCTGTTCCGCAAATGGCAATACCGGTGGGGCACTCTCCATTCTCTACAGCCGATGCCAATGCGTGGCCAAACTGTGGATAGTCGCAACTGTCGGTGCTGTAGGTTCCAAAATCTTTATATTCGTATCCGCGAGCAGTAAGCCATTCTTTAACCTGTTCTTTCAATGGATAGCCGGCATGGTCGCTTGCAAGTCCTATTGTTTTCATTATAACATAGCTTTTACTTGGTTGTACACATTCTCGGCTGTGAAGCCCAATTTCTCGTCAAGAACTTTATAGGGTGCTGAAAGGCCGAATGCTTCCATACCGAATATCTTGCCATTGACACCTACAAGGCTTATAAGATTTACGGGTAATCCTGCTGTGAGGCCGAATATTTTTGCACCCGTCGGCAGAATACTCTCTTGATACTCTTTGCTTTGTGTACGGAAGAGGCCTTCAGATGGAACAGAAACGATTCTTGTCTTAATGCCATCGGCTTTAAGCAATTTTGCACCTTCTACAAGTGTGGATACCTCGGAGCCCGATGCAAGAAGTATTACATCGTAATCTTCGTCGGAACCGGCAATAATGTATGCTCCTTTGCTTGTGTCCTCGTATTTTGTTCCTGCGGGCAGGTTGTTCACATTCTGACGCGAGAAGATGAGTCCTGTAGGTGTCTTGTCGTTCTCCATTGCCAATTTCCAGGCCTGGGTAGCTTCATTAACGTCAGCAGGACGCAGAACGAGCATTGCATTTCTTCCGCTGTGGTTTTTAACCTTTTCCATCAGGCGTACTTGTGCCTCTTGCTCAACCGGCTGGTGTGTGGGGCCGTCCTCGCCAACGCGGAACGCGTCGTGCGACCATACGAATTTTACGGGCAACTCCATGAGTGCTGCCATACGTATTGCCGGTTTCATATAATCGCTGAATACGAAGAATGTACCGCAGGCTGCGATAACACCGCCGTGCAGTGCCATACCTATACACAAACATGCCATTGTAAGTTCCGATACACCGGCGTGCAGGAATGCTCCACTGAAGTCGCCCGGTGCAAATGCATGGGTCTTCTTAAGGAATCCATCGGTCTTGTCGCTGTTGCTAAGGTCGGCCGACGAACATATCATGTTTTCATAGTGTTCGGCAAGAATTCCCAATATGTGTGACGATGCATTTCGAGTGGGTGCATCGGCTTTTTGTTCGATTGAATCCCAATCGATAGCAGGCTGTTTCCCTGCAAACCACTCGGCCATCTTAACGGCCTTGTCGGGGTTCTGTGCTGCCCAAACGGCCTTACGTTGGTTACGCTCGGCTACAATTTGTTTAAGCTCTGCTATACGGTTATTGTACATCTCTTTCACTTCGGGGAAGAAAGTAAAAGGATTCTCAATATCTCCTCCAAGGTTCTTTATTGTGTTGATATAGGCATCGCCACCTAAAGGTGCACCATGGGTTGCACAATCGAACTCGTAACTTGTGCCATCGGCGCGACGTGCTCCTTTGCCCATTACTGTGTTTCCTATGATAAGTGTGGGACGTTCTTTTTCGGCTTTTGCTTCGGTGAGTGCTGCACGTATCTGGTCGCAATCGTTGCCGTCGATGGTGATTACCTTCCAACCCCATGCTTCGTATTTCTTTGCTGTGTCCTCGAACATCACCTCGTCGCAGCGCGTCGACAATTGTATTTGGTTGGCATCGTAGAACATTACAAGGTTGTTGAGTTTAAGATATCCGGCCATGCGACCTGCACCTTGGGAAATCTCCTCTTGAATGCCTCCGTCCGATATATATGCATATATGGTGTGATTGCCCATAACTTCATTGCCAAGGCGCGCTTCGAGGAATTTTGCAGCCATTGCTGCACCTACTGCATAGGTGTGTCCCTGTCCCAATGGACCCGATGTGTTCTCTATTCCACGAGCAAAGTTAACCTCGGGGTGTCCGGGGGTGCAACTTTTCCACTGACGAAGCTGTTTAAGGTCGTCGAGTGTATATTTATCGGATAGTGCAAGCGCTGCGTAGAGCATTGGTGACATGTGTCCGGGGTCAAGGAAAAAACGGTCGCGTCCTTCCCATAGCGGGTTCTCGGGGTCATATACCAAAAATTCGGAATATAATACGTTGATAAAATCGGCACCGCCCATTGCACCACCGGGGTGTCCCGACTTTGCTTTTTCTACCATTGCAGCAGTAAGTATACGAATGTTGTCTGCTGCTCTGTTCATCAGTTGCTTGCTATTCATAATTATATATGAGGTTAGTAGTAGTGTTTATTTTTTTGCTTAAGTGATATAACACGTTACAAATTTACTATTTTTTGTTTGATTACCGAATATATTTGGTCGATGTTTTTTCTTCTTTTATTTCATTTGTCGTATCTTCGCATATATAAACCGTTGAAATTATGCTTATAAATATTATATCGAAGCAGCTGGGTATTGCTGTAGACAAAGTGCGTAATACCGTTGATTTGTTGGATGGTGGGTCTACGGTTCCATTTATTGCAAGGTACAGGAAGGAGGCAACAGGTTCGTTGGACGAGGTTGCCATAGGGGCTATAAAGGAGAGTTATGAACGCCTTAAAGCCATTGTGCAGCGTAAGGAGACAATAGTAGCGACTATCGAAGAGCAGGGGGCGTTGACACCTGAATTGAAGAAACGTATAGATGAATGTTTCGATTCCACCGAGCTCGAGGATATATATCTGCCTTATCGCCCCAAAAGGCGTACACGTGCAACGGTTGCGCGTGAGCGTGGCTTGGAGCCGCTTGCCGATTTGATTTTTTTACAACAGGTGCGCGATGTTGATAGTCGTGCGCAGGCTTTCGTGAATAAGGATGTGCCATCGGTCGAGGATGCGTTGGCAGGTGCTTGCGATATTATAGCCGAGCGCATCTCTGAAGACGAGGTTTCGCGTAGCACCATGCGTCGTCTTTTTGCCAGGAAGGGTATGGTTGTTTCAAAAGTGATTAAGGGAAAAGAGGCCGATGGTATAAAATATGCCGATTATTACGAGTGGAGCGAGCCTGTCAGCAGGGTTACATCGCATCGTCTGCTGGCAATGATGCGCGGTGCCGATGAAGGCTTCCTGCGTTTGTCGGTGACTGTTGATGATGACGAGGCTGTGGAACTATTGGAGCGTCGTTTCATTAAACGTTTTTCTGCTACCTCGGAGTACATGTTGCGTGCAATAGCCGATGGTTACAAGCGTCTGTTATCACCATCGATAGAGAACGAAACCATGGGGCAGGCGAAACAGCGTGCCGATGATGAAGCTATAGCAGTCTTTGCCGAGAATCTGCGGCAGTTGTTGCTGTCGTCGCCGCTGGGGCAGAAGCGTGTACTTGCCATCGACCCGGGCTTCCGTACGGGGTGTAAGGTTGTAGCATTGGATTCGCAGGGTAATCTTCTGTTTCATTCGGTTATATATCCTCATGCGCCACAGAACGATCGTGAGGGTGCTGCTGTTTCCATTAGGCGTTGGGTTGCCGATTATGCCATTGAGGCTTTTGCCATAGGTAACGGTACTGCCGGGCGCGAAACAGAGGATTTTATCCGTCGATTAGGGTTGGCACCATCGTTGTTCTCGGTTAACGAGGATGGGGCCTCGGTCTATTCGGCTTCGGCAGTGGCACGCGAGGAGTTTCCCGATGAAGATGTAACGGTGCGTGGTGCTGTTTCGATAGGTCGTCGCCTTATCGACCCTCTTTCGGAACTTGTAAAGATAGAGCCTCGTTCCATTGGAGTGGGGCAGTATCAGCACAGTGTCGACCAAACAAAACTGAAAGAACGTTTGGGTGTGGTGGTCGAGAGTTGTGTGAATATGGTTGGTGTGAATGTGAATACGGCAACAAAGCAGATTTTGACATATATCTCGGGGCTTGGCCCGTCGTTGGCCGAAAATATAGTGAAATATCGTGCCGAAAATGGTGATTTTCCCACACGCAAGGCTCTTCTTAAGGTGCCGAGGTTGGGTAATAAGGCATTTGAACAGGCTGCCGGTTTTTTGCGTGTGGTTGGCGGAAAAGAGTTGCTTGATAATACTGCGGTGCATCCCGAATCCTATTCCATTGTTTCGCAAATGGCAAAAGACTGCGGTGTCTCGATAGAGAGGTTTATTACCGATGCCGAGGTGCGCCGGGGTGTACAACTGTCGCGTTATGTTACCGGGAAGGTGGGTATGCCCACTTTGTCGGATATTATGGAGGCTTTGAATAAGCGTGGCCTCGACCCACGTGAGCAGGCGAAAGAGTTTGCATTCGATTCTTCGGTACACGAGATTGAGGATTTGCGTCCGGGAATGATATTGCCGGGCTTGGTTTCGAATATTACAGCTTTCGGTGCATTTATCAATATCGGGGTGCATCAGGATGGGTTGGTGCACATTTCGCAGCTTGCCGATAAATATGTTTCTTCGCCGGCCGATGTCGTAAAACTCGGGCAACAGGTGATGGTGCGTGTAACCGAGGTGGATATAAAACGTAGGCGTATAAGCCTTTCGATGAAGGGATTATAAATTGTACATAAAAAAAACAGTGTGATATCACACTGTTTTTTTATGTAACGGTTTTTATTTTCGTTCCCATGTGAAAGTTTCATCCCCTTCAACCATTGTTTGCATGGTGTCATCTCCAAGGGATACGATATATAAATAATATCCTAAAGTAGTTGTTTCTACATAAAGTTTATTTCCTGCAAGGCTCCATGTTCCTGTTATTATTTCGTCTTCTGTATCCTCCTCTGCATCTTCTGCAGGAATATCTGTATGCTCCCAAAATGTGCCATCTGCACCTATATTCATTGTAATGTTAACGTATGAAGGAAATTTCATTCCATTTAAGTGAGTAGCTTTCCATTCACCAACCACTTCTGAAGGGGTAATTGCGGGATAGTCTGGTCGAGCCACGTTTGAAGCGGTGTCGCTCTCCTCACTGTTGTCGATGTCGATGGGTCTTTCTCCACTGAACGATACTGTGATTGAATCTTGTCCGATGCTTTCCAGATTAATCTCGAGGTAGAGCTCAAGCTCTCTGCCATAAACATCACCCGATATCGATACAGGAACTGTTAACATCCCTTCCATAATTTCTACATCGGTGGTGCCTGATAAAAGATATTCGCCATCCTCTTCAAAAACATCGCATACTGCACTTATGTCCCCCATGTTCATATCACCGAAGCTGAAATCTTTTAGAACAATTTTTACTCTGCTGTCTCCGGCCTTGCTCAAAATGATGTCTTGGGTACTTGAAACACCCATAACATAGAGTTCTCCTGTGTATTCGCCTACAACTTTCTGTGCAATAGAGCTGCCATTGTCATCGTCTTCGCTACATGCGGTAAATGCAAATACAGCACACATTGCAATAAATGCATAATGTAAGAATTTACTTTTCATTTTTTTATAATTATTGAAATTGTTTGTTTAAGAATAACACTTGGCCGCGACCAAGTGTTATTCTTAATAATGTTTATTAACAAATCTTGCGCGAACCGTCGCCAATTACAACGTCATAAACTTTAGGCAGTTTGCCATACTTTTCTTTATAGCGCTCGTTTGCCTTCTCGATGAAGATGTCGTAAAGTTCCTCTTTTACAAGGTTGATGGTGCAACCGCCGAAACCGCCACCCATCATACGTGAACCTGTTACACCGCAATCGATGGCAACGTCCACCAAGTAGTCGAGTTCCTCGCAGCTTACCTGATAATCCTTGCTGAGCCCGAAGTGTGTTTCGTACATCTTCTTTCCAACAGTTTCGTAGTCGCCGGCCTCCAATGCTTCGCAAACATCGAGTACGCGCTGTACCTCGCCGATAACATATTTTGCACGATTGTAGTCCTCGGGCTTCAATTCGGCTTTAACCTCCTCGAGCATGTCGAAGTTTGCATCGCGCAACGATTCAACTTCGGGATGTTTGCTCTTGATAACTTCTGCCACGTGCTCGCAGCTCAAACGACGCTCGTTGTAGGGTGAACCCACAAGTTCGTGTTTAACGCATGTGTTCAGAAGAACCAAACGATAGCCTACGGGTTTGAAGGGGAAGTAGGAGTACTCGAGCGAACGGCAATCGAGGCGGATGAGGCTGCCTGCCTTGCCGAATACGCTTGCAAATTGGTCCATGATACCGCAATTGACACCAACATAGTTGTGTTCGGTTGCCTGGCCTACCTTTGCCAATTCGAATTTGTCAATTTTATTTTCACCGAAGAGGTCGTTAAGAGCGTATGCGTATGTACTCTCCAAAGCAGCCGATGAAGACATACCTGCACCCAAGGGTACATCACCTGCAAAAGCTGTGTTGAAACCTTTGACATCAACACCTCTTTTAATCATTTCGCGGCAAACACCAAAGATGTATTTTGCCCAAGAAGCACGTGGTGCATCCTCCTCGTTCAAGCCAAACTCTACATAATCTTTCTCGTCGATAGAGTATGCACAAACCTTGTCTGTTCCGTTGGGCTTGATTTCGGCCATGATACCTTTGTTAACGGCACCGGGGAATACAAAACCATTATTATAATCGGTGTGCTCGCCAATGAGGTTGATGCGACCGGGAGATGCGTAGATGCTTCCTGTTGTTCCATCGAAATGTTTGATAAAACGACTTCTTACGAATTCTATATCCATAGTTGTAATGTTTTATGTGTTAGAAAAATGTTTGTTTTCTCTGTCAAAATTATTTCTTTACAGGTTTTGAGCCTACGAGTGCATAGAACAATATATATGCTGCACAGAATACTACAACCCAGAAGCTTGTTATATAATCTGTGGCATCGGCAACCGCAGCCTGGATAGCCATCATTACAGCGCAACCGAATACCATTGTCATGAAGATACCCGATGCAATAGCTGTAAATTTACCCAAACCTTCAACTGCAAGGTTGAATATTGCACCCCACATAACCGATGTGCAAAGGCCTACAAGCAGGAACGAGAATATTCCAAGGGGAATAGGCTGCCAGATAACCTCCAGTCTGCCCCAATCTACACCGGGGAAAGAAACAAGAATATCGGTGGGAGCAAACATACCAAACAGAACAAGTACAAGTGTTGCAATCGATACTGTTGTAATCATGGTGCGGCTGCTGATTTTGCTACCGATACTTGCACCAACCAAACGGCCGATAAGCATCATGAACCAATAAACTGCAACAAGCATACCTACTGTACCACCGGGGATACCATCGGCGATAAGATACTGCTGTACAAAGTTAGGTACACCAACCTCGATACCCATATAAAGGAAAATTGCAAGGGCACCAAGAGCAAAGTGACGGTAGCTCATAGCTCCTTTAATGAGGCTTAACTGAACGGGTGCCTGCTCGGGTTCCTCGATTTTTGTAAATGAAATTACAATGAAAGCCACAACAAAGATAGCAAGTGCAATCATAAGGGCGGGAGTTGCATCGGCAATCTTTGCTTTTGTTGCATCTGCAATAAGAGCACCCATAAGAATGTAGCAGGCAACGGCTGCCGAAGAGTTGAATACACCACCAAGCTGGATAAGCTGGTTACCGCTGTTACCGCCACCGCCAAGAATGTTGAGCATGGGGTTTACAACGCAGTTGAGGATACACATGCAAAGACCTGCAATGAAAGCACCGATAAGATATACGGCAAATACAAGTCCGAGGTTCTGCTCTACATCCAACAAACCGCTGATCCATTGGATAAGGATACCGGTAGCACCTACAGCAAGGCCTATAAGAGCTGTTTTCTTGTAACCGAACTTCGAGATAAGCATACCTGCGGGAATACCCATTACCAAATATGCAACGAAGTTACCGTAGTTACCAATCTGTGCAAGTACGTTCGAGATTGGTCCCTGGTTTTTGATGATGGTTGCCATAGGTGTACACAGGTTTGTCACGAAGGCAATCATGGCAAAGAGCGCAATCATTACGATTATGGCTCCCCATTGTTTCTTTTGTTGACTCATGATTTTTAAGTTTTAATGATTTATTAATGATATTATTTCTCTACTCCGAATTTATATATTGTAACCTGTGAATAAACTTCTCCCGGTTTCAATACAACACTTGGGAAGTGCTGGCGGTTGGGTGAATCGGGGAAGTGTTGTGCTTCGAAACAAATTGCACTGCGTTTGGGGAAGGTTGCACCGTGTGCTCCGGCAAAGCCGCTATGCCAGTTCGATGTGTAAACCTGCACTCCGGGCTCGGTGGTGTATACCTCCATTGTACGGCCGCTTACGGGTTCGGTGATTTTTGCAGCGAAACTTAATTCGCCAACCTCTTTCTTGTTCAGAACAAAGCAGTGGTCGTAGCCTGCGCCATGTTTAATCTGCTCTTCATCGGCATCGATGCGTGCACCTACCTCTTGCGGAGTGGTGAAATCGAACGCTGTTCCTTTTACGGGGGCAATGCAACCGTAGGGCACCGATGTGTCGTCGATGGGAACAAAGAAGTCTGCATTTATTTCGCAAATAAGATTGTCTATTGTTGATGTGGGGTTGGCTGTACCCGAAAGTGAGAAGAAGCCATGGCTTGTGAGGTTTACGATGGTTGTCTTGTCGGTTGTGGCTTTATAATCGATTTTCAGTTCATTGTCATCGCTGAATGTGTAGATGACTGTAACGTCAAGATTTCCGGGGAAGCCCTCTTCGCCATCGGCTGAAATATAGTGTAGTTTAAGAGTTTGGCAATCGGTCTGTTCTGCATCCCATACACGTGCGTGGAATCCTGTAGGGCCTCCATGAAGGTGGTTGGGGCCGTTGTTGATGGCCAAATTGTATTCTTTTCCTTCTAATGTGAATTTTCCTTTGCATATTCGGTTGCCGTAGCGTCCCACCAATGTGCTTAAGAATGGTTCGGGGCTGTTGAGCAGGTTGTCAATACTGTCGTGTCCTTGGATTACATTGGCATGCTTGCCGTTTTTGTCGGGAACCATAATGCTCAATATTGCTCCGCCATAATTTGTGATTGCCACTTCATTGCCTTGTTTGTTCTTAAGGATGAAAAGTGCCGTTTCTTTGCCGTCGATGCTTTTCTTGAAATCGACGGCTCTCAATTCCGAGAGATTGTTTTCTGTACAGCTCATATCAGTACTTTATTCGTGTTAGTTAGTTTATTGTATATAAAATGTAAACATAATATAACGGCGAAGTGTTCTCAGTTGACATGGGAGAGCAACCGATTATATGGTTTACAATGCAAATAAAGTAAAAATATGTGTTATTCCAAAACAATTCGGAGATAATTTTCAATTAGTGAAATATTGAAACTCTTTTCGGCTTTTATAGTTGTTTAATTTTCGGGGCGAATTGTTGCAAGCAGGTCGGCGACAATAAAACAACTGCCTCCGACAAAAATCAGGTCTTCGGGTGTGGCATCGCTTTTAGCCGCTTCGAGTGCTTCGCTTACCGATGGGTAACTGTAACCATGCAGGTTGAACTTTGCTGCAAGTTTTTTCAGTTCCCAATGTTGCATTGCGCGTTTTACACTTGCTTGTGTGAAATAGTATTCGGCTTTTTGCGGCAACATGGCAAGTACGCTGCTTATATCCTTGTCGTTTACCATCCCGAATACGATACGAAGCGTCTTGTATTCTCTCTCGGAGAGCTGTTTTACGATATGCACAATTCCGCCTGTATTATGCCCGGCGTCGCATATAACATGTGGGTTGCGGGATATTGTCTGCCATCGGCCCATCAATCCTGTGAGCGATGTGACATTGGCAAAGCCTTTTCTTATGGCTTGTTCGTCTATTTTGTATCCTTTGTTCACCAATACCGGGATGGCTGTAAGAATTGTGTTGGTGTTTTTTATCTGATAGTCTCCGGCAAGTTCGCCATCGATTGTTCCGTAGAGTGCAGTGTTGTATTTGAAACCGTTTGCGGTGTGTGTTGCATCTGTTAACGGTCTCTTCTGCTCGGCGAAAAAAACAGGTGCATTCTCTTTTTGTGCTTTTTCGGTGAACACCTTTTCTGTTTCACTTGTGGTTTCACCTATTATGACCGGTGTTCCCGGTTTTATTATTCCTGCTTTTTCTGCTGCAATCTGCTCGAGTGTATTACCAAGGAACTGTGTATGGTCGTGGCTGATGTTGGTTATTATGCAGGCGTCGGGCGATATTATGTTGGTACAATCCAATCGGCCGCCAAGGCCAACCTCAATGACAGCAACGTCAACCTCTTGTTCGGCAAAATATTTGAATGCGAGTGCGGTGGTCAGTTCGAAAAACGATGGTGCCAACGGCTCGAAAAACATCTTTTCCTTTTCAACAAAATCTACTATATATTCCTTGCTTATGGTTTCCCCGTTTACGCGTATACGTTCACGAAAATCAATGAGGTGTGGCGATGTATACAGGCCTACCTTGTAGCCGGCCGATTGTAGAATTGCGGCAATCGTATGCGAACACGACCCTTTTCCGTTGGTGCCGGCAATGTGTATTGTACGAAATTTTCTATGGGGATGCCCGAAGTGTGCGTCGAGCAATATTGTAGTGTCGAGGCCTGCTTTATATGCACCACTGCCCACCTGCTGAAACAGCGGTGCGCAGTTGAACAGATAGTCGATGGTTTCGTTGTATGTCATTTTTGTTGAAACAACTTTTTAATCGAAGAAGTTGCGGAATTTTTTAAACAATTGCTCCTTAATGCTTTCACTTGGACGGAAATTGTCCGATTTTTTGAATCCCTCAATGGTCTTCTTCTCGTCTTTGGAAAGAGTCTCGGGAATGTAGACACTGATGTTTACAACGATGTCGCCTCGGCCGTATTCGTTGAGCGAGGGTAATCCTTTGCCACGCAGACGCAGTACTTTCCCTGGTTGGGTGCCGGCCTCGATGTTTACCCTTGCACTGCCTTCCAATGTGGGTATTTCGGCAACGCCGCCAAGTGTGGCTGTGGGGATGTCGAGCAACAGGCTGTAGACAAGATCGTTCTCGTCACGTACCAATTGCGGATGCTTCTCTTCCTCGATGTGTATAAGAAGGTCACCCGAGATTCCGTTGTGTTTTCCTGCGTTGCCTTTGCCGCGCATGGATAATTGCATCCCATCGATAACGCCTGCGGGTATTTTTACCTCTACAACCTCCTCGCCCATAACAATTCCGTCGCCACTGCAGTGTTTGCATTTATCTTTTATTATTTTACCTTCACCGCCGCAACGGGGGCAAACACTCTCGCTGCGCATCATTCCGAAGATGCTTTGCTGTGTGCGCACAACACGTCCCGTTCCTTTGCACTCGGGGCAGGTTTCTGTAGCATTGCCTTCGGCACCACTTCCGTTACAGTGGGTACAGGGAACATACTTTTTCAGTTTGAATTTCTTTGTAACTCCGGTTGCAATCTCTTGCAAGGTAAGCTTCACCTTAACGCGCAGGTCGCTGCCGCGGAAACGAGCTTGTTGCGGTCGTCCGCCACCTCCGAAACCTCCGAATCCGCTGAAACCTCCGCCGCCACCAAAAATGTCGCCGAACATCGAGAAGATATCGTTTATATCCATTCCGGCACCGCCGAAACCGCTTGCTCCGGCTCCATTCACACCCTCGAAACCGAATTGGTCGTAACGTGCTTTCTTGTCGGGGTCGCTAAGTACGCTGTAGGCTTCAGCAGCCTCTTTGAACTTCTCCTCTGCTGTCTTGTCGCCGGGATTCTTGTCCGGATGATACTGAATCGCCATCTTGCGATAAGCCTTCTTTATGTCGTTCGCCGATGCATTCTTGTCTATGCCCAGCACTTCATAGTAATCTCGTTTTGCCATTTTCTCTATCGTATAGTGTTATTCTCCTACAGCCACCTTTGCGTGTCGTATTACTTTCTCGTTTAGCATGTAACCTGTTTGTACACAGTCGAGAATCTTGCCTTTCAGCGATTCATCCGTGGTGGGGACTAATGCTATCGCTTCGTGGAAATCTGTGTCAAAATCCTTGCCTTCGGTCTCTATTTTTTGCAAGCCGTTTTGCTTAAGTATTGTGATGAATTTATTATATATAAGTTCTATACCTGTAAGAATATCGGCTGCATTCTCGTCTTTTGCCATGTTTGCAATTGCACGTTCGAAATCGTCCAATACCGGCAGTATCGATTCCAAGGCGCGCTCGCCGCCGTTCTTAATCAATTCGGCCTTCTCTTTGAGCGTACGTTTACGGTAGTTGTCGAATTCGGCAACCTGTCGCAGATATTTGTCTTCAAGGTTGATAATCTTTTCGTTAGCCTCGTCAAGTTGCTTTTGCAGGCTCTCATCTTCGGCTATCTCGTTGCTTTCCTGCGTGGTTTCTTCGATATTCTGCTCGTTAACTTCATCTTTTACAATTTCCTCGCTCTCCTGGTTTACTTTATCCTTGCTCATGATATATTGTTTATTTATTCTTGCATTGGTAGGTATAAACATCTGACAATGTTTCATACTTATATAATATAACAAATAGCTTGCCAACAGGTTTCGTGTGACAATTTTTTGCAAAATTAGCTTTTTATTTGTGTTTATGTGTCAAAATGTCCTATTTTTGTCATTTGTTATTGTGTTGTGGGTGTTTTAATATGAAAAATAAGATATTGATTACAGTCGGGCAACGTTCGGCAATACACAATTTAGGTATAGAGGCTCTTAATGATATGCAGTGTTCCGCTATTGAACATTGTCGCGAAAATGGCGGTATGGTGTTGTTGTCGCCAACAGGGACCGGTAAGACACTTGCCTATCTGTTGCCGTTGTTGGAACGGTTGCAGGCCGATAGAGAGGGTGTGCAGGCAGTCGTGGTGCTTCCGTCGCGTGAACTTGCCAAGCAGGTGGCCGAAGTGTGGCGTAATATGCTGACTCCGTTTCGGGCTGTTGCTTTGTATGGCGGTCGTCCTTTACTCGAGGAGGTTGCAATGTTGCAAGGTTCAGTGCCGGCTGTGCTGATAGCGACACCCGGGCGTTTGAACGACCATCTTTCGCGCGGAAATTTAAATGTGGAAGCTTGCAACCTTCTTGTCATAGATGAATTTGACAAATGTCTCGAGATGGGCTTTTTAGAGGAGATGGAACATCTTGTAAAGATGTTGCCGAATAGCATCGATCGATGGTTGATATCGGCAACGGATGCATCGGAGATACCACTGTTTGCGGGTGGTGACAGTGTGGACAATCTCGATTTCCGTAAAGGTGAGTCTGAAGTTACACAACGTACAGCCTATCGCAAGCTTACAACAACCCCCGAGGCACGTTTGCAGTCGCTCTTTTCACTTTTGTGCACCATAAACGGCGAGCCTGCAATAGTTTTTTGTAACTTTCGCGAAACGGTGGACGAGGTGCGGCGTTTTCTCTCAAAAAACAGGCTTCATGTATCGGCCTATCATGGTGCTATGGAACAGAAGCAGCGCGAATCGGCCCTGTATCGTTTCGATAGCGGCTGTGCAAACATTCTTGTTTCAACCGACTTGGCTGCACGTGGCTTGGATATTAAGGATGTGAAACATGTGATACACTTTCAGCGTCCCATGACAAAAGAGATATATACGCATCGTAATGGACGCACGGCACGTTGGGAAGCCGACGGTTCTGTCTACATGATTACTTACGATGGGCATACGTTACCCGATTTTGTCCCCGATGATATAGAAGAATTCCGTATGCCCAAGAATGTGTCGTTGCCCGATGCGCCCGAACGTGTGGCATTATATATAGGTAAAGGTAAAAAGGATAAGATAAGTCGCGGAGATTTGGTCGGTTTCTTTATAAAAAATGGAGGATTGCAACCCGATGAGGTCGGTGCAATAGCGATATTTGACAGATACGCGTATATAGCCGTAAAGAGTTGCAAAGTTCGCCGTTTGCTTGCAATGGTTGCAGGAGAGAAGATAAAAGGGCTGAAAACCATCATTGAACCTGTACGTTGGTAAATTCTTCCTATATGCGAACTTTTTTTCTTGTATTTGTTCTTATTTATAGAAAATATCATATTTGTTCGTTCAATACTGAAAAAAGTGTTAACTTCGCAACTTCATTATTCTAAAAAATAGATATAGCAAGTATATGAAAAAATTCAATTTTAATGCCGGCCCCTCTGTTTTGCCGCGCCAAGTTATTGAAGAGACAGCCAAGGCCGTACTCGACCTCAATGGTATAGGTCTGTCAGTGTTAGAAATCAGTCATCGTTCCAAAGATTTTCAGGCAGTGTTGGACGAGGCTGTTGCACTTTTTAAAGAGTTGCTCGAAATTCCAGAAGGTTATTCGGTTCTTTTCCTCGGTGGTGGTGCAAGCATGCAATTCTGTATGGTTCCCTACAATTTCATGGAAAAGAAAGCTGCTTATCTTAACACCGGAACATGGGCAAACAAGGCACTCAAGGAGGCTAAGAATTTCGGCGAGGCTGTAGAGGTTGCATCGTCGAAGGATAAGACATATTGCTATATTCCGAAGAATTATGTTGTTCCTGCCGATGCCGACTATTTCCACATAACAACCAATAATACAATCTACGGTACCGAAATTCGCAAGGATATCGATTGCAATATTCCTCTTATTGCCGATATGTCATCTGATATCTTTTCACGTCCGGTAGATGTAAGTAAATATACATGTATCTATGGCGGAGCACAGAAGAATCTTGCTCCTTCGGGTGTTACATTTGTTATTGTGAAGAACGATGCACTGGGCAAGGTGTCGCGCACAATTCCCACAATGCTCGATTATCGTACACATATTGATGGCGGTTCAATGTACAATACACCGCCTGTACTGCCTATCTATTCGGCAATGCTCACTTTGCGTTGGATTAAGGAGCAGGGTGGAGTTAAAGAGATGCAGCGTCGTGCACAGGAACGCGCCGAATTGCTCTACGGTGAGATAGACCGTAACCCATTGTTCCGTGGTACTGCAGTTGAAGAGGATCGTTCGCTCATGAACATCGATTTTGTTATGGCCGATGATTACAAAGAATTGGAACAGGATTTTATGGCCTTTGCACAATCAAAAGGTTTGGTGGGCATAAAGGGCCATCGTTCAATCGGTGGTTTCCGCGCCTCGTGCTACAATGCTTTGCCGCTTGAGGCTGTGCAAACGCTTGTGGATTGCATGAAAGAATTTCAAAAGAATCATTAATTTCAAAACAGTTTCTTAATTATGAGAAAAGTTCTTGTTGCAACAGAAAAACCCTTTGCTGCTGTTGCCGTTAAAGGAATAAAAGAGGTTGTTGAGGCTGCTGGATATGAGTTGCAGTTGCTTGAAAAATATACAGAAAAGTCGCAACTGTTGTCGGCTGTTGCCGATGCCGATGCCCTTATCGTAAGAAGCGATATTGTAGATGCCGAGGTTCTTGCTGCGGCAAAAAATCTTAAAATAGTAGTGCGTGCCGGTGCAGGATACGACAATCTCGATTTGACTGCTGCAACAGCAAACGGTGTCTGTGCGATGAATACCCCGGGACAAAATGCCAATGCTGTTGCCGAGTTGGCCATGGGCTTTATGGTTTATGCGGCCCGTAACACCTTTAATGGCACTTCGGGTTTCGAACTTAAAGGGAAAAAGCTTGGTATTCAAGGCTTTGGTAACATCGGACGAATTGTGGCACGTTTGGCAAAAGCGTTCGGTATGGATATTTATGTTCACGACCTCTTTGCTCCTGATTTGGATACAGCGGCGCAGGGCTGTACGGTTGTTTCCGATGTGAAGGAACTTTACAGGAATTGTAATTTTATTTCTGTTCACATACCGGCAACAGCCGAGACAAAAAACAGCATTGGCCGCGAACTTGTGGGTTCTATGCCTTCCAAAGCTGTTCTTATTAATACTGCACGTAAAGAGGTTATAAACGAAGCCGAGTTGATAGCTCTTATGCAGGAACGTGGTGATTTGAAGTATATTACCGATGTTGCTCCGGCTACTGCCGAAGAATTTGCAAAGTTCGAAGGACGATATTTTGCTTCGCCAAAAAAGATGGGTGCACAGACTGCCGAGGCAAACATTAATGCCGGTATAGCTGCTGCAAAGCAGATTGTAGCTTTCTTTGAGGAGGGTTGCGAACGTTTCCGTTTGAATAAATAAAACAGTTTACAATATTGTTATGGCAATAGTAAAACCTTTTAAAGGGGTACGTCCCCCGAAAAGTATGGTTGAGGAGGTTCAGAGCCGTCCTTACGATGTTCTTAATTCCGAGGAGGCACGTGCCGAGGCCGGTGATAATGAGAAATCTCTGTATCACATCATCCGTCCCGAAATTGATTTTCCTGCAGGCATCGATGAACATGCTCCCGAGGTGTATGCCAAGGCTGCCGAGAATTTTGCAAAGTTTCAAAAGAACGGATGGCTTGTGCAAGACGAAAAGGAGCAATATTACATCTATGCTCAAACAATGAACGGGAAAACACAATACGGTCTTGTTGTGTGCGCATACGTCGATGATTATATGAACGGCGTAATTAAGAAGCACGAACTTACAAGAAGAGACAAGGAAGAGGACCGTATGAAGCATGTTCGTGTGAACGATGCCAATATAGAACCGGTCTTCTTTGCATATCCCGACAACGAAAAGCTGGGTGAGATTGTTGCAAAATATACAGCAGCGGCACCCGAATACGATTATGTCGCACAACTTGATGGTTTCCGCCATCGTCTGTGGATTGTGGATGATGAAAACGATATAAAAGAGATTACTTCTGAATTTGCAAAAATGCCGGCAATGTATATTGCCGATGGTCATCATCGTTCGGCAGCTGCAGCTTTGGTGGGAAAAGAGAAAGCCGATAATAACCCGAATCATCGTGGTGATGAAGAGTACAACTATTTCATGGCTGTATGCTTCCCTGCCAACCAACTGACCATAATCGACTACAATCGTGTGGTGAAAGACCTTAACGGCTTGTCGCCCGAACAGTTCCTTGAGGCCCTTGGCAAACATTTCATTGTGGAGCTGAAAGGCGAAGATATATACAAACCGGCTTCGTTGCATAATTTTGCACTCTATCTCGAAGGTAAATGGTATAGTCTTACCGCCAAGGAAGGAACCTTCGACGACAACGACCCTATAGGCGTACTCGATGTAACAATATCTTCGAATCTGATACTTGATGAAATTCTTGGAATTAAGGATTTGCGTTCCGACAAACGTGTGGATTTTGTTGGTGGTATCAGAGGATTGGGCGAGCTTAAACGTCGTGTAGATAGCGGTGAGATGAAAGTTGCTCTTGCACTTTACCCCGTATCAATGAAGCAACTTATAGATATTGCCGATACCGGCAATATAATGCCGCCAAAAACAACATGGTTCGAGCCTAAACTGCGCTCGGGGCTTGTTATACACAAATTATCCTGATGTTGCAAGAAGACGTTTATAAAACCATAGAACAACAGGGCGAAGGAATTTACTCCGAAAAACGGAGCAAATTCCTCGCTTTTGCCATACCGGTTACCTCGGTTGATGATGTCAAAGCTATAATAGAGACATATCAAAAGAGGTATTATGACGCTCGTCATGTATGTTACGCCTATAAGATAGGCGAGCGTGGCGAGTCTTTTCGTGCAAATGACAATGGCGAGCCTTCCGGTACGGCCGGCAAACCTATCCTTGGGCAGATTGAGAGTCGCGAACTAACCAATGTTCTTGTTGTTGTTGTAAGATACTTTGGAGGCATAAAACTTGGAACAAGCGGTCTTATTGTTGCTTATCGTCTTGCCGCTGCCGAAGCGTTGGATGCGGTCGAACATGTCGAGAAGACAATAAATGGCGAAATTGTTTTGCACTTTTCTTATCCATTGCTCAACGATGTCCTTCGTATCGTAAAAGAGGAGTCGCCATCGGTTGTAGAACAGATTTTTGATAATGAATGTATTCTACGTCTCTCTATCAGGCTGTCACGGATGCAACGCCTTCTCGATAGATACGAAAAACTTGTTATAAGCAGCAAGGGGGATCTTAAAATAGAGAAAGATTGATATGTGTATGTCGCTCTATTTGTTGATGTACTTTTCTACGGATGGTGTAGAGTTTCGGTATGTTAATAAAGGTTTGCATATATGATAAAATTTCCGCAGGTGGCTTTTTTTTCATACCTTTGCAACAAAGAATATGAAAGATACATAACCCAAAATGCGAGCCGAAAGTAAAATACTTCTTATAATTACAATAATTTTATTGACATCTTGCAAATCTCGATTCATCGCTGTTGAACGTGACGATTTTGCAAGTTCCGATTCGACATTCATAAACTATTTGCAGGCAAAGGATATTGAGGTTACCGATAGCAACAGTATCGAAATTCTCAATGGCGGCCACATGAAGTTCGAACGGATGTTTCAAGATATACGCAACGCAAAACATCATATTCATCTCGAATATTTCAATTTCAGAAATGATTCTATAAATGCCGAACTGATATCTCTGCTTGCCGAAAAGGCTGCCGAAGGTGTAGAGGTGCGTGCCTTGTTCGATGCATTCGGTAATATGTCGAACAATCGTCCGCTGAAAAAATCACATCTCGATGATATTCGCAAGCAAGGAATAGAGATAGCCAAGTTCGACCCTATAACCT
Source organism: Bacteroidaceae bacterium (assembly GCA_017466065.1). Next base: position 50,460 of record JAFTUV010000025.1, read on the forward strand.
TCCCTTGGATAAACCATGCATATCATCGCGACCATCGCAAAATTGTAGTCATAGATGGGGTTATAGGCTATACAGGGGGCATAAATGTTGCCGATTATTATTTGAACGGTCTTGAAGGTGTTGGTAAATGGCGTGATATGCATTCTCGTGTGGAGGGTGAGGCTGTTTCAAAATTACAAGATATTTTTCTTGCAATGTGGAATCGCGAAACCGGGCAGAATGTATCGGGGAACGAATATTATCCTAAAGCAACCGATTCGGGCGGTACATCTATAGCGGTGGTTGACCGTTGGCCTACACGCAACGCCGAGGTTATGCGTCGTGCGTATGCCAATGCCATCTATTCGGCAAAAGATAGTGTTAAGCTTATAAGTCCCTACTTTGTTCCCACTAAACGAGTGAGAAATGCAATAAAAGATGCCCTAAAGGACAGTGTGGAGGTGGAGATAATGATATCCTCGAAATCGGATATTCCTTTTACACCCGATGTGGTGCTGTATGTTGCTCATAAGTTGATGAAAAAAGGCGCAAAGGTGTATATGTATGATGGTGGTTTCAACCATTCAAAGGTGATGAGTATAGATGACAGATATTATACGATAGGTTCGGCCAATCTTAATAGCAGAAGCTTATGCTACGATTACGAGACGAATCTTTTTGTTTTTGGCAAGGAAGATGCTGAACGATTTCACGAGTATTATGAATTGGATAAAGCCGAGTGTCATCTGCTCACTCGGGAAGAGTGGAAAAAGCGTTCATGGTGGCGAAAGTTTATCGGATGGTTGGGCGATGTTTTGACTCCTTTTATGTAGAACTTTAATTATAATAAATACTATGATAACAAACGTAACAGAAAATATTAAATATATTGGTGTAGATGATGCTGATATAGACCTCTTCGAGAGTCAATATGTGGTTCCCAATGGAATATCATATAATTCGTATATTATTCTTGATGAAAAGGTTGCAATTGTAGATACCGTCGATTTGCGAAAAAGCTCCGAATGGTGGAGCAACCTTGAAACAGCATTATGCGGCCGCACTCCCGATTATCTTATCGTTCAGCACATGGAACCCGATCATGCAGGAAACATTGCAGCGGTGGTAGAAAAATATCCTGATATAAGGATTGTGGCATCGGAGCGTGCTGTGAGCATGCTGTCACAATTTTTTGAAGATGTGGATTTTTCGGAAAGAACAATAGCTGTATCCGAATCTGACACCTTGGAGCTTGGTGGTCGTACATTGCAGTTTGTTATGGCTCCAATGGTACATTGGCCCGAGGTGATGCTTACATACGATAGCAAGGATAAACTTGTTTTCTCGGCCGATGCGTTTGGCAAATTCGGTGTGTTGACTCACGAGGAGGAGTGGGCTTGTGAGGCTCGTCGCTATTATTTCAATATTTGTGGAAAATACGGTAATCAGGTACAGGCGTTACTGAAAAAACTCTCCACGTTGGATGTTGCAACCATCTGTCCGTTGCATGGGCCTATACTGTCCGATAATTTGGGATATTATATCGGCTTATACGACACTTGGAGTAAATATGAACCTGAAACAGATGGTGTGCTTGTTGCGTATGCATCAATACATGGCGGTACGGCTGCGGCGGCCCACAGAATGGTTGATATTCTTAAAACGAAAGGTGTAGAGAATGTTATTGCTTGTGACTTAAGTCGTTGCGACATGGCCGAGGCCGTAGAAGATGCTTTCCGTATGAGCAAGATGATTCTTGCGGCTTCATCCTACGATGCCAACGTCTTCCCTCCTATGTACGATTTTCTGCATCATTTGCAAATGAAGGGTTACCGCAGACGTCGCGTCGGCATAATCGAGAATGGTTCTTGGGCTCCAACAGCAGGTCGTGTGATGAATGCCATGCTTGCCGAAATGAGAGACCTGGAAGTTATCTCTCCTGTGGTTACAATTCGTTCGAGAATGAAACGTTCCGATCTTCCCGCAATGGAATTGTTGGCCGATTCTGTTATGGCATGATTAATGCGGCATACGAATTTTGTTTACGTATGCCGCGTTTGTTTTTACTCTTCGGGGTGTTCCGTCTCGGCAAGCAGTTCTTTTTCGTGACGGCTTATATAAATGCTGCACCATGCCAATACAAAAAACGACAAGGCAAATGTGATGGTAGGGAACAGTTCTGTCAAGAATCCTTCCGCAGCAATAATTATCAGCATAAGGCAGACGAGTTGGGTAATCATGAGATTTTTGGTTTTCATAATCTTGTAAATTGTTTTTATTATTAAACAATGAATAGCTTCTAAAATAAAGGTGCGCTTGCGATATTCTTTATCTCTTCTCGAATGACCAATATATCAGGTTGTTGCAGTCGCCTTCCTTCTTTTTCAGTGTGGCTTCGTGTATATATTTTCTTTTGCGGTAAAGTGTTACTTTTCCTATCACTCCTTCCGGCGCTCTACCGCGAAGAGTCTCTACCGTCATCTTGTAGCGGTTGTTGGAAAGTATCTTCTTTCTGCTTTCAATAAAATCTTTTACATATTCCTGTTCGGCATACTCTTCATAAATACTGTAACATTCAATAAGATTGCTTACCCATGCTTCTTCTCTTCGGAACAGGTACGGTAATGCATCGAACCATTCCATAAATTTCTCGACAAGACATTCGTAAAAGAATTTAGTTTTGCTTAAGTTTCTACTTTTCATATTCAATCTTTTTTTGTTCTTTTCTTTCCTGTTTAAAGGAAATATACTATGTTTGTACAAGTTGAAAAACAATGGCATTTTTCATGTTTTTTGATGCACTTTTAGGATGGAGTTAGCCATTTATGGCTACAAATATAACCTCTAAAATCAAAAAACAGGTTGTGTAAATAGTCAAATTTGACTATTTGTAATCAGTCTAAATAAATTGTGCTGAAACAGTGTGTATTATGCATATTTGGAATAATGTCCGTTTTTTGGAAGTATTCACTGAATTTTAACTATGAAAACTACGTTGAAGCAACGAGTGTTGCAGTTTTTTGAGATAAAGCAACTGAACGCAAACAGTGCAAGCCGGTTGTTGGGAATTCCTCAAAGAACATTGAACCGGCAGGTGAATGAGAATGGCAAAGTGGGTATGGAACTTGTAAGTGCCATACTTAATAATTTCCCCGATATATCTCCACGTTGGTTAGTGTTGGGCGAGGGCAGTGTGACCTCTTCCCACGATTTTGAATTTGAACGCATGGATTATGCGCCATTCTATTCCGATTTGCCGGTGTCGGCCGGGCATAAGGATGCATTTGACCCCTCTGTAGAGAGACCTTCCGGCTTTATTTCCATGCCTCAATGGCATGCCGAGTTCTACTTTCCTGTTTTGGGCGCATCAATGGAGCCGGAAATATATTCTGGTGATATAATAGGAGTGAACCGCCTTGAATCGCTCAACGAAATAGACCCCGAGAAGATATATATGATTGTGACAAACGAATCGAGGATGATTAAGCGTTGTCATTCCGATGAAAACAACAAGGAATTGCTATGGTGCGTTTCGCCAAACTATCCGGCTTTCACAATCAACAAGAAGGAGATTTGCGCTCTCTTTCATGTGGTAAACAGAATTGAAAGGCTGTAAGCATAACTTTGCCGTTTATAAATTAGAAGTTGTTTGAATTTATGTCCTTGAAATTTTTATAGGTCTTTTTTAGAATGTTTTTTCATTTTTTAAGGGCGCATAGCGGGCTATGTAACTGCAAAAAAAGGGAAAAACAGGCAAAAAAGAACATAAAAAGGCAAGCATAACTCGCGTATAATGTAAACATAATATTAGAAAGAAATTTAAACAGCTTCTTACTTCCAAAAAGAATAATCTTCGGTGTTGCATGCATAAAAAAAAGATGCTTTTTGTGAAAACTGTATAAAAGATATTACATCTGTACCTTCTTTTGCCAAATAATTGCATAAATTTTCTTATCTTCGCAAAACTTGGAGGTACTTTGCAATGTATTATTTGAAAGGTATCTTTTTAAACAGGTTTGTAGTATAATAATTGTATACATATTAGAATATATGCCACAGAATATTGGACATGTTTCTCAAGTGATAGGTGCAGTTGTCGATGTATATTTCGATGTTGCAGGTGATGATGGTATCGTGATGTTGCCTGCAATACACGAGGCGTTGGTTATTTCCTGTCCCGATAATAGAGAATTGGTGCTTGAGGTACAGCAGCATATTGGTGATGACACAGTGCGCACCGTTGCCATGGATCGTACAGCAGGCCTGTCACGTGGAATGGAAGTCGTTGCAACCGGGAAGCCTATAACAATGCCGGTGGGCGAACAGATAAAAGGACGTATGCTGAATGTAACAGGTGCCTCCATCGATGGCTTGAAGGATTTCGACAAGGAGGGGGCTTATCCTATCCACCGCGATGCTCCGGGGTTTGACGAGCTATCCACTGTTCAGGAGGTGCTATATACCGGCATAAAGGTTATCGACCTGTTGGAACCCTATTGCAAAGGTGGAAAGATTGGTCTTTTCGGTGGAGCCGGTGTAGGTAAGACGGTTCTTATTATGGAGCTTATAAACAATATTGCAAAAGGGCACGACGGCTTTTCTGTTTTTGCCGGAGTGGGAGAGCGTACACGCGAAGGTAACGACTTGTTGCGCGAGATGATAGAATCGAATGTGGTACGCTATGGTGAGGAATTTAAAAAAGGACTTGAGAAAGGTGAATGGAACCTCTCCAAAATAGATTATAACGAGGTGGCAAAATCGCAAGCGACATTGGTCTATGGTCAGATGAACGAACCACCGGGTGCACGTGCTTCTGTAGCCCTTTCGGGTCTTACTATTGCCGAGTCGTTCAGAGATGCCGGTGCAAAAGAAGGAAAAAGCAACGATATATTGTTCTTCATCGATAATATATTCCGTTTTACACAGGCCGGCTCCGAGGTTTCGGCGTTGCTTGGACGTATGCCGGGCTCTGTGGGTTACCAACCTACATTGGCAAGTGAGATGGGTGCAATGCAGGAGCGAATAGCATCTACCATTCATGGCTCTATTACTTCGGTGCAGGCAGTGTATGTCCCTGCCGATGACCTGACCGACCCGGCTCCTGCTACAACATTCACCCATCTTGATGCAACAACAGTATTGAGTCGTAAGATTGCCGAACTTGGTATATATCCGGCTGTGGATCCTTTGGATTCAACCTCCCGTATTCTCGATGCAAATATTGTAGGCAAAGAGCACTACGATACCGCGCAGCGCGTGAAACGCATTCTGCAACGCAACAAGGAACTGCAGGATATCATCTCTATTCTTGGTATGGATGAGTTGTCCGATGAAGACCGTCTTACGGTAAACAGGGCGCGTCGTGTTCAGCGTTTCTTGTCGCAACCTTTTACTGTTGCCGAGCAGTTTACCGGTGTTAAAGGCGTTATGGTGTCTATCGAAGATACCATCCGCGGCTTCAATATGATACTCGATGGCGAGGTGGATTATTTACCCGAGCAGGCATTTTTGAATGTAGGTACCATCGATGAGGCTATAGAGAAGGGTAAAAAGATGTTGAAACAGTTGAATTGAACGGATGGCAACCAAGGTTATGACACTCGAAATAATTTCACCCGAGAAGAGAGTGTTTCTCGGTGATGTATCCCAAGTGAAGTTTCCCGGTGGGCAAAGCCCTTTTACAATATTGCCGGGACATGCGCCGCTGATATCTTCTCTTGTGGCAGGTGTTATTTCGTGGCGTAACGACGATGGTGATATGCAACTGCAGGTTTCCGGTGGTTTTGTCGAGATTGTAAACAACAAGATAACAGCATGTGTAGAGGTTTTTAATAATAATGGATAAGAAGAGATTGATAAACAGCATAATATTGCTATTGTTGTATGTACTGTTTCTATCGGTACTGAACGACCTGCTTGTGGTATTCTTTTTGCCACAATACAACTTCTCTTCCACATGGATTATTCCTGTCTTCTTTTCTGTCTTCTACACGTTTGCCATACTTTTTATCTATAAATATAAAGGCAGAATGAGCACGAACGTCATAATGCTTTTTAAAACAGTGAAACTTATGGCATCTTTGGCTGTTTTGCTTGTGGGGGTGTCTGTTTACGACACCGAGGTGAAACCGTTTCTCATCACCTTTCTGGCATATTTCATGTTGATGCTTTTGCCCGAAGTGTATTTCAGCCTATCCAAGAAAATGCAGACAGGTGCTGATGATAATATATTGCAGAATAAATGATTATAATATAGTCGTTAATATGGATAAAGTACGTTGGATATTTGTTCTTCTTTTGCTTTTTGCTGCCTTGCCCGTAAGTGCGGCGGATGCCGGCAAATCGTCCGATGTAGATGTAAAGGGTGTGATTTTCGGCCACGTAAAGGATGCTTACGAGTGGCATGTAACCACTTTGGGCGATAAACACATCTCGGTGAGTCTTCCCATTCTGTTATATTCACGTAACAGCGGGTGGAATATTTTCTCTTCCTCGGTGTTTCATCATTCAAAAGAGTATAATGGCTTTCATATTGCCGAAAGCGGAGTAAACGAAGGGAAAGTGGTGGAGTACGACAAAGATGGCAACGAGGTAAGGCCGTTTATAGATTTATCCATTACAAAAAATGTTCTGGCAGTATTCTTCAACTCGGCATTATTGCTTGTGATAGTGTTGTTTACGGCACGTTGGTACAAGCGAAACAAGAACAGTCTGTCTGCTCCACGTGGCTTTGTGGGGGTGATGGAGATGCTCATTACAATGATTGTTGATGAGGTTATCAAGCCGGCTGTGGGGAAACGTTACCACCGATATGTTCCCTATCTTTTAACAGCCTTCTTTTTTATCTTCTTAAGTAATCTTATGGGGCTTATTCCTATATTTCCGGGTGGTGCAAACGTTACAGGTAACATAGCTGTTACATTGGCTCTTGCGCTTTGTACATTTGTTGCAGTGAACTTTTTCGGAAACAAAGAGTATTGGCGCGAAATCTTCTGGCCCGACGTTCCAACGTGGTTAAAGGTTCCAATACCTTTGATGCCCTTTATCGAGATATTCGGAATATTCGTAAAACCCTTTGCTTTAACTATCAGGCTTTTTGCGAATATCCTCGCAGGGCATACCGCATTGCTGGCATTCGTATGTATAATATTCATTACAATGTCTGTGAGCAGGGCTATAGGTACGGCGATGACTGCCGTTTCGGTAATGTTTACCATTTTCATGAATGTGCTCGAATTGTTGGTGGCATTCATACAAGCGTTTGTATTCACTATGTTGTCGGCTGTGTTCATTGGGTTGTCGCAACCCGAGCATCATGCCGATAACACCCACGATGATAAATAGATATAGAATTTGATTATTGTATTAATTTAAATATTTAACTTATGTTTTTGACAATTTTTCTACAGGCTGCAGCAGGTGCAGCAATCTCTAAAGCAGTTGCAACAATAGCAGCAAGTATTGCGGTTGTGGGTGCATCATTGGGTATATCGCGCATCGGTGCAGCGGCATTGGAAGCCATTGCACGTCAGCCCGAGGCAGCCGGTCCTGTACGTTCGAGCATGATTCTTGCCGCGGCTCTCATCGAGGGTGTTGCAATGTTCGCCATTGTGGTGTGCTTTCTTGTACTTTTTGTATAAACTATTCATTGTAAATTTATGTCGCTATTGTTACCCGACGCCGGTTTGTTGTTCTGGACGTTGCTGTCGTTTGTGGTGGTATTGATAATTCTTACCAAATTCGGGTTTCCTGCCATCACTTCGATGATTGACGAACGCAAACGTTATATCGATGAATCTCTTCAGCATGCACGCGAAGCCAATAAAAAGTTGGCCGATATTGAGAAAGAGAGTGCCGCTTTATTGAAAGCTGCCCATGAAGAGCAGGCTGCAATCTTGCGAGAGGCTGCCGTCGCGCGTGAACAACTGTTGAAAGAGGCTCGTGAGAAGGCCGGAAAAGAGGGAGAAAAGATGCTTGCCGAAACACGTCGTGTAATACAGATGGAGAAGGAAGAGGCTCTTCGTGATATTCGTAGGCAGGTAGCCGAGCTATCCATTGCAATAGCCGAAAAGGTGTTAAGCAAGGAATTGGCTGATGTTGAGATGCAAAATTCGGTGATAGAAAAACTTGTTGAAGAGGCTTTCGACGAAAAAGCATAGAAATTCAATTAAGCAGATGAATTCAGGAATAGTATCAATGAGATATGCACGTGCTCTGTTTGCCTACGCTGCCAAGCATAAAGCAGAGGATGCAATATATGCCAATATGTTGCAGTTGTCGGCTACGGTGGAACAGGTGCGCACGCTTATTCTTACATTGCAGAATCCGCTTCTTTCGTTCAGCGAGAAACTCGATTTAATATGCAGTGCAGCCAATGCTTGTCGGGAATTTCGCAATTTTGCTTCACTGATCATAAGGCATGGACGCGAGGAATTACTCGATTACATAGCTCATGGATATATCGCCCTGTATCGAAAGCAAAAGAATATAGTGGCAGCAAGAATTACAACTGCAGTTCCTCTCAACGATGCAATGCGCGACAAAATAGCGAAAAGTATTGCACGCGCCCGTAATGCAACCGTTGAATTGGAGAATGTTGCCGATTCCACAATTATAGGCGGTTTTATCTATGATGCCGATTCGGTCCGATACGATGCAAGCATCAAAGGTAAATTGCAAAAGATAGAAAAACAGATGATAAAACGAAATAGAAGATTGATATAATGGTTAGTATTAAACCGAGTGAAGTTTCACGTGTATTGCTCGACCAGCTCGAAGGGATAAATGCCAATGCCAATTTCGAGGAGATTGGTACAGTGCTTCAGGTAAGCGATGGTGTAGTAAGAATATATGGTTTGCAGAATGCCGAAGCCGAAGAACTCCTGGAATTCGACAACGGTATAAAGGCCATTGTGATGAACCTTGAAGAAGATAATGTTGGTGCAATTCTGTTGGGCCCGACAGATAAGATAAAAGAGGGTATGACGGTAAAACGTACAGGTCGTATTGCTTCGATTAACGTATGTGAGGAGATGGTTGGTCGTGTCATAACTCCGCTTGGCGAGCCAATAGACGGAAACGGGGCTATCGGGGGCGAGTTGTTCGAGATGCCGCTCGATCGTAAAGCGCCCGGAGTTATTTTTCGTCAGCCCGTTACCGAGCCGTTGCAGACAGGTCTTAAATCGATAGATTCAATGATTCCCATAGGTAGGGGACAGCGCGAGCTTATCATTGGCGATCGACAGACGGGAAAGACAGCAATTGCCATAGACACTATTATCAACCAACGCGCCAATTACGATGCCGGCAAGCCCGTATATTGTATATATGTGGCAATAGGGCAGAAAGGCTCCACTGTTGCATCAATAGTAAACACCCTGCGCAATTACGGGGCAATGGACTACACCATTGTGGTGGCAGCCACCGCTGCCGATACGGCAGCTATGCAGTATTATGCTCCTATGGCGGGTGCTGCCATAGGAGAGTATTTCCGCGACACAGGCAGGCACGCTCTTGTTGTTTACGACGATCTCTCGAAGCAGGCTGTTGCCTATCGCGAGGTATCACTTATCTTACGCCGTCCTTCGGGCCGTGAGGCTTATCCCGGCGATGTGTTTTATCTGCATTCTCGCCTGTTGGAACGTGCTGCAAAGATTATCAACCAGCAAGAGGTTGCCGAGAAAATGAACGATTTGCCATCGAGTCTCAAAGGTCGGGTACGTGGCGGCGGTTCGCTGACGGCATTGCCTATCATAGAGACACAGGCCGGTGATGTGTCGGCATATATCCCAACCAACGTAATATCTATTACAGACGGACAGATATATCTTGAGAGCGACCTCTTCAACCAGGGGTTCCGACCGGCCGTAAATGTTGGTATCTCGGTGTCGCGTGTAGGCGGCAATGCGCAGATAAAATCGATGAAAAAAGTTGCCGGTACCCTTAAAATCGACCAGGCACAGTATCGTGAGCTCGAAGCATTTGCAAAATTCGGCAGTGACATGGATCCAATGACTATGATGGTTATTGAACGCGGCCGTCGAAACAATATGTTGCTTGTACAACCGCAGTATTCTCCTGTCCCTGTTGGGGAACAGATTGCAGTACTCTATTGCGGAACACACAATCTATTGCGCGAACTGCCTCTTGAAAAGGTTGCCGAATTCGAAACAATGTTTCTTGATGTACTGCGCAGCCGTCATCAGGCCGATGTACTCGATGTTCTCTCCTCGGGTGTAATAAACGACGAAGTAGAGAAGATAATTACCGAACGTGCGCATGAAATAACAAACAGTCTTAAATAACAGCCCGTATGAGCCTGAAAGAGATAAAGCAACGCATTGCATCGGTTAAAAATACGCAGAAGATTACTTCGGCTATGAAGTTGATATCTGCTGCTAAATTACGCAGGGCACAGAACGCAATTGAGAGTATGCATCCCTATCGTCAGAAACTGAACGATATGCTTGTGAATTTTCTTTCCGAGATGCAGGATATCTCCACACCATATTCATCGGTACGCAAAGTGGGGCGTGTTGCTATCATTGCCATCTCTTCCAATTCAACACTGTGCGGAAGCTATAATGCCACCATAATACGCAAGGCAAAAGCTCTTCTCGAGGATTATCGGGCGCAAGGGGTTGAAGCGGAGGTCTTCACTGTGGGCAAGAAAATATACGAGTCGCTTGCCAAGGCGGGGTATGAATGCAATGAAGCGCTTATGTCGCAGGCCGGCAATCTGCAGTACGATGAAGTATCGAAGGTTGCATACAACCTGATGGAGCACTTTGCAACCGGCGAACTCGATAAAGTAGAGATTGTATATACACGTTTCCATTCTGCTGCCAAGCACGAACCTGTGTGCGAAACATATCTCCCTATCGACATTACCAACGTATGTACAGGCAACAGCGGTGTGGCGCACGATTATATTGTAGAGCCGGGTGTGCAGCAACTTATCGGTCATCTGTTGCCAAAGGTAATAGTTCTGCGTCTGTTTACGGCACTGCTCGATGCGGCAGCTTCGGAGCATGGTGCCCGCATGATGGCCATGCAAATTGCAACTGACAACGCCGATGACCTTATAACAGAACTTACACGCGAATATAATAAAGGCCGCCAACAGGCCATTACCAACGAATTGCTCGATATTGCATCGGGTAGTATCAACCAATAACACATAAACCGAATGAAACAGATGATATTGTTGCTTGTTGTATCTTTTCTGCTTGCTTCGTGCGATACATCGAAAAGCAACTACACCATTACAGGAAAGATTGAAGAGGGAGTGGAACTTGGCGACACACTCTATCTTGTTACCATGCAAGGGCAGAAGCCTACAGTATTGTCGAAATCACCGGTGGAGCATGGTGCTTTCGAGTTTGAAGGTTTCCGCAGCGAACCGCAGTTTTGTTCCATACTCTCCTTTGCTGCCGATGGCAATATAGCCCGTAATATCGATCTCTTTGTAGAAGAGGGCGAGATAAATGTTACTGTCGCACGCAAACAGACAATCGTAACAGGCAGCAATTTGAATGAACGTCTGCAGCAGTTCCGCGACTCGGTGGATATTATCGATGAATTGCGTAATATATATATCGAGAAAAAGAGACGTCCCGATATTTCGCCGGCTGCACAGCGCGAGGCCGACAAGGCGATACACACAACTTCGTTGTTGTACAACAGATATGTAAAAGAGTTTATAGAGAAGAATATCTCCAATCCTGTCTCGGTGTATATTCTTGTGAATAATTACAGTGCTTTGCTGCCCGAGGCCGGCCTCGACATTATCTCACGTATGCCGGCAGAAGTGCAGTGTGACCCTTCTGTGTCGGCAGTGGCTGCAATATACCGTAATATGATGTATAGTGCAGTGGGTAACCGTTTTATAGATGTTGAGCTTTTAAATATCGAGGGCAAGGCGGTATCTCTCTCGCAATATGCAGGAAAGGGAACTCCGCTGCTTCTCTCCTTTTGGTCGTCGAGTGTGGCATCGAGCCTTGGCGACCAGAAACAGCTTTCCGCTCTTGCTGCAGAATATGACAATAGGCTTTCTCTTGTAAGTGTATCTATCGACAGCTCGCATCAAAAATGGAGTGATACCGTTTTGCATAATGAACTTTCCGGTATTCAATTGGCCGACCTTAAAGGGTGGAACAGTGCGGCCGTTATATTATATGGTGTAGATCTTCTTCCTTACTATATCCTTCTCGATTCAAATGGTACAATTTTAATGCGTACGCCGAGTCTGCAGGCTGTGAACGAAAAAGTGCAACTTCTGAATCTTAAAACTTATAAATAAATATTACCTTAGCAAGGTTAAGACAGAATAGCTGTTGGTGACGAAGTTAAACCGTATGCTGCGCAGGAACGTCGGGAACAGTGGGAAAATTTGTGGCAGTAACCAAACTTGAGAATCTCATTTATTACAGCCTTATAATAATCGTTCACACTGATGCATGCATCAGTGTGAACGATTATATTTATACAGGGATGCTCTTTTGCGTTGTTATAATATCTTTTTTACCAAGGCAAACATCTTGTATGGCATATATCGAAAGGGGAGGTCGAGCCGGGTGGGTGTTGTGACAACCGATTTACGGTGTGAGAACGACAGGTAGCTGTCGTATCCATGATATTGCCCCATTCCCGAGTTTCCAACACCTCCAAATGGGATATTCTCATTTGCGATGTGCATTATTGTGTCGTTTATGCATGCTCCTCCCGAGGGAATTCGCTCCACTAATTTATGTCCGCGTTTGCTGTTGCCGAAGTAATACAATGCCAAGGGCTTTTCTCGTTCTTTTACAAAGGAGATGAATTCTTCCTCGTTCTCGAATGTCATCATTGGCAATATCGGGCCGAAAATCTCCTCTTGCATCACCGGCTTGTCGGGTAACACATTGTCCAATAATGTGGGTTCAATGAAACGTTCGGCCGCAATGGTGCGGCCACCGTAAACAATATTGCCGTCGTTCAGATACGACGATACACGTTTGAATGCAGCGTCGTTCACCATACGTACAAAATGTTTGCTTTTAACTGTATCTTTGCCATGAAGTCGCTCTATCTCTTTTCCGAAGGCGGCAACAAATGCATCTTTTTTTGACGAATGTATAAGCAGATAATCGGGAGCAATGCAGGTCTGTCCGGCATTAAGTGTTTTTCCCCATGCTATACGTCGTGCAGCAATATCAATATCTGCCTCTTTGTCGATGATGCATGGGCTCTTGCCACCAAGTTCAAGCACTACGGGCGTAAGATGCTTTGCGGCTGCCTCCATCACTTTACGGCCGAGTGCCGGGCTGCCGGTGAAGAAGATTATATCGAAACGCTCGTTCAAAAGTTCTTTGTTCACATCGCGATTACCTGTTACTACAGCTACATATTGCTCGTCGAAATATTCGCCAATCATTTTTTCGATTACAGCCGAAACAGAAGGTACGTATGGCGAGGGTTTCAAAATTGCTGTGCATCCTGCCGAGATTGCTCCCACAAGTGGATTAAGCAACAGCTGTACAGGATAATTCCATGGCGATATTATCAGTGAGTTACCAAGTGGTTCCGTTATTACACAACTGCGCGATGGCATCATCTTGAGCGGTGTGTTGTGCTTGCTTGGCTTCATCCACTCCTTGAGGTTGCAAAGGTGGTTCTTTATTTCTCCTCCAACTATGCTCAACTCGGTAAGGATGGCCTCTTGCTGCGATTTGTGCAGGTCGGTCCACAAAGCATCGCACAACTGTGTTTCATATTTGCACAGTGCATTTTGCAGGCGCTTAAGCTGTTCGCGACGGAATTTATAGTCAAGTGTTGCTCCTGTTGCAAAATAACGGCGTTGCGCATTTATGACACTCTTAATCTTCTCGGTGGGTGTATTCATCTTTTTATGTTATTTTCTTCCTGTAAAATTATCCATTGCATGGAATATTCCTACCACTTCGCCAAAGATAAAATCAAAAATCGAGGTTGGCAATATCGCTTGGCAAAAACGTATGAAATGGTAGCCGAAAGGTATTCCTTTGAAATTACGATTCTTCTCAATAGCCTTTATAATCTTTTTTGCAGTGGGTTCGGGCTTCAATATTGGAAAGATGCGCGATTGCACTCCGTCGAACATTCCGGTGTTGATGAAGTAGGGGGCAATTGTCGTGAACCGCACTTTACTCTTTGCCTGCTTCAGCTCTATTCTCACCGAATCGCTCCAGCCAATCACAGCCCACTTGCTTGCTGCATATACCGACATTTTGGGATTTGACAACATGCCGCCGGCCGATGCTATGTTGCAGATATGTCCATGATTGCGTTCAATCATCTCGGGCAACATTTGCGATGCAACCAACATAGGAGCTGTGGCATTGATATTCATTGTACGCTCAATCTCTGATGTCTTAAGCCTGTCGAAGGTTTTGTTGCTTGTAACAATTCCTGCGTTGTTTATTAGAATATCTATATTTCCGCACTCATTCTTTGTCAGTGCGTATGCCTCACTGACGGCAGTATAGTCCGATACATCTACTTTGTATCCTTTTACTTTACCAAATGTCTTGAATTCGTCAATGGTAGCATTGATGTTTACTTCGTTTATATCCCATATAACCAAGCATCTTGCTCCTTTTTCGAGCGCTATGCGGCCCATGATGCGGCCGATACCCGATGCACCGCCTGTAATAAGCACGCAGCTATTTTTAATTTTTGTCATAATCTGTTGTATTTATTGTGTAATATGTCTAATATGCCTTTTTGCACTGCAAAGATAGTGTAAAAAAGACTAAAAAGAGAGCTTTATCCTACTCATTTTATATCTGTTTGTGCAAAAATTGAACAAAACTATGTTGCTTATTTCTATTTTGTGGTTCTAAACGGCAGTCCGGTGATGTGTTCAGGTGGAAAATTGCCCTCTAACAAGCCGCTAATTATTGTATCGCGCGAGGAGGTCGATTGAAAAGGATAAAGTTCGAATACAGGCATAACCGATGCAAAATGCTCCATTATACCCGATTGTATACTCTCGTACTCCTGCCAATCTGTGGTTTTTGTGAAACAGTAGAACTGCAATGGCAATCCTGTGTCGGTGGGTGTCATGGTGCGTACCATTATAAGCATATCCTTGCGGATGTGAGGATGTCGCCGCAGATAGAACTCTGCATAAGCTCTGAAGAGCCCGGCATTTGTTTCTACATTGCCATCTACCGGCTCCGAGGGGTTGCCGATGTTGCCGCTTGCTTTCTCCTTCTCCTTTGTTATTATGTAGTTGCACAGTTCGTTGTCGAACTTTTTCATGCGTTCCAGAAACCTTCTGCTGCATGGCTGTATGTTGTCTATCTTCAGAGTGAACCCGCGTGAAATGCGCCGCCCGCCACTTTCGCTCATTCCACGCCAATTAATGAAACTTTCGTTTATAAGCGAATAGGGTGGAATGGTTGCTATGGTGTTGTCGAAATTGCGTACCTTTACAATTGTCAGTGAAATATCGGTTACCGTTCCGTTTATGGCTGTCCCGGGTATCTCTATCCAATCTCCCAACCTGACCATGTCATTCTCGAGTAGCAGGAAGCCACCCACAAATCCCATTATGCTATCTTTTGTTATAAGCATAAGCACTGCGGCAAAGGCACCTAAACCGCCAATAAGGTATAATGGCGATCTGTTTGTGAGTATCGATAATACAATTATAGCAGTTATTATGTATACTATTATTTTGCTTATCTGCAGCAGGCCTTTTATTGGGCGGTTGTGATATTTGCTTTTTGTGAAGGCCATCTCGGCAACGATGTTAAGCAATACAATAACAGCTCTCACTATAGATACTATAAGATATATCCACACAAGATTTTCCAAATAGCGAAGCAGCACCCCTTTGTTTTCGAAGGCAATAGGCAGCAGCATGTTTATTATTATAGGAGGAATGATGTGTGTCAGTCGTCGAAGGGCATTATGCTTCAATATTTTATCGAGAAACGAGTACTCCTTGTGTTGTAAGATGTGCCGGGCAAAGAAGTACGAGATACGATAAACTATTTCGGCGATAAGGAATGCGGTTGCAAGGATTATCAACGGGTATATTATTATATCGTATCTGTTGAGAATATCTATGGGGATACCGGTTTTTGCCAACAGCCCCTTTATACCGTTAAGGCTCTCTTCGGTGAAATTTTCTCTATTCATTTAGAAGTTGTTTGAATTTATTTCAAATATTATCTCTTATAACAGAAACTGTAGTTTTGTTGTTTTTTTATTTAAACAACATGTATAAGGGCATTGTTTACCTTTTTTTGCTTAAATTTGTACGCTTTGTTTGCGAAAACAGGTTGTGCAAATATTTACCGGTTTGTTTGCTTTGTTTTTGCACTGTAAAAATAGTATTATGCTAAAAGAAGGATTATCACACACTGTAGAGAGAAGCGTGACCATCGAGAATTGTGCCCTCTCTTTGGGGTCGGGCGATTTGCCTGTCTTTGCTACTCCCGCAATGGTTGCACTTATGGAGAATGCAGCAATGTTGGCTGTTGCACAGGCTTTGCCCGATGGAGCTACCACTGTGGGCGGTGAAATAAATGTTCAGCATCTTAAACCATCCGTTCCGGGTGCTGTAGTGTCGGCTACGGCTACACTTGTGGGTGTAGATGGGCGAAAGCTCACATTCGAGGTGACTGCCAGCGACGGAGAGGTGCTGATAGGGCGCGGCAATCATCTGCGTTTTATTGTCGACAAGCAACGTTTCATGGAAAAGTTATAGTTGTTGAATATAAAAAACCGCACCCAAGGGGAGTGAGTGCAGTTTTCTTTCAGGTAAACGCTTTTACCTGTTCGGGCATCGACTTTCTCAAGCGGATGCTACGATAAAATCTATTACTATGAAAAACACATCTATATAACGCTTTTTGTTGTTCGTTTGTTTGTACATTAACAAATCATAACATTTAAGATCTGTTTTCATTAGCAGTATTGGTAATAACAAAAAAGCATCACCCATGGGTGATGCTTTTTGTTATTAATGTATCTTTATCTGTTATACGACTCCTTGTGCCATCATTGCTTTTGCAACCTTAAGAAACCCGGCAATGTTTGCACCCTTCACATAATCGATGTAACCATCTTCTCTTGTACCGTATTTAACACATGCATTGTGGATGTTATGCATAATCTCGTGTAACTTTTCATCTACTTTTGCACTGCTCCAGTTAAGTTTGTATGAGTTCTGCGACATCTCGAGGCCCGAAACCGATACACCGCCGGCGTTTGACGCCTTTCCGGGTGCATACAATATTCTTGCTTCCTGGAATACATGGATAGCTTCGGGTGTCGAAGGCATGTTGGCACCTTCCGATACGGCTATAACACCATTCTCTATCAACATTCTTGCATGCTCGCCGTTAATTTCGTTCTGTGTGGCCGAGGGTAGTGCAATGTCGGCTTTTTCGCCCCAAGGTTTGGCGCCTGCAACATATTTGCAACCATATTTGTCGGCATACTCCTTGATGCGTCCGCGACGAATATTTTTCAACTCCATGATGAAGTCGAGCTTTTCGCGGTCGATGCCGTCCGGGTCGTATATGTAACCGTCCGAGTCGCTCATTGTATAAACCTTGCCGCCAAGCTGAATAACTTTCTCAACTGTGTATTGTGCCACGTTGCCCGAGCCTGAAACAAGGCAGGTCATGCCCTTAATATCCATGCCACGTGTCTTAAGCATCTCGCGCAGGAAGTAAATGTTGCCATAGCCGGTAGCCTCGGGACGTATAAGTGAACCGCCAAACTCCAAGCCTTTGCCTGTGAATACTCCGTTGAACTCACGTGTAAGCTTCTTATACATGCCGAACATATAGCCGACCTCACGACCACCTACACCGATGTCACCTGCGGGTACGTCCATCTCGGGGCCGATGTGACGCCACAACTCGGTGATGAATGCTTGGCAGAAACGCATTACTTCTGCATCGCTTTTACCTTTTGGGTCGAAGTCGGAACCTCCTTTTGCACCGCCCATAGGCAATGTGGTGAGGGAGTTCTTGAAGGTTTGCTCGAATGCAAGGTATTTAAGGATTCCTACGTTTACCGAGGGGTGGAAACGAATACCACCCTTGTAGGGGCCTATGGCGTTGTTGTGTTGTACACGATATCCGGTGTTCACCTGAACATTTCCTTTGTCGTCGGTCCATGTAACGCGGAATGTAAAAATTCTATCGGGGATACAAAGACGCTCAATAAGGTTGCTCGCCTCGAATTCGGGGTGTTTGTTATATTCTCCTTCGATAGAGTGCAATACCTCTTCAACAGCCTGAAAATACTCGGGCTCGTTGGGAAATCTTTTCTTCAGGTTCTCTAATGTAGTTTCAACTTTCATTTGTTATTTCTTTTTAATTATTTGTATTCTTTTTGATGGAGAAAAGTTGGTTTTACTGATAAATAAATGCCATTTTCTCTTCTTTTGTTTTAAAACCGATTGCAAAAATAATGTTTTTTGTATACAAAATGAAAAAATGACTGATTTTTTTTGAAAAAAGATGAAAAATGTTTTGTTTACGTATTAAAATGCAACTTTTTTACGTTAAGAGTTGCTTTTATCGGGATTTTTGTCTTTTGTTTTTGCCGATAGGAATTAATTGTTATCTTCGCAAAAAAATAGTATTAACAGCTTCTAAATTCCATCTGAATCAAATGAACAGTGTTCTTGCCGGATTATTTTACGAGGCGACAGGTGTGCAGTGTACCGATTTTGTGCGATTGACAGGCGATGGCTCGAACCGCAGTTATTACAGAATGACGGCGGGTAACATCGCCATGATTGGTGCTGTGGGTACCTCGGTTGAAGAGAACAGGGCATTCCTTGCGCTTGCAGGGAAATTCCTCGGGTGTGGTTTGAATGCGCCTCGTGTGTATGCGGTTTCGGCTGATGAACTTTGTTACATTATGCAGGATTTGGGCGATACAACACTCTTTATGTTAATGAAGGACTCGCGCGAGGGGGGCAGTTTTTCCTCGAAAGATGTAGATGCTTTGTGTCGTGTTATGCAGCTGTTACCCGATATACAGTATAAAATTGCCGATGGATGGGATTTCTCGCAGTGCTATCCTGTTTCCGATTTCAACAGTCGGTCGGTATTTTGGGATTTGAACTACTTTAAGTATTGTTTTCTTAAGGGTGCGGGTATTGATTTTGATGAGCAACTTTTGGAAAATGAGTTCGAGCTGCTTGCTTCACAGTTACTCGAAGAGTCTGATAATACCTTCCTTTATCGCGATTTTCAGTCGCGTAATGTCATGTGGCACGATGGCGAGCCATATTTCATTGATTTTCAGGGAGGGCGCCGTGGTCCGATATATTACGATGTTGCTTCGTTTGTGGGGCAGGCTCGGGCAAGATATACGCCCGAGGTCGTTGAACGTATGCTTAAGTCGTACATTGCTTCGCTGTCGAGATATCGCAATGTGGATGAAAAGGAATTTATGCAAAAGCTTGACCTCTTCAGAATTTTCCGCCTGTTGCAGAATTTGGGTACTTATGGATACAGGGGATTGTTCGAGCGTAAGAAAACATTTGTCGAGAGTATTCCTGCGGCCTTGATGCAGTTAAACGATTTACTATGCAGGGTACAGGATTTTCCCTATCTGGCAAGGGTGGTGGGCGAAACAGCTCGTTTACCACGCTTTGTGAAGGTCGAGGAGAAGGAACTTACGGTAGATGTCATAAGTTTCTCCTACAAGCGTGGTATTCCCGAGGATTATTCGGGCAACGGTGGCGGCTTTGTCTTCGATTGCAGGGCTATACACAATCCCGGACGCTACGAACCGTATAAGAAACTTACAGGGATGGATGAACCTGTAAAACATTTTTTGGAGACAGAGAGCGATATTCATGCTTTTCTGCAGAATGCATATTCGCTAGTCGATAACATGGTGTCGGTGTATATTGAGCGTGGTTTTACCCATATTCAGGTCTGCTGCGGTTGTACAGGTGGCAGGCACCGTTCGGTTTACAGTGCCGAGCATATAGCCCGGCATATAGCCGACAAGTATGCTGTGTGTGTGCGTGTGAACCATTCGATGCTTAATGTATCATATACGTTGGAAAGAAAGAAAAGTGATAATAAATAAGTTTAACAAATTAGTTTGACAAAATTATGAAAGATAGATTGCTTGATATGCTTAATAGTTCGCCTGTGAACTTTCTGGCTGCCGATTATGCCGAGAAACGTTTGCAGGCTGCAGGGTTTGTGAAAGTCGAATTAGGCTCGCTCCCTACTCTTGAGGCCGGTAAGGGCTATTATATTACAAAGAACAATTCGGCTGTATTTGCATTCAGAGTGGGCACAGGCGGTGTTACCGATGGCTTTAAATTGATATGTGCACACACCGATTCGCCCTGTTTCCGCGTGAAGCCGGCACCCGAGATGGTGAGCGAGGGTGGCATGATACGATTGAATACCGAGGTATACGGCGGTCCTATCCTGTATACGTGGTTCGACCGTCCCTTGTCGCTTGCCGGCAGGGTGATTCTGCGTGGCGATAATCCATTGCGTCCGCAGGTGCGTCTGTTGCATATACACCGCCCGTTGCTTTTGATACCGCATTTGGCAATACATTTCAATCGTGAGGTGAATGAAGGCAACAAAATCAATCGTCAGAAAGATATGATGCCGGTGCTTGGTTTCATAAACGAACATTTCGAGAAAGAGAATCTTTTGCTGAATATTGTGGCCCGGGAACTTGCAGTAGATACCGATGATATTCTGGACTTCGACCTGTCGCTCTATGATGCCACACCTGCCTGCCTGTGCGGTTTAAATAATGAATTTGTGTCGAGCGGTCGTCAGGACGACCTTCTTATGGCCTTTGCCGGGCTTGAAGCAATGCTTGCAAGCAAGCCTGCTACAATGACACAGGTGCTTGCCCTGTTCGATAACGAGGAGACAGGCAATATGACAAAGCAGGGCTCTGCATCGCCAATGTTGCGTAATCTGCTCGATGCAATTATTTTGAATCGAGGCGGAAAACAGGGCGATTTATATGCTGCTGTAGAGAATTCGTTTATGGTTTCAGCGGATATGGCACATGCTTTGCATCCGAATTATGCCGATAGGCACGACCCGACAAACCATCCTGTGATGGGTGGCGGCCCTGTGATAAAGTACAATGCCAATCAAAAGTATGTGACAGATGCCGAGTCGGCTGCTGTATTCATCGAGGTGTGTCGTGCAGCAGGTGTACCATACCAGACTTTCGTAAATCGTTCCGATATTGCAGGTGGATCAACACTTGGAAATACGCTTACCACACAGCTGCCAATGCGTGGTGTGGATATGGGTAATCCGATGTGGGCGATGCACTCGGTACGAGAAACATCGGCTTTGGTCGATACCGAATACGCTATAAAGGCTTTCACAAAGTTCTATGATATTTAATTTTATTAACTGTTTGGCATCATAATGCAGGTATGAAAGCTATGATATTTGCGGCGGGGTTGGGAACCCGTCTGAAACCTATTACAGATACCTTACCCAAGGCTTTGGTGCCTGTCTGCGGAAAACCGCTGATTGAACATGTGGCACGTAAATTGTTGGCCTCGGGCATTAACGAAGCGGTGGTCAACATCCACTATTTTGCCGACAAGATAGAGGAGTGGGCTGCGGGTGCCGATTGGATTGTTTCTTCGCCCGAGGAAATGACGTCGGGTAAGATGCTTTTCCGTTTCAGCGACGAGCGGGCAAGCCTGCTCGAAACGGGTGGTGCTGTGCTGCATGCACGTCGTTGGCTGCAAGGGTGCGGACGCTTTCTTATACATAATGTCGATATCTTGTCCAACTGTGATATCGATTGGTTTGCTTCGCAAGTGCGCGATGATGCTTTGGCAACACTGCTGGTGAGCAAGCGCGATACTAAACGTTTTCTTTTGTTTGCTCCCGATGATATGCGTCTGGTTGGGTGGCATAATACCGATACGGGTGATTATCACCTTGCATCCCCCGATGTATCACTCGAGAACTGCAGGGCACTTGCCTTCTCGGGAATCCACATCTTGAGCGATAATGTGCTGTCGTTGATGCAACAATATGTTGAGGAACGCGGATTACCGATAGACGAAGTGAATGGTACAAGGTTTCCAATCATGAGTTTTTATATGGCTGTTGCGGCAAAGTATCCCATCTATGGTGTTGAGGCGAGGGACCTTGATTTTATCGATGTCGGGAAATTAGATGCTTTAAAACCTGCCGAAGCGTTTCTGCAGCGTAACGCCTGATACGATACATAAAAAAGTGGTGCTGATGAAATTTCATCAGCACCACTTTTTTATGGTTTCAAGATTACTTTATTATAACCTTCTTACCGTTTACGATGTAGATACCGGGAGCTGTGATGGCATCCAATCGACGTCCTGTAATGTCGTAGATTGCTTTAGCTTCGCCAATTTCACTTGTAACCTCGTTTATTGCAGTCTCGCTGTCGGCAAGAATGTATATTTTGGGCATTACAAGTGTCGAGTCACCATCGTAATCGACAGCATAGGAACCGAAGTTTCCATAATTACCCGAGAGGCTGATGTTCTTATCCTTCTCGACATTGTTGATGGTAGCTGTTCCGTCTGTTGCAATATCGATATACCAAACACCGCCAACTTCGGGAAGTGTTTCACTTACGTTGAAACTGTTGTATTCGGCTGTCATATAAATATACTTTCCGTTGGCATCCTTTATTACATAACCGTCGTCGTATGCCTCCAATGTATATGCTTTTTCGAGCGAGCTCTCCAAAGTGTTGCCGTTTACAGCCACTTTGCGCGAAGGTATGTAACCGTAATTACCGCTCAACGATGACATTGCAAATGTATCTGCTGCAATTACAATCTTGCCGTCTTTCAAGTCTTCCCAGCTTGTTGCAAGTGTAAAGTTCTCAACCTCTTCTTCAATCACAACATTTTCGGTGAGTCCGCCATCGTTTGTCTTCAATGTGATATCGTCCACAAGGATAGATGCGCCACCGCCGTTTTTCGAGTTCATTACGATGAACGAAACCTCTGTAACAGCGTCTATAGTGAATGTGCATGTGGTTTCTGTCCACTCGGCACTGACAGGAGCGGCATCTGTAATATATATGTAATCGGTTGATGTGTTGGCAACAGCACCATTAGTTAGTTTGGCATATCCAAGGCGGAACATGCCTGTTGCGGTGTCGCCCACCTGTTTAAGGTATGCACCAAACTGATATGTACCGGGCTTCAGGGTGTAGCTCTTTGATGCAAAACGTTTGTTGCTTGATGCACCTTTTATAACAACAGCATTGCTGCCGCTGTGTGCCTCGGTCGATTGTTCGTATGAACAGTTATTTACAACTAAAGCCCAATCGTCCGGTATGCCGTTTGTCCATGACTCTATATCAGAGTTCGAGAGAAGGTTCTCGCCTGTGATGCTATCTTCGGGTACCTCGGGTACTTCTGGCTCTTCGGGTGTCTCAATGCTGTTACATTCAACAGCCACAGCCATGGTGTTTACATATTTGCTGCCGCTGAAACCGATGGTGTAACCTGTAACAGTAACAGTCTGCGAGTTCATACCTTCGCTTACCAACCCGGTTACAGGGTACGATATACTTCCAATAGCCGTTTCCGCTCCTTCGATAGCAACGTTGTAGTAGTTTCCGTTGATAGTGAGTGTTCCTGTGTACTGTACATATTTTATTACAGGGTCGGTGAGGTATGCATCCATGTCGGCACCTGCCATTGTAACGGGCTCTTCAGTCGCAACGGTGTCTGTTCCTGTCTTTTCAACGGTTGTTCCGCTTCCGAATTGCAGCATACCGCCATATACACTTGTTGTTCCGTTAACACTTACCACATCACCGGCTGTCATTCCGCTGTCTTTATTAAGGAACACAAGAATTTTTCCTGTGGCATCACCCAAAAGGAAACCTCTTGCGTATGTTGCAATAACGGTACCTGTCGTGATTGCACTTCCTGCACCAGCAGCAATAACTTCGGCAATGGTGCTTGTTGCTGTTGTTGTGCTGTCGGTGGGCACCTCGGGCTCTTCGGGTGTGACAGTGCTGTCACCGGCAACGGTTGTTGCAACCAACGTATAATCGTCGATAATGAAGGACTGGCCACCACCATTTTTGTTGTTCATTACAATTAAAGCAAGCTCGGTTTCCTGGCTCAATGTGAAATCGAACGAAACTTCGGTCCACTCGGCCGGGGCGGCAGCAGCAAGTTCATCGCTGTATACAAATGTTTTTGTATTTCCCTCTTCAATGGTTACATATCCCAAACGATACATACCGGCCTCTTCGCCATTCATTTTTACATAGGCACTTGCCTTGTATGTTCCGGCTGCAAGTGTGTAGCTTTTCGATGCAAAACGTTTGTTGCTCGACGCACCTTTTACAATTACAGCACTTGCATCGCCATGTGCATCGGTGGTTTGCTCGATGGTTGCAGTTGATGTGTCAAGTGTTGCCCAATCTACAGGCAAGCCATCAGCCCATGCTCCGAAATCAGAGTTCGAGAGCAGATTGTCGGCTGTTGCGTATGTTACCATACTCAACAGGCACAGAAGTGAAAGTAAAGATTTTTTCATTGTTAAATAATTATTGATTGATGTTTAATGTGTTTTTCCTGCTTTTGCAAACTCATGCAAAAATAGTGATAATTTGTTTATATTTACAATGAAGAGGTTTTAAATTTCTAATAAAATAATTTCTTATAAAAAAGCCGTCAAATTTGCAAGATAAAAATATTAGTGCTATCTTTGCAACACATTTGAGGGTAATACATTTTATTACAGAGATACGGGTAAGTCCTGTACGGCCAGCTCCTGATGAATCCTCCAGGGCTTGACCGCAGCAAAGGTAGTTGGTTGTAGCGGCGCGATGTAGGTAGCTTACCCACCCATAACGGATGCAACTGCATCCGTTTTTTTGTCCGTTATAGATTATACCCTATGCCGAAGTTGAAATATATTGGATACATCGAAAATGTAATAGTCTTGAAACTATCTTTCATTGTGTCGTTCAATCCCCAGGCGAGGTCGGCAAAGAGTTTAAGTGATTTTGTGATTCTGTAATCGGCACCGGCCTGCAAGCCCCAATTGAGTTTGCGCATCTCGTCAGAAAAATCATAGGTACCTTTGGTCTTGCTGTCGAAGACTACTTTGTCGCCTGTGGGGTCATCTTTGCGAAGATATCCGTTGTTCACATATCCGCTCATTTCTCCATCGAGCAGGTATGATAGAAATACACCGGCTTTAATATTTATCTTTTCACTTGCCCGGTAGGTGCATAGCAATGGAAGCGTCAGATGGTAGCCTGTGGCTTTGGTCTTTACATTGCCTGTCCAATTTCCTTTCAGTTTGTTTCCGTTCTCAACAATTTCGGTTCTATAGTTCTTTACCCGGGCTTTGGTGCTCATTCCTTTTTTCTCGAGTTTTATACCGCTTGTTATTCCCCATCTTTTGTTAAGGTGGTGTGTGATGTCGGCTCCTATGCTTGGTGCAAATGTGGGTGAATATGATTTTATTTCGCGTATTTCCACAGGTAGCGGCAGTGGGGAATTACCCCCAATGTTCAGCCCTATTTTAATATCATATTCCCATTTTGCCTGTTGTTTCTTCTGTGCATACACGGATGTCATGGTTGTTGCAAGTAGAAGTATTATAATGTATCGGTTCATCATCTGAAGAGTTTTTTGAAGTTTGTATTTTCGTTTTTATGTTTTTTCAGAAGTGTATTTCAACTTCATCTATTAAAAGTATACTGCCGGGAGCTCCTTTGAATTCGTCGCCACCGTTACTCGACGAGAATACCACGCTTATCAGGTAGTTTCCTTTTGCGAGTTTGTCGTTATCAATCTCTTTGTTGTAGATGAACGGAATATCGAATTGCTGCCATTCGCTACTCTCGGCAATATCATTTTGGTTTATTTGTGCCATTGCTACCATTGCCGGGTGATTTAGTCCTTGTGCCGGTGCGTGTCCGTCGAGGTAGGGATGTTCTTCGCTCTTCTCGAAGAACATTGCGTATATGCTGCATTGGTCTTTTTGTGTGGTGTATTTGCCATCGTCGTAATATTCTTCTCCGGGCAGATATTTAAAGTAGCCTGTAAGACGCAACGGCTTTTGATTGAATGGAACCCCGAATCGGGTGGCGTTGAGCGAGTTTGTTACTGCTACGGGCAGGTGAAAAATACCCATGAAAAGATTACCGGCTGCTATAGGTTTGCCCACTCTTGCTCCCCATTCGCCTGTTAGTTTGGTTTGCAGTTTAAGACAATTTCCGGCATAGCCTTCGTTGCTTATGCATGTGGGATAGTCGTCGGGTGAGGTGATTCCTTGCAGTTGTGCGGCTATTGCAAAGCCTGCGTTGCCGCTGGCCCACTCGAATTGTGTCCCGTTGTCGCTTGTTTCATATATTGTATAATAGTTACCTTGCAGTGTGGCATTCTCGAACGAGAATTTTGAAGGTATTTCTTTGGGGTAGTGAATGTTTACAGTGTAGGTGCGATGCCATTTACCGCTTTCCGAGGTGACGGTATATTCAACCGGTGTAACAAAGTTCTGTACACTGCCGTTTGTCGGTTCTATTGTGGCACCTTCGGTAAGTTCAAATATAGGGGCAAGTGCTGTGAGGTCGGTACCGAATGCCACCTCAATATCAAGCAGATATGTGTTACTCTCGCTGTCGATACTTCTATAATAGTCTATTTCTTTATCGGTGAGAATTTCAGCGGGCAGTGTACATTTAATAATATCGGCCTCGGCGTTTGGTGCTTCTTCTCTTATGCATGCTGTATTTATCAGCGCAGTTGCAATAATGGCTATGTTTATAATTTTTTTCATATAAATGAAACGTTATAAATAGGTTAAGTAGCTGCCGGATTATTTTATTATGAACAATTAAAGCAGCATTTATTAATATTTACTTTTCTGCACACGAAAGTACAAAAAAAGTGCACAGTTTGATAATATTTACTGTACACTTTTTACATTGTTAATTATTATTACTTATTTATTAACACCTTTTTACCGTTTACGATATATATTTCGGGGTGTGATATGTATTTAAGGTGTCGGCCTTGCAAGTCGTATATGCGTTCCTCTTTGTTGCTTATCACTTCGTTTATCCCGGTTTCATTGTTCTTGTAGATGATGACAATGTCGATATTCTTCGATGCAATATTTGCTCCTTTGTTGCCACCTGTAAGTTCTTTGAATGAATATCCTTCGTAGGTTGGAATGTTGAGTATGTATGTTTCGCCGGCTTGTATATATGTGTCGAATGAGCCGAGTTTGTTGCCCTCTTCATCCACACATGTGTAGCCTTCGTCTCCAATAAGTTCACTACCTGTATAAAGTGACATTTTTATTAATGCTTTTTCACTTTCGGGCACAACCGTAATAGTATATCCGGTTACTTTTTGCAAATGAGCTGCAAATTTTTCGGTCTCAATGCCTATGCTGTCGGGTAGGCCGGCATGTGAAATTTCAAAATTCTGCGGAAGAATAAGTTTTCCTTCTCCTATGGTCATTTTATATGGCACAGGTGTAAGGTTTACACTATTTTCGGCTATAACAGGCATTGAAAAAGATAGCAATGCTAAAAGTAAAACGAAAGCATTTTTTTTATATAATATGTTGTTTTTGCAAAAATATTTAAATAATAAAATTTTTATCCTTTTTTTTCGATAATTCTATGCGGTAAATATATAGTTTACTTTAAATATGTTAATGAACAGCGGTTTGCGATTAGTTAAAAAATATAAATGCCATTTGTTTTAAAACAAATGGCATTTATATTTAAAACACAGTTATTATCTTAGGATTCTCCTTTCAGTATTGGCAGGCAGATGTGGTATTTTACAGCCAGCACACGTGCAAGGAATACGCACATGCCACATACTGTATGTGTGATAACCTGCTCCACTCCCAGCCACATGCAAATGCCGAATGCAATACCGCCAATCACACATGCCATAGCATATATCTCTTTCCTGAATATCAGTGGAATTTCGTTAATGAAAACATCACGTATCACACCGCCTGCAGCACCGGTCATTGTACCCATGATTATTGCAACCCACAATGGATATCCGCAGTCGAGTGTCTTCTGCATTCCTACAACGGTGAAGAGTGCAAGGCCTATGGTGTCGAATATGAAGAATGTATTATGCAGTCGGATAAGATATTTGCTGAACATTATTACACACAGAAGTGCTAATCCCGAACAGATAAGATATATCGAATCGGTCATCCAAAACGGTGTAACATCGAGCATCATGTCACGGAAAGTTCCGCCACCGACAGCAGTGGCAACACCTACAACATACGCACCAAACCAATCGAACTTCTTTGCCGATGCCAAACGTATACCGCTTATTGCAAAAGCAAATGTTCCTATAAATTCAATAATTTGAACAAACGAGGGCATGTTGATCCCAAAATTTTCCAAAAAATCCGATATAAAAGACATAATCCTATGCTATATTTTAAAAACCACGCGAAGATACTCATAAATTCATAAGTTTGTTATAAGTTGTGAAGATTTCTTTCCTTGTCTGCTAAATTCAAATACTTATTATATCGTTGAGCCTTTATAAATCAGAAACAGGTGGCAAATCTGCCACCTGTTTCTGATTTATAGTAGTTTCTTCTGTTTACATCTTAATCTGGGGAATATTTGTGTATTCTCCTGTGATAATCTCGAAGTCGGGGTGTACCTCTGCGAAAGCATTGTCCTCAATTTCTACACCCTCGGGTACATAAACCTGTTTTACGTTGGGGCACTTCTCTATAGCCCATGCACCGATGGTCTTTGTTCCTTCGGGGAATATTACAATCTCCAGGCTCTCTAAACCTTTAAGAGTCTCTTTACCGTAGTACTCGGCGGGCTTCATCTCAATAACTGTAGCCTTGGGTGCTACATAGTAGATACTCTTGTCACGATATATAACATTCGAATAGCTCTCCATCATTGTGTTCTCGGGGTCTACATATACGCTCTCGATGTTGGGAGCCTGTCTCGACCACAATGCACCATAGTCGCCGAATGTATTGATGTTTTTGCCAAGGTACAACTCGCGAATATTTTCACCGTTAATTGAATCGGGGTCGAATGATGTCAGTGTGAAACCGGCTGCACTGAAGGGAACCACCAACTGCTCGCCTGGGTTCTTGACTGTTGTAATTGTTACATGATTGTATTTGTAACCGTAGATGAAGTTCTCGTCCTCGTAAATCTGCGCATCTATCATAGTGGGTGCGTAACCGTAATACGAGTTTACATCGTCCATCGTAAATCTTTTATTGTTTGTAGGGTCGCTTACGTACCATTTGTCGTTCACATACACATAGTTCCATGCGTGTCCGAATCCTTGCATCATTCCGTTTACATTAACGCAAGGAATACTTTGCGAGTGCAACATTACATGAAGCAGGTTGGCATATCCCTGGCACACTGCCATTTTGTTCTTGAATACAAAATAGGGGTCTTGGCTCACCTGAATTGTGTCGACCTCGCTCGGTACGTAATATGTTGTATTACCATATACATACTCGAAAATCTTGGTATATTTGCTTGCATCGGTAGTGCTTCCTGTTACAAGTGAATCGGTGTAGTTCTTAATTTCGTTATACTCTTCATCTGTAATGTTTATGTTGTATAACTTATTTGCAATAGAGGGGCCCACCTTGTTCAAAATGTCGCGTACGGTCTTTGGTCCTCCGCCATACATATTTCCCGGCGCGTCATAAAGAGACATAAGGTTTGTTGAACCGTCGTCTTTGGGGAACTCAATGGTATATTGCGGTTTCTGTACTGTTACCTCATTGTCGAGGTCGAGTGCATATTTGTCGCTGTCGGCGCAACTTGCAGCAAGAAATGCTGCAATAGGTAATAAAAATGCGTAATGTTTTCTCATGTTGTTACTTTTAAAGTTATTAATCAGTTTTATTTCTCAAATATATATATCAATTTGCAAATTTATAAATAAAAAATAATACTTTAACTTTTTTTTGCCAAAAGCATTGGTCTATTCTTTAATTTTAGAAGTTTTCACTATATTCGCGTTCTATACGGTTTTGTTCATTATAATATATGAGATACAATATTCTGATATTAAGTATAATCTCTTTGTTTGTGGCAAACAGACCGCTTGCAGCTCAAAGACGTGATGCCGTTAAAACCTCAACCGACCTGCTTATGTTTGCTTCTGCGGCTGTAGGCGCGGGTGTTGCCCTTATAAAAAGTGACAATAAAGGAGTGCTGCAACTTGTCGAGGGGTGTGCAACTTCGGTTGCTGCCGCCTATTTGCTTAAATATACAGTAAGTAAACGACGTCCCGATGGCAGTGATAATAATTCTTTTCCATCGAACCATACAGGCGTTGCTTTTGCCGGTGCAACATTCCTGTATAAGCGTTACGGATGGCAGTGGGGTGTACCTGCCTATTTGGTTGCTGCATACGTGGGGTGGGGGCGTATCTATTCTGAACGTCACGATGCCTGGGATGTTCTTGCCGGTGCTGCAATAGGTACAGGCTCTGCATTGCTGTTTACAAAATCTTTTTCCAAGCAACATGAGGTTGTCGTTGCACCACTTATTTCGCCCGAGGTAGATTGCGGAATACATTTTTCGATGAGATTTTAGCGACTGTTTTATATGCTTTTTAAAACAGTTTATAATTAGGTCATCATTTTATCACATCTTTTATGAAATGTGAAGATAGGCGTTTGAGAAAATGTGTTACCTTTGCACTGCAGGTTACAATAAACAATAGTTTTTATTATGATAAATTCGGAATGGGAGAAAGTGGGCTACGTTAATGAGCCCGTTTCCGGTGATATTGATTTGAGAAACGAAATCCGCCGTATGTGCAAGGAAAAGAATGCGGTTATACTTGCACATTATTATACACGTGGCGAGGTACAGGATGTTGCCGATTTTGTTGGTGACAGTCTTGCGTTGGCGCAACAGGCCGAGAAGACATCGGCCGATATAATTGTGATGTGCGGTGTACATTTTATGGCCGAAACGAACAAGATTCTCTGCCCCGATAAAAAGGTGCTTATTCCCGACTTGAATGCCGGTTGTTCGCTTGCCGACAGCTGTCCGGCCGAGGAACTTGCAAAATTCAAAGAAGAGCATCCCGATTACAAAGTGATTGCCTATGTAAATACTTCGGCGGCTGTGAAAGCACTCACCGATATTGTCGTTACCTCGTCTAACGCCCGTGAGGTGGTTGAGAGTTTTCCGAAGGATGAAAAAATTATATTTGCTCCCGATAAGAATCTGGGAAACTATCTGAATGCAATAACCGGTCGCTCGATGATGTTGTGGAATGGCGGTTGCCATGTACACGAGGAGTTCTCTATCGAGAAAATAGTGGAGTTGAAATGTGCTAATCCCGATGCAAAAGTTCTTGCTCACCCCGAGTGCAAAAGTGGGGTACTTGCCCTTGCCGATTTTGTAGGTTCCACTGCGGCAATTCTCTCTTTTGCACAGAAAGACGATTGTACGACATTTATTGTAGCAACCGAAAGTGGAATACTGCATGAGATGCAAAAACGATGCCCGCAGAAGAAATTTATTCCCGTACCTCCGTTTACCGGTAGCTGTGCATGTAACGAGTGCAATTATATGCGCCTTAATACATTGGAGAAGATATACAATACACTTAAGTATGAATGGCCCACAGTTGAACTTGATGGTACATTGCGGGAACGTGCGAAGCTGCCAATAGAACGCATGCTCGAAATTTCTGCAAAAATAGGAAAGTGATTCTTATATAAAATAATGCGAGAGGTATCTCTCGCATTATTTTATATAAGTCCTTCGAAGATTATAGCTGCAACAACCGTTATTATTCCGGCAACTGCTACCGACAGGCTGCTCATGGCACCCTCAATTTCGCCCAACTCCATGGCTTTGGCTGTTCCCATGACATGTGTCGAAGTTCCAATTGCTATACCTCTTGCAACAGGGTGCTTGACACCTGTTATACGGCATAAGAATTCACCTGCAATATTACCGAACAATCCGGTAATCATTATTGCGGCCACAGTTATGGCAATGTATCCGTTTAGTTCATCGGATAATCCAATACCAATGGCTGTGGTAATGGATTTAGGCAATAGTGTAACATATTCGACGTGTCCCAAGCGAAATATCAGCGACATTGCAAAAATTGTTGCACAACTTGTTATTACTCCCGAAGAGATACCAATGAGTATTGCTGTAAGGTTTTTTTTCAGCATTGCAAATTGCTCGTATAGCGGAATTGCAAGGCAAACGGTAGCCGGTGTAAGCAGATAACCGAGGTATTTTGCACTGCTGTTGTACGATTGGTAGTCGATATCCAAAATAACAAGTATTGTTATAGTAAGTGCTATTGCAATAAGCAACGGATTAAAGATAAATAGTTTGTATTTCCTCTTCAGAAGCAATCCTGCAATGTATGCACCAAGGCTTAAGATGAGTCCGAAATATTGCGAATCGCTTAACATCTCTTTCATTCCCTGCCTCCTTTCTGTTTGCGTCCTATGATGTATTGTGTCACCCTGCCTGCAACGGCCAACACTATTACCGTCGACAGCAATGAAATAACAATTATTGCCGTTAAAAACTCTTGCATTATTCCCCACGAATCCATGAGCCCTACTGTTGCAGGAATAAACATAAGTGGCATCATGTAAATTAGAAATTTGCCGCTCTCCTTAACATGCGACAGTTTCAGTATCCCGCTTACAAGCAGAATAAATAAAATAATCATTCCGTAGATACCGGCCGGAATAGGAAGCGGTATTGTGCGGTTCAACACTTCTCCAATGAATGTTATTGTCAATATGACTGTAAATTGTGCAATGTATTTCATATAAAGATGAAAATGCCGAAAGATATTGTGGAATTTTAAACAGCTGCTTCTTATTGTTTATTTATGCTTTTCAGCAGTATCGGAAATCGTTTGATAAGATGCCATATAGCAATAAGTGATAATATGATTCCTATCTTGTAGTGCCATATTCCCATTTTTGAATTGCCTCCCTCTACGTTTAGCAGTACAATTCCTGTGACCGATGCAATTGCAAATATAAATGTGAGGCACAATGTTATTCGGCTTTTATTGCCGATTCCTCTCTTAAGTAGGTTTTTATACCATCCCCAGTGTGTTTTAATATGCAATACTCCCGAAAAAATAAACAGCAAGGCTGTCAATGTGTGGCATACAGCCCAATAGTGCCATGTTGCATGGCTCCAGAAATGTCCTGCAATATGAAGCACGAACCCCGAGATTGCAGTTGCCGTAAAAGTAAACACCAACCACCAATCTATTATAAAAATATTCTTCATCTCTGTTGTTTTTTTTCAGTTTGTCGTGTAGTTGTCACTCCAACAAGGAGTTAAGAATTTTCTTTACCTCGTTCTTGGTTATTCCGCCTTCGTGAACTTTTTCTCCATCGACGTAGAATGTAGGTACATAATAGTAGTCGAAAGAGTTTGCATAATCAATCTGCATGGTCTCCTCGATACATTCCGGGTTGATAAGCCGGAAAACTTCGTTCTCCTCCTTCAATTCGTCAATATAATTGAAAGCACGCTTGCAGAACGGGCAACGTTCCTGATAAAAAATCTGTAATTTTTTCATCTCAATATAGTTTTCTTTTTTGTTTCGTTCAAAGGTAGAAACTTCGTGGCGAATAACAATAGTCTAACGGTTAATAAAAAATAAAATAATCTATTCTTTTGTGCAATATTAATCTTGTTGTAAGTAGTGTCCTATTATAGATTTTCTATATTGGCTGAAATAAAGTCCCATTTCAACTCCAAATATTCTATCATTCTTTTTACAGCATCGTCTGATGGAATGAATTCATCACCATTTTCTCTTCTGTTGTCTTCTATAAGATTTATTTCGTGCATTTCCCAATTAAGATGTGCCGAACGTCGTAGTTTTTCGTGCTCTTCGTTGATGAATTCTATAAGTTCGGGCAATAAGGGTTGAAGTATCTTCCATTGTTTGTATAGCTCTGCTTTAAACGGAGGATATTTAAACATCATCGGCATGTATATAGTCTTGCTGTTTATCCATCTGCCGGCAGTTTCCGGAATATAAGATTT
Organism: Bacteroidaceae bacterium; assembly: GCA_017466065.1. The sequence continues at coordinate 84,537 of JAFTUV010000025.1, forward strand.
ATAATCAAAATCCCACGCCGGGCCACAGTACCATTTGTTATCATTTTTTTCCTTGTATGTATACCAACTGTTGGGGCCGTTAGGCTCGGGAGTTCCGGAAATGTTTTTGTGTACAGTTTAAACTGTAGATTTTTATATATGAAGCAGTTATATAAATATTATATTACCATAAGAACCAGCAATTGTGCCACAAGTACCCGTAGGAACATTACAACAGGATATACGGTAGCGTATCCGAGCGCAGGCATATCATTTCCCGATACTGTGTTTGAGTATCCAAGTGCAGGTGGGTTGGTTGTGCTACCGGCAATAAGGCCCATTAAAGTGTAGTAATTCATCTTCAATTTAAGACGGGCAAACAACCCTACAAGCATAACCGGCAATACGGTGATGATGAATCCGTATCCAATCCAATTGTAACCACCGTTTACAATTGCATCTATAAATCCGTCACCGGCACCAATTCCCACACCTGCAAGGAACATTGCAAGGCCGATTTCACGCAACATAAGGTTGGCACTCATTGTGGTGTAGGTAACCAAATGGAAATGCGGACCGAAGCGTCCGATAAGGATGGCTACGATAAGCGGGCCGCCTGCCAATCCCAATTTTACCGGTTGCGGAATATTCACTAATGGAATAGAACCTAATAAAACTCCAAGTGCAATACCGAAAAATATTGTCAGCAACTGCGGTTCGCGCAGTTTCTTCAGCGAGTTACCCAATACATTGGCAACCTGCTCTATTGCACTTTCATTGCCGACAACCATCACTCTGTCGCCCATCTGTAACTCCATACCTTGATAAGGGATAAGGTCGATACCGGCACGATTTACACGTGTGATATTGATGCCATACTTTGTGCGTAAACGCAGGTCGGAGAATTTCTTGCCATTTATTTCGGGCTTTGTGATAACTATACGTCTCGACACAAGTTGCACCTGTGATTCGCCGAATGTACCCCATTCTTCTTTGCTTATCTCAATTCTTTGGCCGAAGAAAACCGAAACTGCCTCACTGTCTTCGGGAGAACAAATAACACGTAATTTTTCGCCCAATTTCAAAGGACTCTCACCATCGGCTATGGTTATACTTCCATCGTGGTGCATTATACGCGAAATTACAAACTGTCTCTTAATCAATTCGCGAGCATGAGATATTGTCTGTCCTTGCAAAGCTGTGTTTGTAAACTCAACCGAAAGACGTTCAACATTAGTCTGTTCTCCGCGCATATCCTCGAGTGCTTTATTCTCCTCGCTGAAATTAACCTTTGTAATAAAACGTATTGCAATAAGCGAGAGAATCACTCCAATGACACCAAGCGGGTAGGCTACTGCATAGCCAAGGGCAATAGTGTTGTCGTTTATACCTGTTGCATCGGTGTAGGCCTGTTGTGCTGCACCAAGTCCGGGGGTATTGGTTACTGCTCCGGACATAACACCTACCATTGTTGTTATAGGTGTACCTGTTATAAGATGAATAACGTAGGTTGTAATGGCACCAAGAGCAACCACTGCGGCTCCACATCCGACCATCTTTAAACCTCCTTCTTTAAAGGAGGAGAAAAAACCGGGTCCCACCTGCAAACCTATGGAAAATACAAAAAGAATCAAACCGAATTCTTTAATGAAATGCAGTGTGTCGTGATTGACCGTCATGCCGAAATGTCCGGCTGCGATACCTACAAACAAAATCCATGTGACACCGATAGAGACACCGGCGATTTTAATTCTGCCTAACATAACACCCGCGGCAATAACCAACGACAGCACCAATACTGTGTGGGCAATACCGTCCCCTAAGAAAAGTGAATGTAACCAATCCATTGCAAATAAATGTGTAATAGTATTTAAAGATTAACTTGTTTTTCAATTACAGACTTTAAATTTTATTTCTGAATTTTATATAAAATTTGCATGCAAAGGTAGATATTATTGCTAAAATCGGCAAATTATTGGAAGAGAAGATTTATATAAAACGCACAAACAAAAAACAAACAAAAAACAGCAACTTGAATGAAAATTGCTGTTTTTTGTTTGAGCGGTAAACGGGGCTCGAACCCGCGACCCTCAGCTTGGGAAGCTGATGCTCTACCAACTGAGCTACTACCGCATCCACTATGAAAACAGTGCGAAGATACAACAATAATTTGAAGCAATAAGCTTTTTGACGCTTTTTTTTCAAGAAAGAATGGTGTTTCTTGATAAATTTGCTGTAACTTCGCGTCGATTTCAGTGACGTTTGGCACTTTTTAATAATCTAAAACATCTGTAGGAATATTATATTATGTCAAAATATCTTGTTGAGGATACACGTAAGGTGACAACGCATCGTCTTATAGAGATGAAGCGCAAGGGTGAGAAGATTGCAATGCTTACTGCCTATGATTATACAATTGCATCGATAATTGACGGTGCCGGTGTCGATATAATACTTGTTGGCGACTCGGCTTCGAATGTGATGGCCGGTAACGTAACTACATTGCCCATTACACTCGACCAAATGATATACCACTCCAAATCGGTCGTTCGTGGTGTAAAACGTGCACTTGTAGTTACCGATATGCCTTTCGGAACATATCAGGTGAACGCCGATGAAGCGGTAAAAAATGCCATACGCATAATGAAAGAGTCGCACTCCGATGCTCTGAAACTTGAGGGTGGTGAGGAGATTCTTCCCTCTATTCGCAAGATTCTTGATGCCGGTATTCCTATTATGGGACATCTTGGTCTTACACCTCAAAGTATTAATAAGTTTGGAACATACACTGTGCGTGCAAAGGATGAGGCAGAGGCTGCCAAATTGTGTCGTGATGCAAAATTATTGGAAGAGGCCGGTTGCTTTGCAATTGTGCTTGAGAAGATTCCTGCGGTATTGGGCGCGAAGGTTGCAAGTGAACTTACAATTCCTGTTATTGGTATCGGTGCAGGTGGTGATGTGGATGGTCAGGTACTTGTATCTACCGATATGCTTGGAATGACAGCCGATTTCACTCCGCGATTCCTTCGTCGTTACGCCGATTTGCACACTGTAATAAGTGATGCTGTGGGCAATTATATTTGCGATGTTAAGGAGTGTGATTTTCCTAACGAGAGCGAACAATACTGATAGGTGCTGTCGTATAGTAGCCAAACAGTTGTGACAAAATAAATTATGCTTCGGCCGATGGACCGAAGCATAATTTTATTTTAAGGCTCTGTTTATAACTTAATAGTCTTTTGATACACAATCTCTTGTTATTCTGTGTCTTGTCGTTCATATTGTATCTCGGAAAGTATATCGAATAACGGATTGTTGTCGCGGTCTTTGTTCTCCTCGGGAATATGTTCGATTAGTTTGTTAAGTTCCTCTGTTGTGAAAAATTCGGCAAAGGTTACAAGATGAAGTAATGCGGTCAGCGACTTTATATTTTCGGTTATAACTTTCTTGATGTAGAGTTTTGCTTCCGTCTCGGCAACATAGCAACTCAAACGTGCCTGTGATATGGTGCTGTCGCTTGCCAACGAATCGTTCAATACCTCCTGTGCCTGAAGTATATCGTCGACGTATTTAAACATTACATCGTCTATATCTTGGTTCAGGTCGTTGTCCGGAGTACCTGTCACCCGATAATAGTCCCGGCCTATCTCCATTGAAATCTCTCCCGGTTCCAATATGAATAGAATATGTGCAGGCCCGAATTCACCAATATAACTTATGTAATAGATTTTACTCTCATCAATATTTCCGCCGAATTCAAATTTGCCGTCGGTTGTTATGGTACTGTCTACTGCAATGAAATTGTATCCGTCGTTCGAATAGCCCAGATAGACGGTGTCGTTGTACTGCGGTTCATCAATAATTCCACTTATTTTGTAAGTGGAATTATTGCATGACAACAACAAAAGTGTTGCTGTAAATATTGAAAGAATACTCTTCATTAGCAGATGTATTGTTTGCTTATAGATTCGTTATTCAATACACAGTTTATAGACTCTGCAAAGATTTTGGCAATGGATAACTGTTTTACTTTGGGACAACCTTTGTCATAGGGGATACTGTTTGTAAATACTATCTCCTCCAATGCCGATTCGCGTACACGTTCCGATGCGTTACCCGACATAATGCAGTGTGACGCTATGGCACGTACCGATTTTGCACCGTTTTCCATCATAAGATTGGCTGCTTTTGAAATTGTACCGGCTGTATCCACGATATCATCTACCAAAATAACGTTCTTGTCTTTTACATCACCGATGATTTGCATTGTATCGACGACGTTTGCTTTTGCGCGTGTCTTGTGGCAAAGTACCAAGGGAACACCAAGGCATTTTGAATAGGCGCTTGCACGTTTAGAACCACCTACGTCGGGTGTCGCAATAGCGAGGTTCTCCAACTTAAGTGAATTAATATATGGAACAAAAACCATAGATGCATACAGGTGGTCTACGGGAATATCAAAGAATCCCTGAATCTGGTCGGCATGCAGGTCCATGGTGATGATGCGACTTACACCCGCAACACTCAACAAGTCGGCAACCAATTTTGCTCCGATGGATACACGTGGTTTGTCTTTGCGATCCTGTCTTGCCCAACCGAAATAGGGCATTACGGCAACAATACTTTTTGCCGAAGCACGTTTGGCTGCATCAACCATAAGCAGCAATTCCATGAGGTTGTCCGAGTTTGGGAATGTAGACTGAACCAAAAATACATTCTTGCCGCGAATGGATTCTTCATACGAAACTGCAAATTCGCCATCGGCAAAATAGGTTGTGTTCATTTGGCCAAGTTGGCAACCGAGTTCTTTACAGATTTCTTCGGCGAGGTAACGAGATTTAGTTCCCGAAAATACCATATAAGGGGTATTCTTCATGTTGATTTGTTTTAAGGTGTTATGTTATTAATTGTGTTTTTCCTTTTTCTGTTGCAAAGTTACTTTTCTTTTTTAAGAAAATAATGGTTTGTTTATAATTTCTTTGCGATTTTCTGTATTCTTTTGAAACTTTCAATCAACTCGCTGTAATCGGTCGAACGGCATGAATCGAATTTGTCCCACACTTGATTGTCGAGTACAATTCCACCAAAACCATAGCTTGACAGACGCTTGAGGTTGCCTACATCCAAATCGCCAAAGGCCCATACATGCTTGTTTATCATTTTTTTTCCATACTCGTTAAGTTCGGCACTTTGGTGAAAAGTGCGTCCCAACGGGCCGAAACAAATGATATTGTATATTTCCTTAAGCTCGCGCAACTGTTGCAGGTTGTCGGCGTATCCCACCTGTTTGCCGTTTTTCTGCTGTGGCCTTACCGAACCTGATGGAAAAAATACTCCGGCAAGATTGTAATCCTGCATCAGACGGTCGTTACATGTGAATATACGTTTGTGAAATTTCTTTGGTATAAGGTTCAGTAACCTTTCGATATATTGCGGGTGGGGGTTGGCCTTGTCAAGAAAAAGATAGTCGAGATCTTCTTCAAACAGGCGGGTAATTATTTTGTCCTCCTCAATAAAAAATGTCGGTTTTGTGGCTACGGCAAGTTTCATTGTCAGTAAAAGTTTACATTTATTGTTTTGCTTTGTTGGTATTTTGTGCAAATTTAAACATTTTTATGATAATTAATATATATAAAGAAATAAATTAATTTTAAAATTCCATTCTTAACTGATTGTATCTCTCGCAGGTGGTTGTATCTGAACAAAAAACCGCATGCTTATGTTTGTTTGTTACAATTATCAAACAGTTTCATTATGGCAAAAGAGAGTGTACTTATTTTAAGACAGCGCATAGATGTGCCTCGTCTTATAGGGCAGTTGAATGCGGCGTTGAGTGAGGAGTGGCTTGCCTATTATCAATATTGGGTGGGCAGTTTGGTGGTCGAGGGTGCAATGCGTGCCGATGTTCAACGTGAATTCGAGGAACATGCCGAGGAGGAGTATATGCATGCAAAGATGTTGGCCGACCGCATAATACAACTCGAGGGTGTTCCTGTACTCGACCCTGTGCAGTGGTTTAACTTGGCACGTTGCAAATATGCGGCACCAACAAACAACGATGTAATAAGTGTTCTTAAACAGAATATTGCAGCCGAGCGTTGTGCTGTGATTCGTTACGAGGAAATTGCTTCATTTACAAATAATATCGATTATACCACATGTGATATTGCCAAACGTATAATGGCCGAGGAGGAGGAACACGAGCAGGACTTGCAGGATTTCTTGCGCGATGTAGAGTGGGTGGTGCAGTCGATGGAATGTAAGTGTTAACAAAAAAATCCTCAATTTTTTGAGGATTTTTTTGTTATTATAGAAAATGATTATTCTTCGTCTAAAAAACGTTTGGTAATAGCGTGATACTCCTCTATGCGTCTGTCACGCAGGAAAGGCCACCATTGACGAACAGATTCGCTGCGTGCAATGCTCACTTCTGCAACGGCATTTTGCTCCTCTTCGCCAAAATGTTCTATGAACTCTCCTTGTGGTCCGGCTATGAAACTGTGTCCCCAGAAACTGATTCCGTTTGTCATTCCCGAAGGATCGGGCTCGTGTCCGCAACGGTTTACGGCAATAACCGGTATCCCGTTTGCAACAGCGTGTCCGCGTTGCACTGTTTGCCATGCACCAAGTTGTCGCTCTTGTTCCTCTTTTGTGTCGCTGCTTTCCCACCCTATGGCTGTGGGGTATATAAGCAGGTCGGCGCCGCGTAGTGCCATCAAGCGTGCTCCTTCAGGGTACCATTGGTCCCAGCAGACTTGTACGCCTAACGTTCCCAACGATGTCTTTATTGGGCGGAATCCAATATCACCGGGAGTAAAATAGAATTTTTCGTAATAGGCGGGGTCGTCGGGTATATGCATCTTACGATATTTGCCGGCAATGCTGCCGTCGCGATCGAACACTACGGCAGTGTTGTGATACAGGCCTTTTGCACGTGCTTCGAACAGTGATGTTACAAGTACCACGTTGCATTCGGCTGCAATACTGCTATAGAATTCTGTCGATGGGCCGGGTATTGGTTCGGCAAGCGCAAAGTTTTCTGTACTTTCTATTTGGCAGAAATAGAGTGAGTTGTGCAATTCCTGCAAAACAATCAGTTGTGCACCTTTGGCTGCCACTTCGCGTATGTTTGTTGCAAGTTTCTGTTTATTCTGTTCGGTGTCGGCACTGTTACTTTGTTGTATTATACCAACCTTTATAATGTCGTTTTTCATCTTATTTGAGATATTGGAAGTTGTTTAAGATGCTGTTATAGTTTCTAAATGTATTTATTATAAATGCTTAATCATTCGCTTTTTATAACAAAAATCTATTGTTACCGGTTCTCACACTCTTTCGTTGCATGGGTATTGCATGGTTACGCAGTGCAACGAACCATGTTGCTTTATAAGTGCACGACAATCTATTCCCACTATTTCGTGTGACGGGAAAGCTTTGGACAAAACTTCGGCTGCGGCTTTGTCGTTCTCGCTTTGTGCATACGTGGGGTAGAGTACGGTGTTGTTCATTATCAGGAAGTTAGCATACGTTGCAGGCAGCCGTTCGCCATTTTCATCAAAAATAGGTGTGGGTGATGGTAATGGTAACAGTCGATAGGGAGTGCCTTCTGCTGTACGGAAAATGTTGAGTTGGGCCTCCATTGCCTGAAGGTCGGCAAACTGCTCGTCATTTTCATCATCACACCTCACATGCAGTATTGTGTTGTCGGGTGCAAAGCGTGCTATGGTGTCGATGTGTCCATCGGTGTCATCGCCGATAAGGTTTCCATGGTCGAGCCAGAGTACGCGTTCTGCATGTAACATTCTCTTCAGCCGCATTTCAATCTGTTCTTTTGTGAGTGGTTGGTTGCGATGTGGTGCCATTAGGCAATGTGTTGTTGTCAGCAGTGTTCCTTTGCCGTCACTCTCTATCGACCCCCCTTCCAATACAAGGCTTAAGCAATCTTCGTATTCTCCTCTCACTATGCCTGCGTCATACATCTTGCTGTTGATTGCATTGTCGAGCTCGGCCGGAAATTTTTGCCCCCAACCGTTGAATTCAAAATCGAGATAATGCGGTACTGTATCTCCAAGCAATGTTATGAATGCGTGGTCGCGCGCCCATGTGTCATTTGTTTCACACTCAAAGAAGCGTATATTCTGTATATTGGCTGCTGTTGTCTGCAGGTGTTTGCGTACACGGTCTGTTTCAGGTGTTACTATAAGCAGTTTTTCGCGTCGGCTTATGGCTATGGCAAGTTCGGTGAAACATTTTTCCACCTCCTCGAGCATATATGCCCAATCGCTGTTCTTATGTGGCCATGTTAGTTGTATCATCTGTTGTCTGTGCCACTCGGCCGGCAGATATAATTTTCTCCTTTGTTCCATGGAATTCGTTATTTACGGTCGAAGAATGGATTTTTTGATGAGGCACTGATGGGAATACCTATGACATAATTGCAACCGGGCAGCCATCCTGCATGCAAGGCTGCGTATCCCACCGAATACATAACTCGGGTGTCGAGTCGCAGGTCGGCGGCGGTGGCACAGGCCGAGCCTATTGCAATTCCTACGTCTATGGTATTCATGGCGCAAGGAACTCCGGCCGGGCGCGAGTCGCATGTAGGTGTGCCGCAGTAGGCACAGTTAAGCCCCATTGCTGCTTCGTGTGAACCGATAAGCAATACAGCGTCGGCCGATAGCAGGTTCCCTGCATCTCTTATCATTCCGGGACGGTTGCGTTCCTCCCCGATACTTTTTAATATATCGGCAAGTACTGTTATGTCTTCTTCTGTAACAAGTTTTACCTCTATTATATCGCAACCTTTGGCTTTTGGAGCGGTGCGAGCAGCTGTCATCATCTGTTTTGCTGCTTCAATCACATGTTGCCGGCGTGTTTCTCGTTCGTCGTATATCATATTTCTACTGTTTATTTTGCGAAGATAGGAATAAATTTTAAAGATGTCGTTCAAGATACGATTTAAATTTCCAATAAATATTTCTGTTTGTAGAATCTACCTTTGCTGTACGTGCAAACGAATTTGTTTGCAACTCTTTTTCTCGTCAATGTGTATCATTCTTCTTTAAATGTGTGTGGCTTATTTATAAAGCATTGTTTCTCGGGGGGCAGTTATAATTTATTTTACCAATATATATAGTTTTTCGCCCCTGAATAGTGAATTTTATCTAAATAATGCACAGGGCGTCCTTGTTTGTGCAAAGGTTGTGTTCACTTTTATTAATTTTGTAAGTGAAAATGGGACAAGGTTATATTCCTTTCCTGTAATTTTGTAATATATGAAAAACTTTATTGAAACTTTCGAGGAGAGTATTAGAAAATGTTGGAATAATCCGGCTTTGAGTGATTACCGTGGGGCAACGATTACTTATTGCGAGTTGGCTAAGGAGATTGCAACCATGCACTTGGTGTGGAAAGCTGCCGGTCTTTCACAAGGCGATAAAATATCGCTCAATGCACGTAGCAGTGCAAATTGGGCTACGGTATTTATGGCTGCAACATCGGGAGGTTTCGTGGCTGTTCAGTTGTTTAACGGATTCACATCGCTTGATGCTCAAAAATTTGTAATGCACTCCGACAGCAAAATATTATTTACCGAAAAGGCCATTTTCGACAATATGAATTACGACGAAATGGGGTCTGTTATAGCAGTATTCGATACAAAGAGTATGCAGTTGCTTGCAAGCCGTAACGGTTTTGCCGATATATATGCGCGTCGTGAAGAGATTTTTGCCGAGACTTATCCGCAGGGATTCACTCCCGAGCATGTTAATTTTACTAAACCGGGCATGCAGGAAATGTGTTGTCTTAACTATACTTCGGGTTCCACCGGTAATCCAAAGGGGGTAATGCTTTCTATAGAGAATATCAGCAGTAATGTTGATATGCTCCCTTTGCATCTGCCTTACCGATGTGGCGATAATTATTTGAGCGTCTTGCCTTTTGCCCATATTTTTGGTCTTACGTTCGAGATGATTACAGTCCTTGCATCGGGTATGCACCTTGTTGTATTGGGAATGCCTCCTGCTCCATCAATCCTTAAAGATGCAATGCAGGCTGTACGTCCCCGTATGGCTATGATGGTTCCGCTTGTGCTATCTAAAATGACGGAATATGCAATAGGTGAATTTATTCATAGCAAAACAGGTGAAGCTCGTCTTGCCGATTACGAACAACATCCCGAATTCTGTGATGCACTACGTACAATCTTACTCTCTTATTTGGGTGGCAAATGTGAACTTGTAATGACCGGTGGTGCAGCACTTCCCGAGGATTTGGAGCAGTTGCTTGTTCAGAAAATGAAGATGCCGCTTATTACAGGCTATGGAATGACCGAATGTGCTCCCACAATATCGCTTGGTACTTTAGGAAAATACAAGATTAAGTCGTGTGGCGAGATTGTAGATCGTATGGAGGTGCACATTGAATCTCCCGACCCTTATCACACCATAGGTGAGGTGTGGGTAAGAGGTACCAATATTTTTGCCGGTTATTATAAGAATCCCGATGCCGATAAGGAGGTCTTTACTAAAGACGGTTGGTTCCGTACCGGTGATTTGGGTATAATTGACAAGGATAACACACTGTTTCTTGTCGGGCGTTGCAAAAGTATGTTGCTTGCATCGAATGGGCAGAATGTTTATCCCGAGGAGATAGAGGTTAAATTGAATGTTCTTCCTTATGTGGCCGAATCTATAATTGTTCAGCGAGGTGAAAGATTTGTGGCACTTATAGTTCCCAATGCCGATTTATTGGCAAATGACGGTGTCTCGTCCGAAACGTTGAAAATTGTTATGGATAAAAATATCGATGCTTTGAATAAAATGATACCTGCATATTCGCAGGTGACCGAGTATGAATTGATGCAGGATGCTTTCTCGAAAACTCCTAAGGGAAGTATCAAACGTTTTATGTATTCATAATCGTAATTATATATAAATTTATCATCCCTTCAGAAATGTTTCTGAAGGGATGATAAATTTATAATTGTTATAGGTCTGTTATCATTTTGTTTTGTGATACTCTATCAAGCCGTTTATGGGGCTTTCCACAACCGTACCCACCGACAATCCTAAACTTTCGGCAGTTGTTTTTATTTCCTCGGCAAAGGCCACGCCTACACCGCCTGTTATGTGTATCGGTAACCAAGAACGGCGATACACCATAGTGTTGCGCTGGAAAAATTGTGTGAAACATTGTTTCAGTAAATTGTGTATTTCGGCATTTTTACGATTCTCGGCAAGGAACGGAGTGAAGCCGGCAAGGAAGCGGTTGGGCAATGGCTCGTGATAGACACGTTCCAACACTTCGGCAATTGTAAGGTTGTACTGTTGCAGAAACTTTGCCGATAACTCGGTCGATAGCTGGCTCTTCAAACAGTCGCTCACAAGTTGACGTCCCAAATGTGCACCGCTGCCTTCGTCGCCAAGAACATATCCCAACGATGGCGTGTTGTCGATAATGTTTTCCCCATCGAACAGACAAGAGTTTGAGCCTGTTCCCAATATGCACGCAATTCCTTCTTCGTGGCCGCATAAAGCTCTTGCTGCAGCAAGCAGGTCGCTGTTTATATGTATCTCTTTTGTATCGAAAAGGCGTTCTAATGCCACATGCATACGTTTGTTGGCATTTTCGTATGCGCAACCTGCACCATAAAAATATACAGTCTTGGGAACTTTGCAATCAATCTTGCTTGAAAGTTCCTTCGATAATATTCCGTAAATTTCATCGCTGTTCTGTTGTGTCGGGTTCAGTCCTTGTGTTTTTACACGTGCAATCACTGTGTCACCATCGAGCAACACCCAATCGGTCTTTGTCGACCCGCAATCTGCTATCAGTATCATATTCTCAGTCTAATCTTACGCGAAGATAATTTAAAAATCGGTAGCTGTTTAAATTTTAGTAAAAAATATTATATAGCTTCAAAAATAGTTTCTGAACCAATCTTTATTTTCGTCCGAATTCCGGTGTAACCTTTATTATGGCCGATACTATGAATGTAACAACACAGCAAATCATAACCCAAATAAAGAAATACTCGTAGCCTAACATTTTCTGCATATAGCCCGACAACATACCCGGCAACATCATTCCAAGTGACATGAATGCTGTGGATATGGCAAAATGGGCAGTAGGGTATTTACCTTGTGCAAAATATATCATGTAAAGTGTGTAGGCTGTAAAACCAAAGCCATATCCAAGTTGCTCGATGAATATACAACTTCCAATAATTCCTATATCATGTGGCTGTGCCATACTCAAATACACATATACCAAATCGGGCAAAGAGATAGCCATCACCATTGGCCATAACCAATATTTCAATCCATTGCGCGATATACAAATTCCACCTGCTATGCCACCTATAATAAGCCCTGTCACGCCTATGATGCCGTTTATGAAACCTATATCGCTGTTCGATAGTCCTAATCCGCCTTCCGAAAGCGGATCCATTAGAAACAGTTTTCCCATCTTCACAAGTTGAGCTTCGGGTAGGCGAAACAGCAACAGAAACAGCAGTGTGGCTGTTATTTGTGGTTTTTTGAAGTAGGTTACTATTATATCCTTGAATGTGTATGCAACCTCTTTAAGCGAGCCTGTTGTTTGTGGGATATCTTTGACCGGTTTGGGCAAAATGTATTTATGGTATATACCGAAAAGAAACATTATAATGGCAACAACTGCAAATGTTACGCCCCACGCTGTTATATAACTTCCACTCTCTTTTGCTATTTTGCCGGCAATCATCACAAGTGCTCCCGAACTGAATACTGTAGCTATGCGGTAGGCTGTATTTCGTATTCCCGAAAAGAACGATTGCCGTTCTTCTGTGAGTCCGAGCATGTAGAATCCGTCGGCTGCAATGTCGTGTGTTGCCGAAACAAATGCAGCAATCAGGAATACCGCTAATGTACCGGCCAGAAATATACCGGTAGGCAGCAGTATTGCAACTGTGGCAAAGCAGGCTGCCATAATTATTTGTGTTGTGATGGTCCACCAACGACGTGTACGTATCATCTCTACAAAAGGGCTCCATATAGGTTTTACCGTCCATGGTATAAGCAACAAGCTTGTGTACAAAGCTATCTGCTCGTTGCTTATTCCCATGTTTTTGTACATCATGTCCGATATGTTTGTTATGGTATGGTAGGGTAGCCCCGATGCAAAATAGAGGGTTGGAATCCACAGCCATTCGTTTCTCTTGTTTTTCATGGTCTTTTCATTATATCTTGCGAAATTCGGTAAAAATATCGAACCGTACAAACTTTCATCTTATTTTCATAAAAAGAGTATGGGTGGGTGCATTTGAAATTAATGTTACTTTATAAAATTTGTGGTGTGTCATAATTAACAAACCTTTTGAGGCTGTGTCAAAGTTGTTTTTTGACACAGCCTCAAAAGATAATTACTGAATTTAAATAATCTTTTAAATATTCAGTGTTCCTTCAACAATCTTACCCATTGCCCAAACGGCGCGTACATTAAGAGCTTCGTCCAAAATAAGAATATCTGCATCTTTGTCTTTCTGCAACGAACCCTTTCGATCGTATACGTTCATGATTTTCGCCGGTGTCTCCGAAGCCATGCGCACTGCATCCTCCAATGGAATTTCAGCTTCAACCAATGTGCGTATCAAACGGTCCATTGTGGCTATGCTTCCTGCCAAGGCCGAACGGTCGGCAAGCTTACATACACCGTCCTCGATGATTACTCGTGGGTCGAATGCTGTTTTGCTGTCGCTTGCAGCGCATGCCAATGCGTCTGTTATTACACATGCTCGTTCAACACCTTTAATCTTGTATACAAGGCGCAGAATTGTATGAGGTACATGTATTCCGTCTGCAACAACTTCAACTGTCATGTCATCGTGCAGATAGATGCTCTCTACGGTTCCTTCGTATTTGTATTCACGACGTTTGTGGAAACCGGGCATGGCGTTGTAGAAGTGTGTGGCATGTGTGTAACCTGCATCGTGAGCAGCATGTATGTCGTCATACTCTGCTTGGGTGTGGGCTATAGATGCAAGAATACCTTTCGATGTGATGTATTTGCCGAATTGCATAGCTCCGGGCAACTCGGGTGCAGCATCCCAACGTTTAATACAGTTCCATTTTTCCACCAAAGGAATATATTCTTGTGGGTCGGGGTCCTTAATGTTTTCGGGAATTTGTCCGCCTGCCATCTTCATGTTTAGGTAGTGTCCCTCGAGGTGTAGTCCAAGTACAGGGCTGTTGGGGTCCTTCATGAGGTTTGTACATGCTTCGGCTGCTGCCTCAATCATTGGTACTGTTGATGACGAAAGTGTTGGGAATATACTTGTTGTTCCATGCTTCATGTGTGCATCGATTGCAACCTTGAAAGCCTCTTCGGTTCCCTCCATGAAGTCGCGTCCGCCACCACCATGAGCGTGAATTTCAACACCGCCGGGAATAACATACATTCCTTTGGCATCAACAAGTTCGGCACCGATAACTGCGAGGTCGCAATTTGTTACTTCCAAAATTTTGTTGTCTCTGATAAGAACAGAACCATCTTTCAACCAACCTTGTGGCGTAAGAATCTTTGCATTAATAATCTGCGTAAGCATGATGTGTGAATTTATGTTTGTAATAAGTTGTTCAATAACGGTTTATGAGTTTTTCTGCTGTGTGGTGCATCACTCTTGAACTTTCCGTCATACAAAAATATCTAAATTACTTGTTATTTGATAAATTTTTATCAAAAAAAATTAAGAAGCTGTTTAAATTTCTATAAAAATATTTTAAAAATTCCTCCTGCTTGTTACAAATCCTCTTTATACCACGAGGCGTACATCACATAATCGTTTGCAATGCGTTCCACCGTATCCTTTTGTTGTTCGGGGCTTACCTCCTTTATTTTTTTTGCCGGAACTCCGGCATATATGCAACCGCTTTCTACGCGCATGCCCGAAGTCACAAGTGCATTGGCTGCAACAATAGCCCCACTCTCTACAATCGCATTATCCAACACTGTGGCTCCCATGCCTATAAGACAATTATCCATAATTGTTGCACCATGTATGGTTGCATTGTGTCCTATCGACACATTGTTTCCTATTATGGTTACCGAGCGTTTATAAAGCGTATGTATTACCGCACCGTCCTGTATATTTACTTTGTTGCCAATGGTGATACTGTTAACATCACCACGTAGTACAGTGCCAAACCATATAGAGCAATCGTTGCCTATGGTTACATCACCTATTATGGCAGCAGTCTCTGCCATATAACAATTGTCTCCTATTTTTGGAGTTACTCCGCGAACTGTCTTAATTATAGCCATAAAATATTCTTTTTCCTTGCGAAGATATGGAATTTATCTTTTCAAAGCAAGTTCTAAACATCCTCGACTCCTTTTAATGTTTGTCTCAGCAGTTGGTCGAGATTGTCATCGTCTTGTTCACGCTCCTTGTTAAGTTTTACCAAAAAATCGGCAGTTGTTTTAAGGGCCTGATTAATTGTGCCCGGATCTTCGCAGTCGTGTGTCAACTTTTCCAATCGCTGTATAAGACGACGGAAAAGTGCCAACGTTTCGTTGTGTACGTCGTCAATTGTTACTTTCTCTTTTCTTCTTGCCATAATATATTCTTTATTTGCAAAGGTATCCTCTTTACCGCTTTCAATGGTTGTGGTAACGATTATTGCAATGTGCACAGCTTCTCCACAAACAGTTTCTGAATGAATATTCCTACTTGTTACTTGTTTCCGCAAACACAATTTTCTTCTCCGATACTTCTTTTGCATTAAAAAAATTATGGGAATTTCAGGTATTTTATCAGGCGCGGCCGGCGCCGTAGGTCTTTACAACGGTATTAAAGGATTGTTCGATTCTGCTGATGCGGCACGTAAACAGAGAAAATTAATTGATGATGCCAAGGCCGAAGAATCGGCATGGTTCAGGCGTAATTATTATCGTAATTATCTTGATGATACCATGACAAGGGCTGCGATGAAAAGAGTAGAGCAGACACTTACAAACCAAAATAGGCAAAACAGAGCGTATTCTGCAGTAAACGGGGTCACTCCCGAGTATTCCATTGCACGTAACGAACAAGGATTGCGCTCAATGGAGAATATTGCGACAAATCTTGCATCGCAAGCCGATGCCGACAGACGTAGCATCGATAACATTCACAGGCAAAATGTCAATAACTTACGCAGTGCCCGCTTGAACAACCTTTATTCTGATGAGAATACTGCCGTTTCCGATGTTCTTGGTGGGGTAAAATTGCTTAATGATGCACTTGTGGGGCTTAATTGGGGTCGTGAAACATTCGATGATGACGACAAGGTGAATATGTAGAGGAAAGGAGGTAAATGTATGATTAAAAGTCTTGTCCGAAGCGCGCACAACGATTACAAAAGGTATAATAGAATGCGCAATGTTGCTTTGATTAGTGATATTGCAGCTGCTGTCTTAAATGCAGTTGCACGTAAACGTGGTTCGCGTCTTTCGTTGCCTATGGATTCCACGTCAAAGGTCAATCCTTATTTCATAAAAGCAAAAAATAACTTTCTGGGAAAAAAAGACGCTTATGAGTGCCTGTTGAAAGAGCATGCCGATTATGATGGACAAATTCTGTACAACATTCTGCCGAAAAGTATTTATGACGCACCCAATAAGAAGGATTCACAATCGCCTCACATGGAGAATCCCATCGATAGATGGGGCAGAGAACATCTGCAAGGAGATATTTGGACAAATTATTTAAAAAATAAAAACAATAAAGATTATGTTTTCAACAGAAGAAAATTATTATGACCCATTGAACCCATCGATTAAAGGTTCGGGTAACGTACGCGCATCTCACACAAGTGGTGTGCAAGGCAGTGATACTGCAGGCGATTATCGTTTTATGCAGAATATGCAAAAGTTGGATGATGATATCAACCGTTCGCAGGATTTGATAGATTTATTAGGTGATAAATCGGCACGCGAGAGATTTTATCGTGAACAGCGCAAGGAATTTTTTGTTCCAAAAGATTCCGAATTGCGTCGTCGACGAAATTTTGTGTTGTCAAATAATGCCGTAGATGATGCAATAGAGAGTTATTACTCCGATACTGTTTATCCTTTATACAGAAGCGAGAGTGATGCGGCAAAAAAACGTGGCGAAGAGGAGTATGTGAAATATATCTCTGTACCGGGGGCAAACCAACATGCTGCAATGGGTGCAATGCATCGTGCCACAGACCCTGTAAAAGTAGCTGAACGAACGATGGAAGGGCTTGATAACAAGGTTCTTGATTCTGTAGCAGGCCCTTATGCGCGTTATGCACGATTATCGCCTGAAGGCTACAGGGATTCGGTTCTGAAGCCGGCCTTGCATAACAGAGTGATGGATGAAATGGTGGAAGAGAATACCCCTAAAAGTTCTGTGGAGTATGTCGCACGAAGCGCATACGATAATTCGCTCGCCGGAAAGATGATGGATTTCTCCCAATCGGCCTATTCGGGAACAAAGAATTGGCGAAGCTTGAATGATGCTTCGCTTGCAAATTACGATTCAAGCCGTTTGGAAGATTTTGCAGCAAATGTGGGTGCCCTTGCCGGCGATAGTTTTCTGTTCTATGGAATAGGTGGTGCAGCTTCAAAGGTTGTAGGAGGAGCTACATCTTTGGTGCGCAATCGTTTGGCAAATAGTATTTTGTCGAAAGGTGCAGCCAATGGTGTTACTGCTGATGCCGCACATGGCATGGCGCGTAAATATATTGTCGACAATATAGGTGCACGTATAGCACAAAGCTCGGCAACACAAGCTCTTACACTTGGTACTTATGATGCTGCAAACAGTGTATATAATGATTTGGTGCATGGCGACGATGTAGATGTCTCTTCTGCTGCATCCTCTTTTGCTCATGGAGCCGGAACAGGAACACTGCTTGGTGTGGTGGGTACTCCGCTCAGAACTATTTCACAAGGGCTTACAGGTGCAAGACGAATGGCTGCCTCTGCCGGTGTGTTGAGTGCCGAGTCGGCTGTTTTTACTCTTGGGACCGAAATTGAAAAGGCATCATCGGGAATTGAAGTGGAACCTATCGACCTTTTGCAGGATTTTGGCGAGAGTGCCGCTACGCTTTTATCGATGCGAATGTTACATTGGCGTCCGTCCGGAGCAGGTGAGAAACTCAACTCCATGGGTCGATTGAAACATGAATTACGCTTTACTCCTGCCGAGGCACGTGAAATAGCTGATGCCGGTGTCGACCCTGCAATATTATTGGATGCAATTGAAAGTTCGCTGAAGACCGGCAGTAACGTCGATGCTGTAAAGAGTAGCTATTTAAAGATGATGTCGGGTGGTGAACTTTCAGCTGCAACACGTGCAAAATTGCTTTATATTGTAGAAAACAAACTCACATCTACACCCCCTTTGCCCGTTGGCTATACAATAAGGAAATTGACCAACGGTGGTTACATGGCGACAACATACAACGTGAACGGCGGTAGAATAGAAAGCAAGGAGTTTTCGGATAGAGGCGAATTGGATGCATATGTAAAGAGTGCATCTTCGGGAATAAAACGTAACCGCATAACTGCATACGAAAATATGATTGCTCGTAATTATGATTCACAATCGTTCTTCAGACAAGCAGGCTTTTATGCAAAAGAAAAGGGTATAGCAGTGGATGTTATTTCAGAAGCAATGTATAAAAAGGCCAATAAGGAGCCTTTGAGTGATGCGGAAAATACGATTGTAGATGAAATATTCCAACGTTCGGGATATGCATCGGATAATCTTGCCGATATGTTGAATGAGATGCGTTCCGAAGCTGAACGTGTACATAATCTTGATGCCGGAAGCCTGGTTTCTGCAATGGATAAGCCTTATTATCGACAGACAAAATCGGAGGCTGCGGCAATACACGATTATGAATTGCTGTTGCGCGACGAAGCACGTCGTTTGTTGGGCAAGGATGTACAAAAACGTTCTTTGCAACCATCTTCTTTTGAGCAACAGTCGCCCGACACCTATAAACATACAATATCCCGACAACATGAATTTCAATCCGAGGTTGAGCGTTTGGGACGTAATCTGGGTGTGAATTTCAATATAATATACTCCGATACTGAAATACCTCGTAACCACCCCGAGTATAACGATATTATGCACTCGGCCGGTTGGTACGATGCCCGCAACAACACTCTTAATATCAATTTGAGCAAGTTGCCCGATTTACAGAGTGTACGTGATACGGTTATACACGAAACTGTAGGTCATTATGGGTTGCAAAAGGTGTTCGGCCGATATTACATCGATTTTCTGAATGAAGTTTATGAACGCTCGAGTGCCGACGTAAAAGCGCGTATCGACACTTTGGGAAGGGAGAACAACTATGGTGTCCATCGTGCTGTCGATGAATATATGGCACAGATAGCCGAGCAGGGAGTGAGAACGGCAGAGCAACGTTCGTTGATGAGTCGTTTTAAATACTTTGTGAAGGATATGTTCAACCGTATGAATATATTCCGAAATAATGATGGAGAACTCTCGGAACAGAAACTGAACGAGATAATAGAACGTCATTATTTGGCTATGCGCCGAGGACGCAACCCCGAACAGTATCGTAACGAAGTCTTTCGAGATTTTGAAACAGCCGGCTATAAAAATGTAAATTCTTCATTCGATTATTATACCGATGCTGCTTCTGCTCCCGGAAAATATTATGTGAACAATAGGACGGTACGCAATGTATTCAATAACTCAAACCATTATCGTTTTATTGGTGAAAAGGGAATGAGGAATATGGCAGCCCAAGGTGATACTTATTTGAGTAAACGATTGGAAGAGGCACAGAAACTTCTGCGTCAAAAGGCAAATCCACATTATATTAAATATAAGACCGGATGGGAAGTCGGTGCCGACGGAGCTTGGCGTTTCGAGATAGCCGATGATATTAAGGTGAAGGATTATTTGACTAAACTTCTTAAATATACCGATGAACGCTTTTATGACTCGTATTTGAATATCAAAGATAAACATCCCGAAGAACGTACAGCTCTTGAGAATCGTCTTTTCAATCATATTCTCTATCGGAGATATCCGCTTGATGATGCAGCCCGTTTGCAGGATATCGTTAAGGATAATATGTTCTTTTCGGCCTATCCCGAGCTGCAGGATATGCCTGTCCGGTTCGAAAAGTTGAATGGCCCTTTGTGTCAGTATAATCCGCAAAATGGCGAACTTATGGTTGATATGCGGGCTTTTTCCGAACCATCCTTCGGTAGTGAACTTGCTGTGCAGATGCAACGGATAATACAGGATTATGAGGATTTCTCACGCGGTTACAATATGGCACGTCTTGCAAGCGAAGACGAGGCTCACAATTACGAGAAAGGTTTGATGATGTCCGATATGCTGAAGAACTACGATAGACGTTCCGATTTTGTTTCTCGATATGGTGATTCTCGCTTTGAACATGATTTTGGTGTTCCGTATAACGAGTTCAGGAAACGTTATCCCACTCTTGACGAATATGTCGTAGGCTCAAACAGGGGTGATGGTAAAATATCACTTCAAGGAAATGTAGAACTACGAAATGTTGCACGCCGTTATGACTGGTCCGATACGAAAAGACAGGCTACGACAGCCGAACACAGCGAAGATTATCCGCGTAGCATGCAATTGCCATCCCGAAATTTTGAAGATGTTTTGACTCCTTGGCGCGGTCCGGTAGATGTTCTATATGAGGTATTGAGGCGCTACGAGGGTAGTGGTGAAGTTCTGCCTCCGCGTCATGTTACACAACCAACTCCCATGCAACGTCTTGAAATGGAAGATATGCTTGGTCAAATGGAAAAGGATGTGTATAGGAATTACTATAGGTCGTTGAAGAACAAGAAGAAATGATTTTTAGATGACAATAAGTAAAAATTGTTATGAATAAATTTTTGAATCGAAAAGTGAAGGCTGAGCCAAAGGTGAAGCCGAATGTACAATACTTTATCCAAGGAAAGGCCTTCGATTTTTTGAATGAATGTGCTGCTTGTTGGAATGCATTGGAAGAGGCTCGCCGCAAATTGCGGCGAAGCCTTATGTACAGCTATGGCGACCAATGGGGTGATTACGTTCGCGACCCGGATACATTGAACTATATAACCGAGGGTGATTTGATAAAAAAGAACGGTAAGGTTCCTTTGAAGAATAATATGATAGCTCCGATTTTGAATAACATAGACGGGCAATTGCGACAAAATTTAATGCGTCCGTTGTGTGTTGCACGCGACCAAAAAGAGAATAAGATTGGAGAAATGATGTCTATTGCCATAGAGTATGTACATGATATCAACGAAATGGAGGAGTTGGATTCCGATTCCATGCGTGTGATGTTGAATGGTGGAATGACTGCACAGCGTATAGAGTATGGTATAAATCCTGCAAAAAGCAGGTTGGATGTTTGGGTGTATGGCGTAAACCCCTCACGCCTGTTTTTCAATACCAATCTTGAAGATGTACGTATGTGGGATGTTAACTGCATAGGCGAGCTTCTTGATATACCGTTGGAAGATGTGTTGGCGCATTTCGGGCACTCGCCCGAAGCGAAACAAAAGATAATGGAGGTGTATTGTGACACTGCTGACGGTTTCTGCGATACCGATGCGATGCAAGGGAAAGAAGTTCGCGATTTGTCGTTCTTCACAGCTTCGCGCAGTGATCTGTGCCGAGTAATACTTGGTTGGAAATTGGAGACTCGCGATGCCTATTATTGGAATGATACGGCAAAAGGCACATGGGGTTATCTTCCATATACCACCGCATCGAAAAAGATGATGGATGCCGAAAATGAAAAACGTCGTAAAGATACTCCCTCGGCAGAAGAAGAGGACCTATTGTTGATAGAATATTCTTATACGACTGAACGCTATTGGTATTATCGCTATATGACACCTTATGGCGATATTCTGCAGGAAGGACGTAGCCCTTATTGGCATGGTGAGCACAATTATGTGTTGCATCTTTATCCGCTTGTTCAGGGTAAATTAGGAAATTTTGTAGAGCAGTTTATCGACCAGCAAAGGGCGATAAACCGTACTGCGACCCTCATTGATTTTATTCGAGGAACATCATCAAAAGGAGTTCTTGTAGTGGATGATGATGCTTTCGAAAGTATGTCGCGCGAGGAGGTTATCGACGAATATGTGCGTTACAATGGCGTGCTTTTTGTTAAACTTAAACCGGGGCAGAGTATCGACGGTGTTGTGCGCCAATACAACAGTTCGGCTTCTGTTGCAGGAGATTTTGAACTCTTGAGCCTGCAATTGCGTTTAATTAACGAAATTTCGGGCGTCAATTCGGCAATGCAGGGGCAAGCTCCCAAGGCCGGTACCCCTGCAAGCCTTTACGCACTGCAGGTACAGAACTCCTCACTGAACCTTAAAGGTTTGTTCGACAGTTTTCGTGCGTTCCGTCGTCGTCGCGATTATAAATTGATGAAAACCATTCAGCAATTTTATACCGAAGGGCGTTACATCGATTTAGCCGGTAGCCAATACAATGAAGAGTCTAAGTGGTACAATCCCGATAAGGTGCAGAATGCCGAAATTGATTTGACCATCTCCGAAGGGTATAATACACCGGCATACCAGATGCTTGGCAATGAATTTCTTATGGAACTTTTCAAGGCGAATGCCTTGGATGTTAAAACAATGCTCGAAAACTCCTCTTATCCATTTGCTCAAAAGATTCTGGAGGCATTAAGGCGTAACGAAGAGGAGGCTGCACAAGGAGCACCGTTGAGCGGAATTTCACCCGAACTGATGACACAACTGTCTGCTTCCTCCGCAACAGATGTAATACCTGATACGGCGCCATATGAAGATGTGGATAAAGAAGTTCGAACTGTTCCAAAATAACTTTTTTTATTGTTGTAATAATAACTTGTTTGTTTTTTTTCTATCTTCGCATTCGAATTAGAAGTTGTTTAATTAAAAAATATCACTTATGAAAAAATTATTATCCTTGTCGGTGGTGATTATAATGTTTGTTGTTGCATTTGTAACAACTTCGTGCAGTACCGCAAAATCTATTAACAAAGCATTCGAGAAGAATGGTTATGTAATGACGTCACTCACTCCGCAACAGCAGGCCGAGTTGGCTCCTATCGTATCGGCATTCCCTGCATTCAATCAGACCGCAGTAGGATATATACAGGCCGATGCAAAATCCATTACTTTTGTTTATCAGGTAGATGAGGCTGTGTGGAATTCATACGGCAACGTTCTTTCCAATGCCGGTTTTTCGAATATGGGTGTTGGTTTTGTAAAGGCCGATAAAGCAAAAGGGATAACTTACAATATCAGTTCAAAATCGACAACGGTATACAAGCAACCTTATCTGTTGGTAACATACACCTACGCAGCATTCTGATAAAAGTTGTTTATGGTAAAAGAATGATAACCGTTGTCGGTTATCATTCTTTTTAGTATCTTCGCGTATGAATAATCAATAGCAGACATGACACCTCGTGAACGTATTACAGAGTTAAGAGAATTACTTCATAATCACAATTATAACTATTATGTACTTAATGCACCGCAAATAAGTGATATGGATTTTGATATGCTTATGCGCGAGTTGCAGGATTTGGAATCGGCCTATCCTGATATGTTCGATGCAAATTCTCCCACTCAGCGTGTGGGCAGTGACATTACAAAAGAGTTCAAGCAGGTGGCTCACCGCTATCCGATGCTCTCTTTGGGAAATACCTACTCGAAAACCGAGGTCGCGGAATTCTATGAACGTGTAAAGCGTGCCTTGAACGAAGATTTTGAGATTTGTTGTGAGATGAAGTTCGACGGCACTTCGATTTCTCTTACATACATTGATGGTAAATTGGTTCAGGCTGTCACACGTGGCGATGGCGAAAAAGGTGATGATGTCACGGCAAATGTAAAAACGATACGTACAATACCGCTTGTGCTGCAGGGTTATGATTATCCTTCGGAGTTCGAGATTCGTGGTGAGGTACTTATGCCTTGGAGTGTGTTCGAACGATTGAACAGACAACGTGAGGAGGAGGGTGAACCGTTGTTTGCGAATCCTCGCAATGCCGCGTCGGGTACATTGAAACTGCAAGATTCTTCGGTGGTTGCCAAGCGCGGCCTCGATGCTTATCTCTATTATATGCTTGGCGAGCAGTTGCCTGCCGACGGCCATTATGAAAACCTGCTGATTGCAAAACAATGGGGTATAAAAATATCTGATGTAACCCGTAAATGTCGTTCACTTGAAGAGATATTCCAATTTATTGACGAGCAAGCCGAGGCCCGAAAAACATTACCTTTTGCCACCGATGGAATTGTATTGAAGGTGAACTCTCTGCGTCAGCAAAAACATCTTGGTTATACAGCAAAATCGCCCCGTTGGGCCATAGCATATAAATTTCCGGCAGAGAGGGCTCTCACTCGCCTCAACTCTGTATCGTATCAGGTCGGACGCACAGGTGTTGTCACCCCTGTTGCCAATTTGGATGCAGTACAGCTTTCAGGCACAGTTGTCAAACGGGCCTCTCTGCATAATGCCGATATAATTGAAAAACTCGACCTTCACATAGGTGATATGGTATACGTTGAAAAGGGAGGCGAAATAATTCCCAAGATAACAGGTGTTGATACCGATTGTCGCATATTGATAGGTGAAAAGGTGAATTTTATAACACATTGTCCCGAGTGTGGTACAGAACTTGTTCGTAACGAGGGTGAGGCAGCACATTATTGTCCGAATGAGAATGAATGTACTCCGCAGATAAAGGGGCGTATCGAACATTTTGTCTCTCGCGAGGCAATGAATATAGAATCTTTGGGACCCGAAACCATCGAGTTGATGTTCAATGTGGGATTGATAAAAAGTGTAGCCGACCTTTACACTCTACACTCTTCCGATTTGATGTTCTTGCCACGAATGGGAGCAAAATCGGCCGAGAATGCCATTGCTGCCATTGCTGCTTCGCGTGAAGTTCCTTTCGAAAGAGTTCTTTTTGCATTAGGCATACATTATGTAGGTGCAACCGTTGCAAAGCGTCTGGCACGTGCTTTCCGTAATATCGATGCAATTATGAATGCGAATCTTTTCGACCTTATATCCGTTGACGATATAGGCGAGAGAATTGCAATGAGTGTATTGCAGTTCTTTGCATCTGCCCGGAATAGGGAACTTGTGGAGGCGCTGCGTACAGCCGGGCTGAAATTTGAGCTGGATGCCGACGAACTTTCCGGTCGTACCGATAAACTTAAAGGACTGTCGATAGTAATAAGCGGAGTCTTTAATCACCATTCGCGCGATGAGTATAAGACGATGATAGAGAAGCATGGAGGAAAGAATGTGGGCAGTGTAAGCAAATCTACTTCGTTTATTCTTGCCGGAGAGAATATGGGACCAAGCAAATTGGAAAAAGCACAGAAGATGGGAGTGCGCTTGGTTAGTGAAGATGAATTCCTGTCGATGCTAAATTAACATGAATAAAAGAATTTACATATTTTATATAATTTCGTTGTTATAATGTAACGAAGTTGATGATTTTTGATGTAAATTTGTCACCGAAAAAACTATACTTGATATTTTATGATGCAAAATAGATTGAAAGGCATGGGGGTAGCTGTTGTAACGCCCTTTACAGAAGATAATGAAGTGGACTATGCGGCATTGGATAATCTTGTACAAATGCAATTGGATGGTGGTACCGATTATCTGTGTGTCTTGGGGACAACTGCCGAAACACCAACATTGACAGTAGACGAGAAACGCAATATTCGAAAGTGCATCATAAAAAAAGTTGCAGGTCGTTTACCTATAATGTTGGGAGTCGGTGGTAATTCCACTCAAGCATTGGTCGAAGAACTTAAAACAGAAGATCTTCAAGGTGTTGATGCAATTCTTTCTGTGGTTCCATATTACAACAAACCTTCGCAAACAGGAATATATCAACATTATAAAGCCATTGCGGCAGCCACCGATTTACCTATATACCTGTATAATGTACCCGGCCGTACCGGGGTGAATATGTTGCCCGATACAGTTGTTCGCCTGGCCGAGGAGTGTCCGAATATAGTGGGTGTAAAAGAGGCTTCGGGCAATATGCAACAGATTAAAGAGATTATAGAGCGTACACCCGATGATTTTGTGGTTCTTTCGGGTGACGACGGCATTACTTACGATGTCATTAGAGCAGGTGGCAACGGTGTTGTGTCTGTTTTTGGCAATGCCTATCCTCGTGAATTCTCGCAGATGGTAGCATTGATGGCCGCCGGTGAATATGCTGCAGCCGAGGAACTGAAAGATTGCTTCACCAATGTGATAAAGCAACTTTTTGCCGATGGCAATCCCGGTGGAATAAAATCGTTGCTTGCACATAAGTCTCTTGTAAAAAATATTCTGCGTTTACCATTGGTTCCTGTTTGCGATAAGGTGGACAATGCCATACTTGAAGCAATGAATGAACTTGATGCCCGAATAGCCGGCAGATAATTATTTTATACATCGGTAGGATGAAGAAGGTTTTGATTACATATAATATTTTCGCAGACCTTTATCGCGGAATATTGAAGGACTTCGACATTACAATGCCACCCGATGGGGTGCAATCGTTTACCTACGACGAGGCGCTTTCTATTATAGATGAATATGATGCTTTGCATTCTATGTGGAACTTTCCCGTCGACAGACGGTTATTGTCGGCCGGCAAGCGTTTGAAGATTGTTTCCAATTTTGCTGTTGGTTACGATAATATCGATGTTGCGGCTGCCACAGAATTGGGGATATGCATAGCCAACACTCCCGACCCTGTGACCGAGCCTACAGCCGATGTCGCAATGGGGCTTATGATTGATGTGATGCGACGTATTACCGATTTCGACAAGAAACAACGCACCGGTAAATATGTGAAAGGCATTATGGATAATCTTGGAACATCGTTGTGGGGCAAACAATTGGGTATCGTTGGTATGGGACGCATAGGCAGTTCGTTGGCACGCCGAGCAAAATCTTCGGGAATGTCGGTAGCATATACCAATCGCAACCGTCTGATGCCCGAGGCCGAGATTGCTTTAGGTGTTACATATATGCCGCTTGACGAACTTTTAAGAACTTCAGATGTGATTTCGCTTAATGCTCCGTTGACATCGCAGACCCATCACATAATTAACAGTGAGACTTTGGCTATGATGAAGCCTACCGCATATCTTATAAATACGGCTCGTGGCCCGCTTGTGGATGAAAAGGCTCTTACAGAAGCCTTACGCGAGCAACGTATTGCCGGTGCAGGGCTCGATGTATACGAATTCAACGATACCGTAACAGCCGAATTGCTCGCCTTGCCGAATACCGTTCTTGTTCCGCACATAGGTACCCAGACAGCCGAGTGCCGAGCCGAGATGGCAACGTTTGCTGCTGAAAACATTCGTAACTTCTTTTTTGGTGGCAGAGTGGCGCAAGTGAACAAAAAATAAGATGAACATGGAGCGATTGAAAGCTATATTGGATAGCAAAGTGCTGTTGTACAACCGTAAGGACTTTATCATAAATGATCCTGTCTCTTTCCCACATTATTTTAAGGAGAAAAGAGATATAGAGATAGCATCACTGCTTGCATCGGTAATTGCTTGGGGAAACCGTACAATGATTCTTCGTTCCGGTCGCAAGATGTTTTTCGATATAATGGATGGCAAGCCATACGATTTCATAATGAAAGGCAATTGGAATAGTCTTGATGAATCGGCAAACATACATCGAACATTTTTTGTTCGTGATTTTGTCTATTTATGTCGTGGATTGCAATATATATACGAACGTGTTTCTACGTTAGAAGAACTTTTCATTGGCTGTTCCACTTGGGATGGAATATTGCGTTTGCGCAATGAGTTGTCGTTTGCAAACGATGGTAACTTTACCAGGCATATTTCCAACCCCGTGGCATCGGCCGGCAGGCCGGCGTCGGCTTGTAAACGCATGCATATGATGTTACGTTGGCTCTGTCGCCAGGATGGTGTGGTTGATTTGGGTGTGTGGAAAGAGATTCCATCATCAAAACTTATGATACCGCTCGATGTGCATGTGGCACGAACAGGCAGAATGCTTGGTCTTATAAAAAGAAAACAGAACGATCGCAAGACTGTAGAAGAATTGACAGCCGCGCTTCGCCTTATGTGTCCCGATGACCCGGTCAAATACGATTTTGCCCTTTTTGGCGTAGGTGTCGAGGGCGATACATTTTTTGAATAGAAATTTATTATAATATGGCAAAGATTACAAAAGAAGATGCATTAAGATACCATGAGGGAAAACGTCCCGGAAAAATAGAGGTGGTACCTACCAAACCGTATTTCACTCAAACAGACCTTTCGTTGGCTTATTCGCCCGGTGTTGCCGAACCTTGTCTCGAGATACAGAAAGATCCGCAGAATGCTTATAAATATACCGATAAAGGTAACCTTGTAGCTGTTATTTCAAATGGTACGGCAGTTTTGGGGTTGGGTGATATTGGTGCGTTAAGCGGTAAGCCTGTAATGGAGGGTAAAGGGTTGCTCTTTAAAATATATGCCGGTATAGATGTATTCGATATTGAGGTAAACGAGAGCGATCCAGATAAATTTGTTGAGGCTGTAAAAGCAATATCGCCAACTTTTGGCGGTATAAACCTCGAGGATATCAAGGCACCCGAATGTTTTGAAATTGAACGTCGCTTAAAAGAGGAACTTGATATTCCTGTGATGCACGACGACCAGCATGGTACTGCCATAATTTCTGCAGCCGGTTTGTTGAATGCCCTCGATGTTAACGGAAAAAATATATCCGAGGTTAAAGTTGTCGTCAACGGTGCCGGTGCGGCTGCAATATCGTGTGCACGCCTATATATAGCATTGGGCGTAAGTAAAAATAATCTTGTGATGCTCGACAGTAAGGGTGTTATAAGAAGCGACCGCGACAGGCTGACACCCGAGAAAAAAGAATTTGCTACAGACCGACGCGATATTTCCACTCTTTCCGAGGCTGTCGCCAATGCCGACGTATTCCTGGGCTTGTCAAAAGGCAATGTTCTTACAAAAGATATGGTACGTTCGATGGCAAAGGACCCAATTGTTTTTGCTCTTGCCAACCCTGTACCGGAAATTTCATACGAGGATGCCATGGATAGTCGTCCCGATGTGTTGATGAGTACCGGACGTACCGATTATCCCAATCAGATAAACAATGTGATAGGCTTCCCGTATATATTCCGAGGTGCTCTTGATACGGCTGCAACAGCCATTAACGAGGAGATGAAGTTGGCTGCGGTTCGTGCTATTGCCGACCTTGCCAAACAGCCTGTTCCCGAGATTGTGAACAAGGTGTATCATGTAAGCAATCTTAAATTCGGGCGTGAGTATTTTCTACCCAAACCTGTGGATCCGCGTCTTTTGGTCGAGGTGTCTGTGGCTGTAGCAAAGGCTGCCATTGCAAGCGGTGTAGCCCGTAAGACAATCGAGGATTGGGATAAATATAAAGAACATTTGGTCGAGTTTATGGGGCGCGAGTCGAAGCTTACACAGCAGATACTTGATACCGCACGTTCAAAAACTCAACGTATTGTTTTTGCCGAAGGAGCGCACCCCTCGATGCTTAAAGCAGCAGTTCTTGCAAAAGAGGAGGGTATATGCAATCCTATTCTGCTTGGTAACGACGAGATAATAAGAAAACTTGCAAAGGAGCATAATCTCAGCCTCGATGGTGTAGAGGTAGTTAATTTGCGACACCCCGATGAGGCCTCTCGTCGTGAACGCTATGCACGTATCTTGGCCGATAAACGTCGTCGCGAGGGTTACACCTTCGAGGAGGCGAACGATAAGATGTTCGAGCGTAACTACTTTGGTATGATGATGGTTGAAACGGGTGAAGCCGATGCATTCATCACCGGTTTATATACGAGATATTCCAACACCATTAAGGTTGCAAAAGAGGTTATCGGTCTGCAAGACGGTTTCTCGCACTTTGGTACCATGCACATCCTTAATTCAAAGAAAGGAACATATTTTGTGGCAGATACACTCATTAATCGAAGCCTCGACACCGATTCTCTTATCGATATAGCTCGTTTGGCCGATAAAGCAGTCCGTTTCTTCAATCACGAACCTGTGATGGCTATGATATCTTATTCGAATTTTGGAACCGACAAAGAGGGTAGTGCCGCAAGTGTGCACGAGGCCGTTACACGCATGCACGCCGATTATCCCCATTTGACTGTGGATGGCGAGATGCAGGTGAACATAGCCATTAACAACGAATTACGCGATAGTAAATATCCCTTTACAAGACTTCAGGGCAAGGAGGTTAACACTCTTATATTCCCTTGCTTGAGTGCTGCAAATTCATCGTATAAGATGTTGCAGGCATTGAGTCCCGATTCTGAAATTATAGGACCCATTCAGATTGGTCTTAACAAGCCTATTCACTTTATTGATTTCGAAAGTACGGTTCAGGAGATATTGAATGTGGTTGCTGTTGCTGCGATAGATGCAATGGTAAATAATAAGTAGTAAATTATCGGGTTCTTTTACTCCTTTTTAGGTTTGTAAATACTATGTGAAATATTGTCTTTAGGTGTATTTTGATATAACTTAAAGAATTAAATTATATCTTCTAATTAAGATTACGCTTGCTTAAGCGTAATCTTATATCGTGGCGTATGAATTTATTAATGGCTTGATAGGTCGGCTCTATCACTCTCATCGGACGGATTCTGCTGTAACGCAACATAAGTCCTAAAAGGCAAAGAATGGCTATAAACAATAACCAACCATAAATCTCCTTCATCGACTCCAGCAGCGATTGTATTTGTATCATTCCATACAACTTGTCAATGTGAGTGTGTGAGGTGGATAGTGTAATATTGTCTATTCTCTCGTATAGCAACATAGCATTACGCTCCATTACGACTTTAAGCCATCGGCCGACAATTGCTGTTCCGATATTTGCAGCCAAAGCAGAACTGAAGAGGTTGTGAAGACATACTCCTTCGGTAAAATGGAACGGGAAAGGCAAACGAGTGATAGAGGTCAGCAGTACTGTGCTTATGACTACTTGTGCCATACTACGAACAAAAATCGGTAGCATGAGGGTCTCCTTCGGGATATTATAGTCTATTCTGAAGTAAAAATAAGCAAGATATATAGTCAGCAATGAAAAGCCAATGACCAACATTCGCTGGTAAGTCCATTTTCTAACAGCAAAGCATATCCAAGTGAAGACAGCCCCCACTGCAATTCCTGCTAAAGAGATATAGTTCAGTGATGCAGCATAGAGTCCATCATAACCCAATACGCTGCTCATCAAGGCTTGCTCGAATATATGCGAAGGAGCCAAAAGCAGGTTTACCAGGATTACCGCAATGATTGACATCGACACAATGGGCATAATCAATGTCTTGAGCGAAATATAAGGGTTGCGTATGAATGAAGCCCGCAACAAATTTAATAAAAGTGTTGCCACACCAAATACGGTTGCGAAGCGGATATGTTCCGAATACCACCAATCGTAGTGTTCGCCATATATTAACACAAATAGTGCCGACATTGCTGTTGCTCCCCACATCAGCATGCCTATCCAATCGATTCCCGATAATGGTAAATGGGGCATTATAGGTATGTCTCTGTATATGATAAGTACCACAAGCCACATAGCAGCCATCAGTACAATCATAATCCAATGCATATAGTGCCACGAGGCCCAAGTTGAAAAGAAGGCCAATCCCAGGCCCGAAATTTGCATTGCCGCATTTACCGTGAGGAAGATATAGGTAAAAAAAACCGACATATCTCGTTTTGGTGTTATCCAAAGTTGTATAGTGGAGTTAAGTTCGAATATCGCCCACAGCCTGAAAAATCCCGTCAGGCAACATACTGTAACCAAAACGAGTACACTTTCGGTGTGCATACATATCAGGTTACCAAATATAAGCATGCAGAGTGTTATGGATAGTGTCGTTTTGGGGCGTACTGCATTTTTTAACCTAAACATCAGCACAAAATAGAGAGCCATACCGATGAGTGATGAGAAACCGGCCATCATGACATCCTCTTTGAGAAGTTGTGTCGAGCCTGCAATCTCATTGACGGCGGCCATATAGATTCCGCCGGTACATTGCAAAACCATCATAAAGAGGATTATAATCCACGGCTTCATCTTTTCAGGGATAAACCGTATCTGGGGAATGGAGAATGGTTGATTATTATTCCAAGACATCTTTTGCGGTTTAATATAACACCTTACACTCTACATTCATTCCTGCCGCTACGCGCTCCAAGGCTTTACTGTCGTTATCTTTGGTAAAGTCGATTCGGATAGGTATGCGCTGCTCAATTTTTACAAAGTTTCCCGAAGAGTTATCTTGTGGCATAAGCGAGAAACTTGCACCTGTAGCATGTGAAACAGAGCGAACAACACCCTTGAACTTATGTTTGGATAAAGCATCCACTTCTATCTCCACTTCACAACCCTCGGTGATGTTGGCAGTCTGCGTCTCCTTGTAATTGGCTACTACCCATTTGTCCTCTGCATCAACAATATCAACCAATGTCTGCCCCTGCTGAATAAATTGTCCTTGCTGAATCGCTTTGCGGCCCATGTAACCATCACAAGGGGCGAGTATCACTGTATAGGAGAGGTTTAAAAGTGCCAATTCCAAAGCCGCCTCTGCCAACTTGATGCCTGCTTCGTTCTGGCCCAAACGGGTGTTCTGCTCCCGACCAAGCGACTGCATACTCTTCTTCTGACGGCAGAGCATTTCGTAACGTGCTTTGGCGACTAAATAAGCGGTATGCATATCGTCGTACTGCTGTCGTGTTACGGCATCCTGCTCGTATAGCGTGCTGAATCGTTTGTAATTGCGCTCTGCATTTTCGAGGTGTATATATGCCTCCTCTATGCTTGCATCAGTCACCGTAAGGTTAGTTTGCGTGGTTGAAATAACGTTATACATTGCATCCTTCCCTGTTATAGCATTGGCAAGATTTGCTTCGGCTTGTGCCACCATATAACGATACTCCGTATCCTCAATTATAACGAGTGTATCGCCTTTTGCAACTTTGGAATATTCGTCGAAGCGTACTTCCTTGATAAATCCTTGTACACGAGAATTTACGGGGACAATAAGTTGTTTGACTTGTGCATTTTCTGTAAACTCCACGCGACCAAGGTGGATGAACTTTTCGCATATCCAAAATATTGCTCCAAGCAACAATAAGCAAGCTGAGATATTGTAAATCAGTTTTTTTGTTTTTATTGTCATAATATTATTTTTTTATAAATTGCCAGATGTATTTTTCAGTTTGTAATAGTTGAAAATTACGTTGATACGTGCATTTACCAATTGTAACTCGGCATCAAGTAGTTGATTTGATGCATCTAACATATCGCTGACGAGTACGATGTCATTACGATAGCGGTTTTCTACAATACAATAATTCTCTTTGGCAAGTTGAAGACTTTTCTCCAATGTTGCTATTTCATCAAATGCTTCCATATATCTTGTATAGTCCGACTGTACAGTCAATGAAATCTGTTCCAGAGCATCATCTTGACGCCTGCGGCTTAACATTGTATGATATTGAGCCTGCTTTATACTCTTGTTTGCCTTATAAAGCGATGATAATTTGAATGAAGCAGCTATTCCGACATGCCAACAGTTGAAATTCTTGTTAATTACAGGTACTTCAATAGTTATCGGGCCGTCAAAATGGTTTGCAGCAATAAGCGTAATCGTAGGCCTACACTCGGCACGTGCTAACCTTTCGGCATACTCTCCCATTTCAACGGCTAATGCCGACTGCTTCAAGGAGGGAGCATTGCTTTGTGCTGTCCGCTGCCAATAGGTTATTTCTTCTATCGGCAGCGCGCGCTCAAGGAGTGTTGTGTCAGGCTGAATCTTGGTTTCGGCCGGTAACCCCAACATTTTTGTTAGGTCATAGTTGAGAATATCCTTTGAGTTTTCAATGCGACGGCGTGCGAGTTCCAAATTTTTGAGTTGCAACTCGTAGCGTGTAACATCATTTTTAAGTGCTACACCTGCGGCATTGCGGGCTTTTGTATCTTCGATGATAACCTTTGCCAATTCGATATTCCGGTCATAGACCTTTATTGCATTATGTAGTTTGTACAGGTCGAGATAAAATCCTGTGAGCATAAACCGAATACGCGAACGGGTTGCTTCACGATTTACACTCGCCATCTCCTCACCGAGTTTCGCCATCGCCACACTATTGCTGACAGTACCTCCGCCGTAGATAAGTTGAGTGGCTTGGACTGCAAAATTATTTCCGAAGTGTGGCATCTTGATATTCTGCCCATTTGAGAAATCTCTATCCATTAAAGTTCCATTGCCAAGATAGCTTGCCGACAGAGAGATATCAATATCAGGCAGATAACCGTTTTTAGCCACCTTGACACTTTGCTGTGCCTCGATGACTGCGGCATCCTCAATTTTCAACGCTTTGCTATTTTCATCGGCCAAAGCAAATATCTGCTCCAGCGTCAGTACATAAGATTCTTGGGCATAGCTACCCTTGGCCCATAATGATGCATACAGCACTATTATGAGCAAACGTACTTTGCTCATTTGTTATAAATATTTAATAGTGATTATGTTATAGAATTACACCGACACTCAGTCCTCCCAATTTGTAGAAATATTATGATGATACGGGATGTAAATACAAGCGACTGAAATGTAATAATGTAAGTTGGCGATTCTTCTCATATATTAAAGAACTTTGTGCTCTTCGGGATGCAAAAGTAAGAAAAATAGTGCAAAGTTGCAAGGTTGCTTTTTGATATATTTTTTACGAGAATAATATAATGTAATGATTTTATAAATAGTGGATATGTCAGATTGGTAAATATATTTTATTGATAGATGAAAATGATATGACATAAGAAATATGTTGCAGAGAATTTTCAACAACATATTTCTTAACATAAAGAGTTTACACAAGAATATCGCGTAATAGTAGCAATTCGTCTTCCGATGTTCCTCGTGCAATAAGTATTTCCTTGTCCATGAAGATATTCTCTATCAGTCTGTCATTGCTTTGATAGAGTTCTTTGGCTTGTCTGTATAATTCTATTGCACGCTTGCGATTGTTGCTTACCCATTCTACATGTGCCGCATTCATGTAATCTTCACTTTTAGCCTTTTTGCTCGATAGTATCTTTTCATAATAGCAGCGTGATTGCTCGTCTTGTCCGGTAACAAAAGAGCACCACGCTATTGCACGCTTTGCACGCAACGATTCGGGTCGCAGGTACTCCACTTTGAAGAAACGGCCGAATGCCTCTTCGTAGCGTTTCAGTGATGCCAGACATTCACCGGTTTGAAACAACAGAGACATATTCTCCGGTGCAATCTCTTCGGCTGTTTCATAATAGTGTAGCGCATTGTTGAACTCGCCAAGCAGGCGGTAGCATTGTGCCATGTGTCTTATTGTCCACAAAGTGTCGGGTTTCACTATATCGGCTTTTGTATAGTAATCTATAGCTTTGCGGTATTCTCCCTGTTTTTGCAGGCTGTATCCCATTTTCTGATAGAATTGTGCATCGTGACGACTGTCGCAGTCTTTTGCCTCATACATCACTCCGCAGTTGTATGCCTCGGTGTAATACTCCTTCTCAATAAGATAATTGAATGTTTTCAGGATAGAGCTGCTGCGATCCAATAGGAACGATAACGATTGGCTTTCAAGTAAATTGAGCGATAGAGTAAAGGGGTCACTGAAATCATGACGGAAGTGTGACAGTTTAAAAAAGCGGTACAGGTCCTGAATATATTGGTTCCCGGTTATTTCTGCTTCCTTTTCTGTCGGCACCTCGTTGCTTGTATCGTGTGTCTCGTCTTCGCCGCTGTCTATCTGTTGCATCAGCATCTCTCGCTGTTCGTTCGGTACTTGGCCGAATGCAAAACAGAAAGAATATTTGTCGCTGTTGCAGAATTGTCGCGACGAACATATTGCACCTAAGATGCTTTTCGATATATTTCTGTTGCTTGGTAATATTTCCGATATTTGCGGTACAACATTGTCGAATGGCCGGAACCAATTAACAAGTTCGTTAAAGAACGGAAAACGTTTCAGTTGCGAGAAGGTACTCATATACACATCGGCACCTTCAATCTGCCACTTGGTCATCTCCTCTATTTTGTCTTTTATCTTGTCTTGTTCTATCCATGCTTTCCACTCGGGGTTCTGCCCTTCGTCTTCCATCTCTTTTATGAGGTCTATCCCAATTTTGTTACTCCCTATATTGGGGTTTTTCATCATAGCAGGTATAATCTCTTCGCGCATCTTTTTATCAATCTTTTGTGTTTCGCGGCTGCGCAGAAGTTGTATCTGTGTTGTTTCGATGCGTTTAAGTATTGTGGTATTCTCTTTTAACGATTCTAATGCAGCATTTAGGGCTGGATAATATTTTATGCGTTTTTCGTTGGCGGTAAGAATTATTACAAGGCCTGTCAGCGCTCTTACTGCAATGTCGCTTTCATCATGCATGGAAAGGTTACACAACATAACGGCCTTTTGCGGGTCGAAGCATTTCAGCATGCCTAAAGTTACAGCACTTACAAGTGTTGCTCTGTCGTTTATACCTATTTTTCGTTCGGTAAGCAATGAATAGATTTCATTTAGAGTCGATTTTGTCGGGTTTGTGCAACACCAAATGCGCATGAAAGCCTCTGCAAGTAATTTCTCGTGTTGGTCGGCAAGTTCTCTGTTTATACTTTTTCTTTCACTTTCGGGAAGAATATTTGTTACGGATAGGTTTGCTGCATTCTCGGCGAGTTGTATACGTAATCTTTCGGCATCGGTGCTATTCTTGTATTTACGTCGATGCTGCGAATATACCGATAAGGAATGTTCGCTCTCACGTGCTATGGCAATCTCATCGTTAAGCATATAACATTTTCCTATCAATTCGCAGCGCAGGCGTTGTCTGTCGGGGTCGGGCATTCCTATGCTGAAATAATCGAGCATGTATCGATATGCCGTTTCTATTTCGGTGTATCGTGTGCGTAATTCCCAATTGTTAATTTCTTCAATACTTTCTCCAAGAATTTCAATAGCTTGTTTCAGCCTCTCATCTTGCAAAAATGTATTTGCCATACGTCGTATCTCGATTATTCTTTTGGCTTCCATACCTCTTTACAATTCTTAAATATGAATCTTTTATAAATGTCTGCTCTCCTTATATACAAACATAAACAGCGTGGCGTGCCACGCTGTTTATGCCTATAAAGAAATAAATTTATTCACCTTTGATTGCTGCTACGCCGGGAAGAACCTTGCCCTCGATAGCTTCAAGAAGTGCACCACCACCTGTTGAGATGTATGAAACCTGCTCTGCCATACCAAATTTGTTGATACAAGCAACAGAGTCACCACCACCAATGAGCGAGAATGCACCGTTTGCAGTAGCCTTACCGATAGCCTCGGCAATAGCACGTGAGCCGGCTGTGAAGTTGTCAAACTCGAATACACCTGCAGGGCCGTTCCAAAGGATTGTTTTTGCATCCTCTATGGCTGCAGCAAATGCTTTGCGGGCCTCGGGACCTGCATCCAAGCCTTCCCAACCTTCGGGAATATCGCTTACAGGAACAATCTGTGTGTTGGCATCGTTAGAGAATGCATCAGCAGCAACACAATCGGTCGCCAATACAAGGTTTACACCTTTTGCTTTAGCCTGCTCGATGATGTCGAGTGCCAATTGCAATTTATCATCCTCAACTATTGAATTACCTACTTTGCCACCTTGTGCCTTTGCAAAAGTATATGTCATACCACCGCAAAGGATAAGGTTGTCAACCTTGTCCATAAGGTTTTCGATAATACCGATTTTTGTTGAAACCTTCGAACCACCCATGATTGCGGTGAAAGGACGTTTAATGTCTTTCAGTATGTTGTCAACAGCCTTAACTTCTTTCTCCATAAGATAACCAAGCATCTTGTTGTCATCGCTGAAGTAGTCGGCAATGACAGCTGTTGAAGCATGACGACGGTGCGCTGTACCGAAAGCGTCGTTGATGTAGCAGTCGGCATACGAAGCCAAAGTCTTCGAGAACTCTTTCTGTGACTCCTTCATGGCTTTCTTTGCATCGTTGTATGCGGGGTCCTCTTTATCGATACCTACAGGCTTGCCTTCCTCCTCGGGATAGAAACGAAGGTTCTCGAGCATAAGCACCTCACCCGGTTTCAAAGCAGCAGCAACCTCGGCAGCTTTTGCGCAGTCGGGAGCAAACTGTACGGGAACACCAAGTTTTTCGGCAACTGCGTCAACAATCTGGCTCAAAGAGAATTTTGCATTCACTTTACCTTTGGGCTTACCCATATGTGACATGATAATGAGTGCACCACCATCGGCCAATACCTTCTTCAATGTGGGGAGAGCACCGCGAATACGTGTGTCATCGGTAATTTTACCCTCTTCGTTCAATGGAACGTTGAAGTCAACACGAACGATTGCCTTTTTGCCGGCAAATTTAAAATTGTCAATTGTCATGATTATAATTTATTGGGTTAATTAATAATGTATCATTTTAATTATGTATGGCTCGATGCCATTCTTTGCAAAAATACTATTTTAAAATAATAAAACGATAAAAACCGTTTTAAATTTATTAAAATAATTTTTTTACTCTTTTATATCCTCTTTAGCTTTTGTTTATTTGTCATAAACAGCCGCATCCTATATTTGAGCTTAAACTCGAATATATACTGCACTCTCTGTGAAAAACAAAGTTAACTTTGTTTTTTTTCGCTCGTTTTTTGTTTATATTTGCACAAAACATGAATTTAAATCAAATAATATGAGGAAATTTCTATTGTCTGCTGCTTTTCTTTTTTCAGCAGCACTTGTTTCGGCGGGTGACGATGGAACCGCAAAAAAAGGTTACGACCTTTTTCCGACACCCACAACACAGGCTATTCCGTACCGTATACCGGCAATTGCAAAAACAGTTGACGGCAGGTTGGTGGCGGTGGCCGATTACCGCTTCTGTCGTGCCGATATTGGTAACGGACGTATCGATTTACATTGCAGAATAAGTGATGACAACGGTGCTACGTGGGGCGATATTTTTACAATAATCTCGGGTGACGGAAAGAAAATCGACAATAATCCCAATAAATCGCTTATGGCCGGCTATGGCGACCCG
The DNA here is from genome assembly GCA_017466065.1 of Bacteroidaceae bacterium. The sequence continues at coordinate 123,698 of JAFTUV010000025.1, forward strand.
GCTATTGTGGCCGACAGGGAGAGTAATCGTATATTGCTTATCTGTGTTTGTGGTTATCAAACATATTTTGCTGCAACACGTGAATACCCCAATCAGGTGGCGCGGCTTTACAGCAACGACGGAGGTCTCACTTGGAGCGAGCCCGAGGTTATTACCGAACAGTTCTATGCTCCCATAGACAACTCTCCAGTAGGTCCTATAAAATCGATGTTCATAGGTTCGGGACGAATATTCCAAAGTTCCGTTACAAAGGTGGGTGATTATTATCGTTTGTATGCGGCTATGCTTGCCCGCGACAATAAGGGGCAGTTCTGTAATTTTGTTGTCTACTCCGACGATTTTGGCGGTAAATGGAATATTTTGGGTGGGGCAGAGGCTGCACCTGTTCCTTATGGTGGTGATGAACCGAAAACCGAGGAGTTGCCCGATGGCTCCATCCTGTTAAGTTCGCGTTGCGGTGGTGGTCGCCTTTATAATATTTTCACCTTTACCGATGCCGGTAAGGCTGTCGGCTATTGGGGCGAACATGCATTCTCCGGTGTCGATAATAATGGTGTTACGGCTGTAAACAATTCGTGTAATGGCGAGGTTATGGTGTTGCCTGTTACACGAAAGAGCGATGGAAAAGATATGTTCATTGCACTACAGTCGTTGCCTTTCGGTTCGGGGCGTAGCAATGTAGGTATATATTACAAGGTGTTGGAGGGTTTCTCCGATTACAATTATCCCAAGAATTTTGCAAAGGATTGGGACGGGAAGTATCAAATTAGTAATCTTTCTTCGGCTTATTCCACAATGATTCAGCAGGCCGATGGCAAAATAGCATTCCTTTATGAGGAGGATACATATAAAACACAGGGCGGTGGTTACACCATTGTTTATAAGGATGTTTCGGTAGAGGAGATAACCGGCGGCCGGTTTGTATATAATCCGGCAGTAGACAGGGGCGGATTTGTTATCGGTACGCTTGATAAATAAAAATAACGAGTTGGCCCCAAGGCCAACTCGTTATTTTTATAATTGTATTATTTACTTAAGGGCGAAGATTTCCTCTTCCTCTGCAACGCAAGAGAATACTTTGTCCTCGCGGAGCAACCAACCAAGACCCAAGTAAAGTTCTTTGTCTTTCAATTTTGTAGCTTTCTTAATTTCTTTCAATGTAAGACCTTCTGTTTCATTGAGGGCGTTCCAAATACGACCTGCAAAATCACCAGCCATTTCTGTAATCATAATCATAATTTTTTAATTCAACTTATATCGTTCTGTTTAAAACGGTTGCAAAGGTACTTCTTTTTTTTATAATGACAATACCGAGAATGGTATTTTTATCAAATTTAATGCAAAAAAGTGTCTATTTATCATTTTTTTGCATATACTCTACCCAAATTATAGCAGCTTCCTCTACCATTTTGACACATGGACGCTTCTTGTAATACTCTGCTGTACGTGCTTCCGGGGTAGGAGGTGTCGGGCTGTTTTTTACCAAACCCAACAGTTCGCCACAAATGAGCGAACCATTGCGTTTCTCGAACTCTGCTGCCAACTTCTGTACCAACTTGTAATTGGCCTCTTTCCCTTCACTGTTTCTCCCCTCTGTGCAGCCTGTTTCCAAACCGGCAATCATAAACAGCCCACATGCGGCACCGCAAGTCTGGCGCATACGGCCTATTCCTCCACCGAACGATGCAGCCATCTTAAGTGCTTGTTCACGAGTGAAACCATACATATCGGCAAATGCTGCCACAACCGATTGTGAGCAGTTGTATCCCTCTTTAAAAAGAGATACGGCAAGTTCTATTCTTTCTTCCATAGCTTCTTATTTTAATCCTCGTGCACGTAGCAGAGCATCGGGGTTGGCGTCGGCTCCGCGGAAGCGGCGATATTCACGCATAGGGTCTTTGCTACCACCCATTTCAAGTAACACCTTGTAATTTGCTGCAGTTTCCTTGTCGAACAAGCCTTTCTGTTTGAACAATTCAAAGGCGTCGCAGTCGAGCACCTCGGCCCATAGGTATGCATAGTAACCTACAGCATATTCTCCACTGAAAATGTGGGCAAAATTGGTGCTGCAATAGCGATATTCTATCTCGGGAATAAAGCCGAGTGTTTTGCGCAACTCATCTTCAAAAGTATTGCAATCGAAGTTCTCGTAATCTTTTACAAGGTGCATCTGCAGGTCGAGCAGTGCGGCTGCAACAAGTTCGGTTGTCTCGAACCCAAGATTGAAGTACGAGCTGTTTTGCATCTTTTCTATAAGTGAATCGGGTATAACCTCACCTGTCTTGTAATGTTTTGCATATGTACGCATTACCTCGGGTGCAACTGCCCATTTTTCATTGGCTTGCGAGAAGAGTTCCACAAAGTCGTGTTTAACGTTCGTTCCGCTTACCGATGGGTAGTGTGTTTGTGTGAGCATTCCATGCAACGCGTGTCCGAATTCGTGGAACAGTGTGCGTGTCTCATCTATGTTAAGAAGAGCCGGCGTGCTGCCTGTGGGTGCAGTGAAGTTGCATACGTTTACAATCATCGGACGTTTTTGTTCGCCGCCCAAATTAATCTGGTTTACAAAATTTGTCATCCATGCACCTTGACGTTTCGATGGGCGCGGAAAGAAGTCGGTGTAGAAAATACCTAAATGTTCATTATCGTTGGTAAGAACTTCGTAGCTCTTTACCTCGTTGTGATAAACGGGAATATCGTTGCGCTCAATAAATTTTATATCATATAGTTTGCTTGCGCAATCGAAAGCACCGGCCAATACATTGTCAATCTTAAAGTATGGCTTTATGTCTTCGTCGTTAAGCGAGTATTTGCTTTTACGCAGTTTCTCGGTGTAGTAGAACCAGTCCCAGCCCTCGAGTTTGAAATTCTCGCCCTCGGCGTATATTATGCTTTGCAATGCTTCGGCTTCCTCTTTAGCCCGCTCTACAGCAGGTTTCCAAATGCTCATCAGTAATTGGTTTGCAGCCTCCGGTGTTCCGGCCATCTTTTCATCGAGCATATAATGGGCAAACGATTCAAAACCAAGCAACTTGGCTTTCTCTTGCCGCATGGATAGGATATTTCGAATTATAGTCTTGTTGTTGTTTGGGTTATTGTTGTTTCCGCGATTGTAGTAAGCCTTGTATATCTTTTCGCGCAACGAACGGTTGTCGGCATATTGCATGAAGGGTATGCAGCTTGGCTTGTCAAGTGTAAACACCCACCCCTCGATACCGGCCTCTTCGGCTGTTGCCTTTGCTGCATCTTTTACACCGTCGGGTAACCCGCTGAGTTCTTTTTCGTCGGTTATCACCAATTTGAAATCTTTATTGTCGGCGAGCAGGTTTTTCCCAAATTCAATTTGTGCAAGGCTTATTTTTGTATCCAACTCGAGCAGGCGTGCTTTCTCCTCGTTGTTCAAAAGAGCACCGCCACGAACAAATTTTTTGTAGTAATTCCCAAGCACAATCATCTGTTCTTCGTCAAGCGAAAGTGATTCGCGTTGTTCGTAAAGTGATTTAATGCGTGTAAACAGAGTGTCGTTCATGTACACGAAACCACTTAACTCGGTGAGCATCGGTGTCACCTCGTTCTCAATATCTGTCATCTCGGGGCTGTTGTCGCTCTCGTTCAGCGTAAAGAATATTGCCGAAACTTTGTCAAGAAGCCTTCCGCTCAACTCAAGTGCATCTATCGTGTTTGCGTATGTGGGTGTTTCTTCGTTGTCGATTATTCTTTTTATATCGGCACGTTTTTCGTCGATGGCAATTTTGAATGCTTCGGCAAAGTCACTTGTTTTGTATCGGTTGAACTCCGGCGCAGCAAAAGGGGCTTTGCTTTCGCATAGCAAAGCATTTTTTTCTCTCTCTCCGCTACATGAAATCTGTGTCAGCATAACTGTAATTGTTAGTAATGAATAGAATGTTTTACGCATAATAATTGTTTTATCTGAATCAAAGCTTTGTTTTATGGATTGTGTTCTACAAGACAAAGTTAGTGATAATTCGTTTAATAGAGAAATTTGAGGGCGGAAACTATAAATACACATCTAAATAGTAATAAAATGCCCGTATAAGGCTCTTATTATTGTGATTTTTTGTAAATTCGCAGTCGGTTAGGGGCAACTCTATCCAAGACATAAGAGAAAAAGAAGAAACGTTATGCTTATCTTGTACTTGAAAACGTAGGAAATTTTCAATTAGATGCAAGGATAGCATAGTGGTTCTCACGCGTATAGCGTGGGCTGCTATTGTTACATCTGCATCTATGGTTTCCTACGACCTTCAAGTAAGAGTGT
>JAFTUV010000026.1 GCA_017466065.1 Bacteroidaceae bacterium
CGCTCGCTTGTTCTATATTTTTGGAGGGAGTGAAATTTACCGCTTGCCCTATATTCATCTGATGCAAAATAATAGTGCCCCTATGGATAGAAACAAGAACAGCATACAAATGGGTTATCAATGTAAGAACCTATTTGTATGCTGTCTGTTTATCTTATTCTACATTTTCGTCAGTCGTTCATTTCCGTTGCCGTCTGCATTCCTAAGTACAGACATTGAAAGGGGAAAGGTTTTCGGGCTGAATACTCTCCGCAGGAGGAAGATTCCGACCGAAACGGCTTGCCGCTCGACCTTTCCCCTTTCAAGGGCTAATGTACTACCTTCGCAGACGAGCAAAGGAAAGGGAGGAATGACGGAATCGGGAAACTCATAATATCGCAGATTGATGATAGACCAATTTCAAATATTACCCTGCAATAATGAAAAATGCACCACCTTTTTGCTCGTTCATAAAAAAGTTGTACCTTTGTTCCAAGATGAGTTGTACATCAATGCAAATCACGCAAGTATGTAGAAATCAGAATAGTTGCCAACTCATTACCTCGTTCTTGAACTTTCCGTATAAACTTTTTATTCTTAGCGGATTATAAGATTATTCCAAAAATAATAAATATTTATTAATTGAACAATTTGCGCATAAATAATCAGACCTTTAATTAGGCGGTTCTTATGAGAAGGGTGGCCTTTTTGCAGCCTATATTATCCGTCCTATTATTTTCAGCTTCCTTAATATATAAATAATGGCCAAGGTGGTGCAGAATACAAGTGGAGCGCATATATACTCAAAACCGGGTTTTGTATAGCAATTTTTGTTCATCAGGACTATAACAATCAGGAAATGAAGAATATATATGTAGAGGCTATCCTCCCGTCCCATCTTTGAAAACAGATTATCTTTTGTCTGCTTTATATTCAAGAAAAGAATAAGCAATGCCGGTGCAAGAATAGCAGTGCTTGCATATACATCCCCATTGCTTAATTGAGGCACACTGCTTTCTGCCATTCCCAGCAGATAGGATATTACACCCGCAACAGCCGCCACGCAAAGCCCTGTTCGTGATATTATATACCCTTGCATACGCTTAATGAATAACCCCATAGTAAAGTAGGGAAGTCCGGTAAAAAGAAAATTTCTTGTAATGTATATTTCTGTGTTACAGCCTAATAGCATCTCGCTGTATGTGCCAAATACCAGCCCTGTGACCAGCAATAAGGGCGCAATTCCGAAAAGCAACCTGTGCAGATTGAACTTTTCAATCCCCAATATTATTACAAGCAGGTAGATGTAGGCCATAATGTACCACAGGTGTGCAGCGTAGGGCACCACGTTGAATATGAGATATTCAACCGATAGAATGTCGTTCAGGACAAAGCCGAGAGGTTTGAAGCCATATTTTACAATTATGTGAAGCAGATAGACTGCAAATCCCCACCCGAATATTTTGAGCGTGCTTATTATCCTTTTGCGAAGAGTCGCGCCAATGTCGTTCTTCCCGAACGTGAAATATCCCGATATTATGAAGAAGATGGGTACCGCACATTTTATCAAAGGGTTCGTGAAGTGTCTTAATTCTTCAATCTGTGGCGAGTGAATATATATCACGCATATTGCGCACAAGGCTTTGAGCGTGTCGATAGAATAGTTTCTCATTAGTTTTAAGGTGTTTGCGTGTCGGCAAATTTAGCACCTTTTTGTATTTTTAACAAATGTGTTAATGAAAATAATCCACGGGTATGAACTTGAACCAAATTTTGAACCAAAATTCATACCCGTGGAAGTTTGTTAGTATTAGACTAAATGCTTTTTACTTTTTAGGTTTAATGTATTTTCCCTTTTTGCTTTCAGCGTAAATAGATTTTCCTTCGTTATAGTTCGAAGTGCAAGTGTTATCATCGCAACATTCATAGCCACGGCGGGTGAAACTGTTGCCACTGTTGTTGGTGGAACTTGTGGAGCCGTTGTAATTACCCCCGGCGTTAACAACTTTCTTTATTTTTATCGAACCTTGCCCGCCATAAGAGTGTGTATTCTCGGTCTTATTGTTGTCGTTGATAGTTCTTTCAACCTCATAAATTTTCCCGTTACGAATCTCTCCTTTGGAGTTGTTGAAATTACAATGTCCGCCGACCTGTATCTGTGCACACAGATTCGTGACAATAAATGTTGCAAATAAAATAAAGAGCAATCTTTTCATAGTGTTAATATTGAGTATATACTTTACCTGAACCGTAACAACTGCTGCAAGTGCTACTGATTCTTGCATATCCACCACAAGTGGGGCAGGGGTAGCAACCTTTTCCGTTGCAAGTGTAACAAGTTTCGGAACTGTATCCTTTGCCATCGCAAGAGTAACAAGTGTTATAGACCGTTTCAGTGCCTTTGTAGCCGGTACCTCCACACGGGCGGCAGGCAGCATTATAATACTCGGTTAAGTACCCACTGCCGTTGCATCGGCTGCAATCGATATATTCCGTGCGTCCATTCCTTGTTATTGGTCTTTTGCCTCCTCGGCAGGAACAAGGTGTTTGTTTGGACATTCTAAAATATCGGGCTCCGTTACATTCACTGCAAACTTTTTTAACTGTGCTGCTGGTCTGTCCGCTTCCTCCGCAATTATAGCAGTTTTTGTTTATAACGCCTCTATAATCACAGGTCTTGCAATATATGGCACCATTGTGACAGCTGTGGTTACTGCATTTGGTAATCTCTGTGCCGCTTCCCTTGCAGTTGTTACAAGTGTGTGAAACTTGTGCTTTAATTGCTGTGAACGATGCAATTAGTATAAATAATAGGAAAAGTCTTTTCATTCAATCTTATAAATTGAAATAGTAAATACCCCCTGCTACATATTTATATGCACCTTTCTTGTTATCTTCGCCGTATTCAGGATTGCGGTTAACCGAGTATGTATTACCTTCAACGGTGATTCTGTGATTTTCAGAGTCGTATATGCCTGATGTGTTTCTCGAAATTAGCACTCCTTTTCCTTTAATCATACAAACACTTACTTTGTATGTATCTTGTGTTTGGGTTTTAACAATTTCAATAGTTGTTTCGCTTGTTGCAGTTGCATAGCCAAGGGAAATTGCAAATAAAGCTGCTGTAAAAATAATCTTTTTCATAATAATAAGTGCGGTATTTATCCTGTCGCGGCAGTTTTATGTTGTTAATGAGTCATATAATATGTGGCTCTACCCAAGCCATAGCCAATGTCATAAGCATCTTCGTAACTCATATTTGACATTGAGCCACAGGCTGTTATGCACATAGCGGCGAATAGCATAATAATTAATAATTTTACCTTTTTCATAGTGATTAAATTTAAAAAATATATTAAGAAATACTTTTTGTAATTTTTCATAAACCTTTTTGCAAAGGTGCGCAGAAAAAGAACTCCCTTGTATTTTTAGGAGTATATACAATTTACTGTTCCGTATAAAAATTATACACCTTCCTGTGCCTCTTGTGAGTAATAGGCGAAGAAATCGTGGTTTAAAGCGCGGGAAATGCGCAACAGAAGGTCGGTGTTTATAGACTCTTGTCTGAATATATAATACACATTTGGACGCTCGCAATTTATTTTTCTCGCGAGCCACGCCGGTGTGCGTTCTTGGCGTTGCATTTCTTCTAATATAAGTTGGCCGATGTGTATCATAAAAGGCGGAACTGTTTGTGGCATTATCTCCACTGAGGTACCGCCAAGCACCCTGACACAGATAAGCACAAACAGTTCACGCCTCGTGGCATGAACTTTATCGCGTGCTTATTCTTGTGTCTCTGTAAATTGGCGGTTTTCAGTGAAAGAATAAGGCTATAAGCTCAAATCAAAATTTTATTTTGTCTTTTTTGTTTTATTTCATAATGCGAATATACAACATTTGCGCGAATTAGAAATACTTAGAAGCTGTTTGAATTTATAAAAAATATTTTTTATAGAAACTGTATGTTTCACCTATTTTTGCTCTATAAAAAAATGGCGATATAAATTCAAACAGTTTCTTATTTAAGTTATCATTTGTTATCTTTTTTACCTTATTTATATAAGTAGCGCTCCTCTCCTCTTAAATAATATGGTTCGTTCCATAATTTATGAGGAATGTTGTCTTTGCTCAAAAAAAACAAGTGGCTACCCCAAAAGGGCAGCCACTCTATTGTGAATTTTATATCCTTGCGATTACTCCTCCACAGCAGCCTGTGCAGCAGCCAAACGTGCGATAGGCACTCGGAAGGGAGAGCAAGATACATAGTTCAAGCCCACTCTGTGGCAGAACTTAACCGACTCGGGCTCACCGCCGTGCTCACCGCAGATACCGCATTTGAGGTCTGCGTTCACCGAGCGGCCCTTCTTTGTTGCCATCTCAACGAGCTGGCCAACACCTGTCTGGTCGAGAATCTGGAAAGGGTCGTTCTTCAAAATCTTCTTGCGCAAGTAGATGGGCAAGAATGAGTTAACGTCGTCACGAGAGTAACCGAATGTCATCTGTGTCAAGTCATTGGTACCGAATGAGAAGAACTGTGCCTGCTCTGCAATCTGGTCGGCTGTGAGGGCTGCACGAGGAATCTCAATCATTGTACCGATTGTGTACTCTACGCTGTCGCCCTCGGCTGCGAACAATGCGCTTGCAGCTTCGAGAATTGCATTCTTCTGCTCCTCAAACTCATTGATGATACCTACAAGGGGCACCATAATTTCGGGGTAGATAACCTTGCCCTCTTTCTTCAATTCGAGAGCTGCGCCCAAGATAGCAGTTGTCTGCATCTTTGTAATCTCGGGATATGTGTTACCCAAACGGCAACCGCGGTGACCAAGCATCGGGTTGAACTCTTCGAGCGACTTAACGCGACGCTGAACAGCCTCTACGCTCTTGCCCATAGCCTCGGCGAGCATCTGCTGGCCTTTTGCATCGTGGGGAACGAACTCGTGGAGAGGGGGGTCCAAAAGACGCACTGTAACGTGCAGGCCTTCCATAGCTTTGAAGATACCAACAAAGTCGGCCTTCTGGAAGGGAAGCAATTTTGCAAGAGCAACCTCGCGCTCTTTTGTTGTCTCGGCAAGAATCATCTCGCGCATAGCCTTGATTTTCTCGCCCTCGAAGAACATATGCTCTGTACGGCAAAGACCGATACCTATAGCACCAAAGTCGCGTGCAACCTGTGCATCGTGGGGAGTGTCGGCGTTAGTGCGTACACCCAAGCGTGCGTAACGGTCGCAGATGTTCATCAATTCGGCAAAGTCGCCGCTCAATTCGGGAGCCTTTGTCTCAACCTTGCCCTCGATAACTTGGCCGGTAGAACCGTTCAAAGAGATGTAGTCACCCTCGTTGAATGTGATGCCATCAACGGTCAATGTGCGTTTCTTGTAGTCGATAACCAATGTACCTGCACCCGAAACACAGCATTTACCCATACCACGGGCAACAACGGCTGCGTGAGAGGTCATACCACCGCGAGCGGTAAGGATACCCTCGGCTGCTGCCATACCTGCGAGGTCCTCGGGAGAAGTTTCGATACGTACCAGAACTACCTTCTCGCCATCCTCGTGCCATTTTTCAGCGTCGTCGGCGAAGAACACGATGCGACCTGTTGCAGCACCGGGCGATGCGGGAAGACCGTTAGCGATAACTTTGGCCTTAGCAAGAGCTGCAGTGTCGAAAATGGGGTGCAAGAGCTCGTTGAGCTTCTCGGGCTCCATACGTTTCAATACAGTCTTGTCGTCGATGATGCCGTCACGGTAGAAGTCCATTGCGATTTTAACCATCGCAGCACCGGTGCGTTTACCGTTACGAGTCTGCAAGAACCAGAGCTTGCCTTCCTGAACGGTGAACTCCATATCCTGCATATCTTTGTAGTGGTCCTCCAAACGTGTCTGGATAGCGTCGAGCTCTTTGTAAATCTCGGGCATTGCCTCCTCCATAGAGGGGAATTTCGATGCACGCTCCTCCTCGCTGATGTTCTGCAATGCAGCCCAACGCTGAGAACCGATTTTTGTAATCTGCTGGGGTGTGCGGATACCTGCAACAACGTCCTCACCCTGTGCGTTGATAAGATACTCTCCGTTAAAGAGGTTCTCACCTGTTGCAGCATCGCGTGAGAAGCAAACACCGGTAGCCGATGTGTCGCCCATATTACCGAATACCATTGCCTGAACCGAAACGGCTGTTCCCCACTCATCGGGAATTTTCTCCATACGACGGTAAAGGATGGCACGCTCGTTGTTCCAAGACTCGAACACTGCGCAAACTGCACCCCAAAGCTGCTCGTAAGCGTCGGTGGGGAAGTCTTTGCCTGTCTGTGCCTTAACGGCAGCCTTGAACTTCTTAACGAGGTCCTGCAAAGCCTCTACGCTGAGGTCCTTGTCGAGAACTACGCCCTGCTCCTCTTTCACCTTTTCGATGATAGCTTCGAAGGGGTCAATCTCCTCTTTGCTTGTGGGCTTCATACCGAGAACCACGTCACCGTACATCTGTACGAAACGGCGGTAAGAGTCCCACGCGAATTTGGGGTTACCGGTTTTTGTTGCAAGACCTTCAACAACGATGTCGTTAAGACCGAGGTTGAGGATGGTGTCCATCATACCGGGCATTGAGGCGCGGGCACCTGAACGTACAGAAACCAACAAGGGGTTTGTGGGGTCGCCGAATGTAGAGTTCATCAAAGTCTCGATGTTCTTCACTGCGGCCTGAACTTCTGCTTTAAGAAGCTCGATTACCTGCTCTCTGCCAAGTTTGTAGTACTCGTTACAAACATCGGTTGTAATGGTGAAACCGGGAGGAACGGGAATACCGATGAGGTTCATTTCTGCCAAGTTGGCACCTTTACCTCCCAACAAGTTTCTCATTGACGCGTTACCCTCGGCAAGGCCGTTGCCAAAGGTGTAGACTCTTTTGTCTGCCATAATTTTTGAGTTTATTGTTTGTTGATAAATAAAAATAAGTAACTTAATCACATAGATGTCGGCCCGGTCGGGTAGTTCATCTAATTTGCAAATATAGGAAAAATGTTTGTATTTCGAAACTTATTGAAAAAAATATCGAGTATATTATTAAAATTTTAAGTTATTGCGTTAAAAATGTCGATAATCGGGAAATTAGATGTACTTTTGCCGAACGTGAGAATTGTGCAATAATAAGTTGTTTGAATTTCTAAAATGGCAAGAAAAAAGAAAGAATTACCATTGCTCGAACGCATCGAGATAACAGGCGTTGCAGCCGAGGGAAAAGCCCTCGCAAGAGTTGATGACCTTGTGGTGTTTGTGCCATTCGTGGTGCCCGGTGATGTTGTCGACCTCAAAGTGCGACGCAAGAAACACAGTTACGCCGAGGCCGAGGCTGTAAAGTTTTATGAATATTCACAAGAGCGTGCGACACCCTTCTGCAAGCATTATGGAGTTTGCGGGGGTTGCAAATGGCAGTGTTTGCAGTATGAGCACCAATTGAAATATAAACAGCAGCAGGTGACCGATGCGCTTCGTCGCATAGGCAAGGTGGAGATACCCGAAGTGAGCCCCATTCTGGGCTCCGAGAATACGCAGGCCTATCGCAATAAGCTCGAATTTACATTCAGCAACAAACGTTGGCTCACTTGGGAGGAGGTAGCGCAGGGTGTAGAGTATGACAATATGAATGCGCTTGGCTTTCACATTCCCGGAGCCTTCGACAAAGTGCTCGATATTGAGGAGTGCGGTCTTATGGGCGACCTTAACAACCGTTTGCGCAACGGCATAAGGGAGTTTGCCGTGAAGGAGGGTATTCCTTTCTTCGACCTGCGTTCACAGGTGGGCATTTTACGCAGTATGATGTTGCGCACGTCCACCACCGGCGAGGTTATGTTGTTGTTGCAGGCCAAGGTCGAGAGCGACAAGGATATGCAGCAGTTCAAGAGCGTGCTTGGCTATGTTGCCGAGGCTTTTCCCGAGGTAACCTCTTTGCTCTATGTGATAAATAATAAATGTAACGATACTTTCGGTGACCTCGAAGTTCACAACATTAAGGGTACCGATGTTATTTTCGAGGAGATGGAGGGGCTGCGTTTCAAGGTGGGGCCAAAATCTTTCTATCAGACAAACAGCGCACAGGCGTATAATTTATATAAAGTGGCACGCAACTTTGCTGCGCTCACCGGCGAGGAGGTTGTGTACGACCTTTATACAGGTACCGGTACCATTGCCAACTTTGTGGCAAAGAAGGCGAAAAAGGTTATAGGAATAGAGTATGTCGAGGATGCAATCATCGATGCCCGTGTAAATGCAGAACTTAACGGATTTTCAAATCTCACATTCTTTGCCGGAGATATGAAGGATATTCTCACACGTGAATTTATTGATGCGCACGGCCGTCCCGATGTGATAATCACCGACCCTCCCCGTGCAGGTATGCATAATGATGTGATAGATACAATTCTCTTTGCGGCTCCCAAACGCATCGTTTATGTTAGCTGTAACCCTGCCACGCAGGCACGCGACCTTGCACTGCTCGATGGTGCCTACAAGGTGACTGCCGTGCAACCGGTGGATATGTTCCCTCACACTCACCACGTCGAGAATGTGGTGTTGCTCGAAAGGAGATAAAATTTTTCTACACACAAAAAAATACCGATTAAAGAGAAACAATATGCGTCGAAATATAAAATCTCTGCTCACTTTTAAGGTTGCCGCCGAAGCGCAACTGATAAATTTCCTTATGGAAAAGATGCACGGCATAAGCCGCAATAGGGCAAAGGCTCTCATTGTGAACCGTGTGGTGCTTGTCGATAATAAAATCACCACTCATCCGCTTACCGAGCTTAAACCCGGGCAGTTGGTGCAACTCGACCGCTCGAAGCACAAACATTCGTTCCGCAGCAACAGCCTTGATATTGTCTATGAGGATCCTTATATGCTTATAATTGACAAGCGTGAGGGGCTGTTGTCTATGAGCAATAATACCCGTCAGGAGACGGTGCAGACTATTCTTAACCGCTATCTTGAAAAGGGTGGCGGCCGCAATACCTCGCATCTGGTTCATCGCCTCGACCGCGATACCTCGGGCCTTATGGTGTATGCAAAGGATGTGCAGACACAGCAGTCGTTCATCGATGGTTGGCAACAGCTTGTGACCGACCGCCGCTACATTGCGCTTGTGTCGGGTACATTGGAGCAGAAAGAGGGTAAAATCCAATCGTGGCTCACCGAGGATAAACGTTTCGTAACCCATTCGAGCCCTGTGGATAATGGCGGTAAATTTGCTGTTACATATTACAGGGTGTTGCAAGAGGGTAACGACTACTCGCTTGTTGAGTGCGAATTGCAGACGGGACGCAAGAATCAGATTCGTGTGCATATGGCAGAATTGGGCCATCCTGTCGTTGGCGACCATAAATATGGCAGCACCGACGACTGCATACGCCGTTTGGGCTTGCACGCCTATATGCTCTGTTTCCGTCACCCCGTCAACGGCAAGCTGTTGCGCTTTGAAACTCCTGTTCCATCCTGTTTCGAAAAATGTTTGAATGGATATTGATAGGCTGAAATATCTGTTTGCAGTGTTGCTCACGGTGGCGGTGTCGTTGCCGGCTCTCTGTTGCGATTCTTTGCCGGCCGACAGTGCGTTTGTGTTTAGGAAAATGCCTGTCGACACGGTTGTGGTAAAGACTGTCACGGTGAAAAAGCAACAGACTGCAAAGAGGGCTGCTGCAAAAAAGAAAAAAAGAAAATCTCCCAAGGCAAAGGCGGTTGTGAACGCGAAGGATACGGTTGCAAAGAGCGTGCCCAAGCGTGTGGCTGAAAAACGTAACGATTCTGTGCAGTATGAGGAGAGGCGTTACTCGTTGGGCGACAGAATCATTATGAAGGGCGATTCGGGTGCCGATGTCAAGAAACTTGCCGAAATTATGGTAAAAAATCTCTATCTTGATGAGAATTCAATCCCCTATACAAAGAGCGGCAAGGTTCTTTATGAGGGGGAGCTGTTGAAGGCAGTGAAATTGTTTCAAAAAGTGTCGGGCCTCTACGATGATGGTATTGTGGGGACGACAACCATTAAAGAGCTTCGCAAAATACATCGTTGGCGCAGGTCGTCGCAATAGTAAACAATAAAGACGAGCCAAAAGGCTCGTCTTTATTGTTTACTATTATAAATTCCAAGGATTTAAATCCAATGTGCTTTCCAGCGTGTTTTCAAGTTTGTCGGGCAGATTGCAGAAAAAATCTATGCCTGTGATGCTTTCGAGTTCGTCGATGCTCATTGCGCAACTTCTAAGGCTTGTGCCGGTGTTGTTATTATGTTCCATAAGGAATGCAATTCCGTAGTATGAATTGCCTTTCTTGCGCACGAGTGCCATAAAATAGTGGTTGGGGATGGTGAGGCTGTTTTTTGTTGTGTATTCTCCCTCCCGAATGGTTGCGCCCTTAACCACATAGAGAACATCGCTGCTTTTTACCCACCCGTTGCTTCGGTTGTTTATCTTTGTTTCGAGCTTATTCCACGGACCATCTTGGTTGAATCTGCTCCTCATAGGCGACATATTTATGGAATAGAATGTCTGTCTGTTGGCATCTTTGGAATAGACGCGGTCGAACGATGCTACAAGGTGTCCGCGGTCGTATCCGCTTAATCCGTATATCGAATATATGCCTCGGCTCGAATCCATCTGGTCATCTGCGGGAATTTCGGGGGCATAGTCCCAAGGGTCGCCTTTCCACTCAGTGTGGTCCCAATTGTTTCTGTTCCAATCGGTTCCCTTGTTGGCGCCTTCAAAAGTGAATGCTACCCAGCGTGCGTGCTTGCGCTCGCAGTTGTATGCAATGCTGTATGTTACCTGCTCTTTGCCGTTCAAGCCGGTGGTGTATGTGAGAAATACATCTTCGCTGTTCAGATGCGGCTGTTCGTAGAGTGTGGCGTATGCTCCGCCGGTGGTGTTGGTGTTTATGTTGTTGGGGTCGATGAATGTGCCGAATCCCTCGCTGTCGGAACTGCCGCCGCAGGCTGTGAGCAGCAGTACGGATAATAGTTTCGGAATGAGTTTTTTCATTTTGTTGGTGTTTGTTGGGGATGTGCCAAAAAAAGAGGTGTATTGTGAAATACACCTCTTTTGTATATTTTTGTTACGCTTCTTATTTCTTGATTTTTCCGTAACGGCTCAT
This sequence comes from Bacteroidaceae bacterium, assembly GCA_017466065.1. Next base: position 11,121 of record JAFTUV010000026.1, read on the forward strand.
AAACTTGTCCACGCGACCGGCGGTGTCCACGAGCTTTGCCTTACCTGTGTAGAAGGGGTGAGAAGTGTTGGAAATTTCAAGTTTTACCAAGGGGTATGTCTCGCCCTCGAATTCAATAGTCTCCTTTGTGTTGCAAGTTGACTGTGAAAGGAAACAATCGCCGTTTGACATATCTTTGAATACAACGGGGCGATATCCTGCGGGATGAATGTCTTTTTTCATTATTTTAATTTTTTAATTTTTATTTGCTGGTAACAAAAAATGTGTGTAATGGCTTTCGAGGTGCAAAGGTAATATATTTGCTTTAATCGGCAAAATTTATCGTGTTTATTTTTTGCGTTTTTGCAAAAATGTCGGCTTTGTTGAAAAACTCGTCGATAGTATTTGTTTATTGACTCGTTTTCCTTTTTGCACCCCGCGCGGCATCACTTTCGCGATGCTTCGCGCGACTATTTGCGAAAAACTCGTCGATAGTTTTTGTTTATTGACTCGTTTTCCTTTTTGCGCCCCGCGCGGCATCACTTTTGCGATGCTTCGCGCGACTATTTGCAAAAAACTCGTCGATAGTATTTGTTTATTGACTCGTTTTCCTTTTTGCACCCCGCGCGGCATCACTTTTGCGATGCTTCGCGCGACTATTTGCAAAAAACTCGTCGATAAAAATTGCCACGGCAATTTTTATTCGACATATAGAACCAACCCTTTGAGATATTCTCCTTCGGGGTGGTAGATGTTTACAGGGTGGTCGGCCGGCTGGGTGAGCTGGTGCAGTATGCGCACGTTGCGCTTTGCTATCGCTGCTGCCGTGAACACCGCTGTGCGGAAGTTCTCCTTGCTCACGACCTGCGAACAGGAGAATGTGAACAGTATGCCGCCGGGCTGTATCTTTTCCAATGCTTTTGCGTTGAGGCGACGGTAGCCTATGAGGGCGTTGCGCAGTGAGTCGCGGTGCTTGGCAAATGCGGGCGGGTCCAGAATTATAAGGTCGTAGTTGCTGCCCATTCTTTCGAGGTAGTCGAATGCGTCCTCGGCAAATGCTGCGTGGCGTGTGTCGCCGGGGAAGTTTATGGCGACATTGGCGTTGGTGAGGTCGATGGCCTTTGCCGAACTGTCTACCGAGTGTACAACTTCGGCTCCGCCGCGCAGTGCGTATATGCTGAATCCTCCTGTGTAGCAGAACATATTGAGCAATTTGCGTCCTTTGGCGTATTTTTCGAGCAATGAGCGGTTTTCGCGCTGGTCGACGAAAAAGCCTGTCTTTTGGCCGCGCATCCAGTCGATGTGAAATTTCAGGCCATACTCGGTGGATATATTTTCGGCATTGCCACCCATTATGTAGCCGTTCTCTTTGCTTATGTCGGCTTTGTAGGGCAGGGTGGTCTCCGACTTGTAATATATATTGTCGAGTTTGCTGCCTAATGTGTTTTTAAGTGCTTCGGCGATGTTCATTCGGTTCACGTGCATTCCTACGCTGTGGGCCTGCATAACCGCAGTGTTACCATATATGTCTATCACGAGGCCGGGCAGGCAGTCGCCCTCGCCGTGTACGAGGCGGTAGGTGTCGTTGTCGGGGCGCGACGATATTCCGGTGCGTTGGCGCAGGTCGTAGGCGGTGGCGATGCGTCGGTTCCAGAATTCTTGGTCGATGGGTTCGTCGATGAATGTGAGCACTCGCACGGCGATGCTGCCCACTTGAACGTGTCCGCGTGCAATGAATTCTCCGCTGTTTGTGTAAACGGTAACAATGTCACCTTCTTCGGGTTTGCCGTCGATGCGTGCGATTGCTCCCGAAAATATCCAAGGGTGGAAGCGGCGCAAGGACTCCTCTTTGCTGCGTTTGAGTATTACTGATTTTTCCATTCTTTTATTTCCTCTCTAATTCTTTCAAGCGGTTGTATATGTTGAGGCAGGCCCACGCATCGGTGGCTGCATATTGTTTCTGCTTGTCGGTGAGAATGTCGTGCTCCCAATTCGACAGTTGCTGACTTTTCGATATTTTCTCGCCGAAGATTATGGCATATATCTTTTGCAGGCTCATCTCCTCGATGCCGAACTTGCTCACATATTTTTGCAGGTCGAAAAAGCCTCCTGCCTTGAATTTCTTGCGGCGGGCGAGCGACTGGTAATCGTCGTGCAGCGATACGCCTATTTTCAGTATCTCGTTATTTTCGAGAAGCTCTATGAGCGAGTCGGGCATTCCTGTGTGGCAGAGGCGTATGAGGAAGCAAGTGTCGGCTGTGGATAGTTGCAACAGCGACACTTTGTATTGCACTCCCTTGCGGAAGGCCGGACGTGTTTCGGTGTCAAAGCCCAAAATCTTCTCTTTCGACAGTGCTTTTGCCACTTTGTCAACATCGGCTGCCGTGCTTATGGTTATTATGCGACCGGGAAAGACAACGACGGGCATTTGTGCTATTTCGTTTTTTTCGATATGTGCGCTAAAAATTGTCATTCTCGTTCTCTTCTTCGTCGGGGCTTGTGTTGTAGGCAATGTCGTGCAGGGCTCGCAGGGTGTTTACTGTTCGTTGTCCCCAATATTGCTTGAAATGTTCGTTACATTCTATTATGGCATCGTGCATCGTCTCGTTTATGCCGAGACGGAACAGGCAAACGAAGTTCTTTATATCCTGATAGATGTCGGCAAGGTCCTCCGAAATGTTTTTCGATATTGGCGTGTCGCTGTACTTCATCTCCTCGACAAATACATCGAGATACGTATCCTTGTCGGCGAGCAGGTTGGCTATTGTTATGCGCAACACTTCGTAGCTGTCTTCTGTGACAAAGTCTTCGAGGTCGCTGTCGCTTACTCGCTCTTCATCGGGGAGCATTTGTGCTTTTAAATAGAGCAGGGGTAGAATTTTGAGCATTGTGTTAATGAATTCCTTGCGGGTGTGCTCGTTAGTGCGCTCGATGTAGGCGCAGAATTCTGCGGCAACCGTTACGAATTCTACCGTGTTGCGCTGAAAAACAATGTCTGTTGTTTCGTTCATTGCTATTGTGTGGTTTTTGTTGGTTTTTCCTAATTTGCCGCGAAGTTACAAAAAAATAGCACAGGAGAGAGGGGCGGCTATCTTTTTTTTTACTATCTTCGCAATGTTTATCCCTTGTTTATAATTTGGGGAAATTTTTGTAATTGATAAACAGTATGGCAAAAAAGAATACAAAGGCGCAGGAGAACAAGGCGTCATTTATTAAGAAAATCAGATTCGTGCTTAATCATCCCACGCTGCACTTCTTCTTGGGGTTGTTTTTCGGAGCGATGGCAATTTTTATATGCAGTTCGTTCCTCTCGTTCTTCTCCTCGGGCGGTGCCGACCAGAGTGTTGTGGAGGCAATGGGGGAGAGTGCCGCTGCCGTAGAGAACACATCGGGCAAAAGCGGTGCGCTGGTTGCCGATTTCCTGATAAACGGCTGTTTCGGCTGGTCGTCGGTGCTTATAGTTCCTTTGCTTGTGGTGCTGATGCTCTATTTTATGAATATCCGTCGCCCTAATCTGGTAAAATGGTTTATAATGACAATCTTTTCAGTAGTGTGGGGCTCGGTGTTCTTTGCATTTACTTTGGGTAATCTGTTTGCCGGCAGCTTTATGTCGCCCGGTGGTCGCCACGGCGAGTTTGTGAACGGCTGGCTTGTGGATAAAGTGGGCTTTGTGGGGCTTATACTGATACTTGCTGTCACACTGATAATTCTTATGACATATCTCACACGCGAAACAGTCACTTGGTTGCAAAAGATTCTCTCTTTCAGCTTTATCCCCAAGGCACAGCCTGCCGATGAACCCGTGGCCGATGAAGATATTGCCGAGGATGAAAAGCCCGAAGAGGTTTCTGCCGCAGAAGAGGATAATATCGTTGAATATGATATTGAGGAGGATGCTCCCGTGGAGCCTGTCGAGGAGGAATTTGAGGTTGAAGTGCCCGAGGATGAACCTGCCGTCGAAGAAGAACCCGCGGCCGATGAAGATATTGCCGAGGCTTTCGACCGTGTGTCGAAACGTGCCGCCGCGGCTGCTGCATCCGACGGCACGCCTATGGAAATGGAGATTGAAGATACCACGGGCGATGATGACACGGGTGGGGATATGCTTCGTCCCATAAATCCGAAGGATGAACTGAGCTACTACAAACCTCCCACTCTCGACCTGCTCGATAAATATGAGCAGACGACTCACGCCGTTGACAAGGATGAGCAGAATGCCAACAAGGAGAAGATTGTGGAGGTGCTCAATAATTTTGAGATTAAGATAAGCTCCATAAAAGCAACGGTGGGCCCCACCATCACACTCTACGAGATTACTCCCGCACCGGGTATCCGCATTTCCAAAATAAAGAATCTCGAAGATGATATTGCGATGAGCCTTTCGGCATTGTGCATTCGTATCATTGCTCCAATTCCCGGCAAGGGAACAGTGGGTATTGAGGTGCCAAATGCCCACAAGCAGATTGTGCCGATGGCATCGTTGCTCAACAGCCGCAAGTACAAAGAGACAGATATGGCCCTCCCTCTCGCTCTCGGAAAGACTATTTCGAACGATGTGTTTATGGTGGATATGGCAAAGATGCCCCACTTGCTTGTTGCCGGTGCTACGGGTATGGGTAAGTCGGTGGGCTTGAATGCGATTATTACATCGTTGCTCTACAAAATGCATCCTGCGTATCTGAAATTTGTGATGGTCGACCCCAAGATGGTGGAGTTGAGCCTCTATAATGTGCTCGAAAAGCATTTCCTTGCGAAACTCGAAGGTGAGGATGAACCTATTATAACCGACGTTAACCGCGTGGTGCGCACCCTGAAATCGCTTTGTGTGGAGATGGATAATCGCTATAAACTGTTGCAGATGGCATCGGTGCGCTCGGTCGAAGAGTATAACAAGAAATATTTGAATAAGGAGTTGCTGCCTACAAAGGGGCATCGCTTTATGCCCTATATTGTGGTGATAATAGACGAGTATGGCGACCTTATGATGACTGCCGGTAGAGAGGTGGAGCAGCCGATTGCTCGCATTGCACAGAAGGCTCGCGCCGTGGGTATTCATATGATTATTGCAACCCAGCGACCTACTACGAATATTATCACAGGTACCATTAAGGCGAACTTCCCCGCGCGTATGGCCTTCCGTGTTATTTCGGTCATCGACTCACGCACAATTCTCGACCGTCAGGGTGCCAATCAATTGCAAGGTCGCGGCGATATGCTCTTCCTTGCAGGTAACGACCCTGTGCGTGTGCAGTGTGCGCTTGTGGAAACGAAGGAGGTTGAGCGTGTTTGCGCCCATATAGCCAAGCAGCAGGGGTATCCCACGGCCTATATATTGCCCGAGCCCGATGAGGCTCCTGCCGATGGTGGCGGCTCTTCGGCACGCGGCGAGCTCTCTTCCGATAAACTCGACCCGCTTTTTGCCGATGCTGCCCGCATTGTGGTAATACATCAGCAGGGTTCAACATCGCTCATTCAGCGTAAACTCAATGTCGGATTTAACCGTGCCGGACGCATAATGGACCAGCTGTGTCAAACGGGCCTTGTGGGTGAACAGGAGGGCAGCAAGCCTCGTCAGGTGCTGTGTGCCGATGAGGCCGACCTTGAATTCCGTCTTAAACAACTGCTTTAAGGCTTGTTATTTATATAAATAAGGATGTATGAAGATAAAATGTTTGATGTTCGCATTGTTGTTGCTCTCGCCCATTGCGCTTGTGGCGCAAAAGCAGTCGGCAGTTGAAGTGTTGGAGCATGCGATAAAGAGCATAGAGGCCGATGCTGCTGTGCAGATGACATTCGATTATGTTGTTTGCGATAATGCAGGTGCGGAGCAATATGCCGACAGGGGCAGCCTTAAACTCGATGGCAACTGCTATTCGGTGCTTCTCACCCCTATGAGACTGTGGTGCGATGGTGCCACACAATGGAGTTATATGGCTGCCAACAACGAGGTGTATATTACGGCTGCCGACTCCGATGAGGCGCAGATATATAATCCTGTCTATCTTATGGGGCTTTACAAAAAAGGGTATAAATGTTCAATGGAGGCTCACGGCGGTAAGAATGTGATTACTCTCACGGCCGACGGCGATGAACCATCCTTTGATAGAGTGGTTATTACGTTGGATGCAAAAAGTATGCGTCCGCTGTCGCTCCGCGTGTTTATGAGCGGGCAGGGATATACCGATATTGCCATCGACAGCTATAAACCCAAATGTGTGTTCGACAAAAGGGTGTACCGTTGTCCTTTGGAGGATTATCCCGATGCCGAAATTGTAGATATGAGACAATGAAAAATGATACATATTATGAATAGGACAAAATGTTTGATAATAGGTTCGGGCCCGGCAGGATATACTGCGGCTATTTATGCTTCGCGTGCCAATCTCTCTCCGGTATTGTACGAGGGAATACAGCCCGGCGGGCAGCTCACACAGACAACCGTGGTTGAGAACTTCCCGGGCTTCCCGCAGGGAATAACAGGCCCCGAACTTATGGACAATATGCGTAAGCAGGCTGTTAATGTGGGTGCCGATATACGCTCGGGCTCGGTTGTGGAGGTGGATTTTGAAACTTGCCCCTACAAGGTGACCATTGACGACGGTGCTGTTGTTGAGGCCGACACAGTGATAATAGCCACAGGTGCGGCTGCAAAATATCTCGGCCTTTCCGATGAGATTAAGTATCAAGGAATGGGCGTGAGTGCCTGTGCCACTTGCGACGGCTTTTTCTATCGCAAAAAGGTGGTTGCAGTGGTTGGTGGCGGCGACACAGCCTGTGAAGAGGCCAACTATCTTGCTTCGCTGGCGGCAAAAGTATATCTCATAGTGCGCAAGCCCTATCTGCGTGCTTCAAAGGCTATGCAGGACCGCACGCTCGGCAATCCTAAAATAGAGGTTCTTTTTGAGCATAATACCGAGGGGCTTTTCGGCGAAAATGGTGTCGAGGGCGTTCATCTTGTGAAGCGCAAGGGCGAGCCCGACGAAAAACATTATGACATTGCCGTCGATGGTTTCTTCCTTGCCATAGGGCACAAACCCAACAGTGATATTTTCAAGAAATATCTTAAAACCGACGAAACGGGCTATTTTGTTCCAGCCGATGCAAGCGGTGTAAAGACGCTCGTTCCCGGAATTTTTGTTGCAGGTGATGTTGCCGACCCTCATTATCGACAGGCGATAAATGCCGCAGCAAGCGGTTGCCGTGCAGCAATGGAGGCCGAGCGATACTTGTCGGGAAAAGAGTGAATTACCGGAGTAGTCAGGTTAAAATAGAGAGAATGAGTAAACAGCCTTTATATCCGCTCCTGTTCGAGAATAATTTTCGCACCGTTGTCTGGGGCGGGCACAACTTGAAGCCCATAAAGGGAATTCCTGCCGACGAAGAGTGTGTGGGCGAGAGCTGGGAGGTGAGTGCTGTGCCCGGCTGGGAGTCGGTTGTGAAGAACGGCCCGCTTGCCGGCAGAAAGTTGTCGGAGATAGTGACCGAGTATGGCGAGCTGCTGCTTGGAACCTCCGTCGTCGATAAGTATGGCTATGAATTTCCCATTCTCGTGAAGTTCATAGATGCGGTGCGCGACCTCTCTATTCAGGTACATCCCTGTGACGAGATTGCAAAAGGGCGTCACGGCTGTTTCGGAAAGACCGAAATGTGGTATGTGGTGAATGCCGCTCCCGGGGCCTGCCTTTATTCGGGCTTCAACCAGCCTATATCCAAATATGAGTATGAGAAGCGGGTGGAGGATGGGAGCATCTGCGAGGTGCTTCAACGCCACGAAGTTAAAGCCGGTGACTGCTTTTATATACCCTCGGGGCGTGTACACGCAATATGTGGCGGAATAATAGTGGCCGAAATTCAGCAAAGCTCCGATATTACCTACCGCATATTCGATTATAATCGCCCGGGGCTCGACGGCAAGCTGCGTCAGTTGCACGTTCAGGAAGCAAAGGAGGCAATCGACTATAAACTGTATGACGATTATAAAATATCCTATGAAAACAGGCTGAACAAGCCTGTGCCCCTTGTGGAGTCGCCCTTCTTTGTGGTGAAGCTGCTCGAAGTGGACAGGGCCTTCCATCGTAAACTCTATAAATACGACTCATTTGTGGTGTATGTATGCATAGAGGGCGACTGCACCATAAACGTAAAGAGCACCAACGGGTTCGGTCGCGGGGTGATGCCCGGCAGCGAGGAATGTGTGGTGCATCTTGCCGAGGGCAACAGCTGCCTTGTTCCCGTTGGTTGTGCCGACTATGATGTTGTTCCTGTTAACGAAAATGGGGTGGCCAAATTGCTCGAAGTTTATATCGACAATAAGAATTTCTGACAAACACCCCTTTCGGCCCCTGCAGAGTGGGGAGAATATTGCTTTTTGTCGGAAAAAGTTTGTAAAAAGTTTCGTGCAGAATAAAATAATCATTATCTTTGCACCCGATTTAGTCCGCAGGGGTTGAATAAGTTGTGCTCACGAGGAGCGCACACCTCCCGGAAATCACAATAAAAGCTATAATTTAATGTACGCAATTGTTGAGATTAACGGACAGCAGTTCAAGGCAGAGGCCGGAAAGAAGCTGTACGTGCACCACATCAAGGGTGCTCAGAATGACACAACCGTAGAGTTTGACCGCGTGTTGTTGTTGGATAATGAAGGTGCTATCACCGTGGGTGCTCCCACCGTTGAAGGCGCAAAAGTAGTTTGCTACATCGGCAACGTTCGTGAAATGAAACAGACCCGCAAGTCAAAAGATGGTCAGAACATCGTTACAACACGTGTTATCGATCCTGCTTTGGTTAAGGGTGACAAGGTTTTGGTATTCCACAAACGTCGTCGCAAAGGTTACCGCAAATTGAACGGTCACCGTCAGCAGTTTACAGAGTTAGTTGTTAAAGAAATTATCGGTTAATTTTAAAAAAGAAGTATTATGGCACATAAGAAAGGTGTTGGTAGTTCAAAGAACGGCCGTGAGTCAGCAAGCCAAAGACTTGGTGTGAAAATCTGGGGCGGTCAGGTATGTAAAGCCGGTAATATCATCGTTCGTCAGCGTGGTACAGTTCACTATCCCGGTGCAAACATCGGTATGGGTAGCGACCACACTCTCTACGCATTGGTAGACGGTATTGTAACATTCAAACGTGGTAAGAACGACAAGAGCTATGTTTCTGTTGCTCCTATCGCCGAGAAAAACTAATTAAGGACAAATTATCCGTATAAAATGAAGGTTGCAGCTGCAACCTTCATTTTTTTTGTGTTTACTGCCGAAATTTTCGGGCAAGCGTGTTAAAAACAATAAAATAAATTGTACCTTTGTGAGTTACCGCATTTGTGGCGGTACCGGTGTTTGCGAAATAAAGAAAAACAAGAATATATGCTGACAATTAAAGTTATTGCCCAAGAGACAGAAAAGGTTATAAAGGGCTTGGAAAAGAAGCATTTTAATAATGCAAAAGAGGTAATAGAGAAAGTACTTGAATTTGACAAGGAGCGTCGTGCCGCACAATCGGAGCTCGACAATGTACTTGCGCAGAACAAGCAGTTGGCTGCCAAGATTGGCCAGTTGATGAAAGAGAAAAACATTGCCGAGGCCGAGAATGTGAAAGCACAGGTTGCCACACTCAAAGAGAGCTCAAAGGCATTGCAGGAGAAAATGGATGCTGCGGCCGAGAAAACCAACGCTCTGCTCTATACAATTCCCAATATCCCATACGACGAGGTGCCCGAAGGAAAGGTTGCCGAGGATAATGTGGTGGAAAAGACCGGCGGAATGGAAACTGTCTTGCCCGAAAATGCTCTTCCTCACTGGGAACTTGCAAAGAAATACGACCTCATAGATTTTGACCTTGGCGTTAAAATCACAGGTGCGGGCTTCCCTGTGTACAAGGGCAAGGGTGCGCAGTTGCAACGTGCGCTCATAAACTTCTTCCTCGACGAGGCACGCAAAGCCGGTTATGTCGAGATTATGCCCCCCACGGTGGTTAACGCCGCCTCGGGATTCGGTACAGGACAGTTGCCCGACAAAGAGGGGCAAATGTATCACTGCGGGCTCGACGACCTCTATCTTATTCCCACAGCCGAGGTTCCCGTTACAAACATCTATCGCGATGTGATACTCGACGAAAAGTCGCTCCCCATAAAGAATTGTGCCTATACGCAGTGTTTCCGTCGCGAGGCAGGCTCATACGGCAAGGATGTGCGCGGCCTTAACCGTCTGCACGAATTCTCGAAGGTGGAGATTGTGCGCATTGATACTCCCGAGCACAGCAAGGAGTCGCACAAGGAGATGTTGGAGCACGTTGAGGGCTTGCTCAAAAAACTCGAACTTCCTTATCGCATATTGCGCCTTTGCGGTGGTGATATGAGCTTTACAGCTGCCCTTTGTTTCGATTTTGAGGTATATTCCGAGGCGCAGCAACGCTGGTTGGAGGTAAGCTCTGTATCGAACTTCGACAACTATCAGGCCAACCGTCTAAAATGCCGTTACCGCACAGCCGACAAAAAGACCGAACTGTGTCACACACTTAACGGCTCGGCACTTGCGCTTCCACGCATAGTGGCTGCGTTACTCGAAAATAACCAGACACCCAATGGCATTAGAATCCCCGCTGCTCTCGTGCCTTACTGCGGGTTCGACATAATCGACTAATAAGTGAATTTATAATAACGACAAAAGACTACCGGTATGTTTAAAATTGTATCAAAAGAACAATTCTCGGAGAAAGTATTTCGTTTGAAGGTTGAAGCACCCCTCATCGCAAAGTCGTATAGAGCGGGTAACTTTGTTATAATCCGTGTGGGCGAGAAGGGCGAGCGCATCCCCTTGACAATTGCTCACGCCGACACCGAAAAAGGGCTTATCACCCTTGTTATTCAGAAAGTGGGTTTGAGTTCGTCACGTCTGTGCGACCTAAACGAAGGCGATTACATAACCGACGTGGTTGGTCCTCTTGGTCAGGCAACACACATTGAAAATTTCGGTACAGTGATATGTGCCGGCGGTGGAGTGGGCGTTGCTCCAATGTTGCCCATTGCTGCTGCACTCAAAAAGGCCGGTAACCGCGTAATATCGGTGCTTGCAGGCCGTTCGAAAGACCTTATAATCCTCGAAAAAGAGGTGCGCGAGGTATCCGACGAGGTTATCATTATGACCGACGACGGCTCATACGGCGACAAAGGTCTTGTTACCGAAGGCATCGAGCGCGTAATAAAGCGCGAGAAGGTGGACCACTGCGTTGCCATCGGCCCTGCAATTATGATGAAATTTGTGTGCAAACTCACAAAGCAATATGAAATTCCCACCGTTGTATCGCTCAACACAATTATGGTCGATGGTACAGGAATGTGTGGTGCTTGTCGTGTGACCGTTGGCGGAAAAACAAAATTCGTTTGCGTCGATGGTCCCGAATTTGACGGTCATCAGGTAGATTTTGACGGAATGATGCAGCGCTTGGGCAGCTTCAAACGTGAGGAGGCCGAGGAACTGAATAAGCTCGACAAGTGCGAGGCAACAGGCGAGCCCACAGAGGCTTGCGAGCTCACAAGCCGCGACGCCGAGTGGCGTGTGGCACTGCGCAGCAAGATGAAGCCCAAAGAGCGCACAGCCATCGAGCGTTGCGAAATGCCGGAATTGGAGCCTGCCTATCGTGCAACAAAATTGCGCGAGGAGGTAAACACCGGCCTCACAAAGGAGATGGCAATGATGGAGGCGCAACGTTGCCTCGATTGCCCCAATCCCGCCTGTATGGAGGGTTGCCCCGTGAGTATAAAAATACCTTCGTTCATAAAGAATATAGAGCGTGGCGAGTTTGGCAAAGCTGCACAGGTGCTTAAAATGACAAGCTCGTTGCCCGCCGTTTGCGGTCGTGTGTGCCCGCAGGAGAAGCAGTGCGAGAGCAAATGTATACATTTGAAGATGGGTCACAAGGCTGTTGCCATCGGCGCGTTGGAGCGTTTCGCTGCCGACTATGCACGCGAGAGCGGCGAGCAGTCTGTTCCCACCGTTGCCCCCTCTAACGGCAAGAAAGTTGCCGTGGTAGGTTCGGGCCCCGCCGGCCTCTCGTTTGCCGGAGATATGGCAAAACTCGGTTACAGCGTAACAGTGTTCGAGGCTTTGCACGAGATTGGCGGCGTGCTTAAATATGGTATTCCCGAATTCCGTCTGCCCAATGCTATTGTGGATGTGGAGATTGATACATTGCGTGCAATGGGAGTGGAGTTTGTAAAGGATTGCGTTATTGGAAAAACAATATCAATAGCACAGTTGCAGGAGGATGGCTACTGCGGTGTATTTGTTGCATCGGGTGCCGGATTGCCCAACTTTATGAATATCCCCGGCGAGAATTCCATAAACATTCTATCGTCAAACGAGTATCTCACCCGTGTGAACCTTATGGACGCATCGAACCCCGACACAGATACTCCTATGCACATAGGCAAGCGTGTGGCAGTAGTTGGTGGCGGTAACACAGCAATGGACTCGGTGCGCACCGCGCTTCGTTTGGGTGCCGAGCGTGCGATGATTATCTATCGCCGTTCCGAGGCTGAAATGCCTGCTCGTTTGGAGGAGGTCAAGCACGCGAAAGAGGAGGGTGTTGAGTTCCTCACTCTGCACAATCCCATCGAGTATATTGCCGACGAGAAGGGTTGCGTTAAGCAGATTGTGTTGCAGAAGATGGAGCTTGGCGAGCCCGATGCTTCGGGCCGTCGTTCACCCGTGCCCATCGAGGGTGCCATTGAAACTATCGACATTGATATGGCGGTTGTTTCGGTGGGTGTATCGCCCAACCCCCTTGTACCAACCTCGGTAGAGGGCTTGGAGCTTGGTCGCAAAAATACCATCGCTGTTAATGAGAAGATGCAGTCGTCTATTCCCTTCATTTATGCAGGTGGCGACATTGTTCGTGGCGGTGCCACTGTTATTCTTGCAATGGGCGATGGCCGTAACGCTGCTGCCTCTATGCACGAGATGTTGAGCAAGTAAGAGATAATTTATATAGCAATAAAGGGTTTCAGTATAAAGCTGAAACCCTTTATTGCTATATGCTGCTCGTGGCGATGAAGGCCCACGCTTGCATAGCTGCGCGCGGCAATATTACCTCTCCCAGCCCTCTACGCGGTAAATCTTTTCCAATAGTTTTGTTTTCTCTCCGGTGACGGCGTTTCGGTGCCACACTTCGATGCGTGCGGCATAATAGTCGCCCCACACACCTTCATATATTGTAAAGTTCTTTTGGTTTACCAATTGGGTGAATGATGCGGTAGTTTCTATGTGCACTTTGCTCGCCTCCTCTATTCTCTCTTTTGAAAGAGGAATGCTTTTTGTTGCCTCGTAGCATTTGAGGTAAATGTCTCCCGCAGGCAGTGCAGGGTGGTGAAAGTCGTAAAGATACATTCCTCCTTGACAATTGTTGTAAATTTGCAAATAGGTGTCGGTTGCAAGGCTGTCAACGGCTTTAAACGTTGAGCCTTCATCCATCGGTTGGTTGTATACAAGGCCGGCCGGGATTACGTGTCTTTTGCCAAAGTCGTCGTTGTCGGGGCCGAATGCTGCGTGAATGTAGCTTGCAATTTCAATGATTGAGCCAACTATCAGTATGATAATGGCAACCAACAGTGCCCAAAGGAATCTAATAATATGTTTTCCCATTTCTCAATAGTTTGTTTAATGTTACAATAGCTTCATCAGTTCCTCTTTTGTTATTCCCAAAAGCTCGGCTTTTGCCTTGAATTGCGGCAGGTCTTTTTCGAGAAACTCCTTCCGCTGCTTCTCCTTTATCCTCTCCCTTGCTCCCTCTTTTACAAAATAGCCGAGGCCGCGCTTGTTGTAGATAATATCGTCGCCTTCCAGCAGTTGATAGGTGCGCACAATGGTGTTGGGGTTTACGCCGAGTGTCGCACCCATTTCTCGCACCGATGGAATGCGGCTCTCCTCCTCCCACGTGTGGCAAAGGATGCGTTCCTGCATCATTTCGGCCATTTGCAGATATATAGGTTTATGTTCGCTGAACTCCATTGTGCTATGCTTTTATTTTTCGGGTGATGTAATAAACGACTATCTGGAATACAAATATATTGACAATTGCGATGAAATTAAGCACTTGTGACAAATAAGTTGGTGCTACGTTTCCGTTGAAGGCAAAATCGAGTACCGCTCCAATAAAATAGAGTTCTATAATGGTGGTTGCTATTATAACCACTATGCCTCTCCAAATTCCGTATCTGTTAAATATGAGCAGAAAAAAGGTATTCAGGCTTATTCCGCCCCACATAACCGTAATAAAATGGATTACTCCGGTTGTGTCGGACAGGCTCACGAGATATTCAAATGAAAATCCTGTGGCAATAAAATTTAGGCAGATGGTGGTGAGTGTGATTATTACAGGTGTGGTGATGAATGTATTTACAAGCATAGAGAGGTATTTCTCGCAGTTGCTTGCCGGTAACATTATGCGCAGGGTGTTTTTGCCTTTTTTCACCATACTGCCATAAAAGATAAAAGGGGATAGGCCCAGAATCATAAGCAGTGAATTGCTTGTTATCCCGAATATGGGATTGAAGCTTTCAAACTCTACGTTTGCGATGAGGATTGCTCGTATAATAAGAACTATCGATAGGATGGCAATTCCTACCAAAATAACGTTGTATATACAGTTGCTGCTCTTGTTGTCGTATATTATGAGCTTTACCCAGCGTCTAATGTTCAATGTGTTATTCATATTATTCTATACTCTTAATTTTTAAATAAATGAAAAATTGCAAAATTACTGTTGCAAGCAAAATGAAACAGATGTGCTCTGCTTCCTGAAATTCTCTTCGTAACGGCCCGCTGAAAAAGTATAGCGATATTATTATCAAGCCTTGCAGAATGCTGTTGCGACTCATCGACGAAAAGTAGAGGAATGTTACAATGCTTATTATTTCTGCTTGAATGCATAGTGAGAGCAGGCTCGGCAGTTGAAACTGCATTCCTGGAATTTCACCTTGGAACCTTACAGCGGCGAGTGTCAGTGAAATTGCGGTCGACAATATTACATAAGTTGCGGGTACCACAATAAGCGTGTTTATTGCCATCGAGAGATATTTTTCGAGGCTGCTTGCGGGTAGCATCTTATATAAATCTCTTTTCTCTCTCTTTAACAGCGGATAGTAGAATGCAACGGAGAAATATCCAAGAATTATAGCAATCTTTGTAGAAAATGGCGTAATAATATTAACCACAAATATATTCAAAAGCGTTACGGCTGTTCCGTAAAGAATTACGAATATAAATATGTTGCGCAGAAAATTGCTGCTTTTTTGTTCGTAAATGAATAGCTTTGCGAAACGTGCAGGGTTGAATAGTGTGTTCATCGTGGGTTACTTTTTCAAATTTATATAATTGAAAAGAAGCTCAATGTCGATGTTACTCTCTTCGCCGCCGTTGTTGGGTGCAATATAGTTATAACCGTTTATGCTCTCTTCGCTGTAAAGGGCGTCGGCGGGAAGCTCTCTTGCCGTGCCGCAGATATATTCATTTTGCAGGGAGGCTATGCTTGCGTCGGTTACAATGTTCTTGTCTTTAAGAATTACAATGTGGTCGAGCAGGGTGGAAATTTCTCTTATCTGGTGCGTGGCGATGATTATGCAACGTTCATCGCTCATATAACGCGAAATTAACTGCCTGAATTCTCCCTTGCTTGTAACATCGAGTCCGTTGGTAGGTTCGTCGAGCAACAGATAGGGGGTGTTAAGCGCAAGGGCGAAGGCTATGAATGCTTTTTTGCTCTCGCCGGTGGAGAGATTGCTGAATTTTGCGTTAATGTCGATGTGTATTTCTTTCATCAACTGCTCAAACTCTTCATAATTGAAGGTGGGGTAGAATTGCCCATATTCGCGCGCATATGTGCTTATCTTGTTTATTGTTGCCTGCGGATGCTCGGGCAGATAGAAGAGGCCCGACAGTGTTTCGGGCGTGCGTTTGAATGGGTTTTCCCCCTCAACCGCAATATACCCATTCTTGCTCATAAGAATGCCGCATATTAGTTTCAGTAGCGTGGTTTTCCCCGCGCCGTTGGGTCCCAGAAGACCATAAATTCTTCCTTTCTCAAATTGTGTGCCTGCATCTTTGAGCACCTCTTTTTTGCCGTAGTTGAAATTTAGATTGCGAATTTGTATCATAGTGTATTAGTTAATTAGTACATTGCAAAGGTAAAGGCTTTGTTTTTATCTTGCAAATATTTATGCTGGAATTTTTATGGGATTTTTTTCACTCTCTTTTCAAGAGAGTGGGGCGGCGGTGTTACACCTCCTCGATTAGTGCCTTGTAGATGGGCGACAGGGCAAGAATATCCCTGTTGCCGAAGATGAACATCTGGCGGCGTGCGCGGGTGAGTGCAACGTTTAGCTTGCGGTCGATGGGGGTGCCGTCGGCGTCGGGAACAGGTGCCGAGAGAATATCAATTTGTGCGGCGTTGCTTATGGTGGTGCCGAAGAGAATTATCTCGCGCTGCGAGCCTTGGAAACGCTCCACGGTGTCAATCACAATATCCTTGCTACGGGGAATGTCGAGTTTCGCAATCTCTTTTGTTACCATTGCAATCTGGCTGCGGAAGGGTACTATTATTCCAATCTCCTGCGAGGGGTTGCAGGGGTTGCCGTTAGTCTCCCTCACCTTGTAATATGCTTGCACGAAGAGGGCAATCTCCTGCGCCTCGTTTCGGTT
The DNA here is from genome assembly GCA_017466065.1 of Bacteroidaceae bacterium. Next base: position 27,791 of record JAFTUV010000026.1, read on the forward strand.
CACTTTGGGGGTTCCGCTTTTGTCGGGCCCTATGTTTATGAAGGCTGCGCGACGGGTTGCCATTGTTGTTTGTCGGGCATCTTTTTTGTCATACAGCGGGTATAATAGTTCCTCTTGCTGGTGGGGCAGGGGAATTGGTTCGAGTATGCTGTTGTAGAAGTGGCGGTTGGCAAATTGGTTTATTGCGGGGTGCATACGCCCTTGGCGATTGAGCGTGGCTGTGATGCCTTTGAGGGGGTGCGTGTGGTACCATTTGTAGAGACGCTCGAAGAGCGATGTTCCATAATCGTGTATGCCTATTTTGTTTAGTATCGGGGCAGTAACCTTTGTGTATGCGCTGTTTTGTGCTACCACAGCAGGCAACTGCTTGGGGTCGCCTATGAGTATGAATTTCTTTATCGCAACCTCTTTCTTGGGGGTGGTTGCTGCCCAAAGGCCGGCAAGCTGCGACTCTAAAATCTGCGTTGCTTCGTCTATTATGGCAACATCGAATTGTTTGAGTGAGAATAGCTCTTTGCGTCCGGTGAGCGAGGCTACCGTGCCCACGAAAATGCGGTGCTCCTGCATTGTGGTTCTTATCTGTTCGCGATTAGTGCAGTGGGCTATTGTGTTTTTTAGCAGGCGGTGGCGGTGCTTGGCGGCACAGCTCTGCTCGCTACCTATTCTTATATAGGCCGGTGAGCCCGGGATACTTTCGAGCGCTTCACATATTTCGTCGACGGCGCGGTTGGTGTATGATGCGAGCAGAATATTCTGCTCTTCGTAGTTGTGAAATTCCTGCACCATACTTTTGAGTGCCTGTGAGGTTTTTCCCGTTCCGGGAGGGCCCACGAGCATAAAGAGTTCCTCGGCCTGCTTGGCTTGCAACACAATGTTGTCGATATATTCGTTGGTGTATCTCCCTTTGAGGGTGAGCGAGTGGTCGATGCGTGGTGCGCGGCGTGTGAGCAGCAGGTCGATGCGCTCCCGAGGGGCGGCGAGCAGGCTTGCAAGGTCGCGGAAGGTGGCGCGGAAGGTGCTGTCGAGGTGGTCGTGCTCCATTGCGTATCGGCTGCCGGTGGGGTAGAGGTTACGGTTTTTCTGCTTGTGGCGCAGATGTATGGTAACCTCCTCGGGGGTGATGGTTGTGAGCGTGCCACGGGTAACCTGTCTGTTGGTGGCATTGTGCCCATCGTTGTCGCGACGATAGAGGAATACCGTGTCGCCGGCTCTGAAATTGGGGTAGAACTCTTCGCTGTATGCAGGGAGCGAGAGGGTTATTTCGCTTATTCCCTCTTCGCTGTCGAAAGATTTTATTTCAAGGTCTATAAGAATGTTGCCATTCTCTATTTTGCTCTCCAACGGGGCGTTCCAAATATCGGCGAAGCTGCGGCCGCGCTCATAGTCGCCATTGCCCATTTTGGCAAGATACATTTCGCGTGCCACAAAGGCTGCGTTCCCGAAGAAATACTCTTGCAGGGTGGCGTCGGCATTTTGTATGGGGGCAAGCGTCTGCTCTATGTGCGGGCGCAGATAGTTGCACCACAGCTTGCCGCAGTCGCCTCTCTCGTTTAAATCCTCGGCGGCGATGCTTGTGAGAATCTTTCGCAGCCCATCCTCTTGCATTTGAGTGAGCAGTGCCACAATCTTGTTGCGCAACATAAGCGTGCGGCTCGTTTCGGCTATGCTCGATTCCTGTTTATAAAAACGGGGGTAGCGCGAGTAGAAAAGATAGGGGCGGATGTGCTCGCGCGGTATTTGCAGCGAGTAGCAGAGCATCTCTTTGTAGAGCGACATTTGTATGCGGTGCTCCACCTTCGGGCCGCCGTTGAATTCATCGGCTTTGCCCGATTTTAATTCTATAAGGTGGCTGCAATCACTTTGCAGAAGGTCGATGCGCCCTTGAAGGCCGAGCGGTTCGCAGAAGAACGATGGTTCAAGATAGAGGCGGTCGCGACGGTAGTCGTCGGCAGCCTCAATGCCTGTGCTGCCCATCTTCATCTGTATGTTGTTGAAGTGGTTGCGCGCCCGAGCGAAAAAGTCGCTGTCAATTTCGTCGCACACGGAGAGGGGCAGGGTGTAGTCGCGGAAGAATTTTTGCATCGACTCGCTGTATGTGGCGGGCCGTTCACGCTCCTCGTTCACGCAGTCGTCGAGAAACAGGTTGGCGGCCTCTCCAAGCAAGCGTGCGGCACTGTCGCCACTCTGTTCGAACATATTTATTATGTAGCCTAATGCCGGTGAACCGTATGGCTGCACGCAGCGTGCGAGTGCCGAAATATCTATAAGGTAATCGGGTTCATATATTATGTCGCGCGGGTGCAGAGTACCGTCGGGTGCAGTGGTAACCGATAGTATATTCAGCTTGCAACCTTTGACGAGCAACTGCGGCAACTGCGCGTAGCAAGCCTCGGCAGGCAACGCCACAGAAAGCCTCGTGCCATCTTTGTCGTGCCCTGTAATTACCCCCTCGTTGTATGCCTCAAAGGTTATCTGCTTGCGTAAAAAACTCTCCTGCATATATATCAATCGGTTAATTTTATGGTAGTGTCGTTGGCAAGCAGGGTATTTATGGAGTCGTTGTAACGCTCTTGCAGTATATTGTATCTGCGCCAGGTGCGTTTCACTTTTTTCACGAAGGATAGTGTCTGCTTCCAGTCGCTGAACGAGCCGTTGCGGCACACGCTGTCGGTGTAATATTGGGGCTCTCCTTTAAGGATGAGGAAGGAGTCGACATTCTGGTGCCACACGTAGCGCGGGCGACCATATTTCTGTGCAAGGTTCATTGCGTCGCCAATGTGTCCGGCACCGGCGTTGTACGATGCAAGAATGAAATTACTGCGCTCCTCGAAATTATCTATGCGGCGGTACAGGTGATTGAGACTGCCCAGCAGTTCGGCCGCAGCCATAATATTGCTTCTCGTATCCATACACAGGGAGTCGGGAATGCCAAAGCCGCGCAACGTGGCGGGCATCACCTGCATCACTCCGCAAGCACCCACGCCCGATACGGCAGTGCTGTCGAAACGCGATTCGGTGAAGGCTATGGCTGCAATAAATTTCCAATCCCACCCGAGCGTGTCGGCCGCTTCGCGGAATTTCTTGTCGTATGGCGAAATTGTTACGTGGGGAGAAATGTATTTATATTGCGGCGTGTATACATAAACCCCTTTTACCTTGCCACGGAATATAACATCGCCCTCTGTTACAAACATAACAAAGGCAATGATGAGGGCAATGGGGTATATGTATCTCAATCGCATAATGGGCTATTTGTTAAGGCAAGTTCTATAAATTATGAAAAATCATCCTTAATGTTGCAGGCACAGTTCCGGCTACTTTTGGCTTTGTTTTTGTATCTTGTTTATTTTTATTCAGTTGCATAGCCCGCTGCGCGCGCATTATAAAAACAAGCAATCTACTAAAAATAATTACCAAAATTGTCGCGGCCTAATTTATAGAACCGGCTTTAAGAAAGTAGCCTATTGACATTTGTAGCATCTGTATCGCCTTTTTGTTGTGCCCGCCTTGTGGAATTATTATGTCGGCAAATTTCTTGGTGGGCTCGATAAATTCCCAATGCATCTCCTTTACAATGCGCTCGTAGCGCGAGATTACAGTTTCGGGAGTGCGACCACGCTCTATTATGTCGCGTCTTATGAGGCGTATGAGGCGGTCGTCGGCATCGGCATCAACATACACTTTAAGGTCCATAAGGTCACGCAGCTCGGGGCTCACAAGTGCCATAATACCCTCGATTATTATAATCTCCTTGGGTTCTATGTGCACAACCTCGGGCTGGCGCGTACAGGTAATATATGAATATGTGGGCTGTTCCACGGCCTTTCCCTCGCGCAACATCGTAATCTGTTCCACAAGCAGGTCCCAGTCGAACGCATCGGGGTGGTCGAAATTTATGAATTGCCTCTCCTCGACGGGAACGTGGCTGCTGTCCTTGTAGTAGGAGTCTTGCGGAATTACCACCACCGATGCCTCGGGCAACGAATTTACAATCTCCCTGACAACGGTCGTCTTTCCCGACCCTGTGCCTCCTGCAATGCCTATTATATACATAATCTGTCCTGTTTTTCTTTTCTATGCGGGAACCGTCGGCTCGCGAGCGGTTCTTTCTTTTTGCGAATTTACTCTTTTTATTCGAAAAAATGCTTTGCAACCACAAAAAAAATAGCATTTATGGCCATAAATACTATGCGTTTGCTGCATTTTTTTATTTTTGCGTCACTTTTTTTTGCCGATAATACTCACTATAAGGAAAGATTTTACTAAATTTGCAAAGAATCCCTCAAAAGGGACTTGTAAAAGACTATTTTAATTACTTTTAAAGTATATAAAACTATGGTAAATTTTAAAGAATTAGGTCTTGTGAACACTCGTGATATGTTTGCAAGAGCAATGAAAGGCGGCTACGCTATCCCTGCTTTCAACTTCAACAATATGGAGCAGTTGCAGGCTATCGTAATGGCGGCAGTGGAAACAAAATCTCCCGTGATTCTTCAAGTATCGAGCGGTGCTCGCAAGTATGCCAACCAGACACTTCTCCGTTATATGGCAGAGGGTGCTGTTGAGTATGCAAAAGAGCTCGGTTGCGCTAATCCCGAGATTGTTCTTCACCTCGACCACGGTAACTCTTTCGAGTTGTGCAAGTCTTGTATCGATATGGGCTTCTCTTCTGTGATGATTGACGGTTCTCACCTCCCCTACGAGGAGAACGTGGCCCTCACAAAGAAGGTTGTCGAGTATGCTCACCAGTATGATGTTACTGTTGAGGGTGAGCTTGGTATCCTCGCAGGTGTTGAGGACGATGTTGTTGCCGAGCACCACACTTATACTCGTCCCGAGGAGGTTGTTGACTTTGTCAGCAAGACCGGTTGCGACAGCTTGGCTATCTCTATCGGTACTTCTCACGGTGCAAACAAATTCAAGCCCGAGCAGTGCACACGCAACGAGAATGGTATCCTTGTTCCTCCTCCCTTGGCATTCGATGTACTCGAAGGCTGTATGAAGGAACTTCCCGGCTTCCCCATCGTTCTTCACGGTTCTTCTTCTGTTCCTCAGGAGGAGGTTGCCACCATCAACAAATACGGTGGTGCATTGAAGGATGCTATCGGTATTCCCGAAGAGGAGCTTCGCAAGGCTGCTGCTCTTGCAGTTTGCAAAATCAACATCGACAGCGACAGCCGTTTGGCTATGACCGCAGCTATCCGCGAGATTTTCGCTACTCAGCCTGCTGAGTTCGACCCCCGCAAGTACCTCGGTCCCGCTCGCGAGAATATGAAGAAGCAGTACATCCACAAGATTGTGAATGTTCTTGGTTCTGACAACAAACTTGCTCAGTAAAGTATTTGTTTTCATAATTTCGCCCCCGACTCAATTTTGAAGTGAGTCGGGGGCTTTTTAGTTTATGTGAAATCTTTTTTGTTGCTTGCAAAATTAGTATCTTCGCAACCGTAAAGAATAACTATGGAAAAAGTAAAGGATATAGCTATTGCAGAGTATGATTATCCGCTGCCCGACGATAGGATTGCAAAATACCCTCTTGCGCAGCGCGATACATCGAAACTGTTGCTCTACAAGAGTGGTGCGGTGAGCGAGGATATATTCTCCTCGTTGCCGAAGTATATTCCGCAAGGGAGCCTGATGGTGTTCAACAACACAAAGGTTATTCAGGCGCGTCTGCGTTTCAAGAAGGAAACAGGTGCAACCATCGAGGTATTCTGTTTGGAACCCGAACAGCCGGCCGATTATCAATTAGTGTTTCAGCAGACGGGTGAATGTGTGTGGCAGTGTCTTGTGGGCAACAGCAACCGTTGGAAAAGCGGTACCCTTGCACAGGTCATACGCATAGGAAACAACGATGTTACCCTCTCTGTTGAACGTGTGAGCAGTGGGGCAGTGAACAGTGTTCGTTTTACTTGGAACGGTGGCTACTCTTTTGCCGAGGTACTCGAAGCGGCAGGGGAGCTTCCTATTCCTCCCTACCTTAACCGCAATACCGAGGAGAACGATAAGAATACCTATCAGACAGTATATTCAAAGGTAAAAGGGTCGGTAGCGGCCCCCACCGCAGGGCTGCATTTTACTCCCGAGGTGCTGAACGGGCTTGCCGCGGCAGGTGTCGATTGCGAGGAGGTAACCTTGCACGTTGGTGCAGGAACCTTCAAGCCTGTGAAGAGTGAGCTTATAGCAGGGCACGAAATGCACGAGGAGTATATAGAGGTGCGCCTCTCGCTGCTCGAAAAACTGATAGCTGCCGGTGGCAATGTCGTGGCGGTGGGAACAACATCGGTGCGCACGCTCGAAAGTCTCTATTTCTTGGGCGAGGCTGTGTGTGAAAATCCTGAAATATCGCCCGATGAACTGCACGTCGGGCAATGGACGCCCTACAATCGCACTCACACCCTCACCACGCTCGAAGCCTTGCAGGCACTCGCTGCCTATTTAAAATCCAATGGCCTCGATGCGTTGCACGCCCACACACAGATTATGATTGCCCCCGGTTACACATTCCGCATAGTGAAGGCTATTGTAACAAATTTTCATCAGCCTAAAAGCACGTTGCTGCTGCTTGTATCGGCATTCTTGAAGGGCGATTGGCGCAAAATCTACGATTATGCCCTTGCTCACGATTTTCGTTTTTTGAGCTACGGCGATAGCTCGTTGTTAATTCCTTAACACCACACATTATGATAACAAGAGTAGATAATATTCCTTATTTGTTGAATGATGCCGACGGCACTGCCGTTGTTACAAAGAACGATGTTCCTTACAGCGGTTGTGTGAAAATTCCAACGACTATAAGTGTTGCCGGTCGCGAATATCGTGTGACCGAGATTATCGACGAGGCATTCGCCGGTTGCACGGCATTGCAGACGGTGCAGATAGGCGATGCTGTGGAGAGTGTGGGCATTGCAGCATTCGAGGGCTGCTCGTCGCTATCGTCGTTGCAGATGGGCGATGCGTTGCACATAGTGGGTATGCGTGCGTTCAAAAGGTGCACGGCGCTTCGTGAAGTGCTTTTTCCCCGCGGGGTTATAGTGATAGGCCGCAGTGCCTTTGAGGGCTGCACCACACTCGAAAAGGTGTTCCTTCCCGATGCGCTCATAAACATTGAGCCGTCGTTGTTCGATGGCTGCACTGCGCTTCGCAAGGTGTCGCTCCCCTCGGGAATAGACAGTGTGGGCGAGTATGCTTTTTGCGCTTGCTCGTCATTGAGTGAGATAGCCCTGCCGCAAGGGGTACTCTCAATCGAGGGGTGGGCCTTCCGCGACTGTGTGTCGCTCGAAAAGGTTGAACTTCCGCAATCGCTTGTTTCGGTTAAGAAGGGAGCATTTTGGGGCTGTTCATCGCTCATGGGTTTTTCTCTGCCGTCGGGGGTTAATATGCTCGACCAAGGTGTGCTTGCCGGTTGCACGGCGTTACGCTCCGTGGCGTTGCACGGCGGTGTGTTGAGCATCGGCTACGGTGCTTTTTATAATTGCTCGTCTATTGAACGCATAGATGTTCCGGCCGCGGTGGTGAATGTGGGTGAGCAGGCTTTCCGCAGTTGCTCGTCGCTGAAAGAACTTCACATAGCCTCTCCCGTCGCTCCTATGTGCTCGGGCGATATTGCCGATGCGCAGGTCTATTCCTCGGCGACACTCTTTGTGCCTCAGGGTGCTGTGGGCGAATATGGCTTTGCCCGCGTGTGGGACAGGTTTGCCAATGTGGAGGAGGATTGCTGAATTTCCCGGTTTTTACGATAAAATCTTAAACATTTTTTCACACAGGCTGTTATCTTATTATAATTTAGGATAATGGCACGCATATTGAATATTTTTCTTGCAGCGGTGGTTTTTGCTGCTTGCGCAGACGATGGTGATAAATTACCCTCGGCAGCCGGCGTTTACAGTTTGTCGCTTGGCAAAGAGAACCGTATGCCGTCGGTCGACCATTTTTTCCCCTCCTATTATAATATAGAACTTTTGGAAGCGGATAGCTTGCATCCGGTAATGGAGATTACCTATATGTCGCGAAGGCAGTCGGGTGGCGATTATCGTTGGGTGGATGCCGTGCTCCGTATGGATATTACTGCCGAACAGCGGGCTTTGTTGCGTGAACTTATGTATGAGGGTGCTTGGGCACCTTAGAGCTTATGCGAAGAACCGAGGGGATAGAACAGTTGCAAGCTGTTGTTGAATGCTCTGAGATTGTTGGTTCATCATGGATATTTCAGCGGGAAAGTATTATTAAACTCCCGCAATTCATAATAAATTGTTAACAAAATATAGAAAATATACCAATAAATTGTGATTGTCCTCCATTTTGGTTGATGCTACCTTTGCATCGGTTAATAGGAAACAATTACTCACAAATTGGTAATGAAAAGGTTTTTATTGATAATTATCGTAGCACATTGTTGTTTGTTATCTTTTTCCCGGCAATATAACATTACCGGAAAGGTTGTTGACGGGAAAGATAAAACAGCGATTGCATTTGCAACCGTCCATCTGTCCGAGAGTGAGTTGTGGGCTATAACCGATGCTAATGGTATGTTTTACATAGAAGAGGTGCCGGCCGGAATTGTTACGCTGACAGTGCGCTATTTGGGGTATGTCACTCATACACAAAAACTTGATGTGGATAGAAATGTCGGGGGGCTTATAATTCCTTTGCAGAGGAGTAACCTGACAATTGATGGAGTAGTGGTTACTGCGCAGAAGAGGAACGACGAAGAAACGACATCTTATATAATAGACCGTACAACGCTCGACCACGCTCAAATTATAAATGTTTCGAGCTTGGTCTCCTTGTTGCCCGGCGGTAAAACAGTGGGCGACCAGAATTTGGCTGCAACCGATACCCGTATTGCATTGCGCAGCGGCAGCAATGAACTTGGCAATGCTTCATTCGGTACAGCAATTGATGTCGATGGAGTGCGCTTGCAGAATAACTCGGCAATGGATGAGATTAAGGGTGTCGACGTGCGTAATATAAGTTCTTCCAATATTGAATCGGTTGAGATTGTCACCGGCATTCCTTCGGTAGAGTATGGCGACCTTTCAAATGGAATTGTGAAAATAAATACAAGAAAGGGTAAAACTCCGTGGCATATAGACTTTGCCATTGAACCTAAAACCAAACAGATTGCCGTTGGCAAGGGTTGGGAGCTGGGCAAGCGTTACGGTACGCTTAATACATCATTTGAACATACAAAATCGGTGTCAAATATATTGTCGCCATACACGGCATACGACCGTAACACATTCTCTGTCACATACGCAAATACCTTTAATGAGCATAAAGGGCATCCTTTTTCCATCACTGCCAATATTGCAGGCAATATTGGCGGATATGATTCAAAGGCCGACCCTGATGCTTTTCGTGATACATACACCGATGTGCGTGACTACACATTCCGCGGTAATGTGAAACTCGATTGGTTACTGAATAAGTCGTGGATAACCAATGTTGGCCTTATGGCGTCGATGGTCTATTCGGACAAACTTTCCAAGATAAAATCGAATGAGAGCAGTGCCTCAACACGCCCTTATATCCACACGCGTGAAGAGGGGTATTTTGTGGCATCAAAATATGATGAGAACCCTGCCGCAAATATTATTCTGAGTCCCACTGGTTATTGGTACCGAATGAATTACACCGATAGCAAGCCGATTGATTATCGGTTGAAGATAAAGGCCGACTGGGCGCACCGATGGAATGAGGTAAACAACCGCTTGATGTTTGGTGCCGAATGGAGTTGCAACGGGAACAATGGTCGTGGTAAATATTACGATGATATGCGTTATGCTCCCACTTGGCGAGAATTTCGTTACGACGAATTGCCCTTTATGCATAATTATGCAATTTATTTGGAGGACCGTGTAGCTTTTCCTGTTGGCAATGAGTCTTTTATGCAGATAACTGCCGGTATTCGTTCCGATATAACCAATATCAGTGAATCGGAGTATGGGACTGCATCCTCTTTCTCGCCGCGTGTTAATGCAAAGTATACTCTATGGGAGAATAAAGACTTGTGGATTAGTGATTTAAGTGTTTATGGTGGCGTTGGAAAGTCGGTTAAACTACCATCGTTCGAGGTGCTTTATCCCTCTCCCACATACAGCGATAAACTTGCTTTTGCATCGACATCGACCGACGATAACACAGCCTATTATGCCTACTATACAATGCCGGTAAAAGCTATACATAACCCTAATTTGGAGTGGCAATATACACGCCAGATGGAGCTGGGATTGGAAACTAAAATTAAAGGAAACAAAATTTCGGTGTCGGCTTTCTATAATAAAACGGTAAATCCATATATGTCGGTATATGAGTATGTGCCGTACAGCTATAAGCAAACGACACAGGAGCATCTGAATGATTGTCTTATTCCGTCGGGCAATCGTGTATATAGTATCAATCAGGAAACGGGTATTGTTACGGTAGATGACAGAACGGGTGTGCTCCCATCGCAACAGCTTGCCTATAATACGCGAAATACGTTCAAGAGTAATGTGCGTTATACCAACGGCTCGCCTGTGAGAAGATACGGCATTGACTGGGTAATAGATTTTGCTCGAATTGATTTCTTAAAGACTTCAATCCGCTTGGATGGCAAATATTATCACTATAAGGGACTCGATGAAACGATGTGTGCATCTGTTCCTGCATCGGAATCGACAATGGCCGATGGAAATCCATATAAGTATGTCGCCTATTACAAAGGTACAAATTCCGGTTCTGTAACTGTTTCAAACGGTGCTCTTTCCAAGCAACTGGATATTAACCTTACCATAACCACACACATTCCCAAGGTGCGTATGATTCTCTCGGTGAGAGTAGAGGGCAGCCTTTATAATTACAAGCAGGCCCTGAACGAATTTAGTGATGGTGCCCGTGGCTTTGTGTTGGAGGAGCCCGGTGACTATTTTGGCTCCGATACAGATATATATGACAGGAATAAGTATGTTGCAGTTTATCCATTGTACTACACCACTTGGGAGGACCCGGCTACTAAAATTCCCTTTGCCGAGGCATTCGCTTGGGCCAGAGAGCACGACAAGGCGTTATATAACGAACTTGCCAAAATGGTTGTAAAGACCAATACAGCCTATTACTTCAACCCGAACCGCATTTCGTCTTCATTTGCAGCAAACATAAACCTTACCAAGGAGATTGGCGACAAGGTGTTGGTGACATTCTTTGCAAAAAATTTCTTTCATCACACGGGGAAGGTGAAGTCGTCGCAGACCGGGTTGGAATCGTCGCTCTTCAACAGCTCTAATTTTACTAAATTTTATTATGGATTATCGTTAAAACTAAAATTATAATTAACTAAAAAAAAAGATGTTATGAAAAAGTATTCATTATTGTGGGTCTTGGCACTGATTATTGGTGTAGCTCCATTGTTTGTAGCGTGTAGCGATGACGATGAAATGTCCTATCCCACCTATCCCGTGGAGATTCAATTAAGCTATCCGCAGGACGGTGATATTACAGCCGTGGCCGGTGTACGTGTCTCCTTGACAGGAAATGGTCAGGTATATACAGCTTATACCAACGAGAGCGGTGTATGCCAATTTTATGTACCTGTCGGTATTTATGAAGCAATGGTAAGTGAGCAGAGAACTGTTGGTGGTTTCACCTATCTGCTTAATTGTGTGAAGAGCGGAATAGTTGTTACTATGTCGGGCGTAGAGGGTGGTGATATTACACTCGAACTGACAGAGTCGAAGGCCGGACAGGTAATTATAAAAGAGCTGTACAATGGCGGTTGTCCCAAGAACGATGGTTCGGGTCAGTATCAATTTGATAAGTATGCCATTCTTTATAACAATTCTGACCAACCTGCCGTGCTCGATAATCTATGCTTAGGTATGGTCGACCCTTATAATGCCAATGCTGCCACCAATAATTATGTCAACGGTTCGCTCTCTTATGCCGGTGCCGGTTACACTCCTGCAATAAATGGTATATGGTATACACAGGGTGCAGTGACACTTGCTCCCGGTGAGCAGATTGTGGTTGCTATGACAGGTGCAATAGACCACACCCAGACATATAACTATTCGGTCGATTTGAGCAAAGCCGATTATTGCACCTACGATATGAACGATTATGAAAATACAAGTTATTATCCTGCTCCCTCGGAACTTATCCCCGAAAGCAGCTATATGCTTGCATATAAGTATGGTAAAGGTAATGCTTGGCCTTTGAGTATGGTGTCGCCTGCATTCTACATCTTTTCGACAAAGGATGTTGCTCCCGAAACTTTTGCGAGCAACCCCGATTATCACTACACAGCCGGCAAAGAGGGTAATGTGGTCTATTGTTGTGCAAAAGTTCCTAATGAGTGGATTCTCGATGGTATTGAGGTGTTCTCGACTGCCTATCTCGATACAAACAAAAAGCGTTTTACCGATGACATTGATGCAGGCTCGGTTCTGTTGACCAATAAACTTGGACACAGCCTCTATCGTAATGTGGATAAAGAGGCAACCGAGGCGTTGGAAGAGAATAACGGTAAATTGGTTTATGGCTATGACCTTGGTGTCGATGCTTCTACCGACCCGAGTGGTATTGATGCCGAGGCTTCAATTAAGAATGGTGCACGCATAATATATCAGGATACAAACAATTCAACAAACGACTTTCACGAGCGTGTGCAGGCTTCGTTGAGGGATTAATATATGTTTAATTATTCAAAAATATTGATTATTGGGTTGATAGCCGGGGCTTTATGCTCCGGCCTATCGGCGCAACAGACCCACGGCATAGGTTGGAGGACCATTGAGCAGGTGGGCACTACAAATGCGTGGCTGTCGAGTGTGAATGCAGCCGGGCTTTATACCTTGTCGTCAATTCGTATGTCGCTTGTCGAGGGATATGCCGGCAAGAAGAGTGGCGATTTTGTCAATTATGGAAGTTCGGATAATAGTTTGAAGCTCGGTGCTGTTGCGGAGTCGTTCTACCGACTTAATTCCACGGTGGTGTTTTATGGCTTGCTTGACTATAACAGGTTCACCGGCAAGAATATGGCAGGCTCCTATTTTATTGACCCCGATGATGCTCCCTTTAATATTGTTGAGTATAGCGACGATAATAGAGGGGAAAAAGAGATGGAGCATTATCATCTGACCGGAGCGGTGAGTGTCGATTTATCCGAGAAGATAGTTCTTGGCGCAAAACTCAATTACATTGTTGCCAATTATGCCAAGATGAAGGACCTGCGTCACAAAAGCGAGCTTATGGACTTGGATGCAGCTGTCGGAGTGGTTCTGCGCCTTGCCCCTCGTTTCGATTTAGGCATTAGTGCCACATATAGGCGCAGGGTAGAGGGTGTTTACATTGATATGTATGGCACTACCGATAAAACATATAATTCACTTATAGACTATGGTGCTTTTTGGGGCAAGAAGGAGCAGTTTGGCGAGAATGGATATACAAGTGATGGGGAGGAGAAACCTCTTGCCGATAACTATTATGGTGTTTCTTTCCAAACAAATTGGATTATAAGCGATAGGTTGCACTGGTTCAACGAACTGTCGGCTTGCGTGAGAGATGGATATTATGGAAAGAAATCGCCATCGACGGTTGTTTTCAGCGAACATAGCGGCGTGCACTATTCTTATAAAGGCCGATTGTCGCTTCTAAAAAAGAACAGTGAACATTTCTTCAATGTCGCTGCACTATACAAAGAGGTGGAGAATTGCGAGAATATCTACCGTTACGATAACGAAGGTGGCGGTCTCACAAATGTCAATTATTATGGCGAACTTGAAACTTCGGGTAAGAAATATTTTCAAGCCCAAGTAGGTTACGCCGGTCATTGGGCTGTGGTTGACGATGCACCACAATGGGTGACAACAGCATCTTTAACCTATTTGAATCGTGATATTAAGGCGTCGATATATCCCTATTACCGTAAGCAACAGTTGCACCGCTATGTGATAAATGTTGCAACCGAGCGAATGATATATTGCAAGAATGATGCTTATACGTTTCGCTTAGGTGCAACCTATCAAAAGGGAGGTGGAGAGCCTTTTGAGGATAGGATGTATTCATCGACGACAACAAGCGGAAACACGCCCAAGAGTATGTCGCTCTATCTTATGCAGGAGTATGAGTATCTGACCAATGCTGCTGTAAAAGGGGAGGCTGGCTTCAAATATACCCGTCGTATAAGCGACAGTGGAATGAGAGTATATATCTCGTTTACTTATGGCTATACAAAAGCATTTGATGTTACATATTTGCAGGGCAGCAGCCTGAATGATTATCAATTTAAAATAGGGTGTACATTTTAAAAATATCTAATAAATTATCAAATAAAAAATTAAACAAATGAAAACAATGAAATTTACAATCGCCGCAATGGCTTTTATGTGTTTGGCAATATCGTGTGGTAACAAACAGCAGAGTGCAGCACAGGCAGTGGAAGAAACAGAAGTAGCATCGGTTATGGATGTCGATGCATTGCTTGCCGATGCCGAAAATCTGGTTAACAAGGAGGTTGTCTTTGACGGTGTGTGTACGCACGCCTGCAAGCACGGTGCAACAAAGATTTTTATGATGGGCAGCGACGATACAAAAACAATCAGGGTAGAGGCGGCCAAGCTCGGTTCTTTCGACACCAAGTGCATAAACAACATTGTAAAGATTAACGGTATATTAAAGGAAGAGCGTGTCGATGAGGCCTATTTGCAAATGTGGGAGGCTAAAAACAAAGCACAAGGCGATAATCACGGCGACGGCGAGGGTGGTTGCAGCACCGAGAAAAATGCTCGCGGTGAAACGGCCAACACCGTGGAGGGGCGCATTGCCGATTTTCGTGCAAAGATAGCCAAGCGTCAAGAGGAGTGTGGAAAGGCTTATTTGTCGTTCTATTTCGTAGAGGCTGTTTCTTATGAAATTCAATAATATAGGTACTAAATTTCGCAAGTGGAGCCGAACCATACATCGCGACCTCTCTTTCTTTTTTTCGGGAATGATACTTATTTATGCAATATCGGGAATAGTTATGAACCACCGAAACAGCATAAACCCCAATTATTCCATTGAAGTGAAAAACTTTGTATTGGAGGAGGCTCTGCCCGCGAAGGCTGCCATCAAGAAGGAGCACGTTTTACGTCTGCTCGAAACGTTGGGCGAAGAGAAGAACTACACCAAACATTATTTCCCCAAAGAGAATACAATGAAGGTGTTTCTTAAAAGCGGCTCCAATCTATGGGTAAATTTAAGTAACCGACAGGCTGTTTATGAGAAACTTACCCGTCGTCCCATATTGAGTACGCTGACAAAGTTGCATTACAATCCGGGTAGGTGGTGGACACATTTTTCCGACCTCTTTGCCGTTTCCTTGATTATAATAACCATAACCGGAATTATAATGAACAAAGGGTCAAAAGGGTTGTGGGGCCGTGGCGGTATTGAACTTATTTTGGGTATAGTGGTACCATTGTTATTTATATTTTTATGATAGATGGAGAATATAATCGAGTGTAAACAGCTTACACACTATTATGGCAAAAGACTCATTTATGAGAATTTGAGTTTTAATGTGCCCAAAGGACGAATATTGGGCTTGTTGGGAAAGAATGGAACTGGAAAGACCACGACTATAAACATTCTCAGTGGTTATCTTAAACCTCGTTCCGGGGAGTGTCGCATATTTGGGCAGAACATTCAGCAGATGGACCCTGCTTTGCGTCGCAACATAGGCCTGCTCATAGAGGGGCACGTGCAGTACCAATTTATGACTATTCGCGAGATTGAGAAATTTTATGCGGCTTTTTATCCCGGCCAGTGGCGAAAAGAGGCTTATTATGAGTTGATGAACAAACTGAAAGTTGCGCCGGGGCAGCGTATTTCGCGAATGTCGTGCGGGCAACGCTCGCAGGTTGCACTGGGACTCATTCTTGCTCAGAATCCCGAATTATTGGTGCTCGATGATTTTTCATTGGGACTCGACCCGGGTTATCGCAGGTTGTTTGTCGATTATTTGAAGGATTATGCCCGTTCCGAAAATAAAACGGTATTCCTCACTTCGCACATAATTCAGGATATGGAACGATTGATAGACGACTGTATAATAATGGATTATGGGAAGATTCTTTTTCAACGACCAGTCGATGAGCTGCTTGGCAGCATCAGACGATACACTTGTCTGTTGCCCGATGGATTCAATTCAAGTGAACTGCCGGCCGATGCATTCTTCCATCCTTCAATAATTAGAAACAGGCTCGAAACACATTCGTTCTTGCCGATGCAGGATGTTGAGAGAATGTTCAAAGAGGCCGGTGTTCCTTGCCGTGAACTTAAATGTGAAACTGTTAATTTGGAAGATGCCTTCATTGGCCTAACAGGAAAATATTAGAATTATATGATAGCGATATTTTATAAGGAGTGGATTAAAACACGTTGGTATCTGTTACTTTCGGTGCTCACTATGCTTGGCTTTGTGATCTATTCGATGTTGCGCATAAACCGTGTGGCCAATCTCAAAGGTATTGAGCACGTGTGGGAGGTGATGCTTGCCAAGGATGTGGTATTTGTCGATTTGCTCGAATTTATCCCACTGCTGGTAGGTATTTTGCTTGCCGTTGTGCAGTTCGTGCCCGAAATGCATCGCAAATGTCTTAAACTGACATTGCATTTGCCTGTTCCTCAGCTGAAAATGATAAATGAGATGCTCTTTTTCGGGTTGTTGGTGTTAGTCGGCTGTTTTGCAGTGTGCTGGTTCATTATGTGGCTCTATATGCAAATGGTGCTTGCACCGGAACTCTACACAAGGGTGTTGCTCACGTCGGCACCGTGGTTCATTGCCGGCATTGCTGCTTATTTGCTCGTTGCGTGGGTGTGTCTGGAACCGACTTGGAAGCGCAGGGTGCTGTATATGGTTGTAAGCATATTGCTGTTGCGTGTCTTTTTTCTCGCATCGGCTCCCGAAGCCTATAATGCTTTTTTACCTTTGCTACTTGTGTATACTCTCCTTTTAGCCACCCTTTCGTGGTTGTCGATAGCTCGTTTCAAGGAGGGCAGACAGGATTGATTTTTTTAGAGATTGAAATGAAATGATACGATTCAGTAAGATTTTTTTGTATATAACAGTTGCCCTACTGTTATTGTGGCAGCTGCCGTGGTGCTATTCGTTCTTTGCAGCCGAGGGCGTGCGTTCTCCTTTTGTGCTTTACAGCACTGTGTCGGGCGAGTTTGTTTCTACCATATTTTCCGAGGCCAAAGGTGGCGTGATAAGGCAATCGGAAAGTGGAACGCTCTATTCGCAGGAGGAGATTGACAGCGTTCTGCCATTCTTCTATATGCGCCAACTTATGGCCGATGAACGTTTCCCCGATACTATTCACGGTGTGGGTTTTACACCTCGTGAGGCTCAGTTGGCCAATTTCTCATTCCGCAGTAATCCTATGGATATAAATGTTGTGAAAATACCGCTTTATCCTTTGCTCGAAAGTAAGTCGGGGCGTGTCGATCTGGTTATGCCCGATGATGTTTTTCGTGGTACGGAGAGTGGTGTGGAATTTATAGCTTCTAAAACAAACACGATAGATGAGAAAAAGAGCAGGATGTTTACCGAAATGATGCTGAAAAAGGGCTTTGTTTTTCCTATCCGTTACATATCGGGTAACCCTACGGCCCGCAAGGAATATGATGAAGGTTATCTGTTGCTGGACAGTGAAGGCAAGCTCTTCCATCTGAAACAGATGGTCGGACGGCCTTATGTGCGTCACATTGTGCTGCCGGCCGATGTGAAGGCTAAATATCTCTTTATAACCGAGTTTAAGGATAGGAAAACTTTGGGCTTCGTCACCGATGAAGAGAATCGTTTTTATATTCTGAATAGTGGTACATACGATTGTGTCAGAACCGATGTTATCTTTAATCCCGGTACCGACGTGTTGAGTATTTTCGGTAACCTTTTCGATTGGACGGTGTGTGTGAAGAATGTAGATGGGCTCTTCTACTATGCATTGGATGCAAAGGATTATTCTTTAATAAAGTCTCTCACCCATCCCAATGAGGCCGGCGGGGTCGAGGGGTTGCATTTTACATCGCCGAACGACAAATATGTGAAGCCGCGTATATAGTGCGGTAGGATTACAATTATAATTAAACTTATGCAGCAGGCAACCTCAATGAATTTTGTGATTGAGGTTGCTTGTTTCGTTTTTGTTTGTTGAAAAGTCAATAAAGCACATACATCGAAGTTGCATAGTTGTGTAAATGTCTTTATAGGAGCATCGACAATGTGAAAATGAATTTTCACCCATTCGCTTGCTCAACTTTCTTGCTCGTTTGTTTCTATATTTGAGGTGACCCTCTAATATATTCTGCACTCGCTGTGAAAAATATTCAAGTAAACTTAATATTTGCTTTCAGCGAAGTTGGCTGCGCTCATTGCGTGTGAAAATGAATCTTCACCCATTCGCTTGCTCAACTTTCTTGCTCGTTTGTTTCTATATTTGAGGTGACCCTCTAATATATTCTGCACTCGCTGTGAAAAATATTCAAGTAAACTTAATATTTCTCGCTCGTTTGTTAGTATATTTGCAATGCAGGCAGGAGAAATCTGCTATGTTTTTATTAGCGTATTTTTGCTTTTATCTTCGAAACAAATTCGCCAAATTTTTAACAAGAGGATTAAAGACAACATTACGCTCATTCGTTTGTTTCAGAATGTGTGGTGCTTCCCACCCACACTGTAACATACGGCGTGGGTGTTGTTTTTGTTCATTTCTTGTGGGGCGTTTGGCGATGCCTGTTTCGTGATGGATTAAAATGGGCTCACGCCGCTTTTTTTCATCTGCGATAATGGTATTTGCGCCAAGTTTAACCTTTAAGATTGTTACAAGATGGAAGATATTACCACCCTTTACAATTTACCCGAAGTTGCACGCCTTGTGGATTATTCTGCCGAAGAAAGTGAATTTGAGTTATCCTATCGCGAAATTTATATGCACATTCCCACAGCTGCAATAGTAGAGGTTCTGCAAGGAAAAGGCCATCGGTTCAATGATTGGGAAATATATTATGAATTTACCGGCACTTTGATGGATGGAACAAAATTCGACTTTACGGCTCTTCTGCTGAATTATAATGTCCCTGTATTGGCCGATAGAGTTTTTGTGGTAAACAAAATTCTTAAAAAAGTGGCCCGAGTGTATTCTCGTCTGATTAAATAAAATTGACCATCGGCTTAATAGGATAGTTCCTCGCTTTTTTGTAATTTCGCGCTTGAACAAAGAAAAAAGCAATATGAAGATAGGCGATAAAGTGCGTTTTATATACGAGAAAGGCGGTGGTGTGGTAACAGGCTTCCGTGGAAAGGATATTGTGCTGGTGGAGGGTGAAGATGGATTCGAGATTCCTATGCAGGTGCGCGAGTGCGTGGCTGTCGATACAAACGAGTATAATTTCGAGAAAAAGACACAAGCGCAAAGGAACAAAGAAAATGAGGTGAAGAAGCAGGCACAGCCCGTGGCTGCAAAAGCTATGCCTATGGAGGACGATGAACCTGTTGTTTCTTATCGTCCTATGGAACGCCCCGAAGGCGAGCGACTCAATGTGCTGTTGGCTTTCCTGCCAATGGAGGAGAAATCCCTCTCGAACACCCGTTTCGAGGCCTACATAATAAACGACAGTAATTATCGCCTCTATTACACCTACCTCTCGGCTTCGGGTCGCAGTTGGCAGATGCGTGCCACGGGAGTGCTGGAACCGAACTCAAAAATGTTCATCGAAGAGTTCGGGCGCGAGGAACTTAACGACATTGAGCACGTTTGCGTTCAGTTGCTTCCTCACAAGGATAAAAAGCCCTTTGCGCTTAAACCGGCAATGAACATAGAGCGTCGCATCGACACTGTTAAATTCTATAAGTTGCATCTGTTCCGCGAGAATCCCTATTTCGACGAGGGAGCACTCATATACGACCTTATTACCGACGACAAGCCTGTAAAGGAGATTTTTACCGATGCCGCCGAGCTTCAAAAGGCAATTATGGAGAAGAAACGCACCGACGAGGCAAAGCCTGTGCAACAGACCGTGAAAACAGCAAAGGGAAATGAAATTCTGGAAGTGGACCTGCACATAAACGAACTGCTCGACACTACCGCGGGAATGAATAATTTTGAAATTCTCAATTATCAGTTGGATGTAGTGCGCAAGACCATCGACGAGAATTTAAAGTACAAGGGCAAGCGCATAGTCTTCATTCACGGCAAGGGTGAGGGGGTGTTGCGCAATGCAATAGCGCAGGAGTTGCGCCGTAAATATCCACGTTGTTATTCGCAGGATGCATCGTTTCAAAAGTATGGCTTTGGTGCTACAATGGTTATAATAAAGTAGTTACGGATAAACTCGTGTAACTAAAAAAGAGCTATAAAAATTTCAAGAACATAAATTTTAGAGATAATATAGCAGTTGACCCACACTCCAATAGTTAATGTCATCCCGACAGAGCAACTTCGCTGAAAGCAATGCGATGAGGGATCTCTCACACAAGGTTCGAGATGACAAATACGCGAAAAAAATGTATTTGGGTCAACATCTATATTATTACCTAAATTTAAACAGCTTCTAAATTTTATTGAAGGAGTAGGCGAGGGTGAATAGGCTTACTTTTGTGTCGGGCAGGGTGGCAATACTCTTTGCGCAGGCGGCAATGGTGGCACCCGTTGTCAGCACATCATCGACAAGCAAAATATGCTTGCCTTGCAATGCCTCGGGCTTTGTGACGGCGAAAATTCCCTCTACATTTTTCCACCTTTCGTCGCGGTTCTTGTGCGTTTGAGTCTCGTTGGCCACAGTGCGCTTCACACACTCTTTTATCACAGGGATATTACTCACACGGGCAAGGCCGCGGGCAATGTAGTCGCATTGGTTATAGCCGCGTTTGCGTTCTTTTTTCTTCGATAGAGGCAACGGCACAATAGCATCGATGCCCTCGAAGAAACCCTGCTCGCAAAGGTCGCCGGCTGCTGCTGCGGCAAGCCTTTCGGCAATTTCGGGGTGGTTTTTGTATTTTATGCGGTGCAGCAGATTGTTGTAGGGCGAGCCTTTACGGTAGTATATGTACGACGATGCACGCTCCACAGGCACAATCCCCCAGAAGAGCTTTTCAATCTCTGCAATGTGTTGCTCTTCTATGCGTGGCAGCTGATAGAGGCAGTTGAGACAGATGTCCTTCTCGCTCGACGAGAGGATAGAACCGCACACGGCGCAGTAGCGGGGCAGTATAAGGTCGAGAAAATCAGAAATCCACTTCATAGCCTTCGCAATTTATGATTTTAAAAATTCTTGCCGGCTCAAAGCCGCGCGATGCAGCGAAGCGTACAATTTTTTGTCGTGCGGCATAATCGTCTTTCCCTTTCAGCTCCTTCTGCTTCAATGAAATAACAGCTTGCAGTGCCTGCGTGTACTCCTTTTCGTCAATCTGTTCAATGGCGGCCGCAATATCCTCGGCCGGCAGGCGTTTCTCGCGCAACGCCGCCACAATTTTTATTTTCCCCCAATGGTTGAAGCGCACCTTGTCGTTCACAAAGGCGCGGCAGTAACGCCCTTCGTCGATGAATCCCTCACTTTGCAGCCTCTCTATTATGGCTCGTTGGTCGGTGTGCGCAACGCCCCACGCTGTGAGCTTGTTGCTCACTTCGCTTGTGCAACGCTCGCACAGTGTGCAGTATGCAGCGGCTTTGTTTAGTGCTTCGGCAGGGGAGAGGGGCATAGGGGTATGTTTTTATTGTGAAAAGTAATGGTAATAGTTTGTTGCAAAGAGAATATTATTTATTACGGCAATATTAATATTTTTTGTGTTATTATGGAAAATATAGAAACTAAAAAGTGTATTCCTTTTACTTTTTCGGCAACAGGTTATAAACCTTTGACTGTTTTTAGTAAATTTTTATTTGTATTGTTTGTGATTGCGTTAATTGTTGCTGTAATATCTTTCATTGTTGCTATCGTGCATACAGGTGGTGAAACCTGGGAGGAACGCTCTTTAAATAATAGTATTCAAATTGCAGCGTGGATTTCGTTGGGGTATTCATTAACTACTGCATTTGTCATTTTTTTACAGGTGATAATGTTGAATGTAATTAGAACGATTCTTCATACTCAAATACTGCATCGTGCAGTCTTGGAAGATAAATATAACTTTGTGGAGGATTAGGGCTTCTCCCCGCTCACCATTCTGTCATTCTCGGCTAAGTCTTTGCGCAGGGTAATGTTCTTGTAGCCAATCTCTTGCATCATAGAAACAATTTCGTTGCCGTGCTCACGGTTAATCTCAAAATAGAGTTTGCCGCCGCGAGTGAGCATCGTGAGTGCTTTTTGGGCAATGGCGCGGTAGAAGAGCAGGGGGTTGTTGTCGGGCACAAAGAGGGCAAGGTGCGGTTCCCACAAGAGTACATTATCTTCCATTGCTGTTTTTTCGCACTCTTTTATATAAGGAGGGTTGCTCACTATTATGTCGAATTTTTTATCGGCGGGTGGGAAAGAGAGAATGTCGCGCTGTTCAAAGAGTACGTTGCAGCCGTTGGTGGTGCTGTTTTTTTGTGCCACGGCAAGGGCTTGCGGGGAGATGTCCCACGCTGTTATATGGGCATCGGGCAGTTTGCAAGCGAGTGAGATTGCTATGCAGCCGCTACCGGTGCCAATGTCGAGTATCTTCCGTGCCGAGGGGTTCTCTGCGGCTATCAACTCCACAAGTTCGCTCGTTTCGGGGCGGGGAATAAGCACCGATGGGTTTACGGCGAAGCGCAGGCCGCAAAAGTCGCTGTATCCTAAAATGTATTGTATGGGCTCCTGTTTTTTGAGCCTTTCGAGCGCGTCGGTAACTTTTTGTTCTTCCTCGGGAGTGAGCGTTATTTTGTCTTTCAGGAAGAAGGTTGTTTGGGGTATTGCGAGCAGTTCGGTGGCTATGATACGGGCAAGGGCACTCACTTCGCTTTTTGTATAGTGGGTGTCTATTGCCTGATGTATCTTTTCGAGCAGTTGCTTCATTTTTTTTGTTAAGCTGTGAGTGCTGCCAACAGGTTCGCCCAATCGTTGTTTATAGCCTCCACCGATGGGAATACCATATTTGCGCCGGCCTTGTATAGAACTTCGGGGTTGAGCGGGCCGGTGTTTGCGGCTATAGTGAAGAGCCCTGCTGCCACTCCGGCGGTTACTCCCAGCGGTGCATTCTCCACTACTATTGCTTCGTTGGGGGCGAACCCTCCCTTTTCGAGTGCAAGCAGATAGGGGTCGGGGAAGGGCTTGCCGCGTTTTACGTTGAAGCTGGTTACAATGTGCCCTTCGTCGAATATCTCGGGGAAATTGCTCTGTATGCGGTCGAGCAGAGTGGGGGTGCCCGAGCCTGTAACTATCATAGGCGTGAGGCCGCACTCCTTTACCTTTCTTACAAGTTCCAATGCTCCCTGCATACGGGGCGTTTCGGGGTATGTGGCAAATATCTCACACTTTGCTTTGCAAAGAGCGTCTATCTGCTCGGGAGTGCTTGGCTTTCCGAACTGTGCGAGGCTCGCTGTATTTATAGTGTCGGCACCGGTGCGTCCTTCGTTCATATAGACATCCTCCTCGGTAAAGTGGAAGCCCGCCTCGGTCATCACCTGCGACCAAGCCTTTGCGTGGTAGGGCATTGAGTCGAACAGCACCCCGTCCATATCAAACAATACAGCACGCAACTGCAAGGCTTTGCGGCCTTGCAGTTGCACATATTGCTCTATAATCTCTTTATAGTTCATATTAGAGTCTTGCGCGTATAGCCTTGCTCTCCTCTTCGTAGCCGGGCTTGTCGAGCAGGGCAAACATATTCTTTTTGTATGCCTCAACACCGGGCTGGTTGAAGGGGTTAACACCAAGAATGTAACCGCTTATGCCGCAACCAATCTCGAAGAAGTAGATTAGCTGGCCTATATAGTAGGCGTTCAACTGCGGAATGCTGATGCGTATGTTGGGCACGCCACCGTCGACGTGAGCAAGCTGTGTGCCAAGCTCGGCCATCTTGTTAACCTCGTCAACGTGTTTGCCGGCGAGGAAGTTAAGCCCGTCGAGGTTCTCTTCGTCGGCGGGAACAATGAGTGAGCTGTTGGGCTTTTCGATAGAGAGCACAGTTTCGAAGATTGTGCGCTCGCCCTCCTGTATCCACTGTCCCATTGAGTGAAGGTCGGTTGTAAAGTCTACCGATGCGGGGAAGATACCCTTGTTCTCTTTGCCCTCGCTCTCGCCGTAGAGCTGTTTCCACCACTCCGATGTAAAGTGCAGCTTGGGCTGGTAGTTTACGAGAATTTCAATCTTCTTGCCGGCAGCGTAGAGCGCGTTGCGAGTGGCTGCGTACATTGCTGCGATATTCTCCTCGAAGGGAACGGTGGCGGCACAAGCCTTCTCCATATCCTGTGCACCTTTTACAAGTGCCTCAATGTCGAAGCCTGCAACAGCGATGGGCAAAAGGCCCACGGGAGTGAGCACCGAGAAACGGCCTCCTACATTGTCGGGGATGATGAAACTCTTGTAACCCTCTTTATCGGCGGTGATGCGTGCGGCACCCTTAACAGCGTCGGTAATTGCAACAATAACCTTGCTTGCAGTCTCCTTGCCACGCTGCTCCTCGCACTGCTTTTTGAGCAAACGGAAGGCGAGAGCAGTCTCGGTTGTTGTTCCCGATTTTGAGATATTTATAACACCGAACTTCTTGTCGGCGAGGAAAGTGGTGAGCTCGCTCAAATAATCCTCGCTGATGTTGTGTCCGGCAAAAATCACACGAGGATTGCTGCCATCGTTCATCATTGCTGCAAAATTGTTGCTCAAAGCCTCAATCACCGCGCGTGCGCCAAGATAGCTGCCGCCAATGCCGGCTACAACTACAACCTCGCAGTTGGCACGCAAAGTATCGGCTGTTGCCTTAATCTCCTCGATAAACTCCTTTGTTGTTTCCGAAGGTAGGTGCAACCAACCAAGAAAATCGTTACCGGGCAGTGTGCCATTCTCCAACGCCTCCTGTGCCTGTTTAACTTGGGGCGCAAGAGCCATAATCTCCTCTTTCGATACAAAGCCAGTTACTTTGTCTATGTTCAGTTTAATATTTTCCATTTTTTGTATAGTTATTTGTTATTTGAATGCGTCTGTTAAAAGTTTAATCTCGATTATGGGCGAAATACCCTCGTACAATATATTATAAACGGCGTCGATGATGGGAGTGTTCACCCTGTAATGCTCGTTAATCTCCTTGATGCACTTTGCACCGTAATAACCCTCGGCAATCATCTCCATTTCTATTTGCGCGCTCTTCACGGAGTAGCCCTTGCCAATCATTGTACCGAACACACGGTTACGGCTGAAATTGGAGTAGCCTGTTACTAAGAGGTCGCCCAGATAGACCGAGTCCATAATGGTGCGCTCGATGGGGTGAACCACATTTACAAAGCGGTTCATTTCAATAACTGCGTTCGACATAAGCACCGCTTGGAAGTTGTCGCCATATTTAAGACCGCTGCATATACCGGCGGCAATAGCGTATATGTTTTTGAGTACCGAGCCATACTCGATGCCTACAACATCGTCGCTCACCGATGTTTTTATGAAACTGTTGGCGAGTTTCTGTGCAAACTGCTTCGCGTGGTCTATGCTCGAACATCCCACGGTGAGGTAGGAGAGGCGTTCGAGTGCCACCTCCTCGGCGTGACAAGGGCCGGCAATGGCTGCGATATTTTCGTATGGCACCTTGTAGGCCTTGTGGAAATACTCTGAAATAATGAGGTTCTCGTCGGGGACGATACCTTTGATGGCGTTTACAATGAACTTATCTTCGAGCGGGGTCTTCAATTTTTTCAGATGGTTCTTCAAATAGGGCGAAGGGGTTACAAACACCAAAATGTCCGACTCCTTGACAATCTTGTTTATGTCCGAAGAGAAGTTAATCCTGTCGGTGTCGAATTTCACCGATGAAAGGTAGGCTGGGTTGTGCCCGAGGCGTTTGAAGTCCTCGATGCGGTCGTCGCGTCTTATATACCAGTTGATGCATTCTACATTGCTCAACAATACTTTTGCGATTGCTGTTGCCCAGCTACCGCCTCCCATAATTGCTACGGTGGAATTGGTAAGGTCCATAATAAACAACTTCTAAATTCTTATAAATATATTAAAGCTGAATAATTGCTGCTAAGCGAGTTTGCTAATCCATTCTGCAACATCGTTCACAGAGGGAGTAGTGTAGTTTAACTTGAACTTCTTATTTATTCCGCCAATCTCCTGCTGGATTTTCTGGGGATTGCCGTCTTTAAGGTCGTTCACAAGGTTGTAGCCGGCTTTGTGCAGCACGGGCACCCACTCTTCGGGCACGCCGATGGCTGCAAATGCTGCCACGCCATCTTTGGGCACCTTCTTCTCGGGGCGCATCTGCGGGAAGAAGAGCACCTCCTGAATTGTAGTCTGCCCGGTCATAAGCATAGCCAAGCGGTCCATTCCTATACCCATTCCCGATGTTGGGGGCATTCCATATTCGAGCGCACGCACAAAGTCCTTGTCGATGAACATTGCCTCGTCGTCGCCCTTCTCGCTCAGGCGCAACTGCTCTTGGAAACGCTCTGCTTGGTCGATGGGGTCGTTAAGCTCGCTGTATGCGTTACACAGCTCCTTGCCGTTTACCATAAGCTCGAAACGCTCGGTGAGGTCGGGGTTACTGCGGTGACGCTTGCACAGAGGCGACATTTCTATGGGGTAGTCGGTGATGAAGGTGGGCTGTATGTAGTTGCCCTCGCAGAACTCGCCGAATATCTCGTCGATGAGCTTGCCCTTGCCCATAGTTTCGTCGACCTCCATTTTAAGCTCCTTGCATATTGCAAAAATCTCCTCCTCGCTCTTGCCGTTGAGGTCGTAACCGGTGAACTCCTTGATGGAGTCGAGCATAGTAACGCGACGGAAGGGAGCCTTGAAGCTGATTACATTATCGCCCACCTGCACCTCGGTTGTGCCGTTCACGTCGAGAGCAATCTTTTCGAGCATATTCTCGGTGAAGGTCATCATCCAGTTATAGTCCTTGTAGGCAACATAAATTTCCATACAGGTAAATTCGGGGTTGTGTGTGCGGTCCATACCCTCGTTACGGAAGTTCTTTGAGAACTCATATACACCCTCGAACCCACCCACGATGAGTCGTTTGAGGTAGAGCTCATTGGCAATGCGCAGATACAAGGGAATGTCGAGCGCATTGTGGTGAGTGATGAAGGGGCGTGCGGCAGCACCGCCGGGTATTGATTGCAACACCGGTGTTTCAACCTCCATATAGCCTTTTGTGTTGAAATATTCGCGCATCGAGCTGTAAATCTTGTTACGCTTGATGAATATCTCCTTTACTCCGTCGTTAACCACAAGGTCAACATAACGCTGGCGGTAGCGCAGTTCGGGGTCCTCGAATTTGTCGTATGCAACGCCATCCTTATACTTCACGATGGGAAGGGGGCGTATGCTCTTCGAGAGTATTGTAAGTTCCTTTGCGTGCACGGTAATTTCGCCTGTCTGTGTGCGGAATACAAATCCCTTCACACCCACAAAGTCACCAATGTCGAGCAAACGTTTGAAGAGGGTGTTGTAACCATCCTTATTCTCGCCGGGGCAGATGTCGTCGCGGGTGATGTACACCTGTATGCGGCCTTTCGAGTCCTGCAACTCCATAAACGATGCTTTTCCCATTACGCGTCGGCTCATCATACGGCCGGCGATGCACACTTCGCGAGGCTCATCTTCGTCTTTGAACTCCTGCAAAATGTCCACCGAGAAGGCGTTTGTGGGGTATTCGGCTGCGGGGTAGGGTTCTATGCCCATATTACGCAGCTCGGCAAGTGCTTCGCGGCGTACAATCTCCTGTTCGCTTAATTCTAAAATATTCATTGTTTGTAGTGTTTTGTCAATCGTTATATATAAAATGTATTATTCAAATTCGTAGCTGTTCGAGCCTATCATCACACCGTCGGCAAAGAGGAAAAGACGGTAGGTGCCGGGTTGCAGGAATTCTTCCACATCCCAGTACATTGCAACCTCCTGTTCCTCGCCTGTGTACTCTATATGTTTCCTTATAGAATAACCAATTTCGCGGTTCTCGTATGCAAAAGTGTTGGTTGTGCTTTTTGTGAGCACCTCTTGCGAGGGTTGCACTATGCGTGCATATATGGTCTTGTTACCGGTCTCGGCGGTGATGTTCTTGCTGATAGTGAAACTAATCTCTATCTGCTTGGCACGTTTGAGCTTGCTCACCTCCTTGCCGCTTCTCTTTAACAGCCTCATTTTTATGCCGATGGCATCGAGCTGCGATGCGAGTGTCACAATCTGTGTGAGTTCTTCTTTCGCGGTAGATAGTGCGTCGATGGTCTTTGAGGCCTCGCGATACTTCTCGTTCACACGCTTGTTCTCTTTTTTAAGACCTTCGTTTACAATGTTGAGCGAGTCTATCTGAATTATGTAGCTGCGCAACACGGCACGCACGGTTTTCAGCTCCTTTTTAAGGCGTGTAATTTCGGCGGCATTGTCGGCCTTCGTCTGTTTGAGCTCTTCGAGCAGTTGCTGGGTGCGCAATTTCTCCTGTTCGAGCTTGTATTGCAGCGAGTCGTTGGTGATGCGCACTTTAAGCTCGTCGTATTGCAGGGCGAAGCTCGAATATTCACTTTCGAGTTCTTCCTTCTCGATGGCAAACAGTTCTTTCATTTCGCTGTTCTGCTGCTTGCTCTGTGCAAGCATTATTCCCAGCGTTATTGCTGTTGCGAGCAGAAGAGAGGCTGCTATTATCAGAACAATTTTCAGTTTTTTGTTCTCCATAGGTCGCATTTATTTTGATAGTTTCTGTATGCTCTCTTTAAGCATTGCTATTTTCTCTGTTGCATCTGCCTGTTTCTTGCGCTCGATGGCTATAATCTTTTCGGGTGCCTTGTTCACAAAGTTAGGATTATTCAGCTTTGCTTCCACGCTTTTGAGGAATTTTTCGTGGTAGGCAAGCTCTTCCTGCATCTTCGCAATCTCGGCATCCTTGTCTATGAGCGAGCCCATAGGCACTGCAAACTCGGTGGTGCCCACGCGGAACGATACAGCCGTGTCGTCGGGCGATGAAACGCTCTCTATCGCTGTGAGGTTGGCCATCTTGGTGAGCACGCTTTCGAGCCCGGCCACGGGTGAATCGCCCATAATCTGCAATGCGAGGGGCTCACGGGGCGAGAGGTTCTTCTGCTGGCGTATTGCGCGTATGTTTCCCACAATCTCTTTGAGTGCGGCTATTTGCCCGAGGTATTTCTCGTCGATGGTGCGGTTAAGCTCTTTCACACTCTGCACCATAATGCTCTCGCCATCCTTGCGGTCGTATATCGATTGCCACAATTCCTCGGTGATGAAGGGCATAAAGGGGTGCAACAGGCGCAACAGGCTGTCGAAGAATTTGAGTGTCGCTTCGTATGTGGCGGCATCTATCGGCGAGCCGTATGCGGGCTTAATCATTTCGAGGTACCACGCCGAGAATTCGTCCCAGAAGAGGGTATATACATTCATCAACGCCTCGTTTATGCGGTATTTGCCGAATTGGTCGTCGAGCAATGCTGCCGACTTTGCGAGTATCTCCTCGAAGTAACGTATGGCGAGCTTCGAGCTTTCGGGCTGCTCGGCCTCGTTGCTCACGTTCCAGCCTTTTACAAGGCGGAAGGCGTTCCATATTTTGTTGCAGAAGTTGCGTCCCTGCTCGCAGAGGCTCTCGTCGAAGAGGATGTCGTTGCCGGCAGGTGCCGAGAGCATAATTCCCATACGCACGCCATCGGCACCATATTTCTCTATGAGGTCGAGGGGGTTGGGCGAGTTTCCAAGCTGCTTGCTCATCTTGCGGCCCAGCTTGTCGCGCACGATACCTGTGAAGTATACGTTGCGGAAGGGCATTTCTCCCTGATATTCATAACCGGCCATAATCATACGGGCTACCCAGAAGAAGATAATGTCGGGGCCTGTCACAAGGTCGTTTGTGGGGTAGTAGTAGCTAATCTCTTTGTTGCCCGGGTCGAGTATGCCGTTGAACAAGGATATTGGCCACAACCAAGAACTGAACCAAGTGTCGAGTGCATCCTCGTCGTGCTGCAACTCCCCGGCTGTGATATTTTCGTATCCGGGGATAGCCTGTGCGAGTTTCAGGGCCTCGTCGCGGCTCTCGGCTACAACAAATTTTTCGGCCTCTCCCTCGGCTGTGGGCAGGAAGTAGGCAGGTATGCGGTGTCCCCACCACAACTGACGGCTGATGCACCAATCCTGTATGTTGGAGAGCCAGTTGTTGTATGTTGTCTTGTATTTCGTGGGGTAGAATTTAAGTTCGTCGTTCATCACGGGCGGGAGGGCAATGTCGGCAAAGTGCTGCATACGCAGGAACCACTGCATACACAAACGGGGCTCAACCGCTGTGTCGGTGTTACGCTCCGAGTAGCCTACCTTGTTGTCGTAGTCCTCGACCTTTTCGAGCAGCCCGGCCTTTTCAAGGTCTATTGCAATCTGCTCTCGCACCTCCATACGGTCCATTCCCACATAGAGCCCGGCCGCCTCGCTTATGGTGGCATCGGCGTTGAAGATGTCTATTGTTTCGAGGTTGTGAGTCTTGCCCAGCATATAGTCGTTTGTGTCGTGTGCGGGGGTAACCTTCAAGCAACCGGTACCGAACTCAATCTCCACATAGCGGTCCTCGATTACGGGGATTACGCGGTTCACAAGGGGCACAATCACCTGCTTGCCTTTGAGCCACGAGTTCTTGGGGTCCTTGGGGTTTATGCACATTGCTGTGTCGCCCATAATTGTTTCGGGGCGTGTTGTTGCTACCACTGCGTAGCGGCGGCCTTGTGCGTCGCGGTGCAGAATCTGGTGCTTAACGGTGGGGTCGAAGGCATCGGTGGTTGCCAATGTCACGGCTGTGCTCTCCTCGCCGTCGGTGCTGCCGGCAGCTTCATCCACATAGTATTTCAGATAGTAGAGCTTGCTCTTCTCCTCTTTGTAGATAACCTCCTCGTTGCTCAATGCTGTCTGTGCCTTGGGGTCCCAGTTTACCATACGCAGACCACGGTATATGAGGCCTTTGTTATAGAGGTCGCAGAATACTTTTATTACGCTCTTGCTGCGCACCTCGTCCATTGTGAACGATGTGCGGTCCCAATCGCACGATGCTCCCAGTTTGCGCAACTGCTTCAATATTATTCCGCCGTGCTCCTCTTTCCACTCCCAAGCGTGTTTCAAGAACTCCTCGCGGGTGAGGTCGCTCTTCTTTATGCCTTGTTCGGCGAGTTTCTTCACCACTTTTGCCTCGGTGGCGATCGATGCGTGGTCGGTGCCGGGTACCCAGCAGGCGTTCTTGCCCATCATTCTTGCACGGCGCACAAGAATATCCTGAATGGTGTTGTTGAGCATATGACCCATATGCAATACTCCCGTTACGTTGGGTGGGGGAATTACAATAGTGTAGGGTTCTCTCTCGTCGGGTTCCGAGTGGAAAAGATTGTTCTTCATCCAGTACTCGTACCACTTTTCTTCAACTTCGGCAGGGATATAAGTAGTTGCTAAACTCATTATTTTTGTGATTTTATAATTATTCCAATATGTAAAATTAAACTGAACTGCAAAGTTAACTCTTATTATTAAATTTATTACCTTTGTGCCGAAAAAAAAACAAAAATATGCATAGTAGGAGTGAAATTTTGGCCTCTTTCGGCCGTTTTTTGGATGTTCTCGATGAGTTGCGCGAAAAATGTCCGTGGGACAGAAAACAGACTAACGGCAGTTTGCGCCCCAATACCATAGAGGAGGTTTACGAACTGTCCGATGCTCTTGTGGCCGACGACACGCAGAATATATGCAAGGAGTTGGGCGATGTGCTGCTGCACGTTGCTTTCTATTCGAAGATTGCACAGGAACAGCAGCAATTTGATATGAAGGATGTGTGCGACCGCCTGTGCGAGAAACTTATTTATCGCCATCCTCACGTTTTTGGCGAGGCAAAGGCCGAAACTGCCGGTGAGGTGTGCAAGAATTGGGAACAACTTAAAATGAGTGAGAAGGGTGGCAATAAGACTGTGTTGAGCGGTGTCCCGGCCTCAATGCCTTCGCTCATTAAGGCGTTCCGTATGCAGGAGAAGGCTGCCAATGTGGGCTTCGATTGGGATAAGAAGGAGGATGTGTGGGAGAAGGTGCGCGAGGAACTCGCCGAGTTGCAAACAGAAATGGAGCGTGGCGACAAGGCTGCTGCCGAGAAGGAGTTTGGCGATTTTATTTTCAGCATAGTGAATGCCGGTCGTCTTTATGGAATGAACCCCGACACGGCATTGGAGCACACCAACTGCAAGTTCCGCCGCCGTTTCAATTATGTGGAGGAGGCTGCAAAGGCTTCGGGTCGTTCTTTGCGCGATTTGTCGCTTGCCGAAATGGATGCTTTGTGGAACGAGGCGAAGGCGCAGGGGCTGTGACTCTTTCCTCCTTTTAATCTCCCCCATAAATTACGATGAGGGCTACCGTCACGGCGCCCTCATCAACCTTAAAAATCTATGAAAAACTTTTATTGGGTGTTTCAAGCCCAATGGGTGAATAGTTGTTTAGTCCTTGTTCTGTCCCTCTCTTTTGCGGAACTCTTTTCCGTTGCCTTTTCCCTCGCGTGCCATTGTTTTTATAATGTGCCCTTGGAAGGCGTGCTCGGCGCGTTGAATGTCGAGTAGTTTCTTTGGCGACACACAGTTAAGGTATTTGGTAATATACTCCTTTTCGAGCTCCACGGTTCTTATCTTTGCATCGGCGGTGTGCAGGAGCAGTGCTTTGCACTCTTCGTCGGTGAGCTTCTGCCCGCGTTCCTTTATCACTTTGCCGCGTGCTTCGCGTTCTATGCGGAACTTCTCTTTTTGCAGTTCGAAGAAGATGGGGAAGAAGGCGCCGGCCTCCTCTTGTGTGAGCTGTGCTTTCTCGGTTATGAACTCACGCTGTTTCTGCTGGAACTGTTCGGGTGAGAAGCGTTTGCGGCCTTCGGGTCTTTTCTCCTGTGCCATTGTGGCTGTGAGGGTGGCCGATATTAGTATGAGTAACAGAAATAGTTTCTTCATAATGCTCTATTTTTAGTAATTTTCGGTTACGTAGCAGTAGAATGTGTAGTCGTCGATGGGGTAGTTGTTGAGCACCTCGTCGATATATTCGTTGCTGTAATATTCATCGGCAGTGGCCGGCTCGCCGTTGCTTTTTAGGAACATATAGCTGCCCAATGAGAAGATTACTGCTATTGTGGCGGCGTATCCTATGTGTCGCAGATATTTTGCAAAGCCTATTGTGCGTGCCTTCTTTTGTGGCGTTGCGACAGTGCTGTGGGGCAACATTTTCATTATGTTGCCTTCGAGGTTGTCGAAGTAGCCTTCGGGCACCGTGAAGGGTTGCTTGTTCTTGTGGTTCTCCAATTTCATATTTCTGCTTCTTGTCTATTTGATTTATTGTGTGCCGAAAGGTTTAATCCTTGTCGGCTAAAAATTCTTCTATTTTTTTTACGGCAAGGTGGTACGATGCTTTGAGTGCTCCCACGCTGGTGCCGAGTATTTGTGATATTTCTTCGTATTTTAGTTCTTGGCCGTATTTCATATTGAATACAAGGCGTTGCTTTTCGGGCAGGCGGGCGATGGCCTCTTGCAGCAGTGCATCGGTGTGGTCGCCGTCGAAATAGGGGTCGCTTTCCAATTGAAAGGCAATCTCTCCTTCGGGGCTGTCTATCGAAATGTTGCTGCGGCTTCTGTTAATGAATGTGAGTGTTTCGTTTATGGCTATGCGGTAGAGCCAAGTGGATAGCTGCGAGTCGCCCCGGAATTTGTCTATGTTGGCCCACGCTTTCAGAAAGGTATTTTGCAGAATGTCGTTGCTGTCGTCGTGCGATAGTGCCATTCGCCTTATGTGCCAATAGAGTTTTTCGCCATATTGTTTTATTATGGCCGAGAATGCAGCCTCGCGCGTGCTCTCGTTGCCGAGTTGCGCGATTATCGCTTTTTCGTCGAATGTGCTGCTTTTCCCTTTCATTCTTTTTCTTTTTGTCGGTGCTGTTATATTTGACAATTTTCTTGTCCGATGGTTTAATTTATGATTTTTTTAACTCTCCCCCGGCTGTTGTCGTGCTCCTCCTCCGTGAGAGGAGGGGGACCGCTTTGCGGTGGAGGAGTTGCGATTTACGATTGCTTGTACTTCTTTCACTCCCCTCCGTCCCTTCGCTTCGCTCGTGCCACCTCCCCTCGCGTGGCGAGTGGAGGATTTTATATATTTTTGCTTTTGTCTTTTAACTCCTCCGCTTTTTCAAAGAGGAGGGGGACCGCTTTGCGGTGGAGGAGTTGCGATTTTGCTTCACCTTGTCATTTCGATCGAATGTGAGAATTCTATAACCATTGTTGTATGAGATTTCTCCCTGCGGTCGGAATGACACAATCCTTTCTTTTGGGCAAGCACATCGGTCAGCCCCTACATTTTCATTGCTCCGTTGTCATTTGCCGTAGGGGCGCACCGGCGTGTGCGCCCTGCGTTGTTTGTTTCTTTCAAATGTCAAAGACTTTTCCCTCGGCGGCAAGGTGAGTGTCGGGGAATATCTCTTGCGCCTCGGTAAGAAACTGTTGTTCGTCGTCGTAACGCGAAGAGAAATGCCCGATGATAAGTTTTTTCACCCCTGCTTGCGCTGCTATCTGCGCAGCTTGTGCCGCGGTTGAGTGGAACGTGGCCTGTGCGCGAGCGGCCTCGTCGCCGGCAAAGGTTGCTTCGTGGTAGAGAAGGTCGGCTCCGGCGATGTGTGGGCAGTTCTCCGGGCAGGGTAGTGTGTCGGAGCAGTAGGCATAGCTGCGCGAGGGGTCGGCGTCGGTGGTGAGCCTTGCATTAGGTATAACCTCGCCGTCGGGTGTCACAAAATCCTCGCCATCTTTTATGCCTCGTCGTTTATATTCGGGGATGTTGTAGGCATCTATCATATCTCGCCTTATGTGCCTTTTCTTGGGCTTCTCCTTGAAGAGAAAACCACAGCAGGGTATGCGGTGTTTTTGCGGCAAAGTGTGAATGGTGATGCTGTTGTCCTCGTATATGAGTTCATATTTTGTTGCATCAATATCGTGGAATATCACCTTGTATTTCAGCTCCTTGCAGAAGAATTCGAGCTGTTCTTTCATCAGTTTGCGCAACATCTTGTCGGCGTAAATGTGGAGTGGGGCAGTGCGCCCAAGCAGCCCGAAGGTGGAGATGAGGCCAATGAGCCCGAAGCAGTGGTCGCCGTGCAGATGCGAAATGAATATGTGGTTTATGAACGAGAAGTGTATGTGTGAACGGCGCAGTTGCAGTTGTGTGCCCTCGCCACAGTCTATCATAAACTGCTTGTTGCCAATCCTCACCACTTGCGAGCTTGCGTTGTGCCGTGTTGTGGGCAGTGCCGACCCGCATCCTAATATGTGTACCTCGAAAATCTCCATTGTTCTTTGCTCTCTTTGTGCGAAGGTACAAAAAATAGTTTTAAAATGTGAGCCTGTGGATATAAAAGAGAAGCGGAGCCGAAAAACGGCTCCGCTTTCTATCGTATGTTTGAATAATCGCTAAATTATTCCTCGTTGCCTTCGAGCTTGCTCTTCAAAGCTGCGAGAGCGTCGATGTCACCAAGAGTTGTTGAAGCAGCCTGGTTCTGGATTGCAGGAGCAGCCTCCTCGGCTTTCTTGCTCTTGCGTGCAGCAGCAGCGGCTTTCTTCTCTTGCTTCTCCTCGGCCTTTGCAGCATCCTCGAAGATGCGGCTGTGAGAGAGGATTATTCTCTTTGCCTCTTTGTTGAACTCGATAACCTTGAACGAGAGTTTCTCATCGGCAGCAGCCTGTGAGCCATCCTCTTTTACAAGGTGTTTGGGAGTAGCGAAGCCCTCAACGCCGTAGGGGAGCGATACAACTGCACCCTTGTCGATGAGCTCTGTGATAACACCCTCGTGGATAGAACCTACGGTGAACACTGTCTCGAATACATCCCAAGGATTCTCTTCGAGCTGTTTGTGACCGAGGCTCAAACGACGGTTCTCCTTGTCTATTTCGAGTACCTGAACATCGATAGCCTCACCAATCTGTGTGAATTCAGAGGGGTGCTTAACCTTCTTTGTCCAAGAAAGGTCGCTGATGTGGATAAGACCGTCAACGCCCTCCTCAATCTCAACGAAGATACCGAAGTTGGTGAAGTTGCGCACCTTTGCAGTGTGCTTTGAACCAACGGGATATTTCTCCTCGATGTTAGCCCAAGGATCCTCTTTAAGCTGCTTGATACCGAGTGACATTTTGCGCTCGTTGCGGTCGAGTGTGAGGATAACTGCCTCTACCTCGTCGCCCACCTTCATAAAGTCTTGTGCCGAACGCAAGTGCTGGTTCCAAGACATTTCAGAAACGTGGATCAAGCCCTCAACGCCGGGAGCAATCTCGATGAATGCACCGTAGTCGGCCATAACAACAACCTTACCCTTAACGATGTCGCCCTCTTTAAGGTCGGCGTCGATAGCATCCCAAGGATGGGGAGTGAGCTGTTTCAAGCCGAGAGCGATACGCTTCTTCTCATCGTCAAAGTCGAGGATAACAACGTTGATTTTCTGGTCGAGCGATACAATGTCGGTAGGCTCGTTAACGCGGCCCCAAGAGAGGTCGGTGATGTGGATAAGACCGTCAACGCCACCGAGGTCGATGAACACACCGTAAGAGGTGATGTTCTTGACAGTACCTTCGAGTACCTGTCCTTTTTCGAGTGTGCTGATGATTTTCTTCTTCTGCTCTTCGAGCTCAGCCTCGATGAGAGCCTTGTGAGAAACAACAACGTTCTTGAATTCTTGGTTAATCTTAACAATCTTGAAGTCTTCTGTCTGGCCAACGTATGCATCGTAATCACGGATGGGCTTAACATCGATCTGTGAACCGGGCAAGAATGCCTCGATGCCGAATACGTCAACAATCATACCGCCCTTGGTGCGGCACTTGATGTAACCCTTAACAACAGCCTGCTCTTCCATAGCTTTGTTAACAAGCTCCCAAGAACGGCTTGCGCGGGCTTTCTTGTGTGAAAGGTTCAACTGTCCTTTCTTGTCCTCCAAATTCTCGATGTAAACCTCTACTTGGTCGCCTACTTTAAGGTCGGGGTTGTAGCGGAACTCGCTGATGGGGAGGATTGCATCCTGCTTGTAGTTGATGTCTACAATAACTTCGCGCTTGTTGATAGCGATAACTGTACCGTTAACAACCTCGCGGCTTGATACTTTGTTGAGAGTGTTGTTATAGGCCTGCTCCAACTGCTCGTGTGAAAGACCCGAAACGTTCTCTCCGTTTGCGTACGATTCCCAATTAAAATCGGGTGTACCTGTAAGATTTTCTGTGCTCATAATTTACTTTACTTTAATGAGTTAGACATTATGTTGATAGAATTCGGGCGCAAAGATACTGCTTTTTTGTCAAATAACCGCATATTTTTGCTATTATTTTATAATATATAAGGTAGTGTGGTGATGTGAAGGGGCAGAGGGGTGAAAAACATGCACCGCAAATATCCCCCTCGGCTTTCAGCCACTCCCCTTACAAATAAGTGGGAGAGTTTAACGACAACTCCGCCACTCGCTATGCGAGGGGAGGTGCCCGAAGGGCGGAGGGGAGTAAAAATACGCAAGCAATTGTAGGGTGCGCACCGGTGTGTGCGTCAAAAGGAAACGCCGGTCCCGGCGGAAATGTTATCACTAGTGGTTGCAAATCCGAGAGGACAAGGGGGACAAACAGCACACAAAAGAAGTGGGCGACAAAAACTATTTGTCGCCCACCCGATATTGATACTATTTGAAAATTACTTTACAAAAGTCTTCTTTCCGTTGATGATGTAGATGCCGGGAACGGTGATAGCCTTAATCTGGCGACCTGTGATGTCGTAGATAGTCTCTGTTGCGTTCTCCTCTACTGCACCCTCGACGTTCTCGATGCCTGTTGTGCCACCCCAGTCGAAGCCGAAGCTGTAACAAGCAATGCTGTTATTCTCGGTTGGAACATACAGATAGGCCTTGTGGCTGTTGTTCTGGAAACGGCTGTTGTTGAATGAATCCTTGTAGAAGCCTACAATATTATTGGCAATTGCAAGTGCGTAGTATGTACCTGCCTCGGTATTGTATGTTGTTGCAGCACTACCTTTGAGGTCGCTTTCAGCAGTAGTAGTAGTGGTGGTGATTGTGAAATTGTAGGTGTTTGCCTCGCCGGCGAGCACTACACCCACCTCTGCGGGAATAACATCGCTTATCTCATTAAGAATTGCATAGCTTCCATCAATTGTTGCTGTGCTGGTAGTAACGCCCTCGGGTATTTCGAGAGCAACAGGGGCATACAAAGTAGCGTAACCAGCACTTGTGATTGTCACGGGGAGAGTGGTTACCTCTTCGAGGTTGAAACTATAATTTGCGCCGTTATTGCCACCACCAGCATCGGTGTAGCCACCACCCTGTGCATACAACCAACGGTTGTTCCCGAACAATTTTATGCTATAAACACCTTTCAAATTGAGAGATGCGTTTGCGGCTTGGAATTCAATGGTTGCACCCGATTCCTGAACGCCGTTATAACCAAGGAAGTTGCTGTTGTTAACAAGATAGTTGCCCGAGGCGTATGAAACGAGCTGGTTCCCATCGAAGTAGAAGATGGTGCTTGCATCGGCATCTGCAACAAAGGCTGCACGATTTGTTCCGTTTACAATACCGTAGTTTTCAGAAGCCAAATATTGACTTGTGGCATATGACTTAATGCGGATGTAGCTGCCGGCTGTGGGAACATTAATTGTGAGTGATGATGCAACAAGGCTGTTGAGCTCTGTTGTCTTTGCCTCAACCTCGGCGGGAGTGGGGGTGCTTGTCGATTCGATAGCGTCAACATAAGTCTGATATTCGGCAACGGCTACGGCAAAAGTTCCTTCACCGGTGTAGGTGTATTTCCCCAGTCCTGTACCAATGTATTCGTTCATTGCATTTGCTGCGTCGATGGCTGCTTGCAGTGCTTCGACAGCCTCGGTGTTGTCGGTCTCGTATGTTGCAACAAGGTCTGCAATTTTGTTGAGGGTTGTTTCGTCAAGATCGCTAATCAATGTTACTTGATGGTTGCTGCCGGCGTCGTCTAGTTTGGTCCAACCGCCGGTCCAAGTAATAAGACCCTCGCCGTATGATGTTGAATGGTTAACAACACCCGCATTGTCGGTCGAGAACATAATAGGATAGCTCGTGTTGCTTGATATCTTGAAGTTAAGATCTCTTCCTTGTGGTGTTTCTGCAAAGGGAATCGAAGCATTGTTGGTGCTTTGCACGCCCATAAACATTGCTTTACCAATGTTGTAGAGATAGTAATTGTTGTTCTCCGATTTATAAACAGTCCATTTAAAGTAATCGGTGTCGGTGCTTTCTACACTTGTTTTCGCAGTTGATATAACATTGCTGCTTGTTTCGGTTGCACCCATCCAACCGCGCTCTGTGACAAATGTGTATATTTTGCCATTTTCAAAATTCTCAGGGTCGCTGATGGTTGTTGCAGCCTCTTCGGTCGACG
Organism: Bacteroidaceae bacterium; assembly: GCA_017466065.1. The sequence goes on from JAFTUV010000026.1 coordinate 67,351, forward strand.
AGTCGTCGCTGTTTGCAAGTGTGATTTTTGTCAATCCATAGAAACAACCTGCATTGGTGGTTCCTTTATAAATTGTCAATACCAAAGTGAGAGTCCCGTCTTCATTTGCTGTGATTTGTGTGAAATCGGCATTTGTAGATGTAAACTCTATGTCTTTTGAATAGTTTTCGGAACCATTAGCAACCCATATATTCTCATCTGTTTTGGTTGAAAACTCGGTGCCGTTTGCTGTTAATGTAAAATTGCAATGTCTGGTATCGCTACCGGCGGGTTGGTAGTTTCCGCCGGAGTTCATAGCCTTGTGAGTGAAGGTTACATTGTCGTAAATGTTTGCTGCGCCAAGGCCGCTGATTGTCAATGTGAATGTGATTGGTGTGGTGGAAGCTGCACTTGTGTTTGTGTTGGCACACAAAATATTTGTAGCCGAAGCTAATGCGCCACCTGTGTTCCAAGCGTTGCTTGCAGCTGTTGCGGCGATGGTTGCTGTAACGCCATCTGCGCCACTTACTGTAACATCTGCGTTAGGCCAAGTGCCACGTGTGAACGTGAATTCAATCTGCGCCATTGCACCGATTGCTATGAACAACGATGCGAAAAATAGTGTAAATTTTCTCATAAACGAAATTATTAAATTAATATTATTAGGTAATTATATATAATTTTACATCAATAGAAAACTGATAAGAAACTGTCATTTCGAACGAATGTGAGAAATCTCAACAATGCTGATATCCAGATTTCTCGTCGCTCCGCTCCATCGAAATGACAAACAAGTGTAACATTGTATATAATCACCTATTATTATTAACTGATAATGTGCAAAGCATTGTTAATGTGGTGTGCTTATCTCCCACAATCGCAATAAGATGCATATTTTTTAATCTATGCAAATGTATTAAAAAAAACAAGAATTTTGCCTTTTTGTGGGGCGAAATCTTTGTTTATGCTGTTTTAATGGGTAAACAGGCCTGTTTTTTTAATAAACAGATGGTTTTTATTTGTTTTATTTTTAAATTTGCGGTACATCATAATTTGCATAATAGGACTAATAGATTAAGGATATGTTATCGTCGTTCAGTTGGTTGGATTTTTTGAGTGCTTTCATAGTGCTTTTTGCTATCATAGACCCTGTGGGCTCTATTCCCATTGTGGTGGGGTTGCGCGATAAGGGAAAAACGGTTCATTCGGGCAGAGCGGTTATTTGTGCTTTCTCCTTTTTGTTTGTGTTTTTCTTTGTGGGGGATTTTCTCTTGCGCCTTTTCGGAGTGGATATAAATTCGTTTGCCGTGGCGGGTGCGTTGGTGCTCTTCCTGTTGGCATTGGAGATGGTGCTCGATATTGTGATATTCAAGGACACCGAGGTTACGGGTAACGATGCTACATATGTTCCTGTGGTGTTTCCGTTGTTGGCCGGTGCGGGTTCGTTCACTACTTTGTTGTCGTTGCGTGCCGAATATTCGCCTGTGAGTATTTTGGTTGCTCTTTTTGCCAACGCTGTTGTGGTTTATGTTGTGCTGGTTATGACCAAGGGTATTGGCCGTTTTTTGGGCAAGGCCGGTCTTTATTTTATCCGTAAGTTTTTTGGTGTTATTCTGCTTGCAATCTCGGTGAGGTTGTTTACTTCGAACCTTTCTTATTTGATTGATAGTATAGGCGGTTGAGTGGCGTGTTTGTCATCACCGGATGGGCGCACCGTCGTGTGCACCGGCAAATTATATGATGAGTGGGCGAGCATTTTTTTGCTCGCCCACTCATCTGTTTATTTATTCCCCCAAATATTTCCCCACTCTCCGTTGTTGTGATGCCTGTTTATCATATTGGCATCATCGTCGGTTGTTTCGTCTGTGATGGGTACTGAACGTGCAATTATTTCCCACGTTTGCATTTCTACCAATTCAAATTGTGGCTTTATATATTCTTTTTTCATATTATTTTTCATAATTCTATTTTCTGTTATTTGCTTATATAAACCTTTTCGCCGTTCACAATGTAAATTCCGCTTGTGGTAATTTCTTTCAATTTGCGTCCTGTGAGGTCGTAAATGGTATTCTCGTAGCTCTCTTTGTCAACAATCATATTGGTGATTCCTGTTGTTCCGCCACCGGGGAACACTATGCTCAATGCGGCGGCTTTTTGTGCTTCTCCGCTTATCTTTAAATAGGATTTGTTGTTGTAGAGCTTAAAGGCCGATACTTTGCGGTAGAAGCCGGCGTTGTTGTTCTTGACGGTGAGAATGTATTTTGTGTTGTCGTCCTCGATGCTTACATCGGCGTATGTGGTGCTCTTATTGTCGCTACCCTCGAAGCCTGCAAGCATATTCTCCTCGATTGCTGTTCCGTAACTTATCGAGGGGATAAATTCATAGTCGTTGGCTGCTCCGGTTATTATGGCTCCGGTGTTGGCGGGAATTATTCCGTCTGTGAGCTCTTCGAGTGTTATTATGCCGGTGCTGTTACCACTCTCATCGGCAGTGCCCATCGAGGGCTTTTCTTTTGCAACGTAGGCTGTAATTCCTTCGGGTATGCTCACTGCCTCGCTGGCATAGAATGTTCCTATTTCATATTGTCCGATGGTGCTTGTTACCGTGTAGTAGCTATACTCTCCATTGGTTATTTCGTCGATGGTGAGCGGCACATATACTATGCAGTAACCGTTGGGGCCCTCTTCGTAAAGGAAGCCTATGGTGCCGTCGGCCTGCGGGAGCATTGTAGAGTAGGCCGATTCTGTCGAACTTACCTCCAAGCCTTTGGTCCAGTTCTCGGCAAAGGTTACAGGAGTGTAGGGGGTGCTGTAATCCATCTCCTTATAATATATTGTAACCTTCTCACGGATGTTTCCGGTTGATGCCGATTGCAGCATTATGTCGCAAATTGCACCGTCGCTGTTGCGTATTGCTTTCAGTTTCAGAATTTCGCCATTGCTGGGGTTGCCGCTTCCGTACGAAATACCTCCCGTCTGCTGGTGGCTTGCAACGGGTGTGCTCCACGAACCTTCGCCGCTTGCAATGTCGGTGAATGTGAATATGTTGAAATAGCGTCCGTAGTATTTGCGGCTGCTGATGATTATTGTTCCGTCGGGCAGTTCTTCGCATTTTGCTTCGTCACCACCGGGCACGCAAACATCGCCAAGCAGTTGCCACGTTTCGCCAAAGTCGTCGGAGTAAACGACGCGGTTCAAGTGCGAAACATTGCCGTTATATACCTCGCGCACCAGCAAGGCTGCATACAAGCGGTAGTAGTCGCTACCCTCGGCCTTGAAGATGCGGCTTTGGAATATGCGACCCGAAGCGAAGAACATACTGTAAGCATCGGGGAGTATGGCTTCGTAGTTGTTGGGGTTCTCGCTATTGTAGAGTGTGCTTACATCCATAAACATTGCTGTTACATTTTCGGGCTCGTCCCAGTTTACACCACCATCGTGGCTGCGCAGGCGTGCCATATAATTGTGGCTTGTTTCTGTTGCGTAGGGGAAGGCCTGTTTGCCGGCAACACACATTATAAGAACTTCGTCGCTTTCGCGGTCGGCAACGAGGGCCGCATCGCCGAATCCATAATCAAAGACATTGTTGTAGGTTGTACCATTCTCGGTAATTCCCTGCCCGGTACCGTTGGCAATGAATTCTTCATCGGTCCAAGTGGTGTAATCGCTCGAACGGCGTATTTTTATATCAACCTCGGCAAATCCGATGTCATTGCCGCCGGGGCGATGGTCGGCAACTGCAAGCAGATTGCCATCTTTGGTTACCGCAAATGCCGGGATGCGGTAGGGGCGGTTCATTGTTTCGTCGTTGGAGTAGTAGATGTATTGGTATTTGTTGTCGGCATCGACGCTGTACTGCGCGGTGATGCTTGCTCCTCCTTCGGGTATTGTGGCATCGGTGTAGTCGGTGGCGGTACCCTCACTGTTGATGAAGCCATCGAAGATGTAGCCGCGGTAGATGGTGGTGTTGCCAAGTGTGAAGGTTGAATTTATTGGCAGATAATAGGTTTTTGCTTCTACACTTCCTTTTACACGGGTGTTTGTTGTGGTGCCGTTTATCGTGAACGACATTTCGGCTACACGGGTGTTTGCGTGATAGGGCTGTGTGCCTGTCACGTTTATCTGCATAGTCAAGGGATTTTTGTCGATTACATCGAACTGCCAACGGCTGCCGCCGTCGTTGGCATCGTACAGTTGTGCGTATTTGCCAACGCCGCTATAAGCATTGAGGCTCATTGCGGTGTTACCGCTCGGCACAATAGCGTATGAGATACCGTTGTTAAGGAGTTTCCAAGTGGTGGCATCGGCAACGGCGGTCATAGTCGTTTCCGTGCCGCTGCTTGTTGCCGTAACGTGCAGGGCAAGCGATGCGCCGGCTTCCATATTCTGTAATTTAAAACCATCGGCGAGGTTGCCTACAAGGTACCATATTCCGGCTGTGTTCGACAGGTCGGTAGCGCGTGTAACGCCTTTCAATGTGCCATCCTCGGTTATGTAGCTGATGCTGTACCCGGGATTGTTGTTGTGTTTGATGCGCACAGGAGTGTCGCCAAATTTTTCCGAGAAGATAAGGTGGTTGAATTTTACATCGTAGGTAGAGTTTGCTGCGGGAACGAGTGTAAAGGGTTCTGCCAACTTCGTGTCGCTGTTAAATTCATAAATGCCGTCTAACGAATATGTTGTGTAGCAGCCAATGGTCACTGTTACCGTGCTGTTGGTTATTGTGGCATCTTTGGCAACAATGAAACTTGCCGGCAGTGTTTTTGTCTCGCCGTTCCAAGTTACCGAACCGTCGGCCATTGTGGCATTTGTTGTAAAGTTTATTACATACTCATTCTCATGCTCATCGACGGGAACAAATACATAGTCGCTGCACCAAGAGCCGTTGTTCACGGGTGTGCCATTCTGGTTGAACGATGTTCCGTCGGCTGCCATCACCATATATTTGCCGCCCGAGGAGCCTTCGTTGTAGAGCGACATTGCGCCAACGCCGCTGTGTGCTGCATCGTCGGTGAGTTTAAAGCTGTACGCTTCGTCCGACAGGGTGAGGCTCTTGTTGGCATAAGAGAGATATTTGCCGCTTCCGTTCAAGAAGTAGTATGAACCATCGTCGTTGGTAGTCCGTGTCCAGATGTAGTTGGCATCGTTGGGGAGGTAGTCGGTGGCGTTGGCGAGTGCACTGCTGCTGTTTACATACAGGTAGCGGTTTATGTATGTGCCGTCGCTCTGCTTGGTGTTTGCTGCAATATAGAAGTTGTTTGTGCTCTCTTCCTCTTCTTCCTCGGCAGTTTGGGTGAGCGTTATTCCTGTGAGGCCATAGAAACATCCGTTGTTGGTTGTTCCTTTATAAAGGGTGAGCTTTATGGTGAGTGTGCCGCTTTCGTTCGCTTGAATATCAAAGCCGTTGAACTCAATGCTCTTTGTGTCGCCGGCATTGCTGTTAACCATAATGCTCTCGTCGGTCTTTGATCCTATTTGCGTGCCGTTTGCAGTGAGCGTGAAATTACAATGGCGTGTTTCTGTTGCCGGTTGCAGATTACCAACTGAATTTACTGCCACGCTTGTAAAGGTTACGCTGTTGAATTTATAACCGGCAATATTGTTTATGGTAAGTGTGTAGGTGATGGGGCTGTCGGCATTTGTGTCTTTTGTGTTGGTGTTCGCGCAAAGAACATCGGTGCGTGTTGCCATAGTGTTGCCGGTGTTCCAAGCGTCAGATGCGGCTGTGGCTGCGATTGTTGCCGACGGCAGGCTTGCTGCATTGTCGTTGGCGTCGGTGATTGTTACCGTGGAGTTGTCGAGCGCGTCGCCACGGGTGAACGAGAAGTTTAAGCGGCTGTAATCTTCCTCGGCAGTGGGGTATGTGATGGCTGCAATGGCTTCTGCGTCGAGAGCTGCGTCGAAGAACTGTACCGAGTTAATCTGTCCGGCAAAAACATCCCATCCTGTGGTGGTGTTTACCATTCCTCCGCCTACATAGACTTTTGCATTTTCATTTGTAGCAAGGTGTGCAAAATCCTGAAAACTTTCTCCCAAGGAGTTTGTATTTTCGAGAGTGCCGTTTATGTAGGACTTGAATGTGCTGTTATCCTTGTCGAGCACATATACAATCTTGTAGTTGGTCGATGCGCTTAAAACTGTGGTATTTGCAGAATAGACATCACCGCCGCGCGACGAGGTAATATATGCAACTTTGTTGCCGTTCATTCCCAATCCCACATAGGGCGAGGCAGCTGTGCCAATGGCTGTGCTGCCGGCTGCCTCGGTGGGGTCGGCAACGCCAACGAGTACTTTACGGCCGCTTATGCTTGCGGGCATAGTTACATCCACGGCGACTGTAAGGTTGGTCTTGGCCATTATTTGTGCCGCTGTTTCGCTGTTAACCTCATAGGGGTAGGTCGCTTCTTTTACATCCAGCAATCTTGCAAACGGTGTTTGGGCTTGCACAAATTGTGGCGTCAAGGTGATTAGGGCAATGAGAATTGCCGATAAGATTCTTTTCATAAATTTTTCTATAAATAGTTATTGATTGCTTCTTTTTGCAATCTACAAAAATATTAAATTTGTTTAAATTCTTGCCGTTTTTGCGATGTTTGTGCTCTGTTTTCAACGAAAAAAGAATTCTTATCGGTGAATGGCGCTGCGGGTGGGTTGTATAATTTGCCCCTTTTGTTCTCCTGTCTTAAAAAAACAAATGAGAGGGCGAACAAAAAATGCTCGCCCTCCTTTCGTTGCGTAATCCTTATTGGTATTTCCCGAATTGTTTTGTTTCTTTTGTTTGCAGCTTGCCGTCCGGGGTGCTGTATATGAAAAGCGCGTCTATGCTGTGCTTCTCGCAGTAGGCGAGTGAGGCGTCGAGCCCCATAACCATAAAGGCGGTGGCAAGGGCGTCGGCAGTGGCGCAGTCGTCGGCAACCACGGTGGCCGACAGCAGGTTGTGTGTCACGGGGTAGCCTGTGCGTGGGTCTATGGTGTGTGCAACCTTCTTGCCGTCGATGTAGTGGTAGTTGCGGTAGTTGCCCGATGTTGCCATTGCTTTGTTGCTTATGTGTATTATTTCTTGCAGCCCGTTGTTCTGTCCTGTGGCATCGTCAATGGGCTTGTTGATGCCAATTGCCCAACGTTTGCCTTTGTCGTTTGTGCCCTTTGTCACAATTTCGCCGCCAATCTCCACCATAAAGTTCTTCACTCCTTTTGCTTCGAGGGCGCGTGCCACTTCGTCGCAGCCGAAGCCTTTGGCTATGGCACTGCAATCGAGCATTGTTTGCGGGTGTTGTTTCACTATCTTGCCGTTGTTGTATGCAACTGTTGTGTAGCCGATGAAACGGCGCAGTGAGTCGATGGTGAGCGAGTCGGTGGCAATGCCTTTTTTGAAGCCGAAGCCCCAAGCGTTTACAAGGGGTGCCACGGTAATATCGAATGCTCCGTCGGTTTTTCCCGAAATTTCCTGTGCAAGGGTGAATACTTTGAGGAATGTGCTGTCGGGGGTAATTTCCTCGCCGTTGTTTATGGCGGTTATTGTCGATTGCTTGTTGAAGGCGGATAGTGAGTTGTCCACGCGCATCATCGCTGCTTTTATGGTTGCGTGCAGGTCGTCGTTGCTTTGGTAGGTGATGTTGTAGTATGTGCCGAATACCTTTCCGCTCACATTCTTGTAGGGAACGTTGCGGGTTATTACATAGATGCTGCCTGCCACCAGAAAGAGCAGGAATGCTATTTGCCAGATTTTCATATAGTTTGTCGGTTATTGGTTCTTGCCGAAAGGTATATCCATTATGAGGCTGAATGTTCCGCCGAAGGCGCTGCTTTTATTTTCGCCGTATCCCGGAATGTACCACACTTGTGAACTCTCGCCTTCGCCCTCTTTCAGGCGGCTTTTGTATCTCACGCTCCATCCAAGATGAAATATTTTCCACACTTTCACCTGCACGCCCACTCCAAGCTCGAACCACGAGCAGGTGGCTTTTACATCGGTGAGGTCGAGCTCTGTTGTTCCGCCCCACACGGGGTCGGTTATTGCGGGGCTTTTTACATCGTATTTGGCCTTTGTCCAGCCGTAACGGGCGAGGGCATATAGCTTGTATCCGCCCAACTTGCCTTTTTTCTTGTAGAGGAAGTTGTAGTTCATACCCACGCGAAAGTAGGGCGCACTCGATTTATAATATATGCCCGTCATTTCGTCGGTGGTGTCGGTGCTGCCGTAGCCAATCTCCACCGTGGGGAAGAAACGGTTGCCAAGATTGGCCTGCACGGCCACTTCACTGCTCACATAGTCGTCGAACAGGGTGTTGATGTAACCGTATGCATCTACTCCAACGCTCACACCTTTGAAGGCGAATGTGCTCTCTTCGTCGGTGTTACCGTTGGCTGTCTGTGCTGCCACCGGTTGCGACAGCAATAATAGCAGCAGGCTACTGATAAAAATAAATCCTGATGTTCTCATTGCCGTTGAAGTTTACTGCGTTGTTTACTATTGCTGCGCCTTCTATCCACACATTGGTGCATTTTACTTGCTCTATCTGGTGGTGTATGAGTATTCCGCACTCCATAGATTGGTAGAATGGCTTTGTTGTGTGGTCTACATAGAGCGAGTCGGTGCTGTTGTCCTCGTAGTGAAAAACCACAGTGTCGGTATTCTGTGCGTAGCTCATAGGGAGCGATATTACTGTTGCATCGGTTATGTGGTTGACAATCACTGAGTCCTTTCCGTTCACCATAAGCGACACGGTGAGAGGGGTGGGGTTGGCGTATGGTGCTTCTTGGCCGTCGGCAAGGGTGTAGAAGGTGATGTTATTGTACGAAATGTTGTTAAGGTCGCAGTCGTACCCATTGTCGCATCCCACCCACGTGAGCATAAGTGCCAACATCGTTATTATGTTTCCTATCTTTTTCATTTTAAATCTCTTTGGCTACGTTATATTTATTCCTCTCCTGCGAATTGCGGCTTATAAGCTCGGCTATGAAGCCTGTGAGGAACAGTTGCGTGCCCAGCAGTATCATTGTGAGGGCTATGTAGAAGTAGGGTGAGTCGGTGACAAGGCGTGCCGGCTCGTTGCAGGCGAGGCTGTATAGTTTGTTGGCACCAAGGATGAATGCCGAAATGAAGCCTATGAGGAAGGTGATGGTTCCCCACAGCCCGAAGATGTGCATAGGGCGGTAGCCGAATTTCGAAAGGAACCACAGCGACATAAGGTCGAGGTAGCCGTGGAAGAAACGGCTGATGCCGAATTTGCTCTTGCCATATTTGCGTGCCTGATGGTGCACCACAAGCTCGCCAATCTTGGAGTAACCGGCGTTCTTGGCAAGGTAGGGGATGTAGCGGTGCATATCGCCATACACTTCGATGCTTTTCACTACCTCTTGGCGGTAGGCTTTGAGCCCGCAGTTAAAGTCGTGCAGGTTCTTTATTCCCGACACTTTGCGTGCCGTGGCGTTGAACAGCTTGGTGGGCAGTGTCTTGCTCAATGGGTCGTAACGCTTCTGTTTGTAGCCCGATATCAGGTCGTATCCCTCCTCGGTGATAAGGCGATAGAGCTCGGGAATTTCGTCGGGGCTGTCTTGCAGGTCGGCGTCCATAGTAATTACCACGTTGCCCTGCGCACGTTCGAATCCGCAATAGAGTGCCGGCGATTTTCCGTAGTTGCGGCGGAACTTTATTCCGTGTATACAGGGATTTTTCTCTTTAAGGCTCTCTATTACATTCCACGAATTGTCGGTGCTGCCGTCGTTTATGAATATTATTTCGTAGCTGAAATTGTGCCTCTTCATAACTCTCTCTATCCAAACTGCAAGCTCGGGGAGCGACTCGGCCTCGTTGTATAGTGGTATAATTACTGATATATCCATTTTAATTTGCCTATTTTGTTTTTTACTGCGGGTGCAGCCTATTTTGGTGATTTCTTCACAAAGATAGTGCAAACGAGCAAAATGCAAAGTTTACTTTGAGATTTTACTGCGAGTGCAGCCTATTTTGGTGATTTCTTCACAAAGATAGTGCAAACGAGCAAAATGCAAAGTTTACTTTGAGATTTTACTGCGAGTGCAGCCTATTTTGGTGATTTCTTCACAAAGATAGCGATTATAAATGTAATAATTGGTGAGAAGAGTAGATTTGTTCCTAAAATCTGCAACACCATATTGCGTGGGGAGAGCGATTTAAGAATTTCGGCGGTGGTGCTGAACTGCTCTTTCAACCGGGCATCTGCCCCCTCCATATTTATTATGGCGTCGAACTGTTCCTGTATAATGCTCATAAAATATCCTCCGTCGATAAAGAGAAAATATATGAGTTGTGCCACCGACGAGAGTAATGCTGCGCACGCGAACATTATCATAAGAAAGAACCACGCCTCCGCAAGCGTCATTCTGTTATCTCTTTCGCGCTTGCGGTAGATTATGGCAAGGCGTGCGGCTATTATGGGGGTTGCTGCAAAAAGAGTGATGAAGAGGGTAGAGAAGAGTGGCGATTTTAGCCCTATCAGATAGAATATATTGGTGAGTATTGCTACTGCACCCAATATTGTGCCGTAGGACATTGCTTTTTCGCTTGTGGCTTTTATGCTGTTTTCTTGCATACTTGCTCTTTTTAGAAGTTGTTGGCGAAGATAGTAAAAATATCCAATAAGTAAAAATATATGGCTCAATCTGTTTATTATGGAGAGTGTCGATAAACGCGCAACGAAACGCAGGGGCCGACCGGTGTGTCTGCCCCAAAAGGAAAGGATTGTGTCATTCTATATTTGCAAGGTCATTGGCTCGTTTTACATTTCGCCACCCACGTGGCATAAACTTCGTCTATGCTTCACGCGACCATTGGCTGCAAAACTCGCCGATAACAAACATTGTGATGTCATTTCGAACGTATGTGAGAAATCTATAACCATTGTTGCAAGAGATTTCTCCCTGCGGTCGAAATGACAAGGTGAAGCAGAAACGCAACTCCTCCACCGCAGGGCGGTCCCCCTCCTCTCACGGAGGAGGAGTTTACAAAAAAAGCACGCAACGTAGGGGCGGAGCGGTGTGTCTGCCCACCCAAGAAGAGAGAGAAGAGCAAAAAACAACCTCGGCTGTGCTTGATGCACAGCCGAGGTACGTTATTTATTAAGGTTTTGTCTATTACTCAGCAATAATTACTCAGCAATGAACTTTTTACCATCCTTGATGTAGATGCCACCCTTAACGGTCTCTGTAACCTTGCGGCCTTGGAGGTCGTAGATAGCAGCGTCACCGTTAGCTGCATCAGCGTCGATAGCGTCGATGCCTGTTGTACCGTTGTTAACGGTAATGTAGCCTGTGTAGTCGTCGATAGGCAAACGGGTGCTGGCATCATCGGAGAGAATTACATTCTTAATCTGGAACTCATACTCGCCATCGGCTGTGCCGGCTTTTGCGGTGGTAGTGAGAACTGCAACATCGCCTTCTGTGCCGGTGAAGTTCAAGTTCTTGCTTGAATAAACCATTACTCTCATCGAACCGTCAGGCTGC
>JAFTUV010000027.1 GCA_017466065.1 Bacteroidaceae bacterium
AATAAACATTTTCCAAACAAACAATAGCTATTCCAATGTTTATCAAAGGAATAGCTATATTTTTATTTATAGATGGTATGAATGGACATATATGAAGAAAAACTAAGAGGGCAACCCATTTTTACTTTTGGGTCACCCTCCTTTTTTTATAGGTTTGTCAATTATGACTCTACTGCATTATCGGTTGCCGAAAGTGAGCATTCTGCCGTCGCTGCTCACATTTATTGGCTTGCTTTTATCGACACTGCCGGCAAGCAACTGTTTCGAGAGGTCGTTGAGCAGATAGCGTTGTATGGCTCGTTTAATGGGACGGGCTCCAAACTCGGGGTCGAACCCTGCCGAGGCGATATATCTTATGGCCTCTCTGTCGACATTGAGTGTTACTTCGTTCTCTTTCATAATTTTTACGATGCCTGCAATTTGCAGTTCCACAATCTGTTCTATCTCCTTTTCGTTGAGGGGAGTGAACATTATTGTTTCGTCTATTCGGTTGAGAAACTCGGGGCGTATGTTCTTTTTGAGCATTTCCATTATCTTTTCTTTGGTGCTCTCGATAATCTCCTCGCGGTTGCCATCGTCGATTTTTTCGAATTGCTCCTGTATGTAGCTGCTGCCAAGGTTGCTCGTCATTATTATTATGGTGTTCTTGAAGTTCACGCAGCGGCCTTTGTTGTCGGTGAGCCGTCCATCGTCGAGCACTTGTAACAGTATGTTGAATACATCGGGGTGCGCCTTCTCGATTTCGTCGAAGAGCACAACCGAGTAGGGCTTGCGTCGCACCGCTTCGGTGAGTTGTCCGCCCTCTTCGTAGCCAACGTATCCCGGAGGGGCACCGATGAGGCGCGATACTGAGAATTTTTCCTGATATTCGCTCATATCTATGCGTGTCATCAGTGTTTCGTCGTTGAAGAGGTAGGCGGCGAGGGCTTTGGCAAGCTCGGTTTTTCCAACGCCGGTGGTGCCCAAGAATATGAATGAGCCGATGGGACGTTTGGGGTCTTGCAGGCCTGCACGGCTGCGGCGCACGGCGTCGCTCACTGCACTGATGGCCTCTTCCTGTCCTATGACGCGCTTGTGCAGTTCCTCTTCGAGGTTGAGAAGTTTCTCGCGTTCGCTTTGCAGCATCTTGCTCACGGGAATGCCGGTCCAGCGCGAAACAACATCGGCAATGTCCTCGGCAGTGACCTCTTCTTTTATCATAGCGTTGCCTTGCTGTGCCTCTTGCAGCTTGCCTTGTATGATGTTAATCTCGTCGTTGAGTGCTTTTATCTTTCCGTAGCGTATTTCGGCAACCTTGCCGTAGTCGCCTTCGCGCTCGGCTTTGTCGGCCTCGAATTTCAGCTGTTCAATCTCTTGCTTGGCACTTTGTATGCGGTCGGCAAGCTCTTTTTCCTGTTGCCATTTGGCGCGTTTGTCGTGCTCCTGCTCTTTCAGCGTTGCTATTTCGGCTTTCAGCTGTGCGAGCTTCGTTTCATCTTTTTCTCTTTTTATAGCTTCGCGTTCAATTTCGAGTTGTTTTATGTGGCGCGAAATTTCGTCGAGCTCTTCGGGCAGGGAGTCGCGTTCCATACGCAATTTTGCGGCTGCTTCATCGACGAGGTCTATGGCCTTGTCGGGGAGGAAACGTTCGGTGATGTAGCGGTCGCTCAGGGTGACGGCGGCTATGAGAGCATCGTCCTGTATGCGCACTTTGTGGTGGCTCTCGTAACGTTCCTTCAATCCGCGCATAATGGATATTGTGCTCATTTTGTCGGGCTCGTTCACCATCACGCTCTGGAAGCGGCGTTCAAGGGCTTTGTCCTTCTCGAAGTATTTTTGATACTCGTCGAGAGTGGTTGCGCCAATGGAACGCAGTTCGCCACGGGCGAGTGCGGGTTTTAGTATGTTGGCAGCGTCCATTGCACCTTCGCTCTTGCCGGCTCCCACAAGGGTGTGTATTTCGTCGATGAAGAGGATTATTTTTCCTTCGGCCTTGGTTACTTCGTTTATAACCGATTTTAGACGCTCTTCAAATTCTCCTTTATATTTTGCACCGGCTACGAGTGCGCCCATATCAAGTGAGTATATCTCCTTGTCGCGCAGATTATCGGGTACGTCACCGCGTATTATGCGGTGGGCAAGGCCCTCGACAATGGCGGTTTTTCCTGTTCCCGGTTCGCCTATAAGTATAGGATTGTTCTTTGTGCGGCGGCTCAATATCTGCAATATGCGGCGTATTTCGTCGTCGCGTCCTATTACAGGGTCGAGCTTGCCGCTCTTTGCTGCCTCGTTGAGATTGATGGCGTATTTTCCGAGTGCTTGGTAACTCTCTTCGGCAGTTTGTGATTTTACACTCTCGCCACCTCGCAGTTCCATAATGGCTTTCTCTATTCCGTCGGCTGTGGCTCCCTTCTCTTTGAGCAGGGTTGCGACGGGGTTGCTGTTTTTTATAAGTGCGAGTATGATGGGCTCGATGGAGATATACTCGTCGCCGAATTTCTTTGCAAGTTCTTCGGCTTTCTGCAATACCTCGTTTGCTTGGCGGCCTAAATAGGGCTCGCCACCTTGTACTTTGGGGTAGGAGGCTTCGAGTCTTTCTACCTCGTTCTTTATTTGCCGGATATCTACTCCTGCTTTTTGCAGCAGGAATGTGGCTATCTGTTCGCTACCTTTGAGTATGCTGCCCATAATGTGGGCCGGCTCAATGATTTGCTGACCAAGTGACTGTACTCTGTTTACAGCCTCTTGAATGGCCTCTTGGGCCTTGATGGTAAATTTGTTGAAGTTCATTTTCGAAGAAACTGTTTAATGGTTAATAAATGTGTTTTTGCCCGTTAAGAAACAATTTTCGAGCCACTTTGGTTTTTGTGTCATTTTGTCAGGGCGTAATGACATTTTGTCGCACGGAGCAACGTTCCGTGCGACAAAATGTATTTTGGTAATGATGTGCCGGCTGAATTGATTGTTGTTCGCGCTCCGGCAGAAGAAAGCTGCGGTAGCCTGTTTAGAGTCTTTCGCACTCTTCCATCCACAGGCGGCAGTTCGTGTCGGAGGGCATTGTCCAGCCGCTCTGCGGGTTGAGGTTGCAACTGCCCACTTTTGGGGAGTCGGGCATACAGGAGCGTTTGAACTGTTGTGTGAAGAAACGGCGCAGGAAGGTGGTGAGCCATTTTTTTATGGTGGCTCTGTCGTGTGTGCCTTTGAAGGCTCTTTCGGCCATAAGTGCTATCTTGGCCGGGGAGAAGCCGTAGCGTACGAAGTTGTAGAGGAAGAAGTCGTGCAGTTCGTATGGGCCTACAAGGTCCTCGGTCTTTTGTTTTATGTTGCCTTGTTCGTCGGCAGGGATCAGCTCGGGAGATATTGGGGTGTCGACAATGTCGAGCAGGGTGGTGCGCACCTTCTCGTCGCTGTTCTTGTCGGCTGCATAGCGCACAATGTGTTGCATCAGTGTTTTTGGCACCGATGCGTTCACGCCGTACATACTCATATGGTCGCCATTGTATGTGGCCCAGCCAAGCGCAAGTTCCGAGAGGTCGCCGGTGCCTACCACAATTCCGTTGCATTGGTTGGCTATGTCCATAAGAATTTGCGTGCGTTCACGCGCTTGTGAGTTCTCGTATGTAACATCGTGGTTGTCGATATTGTGCTCAATGTCTTTAAAGTGTTGTATGCAGGCCTCTCTGATGGGTATTTCGCGTGTCGTTACGCCAAGGCTTTCCATAAGTGTGATGGCGTTTTTATATGTGCGGTCGGTGGTGCCGAATCCGGGCATTGTAACGGCTATGATGTTGTTGCGTTCCTTGCCTATGGTGTCGAAGGCTTGGGCAGTTACCAACAGGGCGAGGGTAGAGTCAAGTCCGCCCGAAATTCCTATTACGCAGCTTGTTGCTCTTGTGTGCTCTATTCTTTTTGCAAGGGCAAGGGCTTGTATTGTGAAAATCTCTTCGTAGCGTTTATGTGCCTCCTTTTGGGGGGTGAAGGGCGATGCGTCGAATGTGCGTGTGAGGATTGCCTCGCTTTCTGCTTCCTGTGCAATCTCTATTATGTGGAAGGGAGTGTAGGCCTCTTGCGCTGCAAAATGCTTGCTTGCCACACGCAGCTTGCGCAGTTTCTCAATGTCAATTTCACTTATGGAGTAGTTGCTTTTGTTTGTGAACGGGGCAGATTCTGCAAGGGCGGTTCCATTCTCATATATCGTATTGTAGCCCGAATATACGGCATTGCTTGTCGATTCGCCGTATCCGGCATTGGCATAGAGGTAGCCGCATAGGCATTGTCGGCTGTGTGTTGCCAGCTGTTCTTTTTTCTTTTCGATGCTTCCCGTTTCGGCTCCTGTGGCAGCGGGGTTCAGTATTATATCGGCTCCTGCAACGGCTTGCAGTGCGCTTGGGGCAAGGGGGGCTTGTGCATCGTCGCCTATTTCAATCCCAAAGGTGAAGGAGGGGGTGCGGTAGAGTAGGTTGCTGCCTATTGGCACTTCTTGCCCGCAAAGTCTTATGGTGGCATCGGCGGTGAGGGTGTTGCTGCTTGCAAACGGGCTGTCAGGATGGTTCTGTGCCGTTACGCCTTTTATATTTCCGCGGTGCATTACTATGGCGCAGTTGTAGAGCTTGCCGGTGTGTTCCACGGGCATTCCGACAACTATTATGCTGTTGCTTGCCTTGCCGGCGGCAAGCAGGGTGCAGAGTGCCTCTTCGGCTTTTTTTATGAAGAACGGTTGGGTAAAGAGGCTGCCGCAATTGCGCGATGTGATACATAGCTCGGGGAAGGTTATGAGCTCGGCTCTCTCAAACGATAATTTGTCGATGAGCGATGTTATCTCTTGTACATTGAATTTGCAATCGGCAACGTTCGTCAGCGGGCTTGCGGTGGCAACTTTTATAAAACCGTATTCCATATTCCTTTATTTATTTGGTTGGTGTTGTAGCGATGGCAGGGTTATATTTGCAGAACACTTCCCTTTTGAGGAAGTGTTCTGCAAATTGTGTTTTTTTAATCTCTGTCTTCGGGTTTTGCGGGGTTGTTGTAAATTGATTTAGGTACAATTTCCAAATAATCCTGATTGTATTGTTCTTTACCTGTTGAACCCTCGGTAACATTCTTTATTCTTACCCAGTGACCTTTACGTTCGGGGTCGGGGCCAAGCTCTTGATTGGTTACAAGAATTCTTCGCATTGCGTAATCTGATTGACGCATAGGTTCTTTGTTGCCTACAAGGATGCTTGCGGGAGCCTTCATATATCCGCGGTTACGCAGGGCTTTCTCGGAATCCTGTATCTCTGCCTCAGTCAATCTATCTCCCTTGGTACCATCATTTTTCACGGCGAAGTCGTCGAACCAACCGATACGGTTTATGTTGGCTTCGTCGTTACGCATATCGACGGGGATACCGCAAATAACCTCGTCAAGGTAGAATTGTATAACTCCACGCATGTCAGACATTGAGAAACCGAAACGCACTTCGTATGTTCCTTTGGGAACGTGGGGTAAACGGTATTTTATGTTGAAGTTTCCTTCGAAGAGTAACTCATCGCCTTGGAAATTGCAATAACCTCTTAATTCAGGCTTGAAGGGGAAAAGGTAGTATGCTCTACTATCGTTGTTTAGTGCGTACAAACGTTTGCTGTATTGCTTTTCGCTTGCCGAGAGGTTGCTGCCGATAGGAATGTATGTACAGTTGTAGTCGATGTTCCAACGGACGAGGTTGGTGGTGAGCTCGGGGAAACAAGAGATAGCGTCCATACGCATTCTCTCGTTTATGATGTTCTCGCGCATCTCCTGTTCGTTATATACAAGAATCTTGTCGAGGTAGTGGATTGTTGCGTTCTGGGGGTCGAGACTTACACCTTTAAGTGATTCGAATATTTTTTGTGCATCAAGTTGCCTGATTACTTTGATGTTTGTGTGGTAGTACATCATATCACTGGGTGTAGTGTTGCAGTAGTTGAGCACAATGTCGCTTTTCTTGTAAGCAGGGTCTTTGTAGGCTTTTGTAACCTTTATCATACATCCTTCGTCAACGTTACCTTTGGCAATCTCTTCGAGGTCGGCATCGGTATATTCCCATTCATCGTAGGGGAGATATGTTTCGAAATAGTCGTGCCAGTTGTAGCCGTCAGTAACATTGGTTTCTGCTTTGTATTGGGTTGCGGGGTTCTCATAGTCCAACTCCATCATCCAACCGCCGGGGCCTGAAACGAAGTCGAGCTTGCGGTCGATGATGTGGTAGGATACATATTTGAACAGAGCGTTCTTGGGGTGAGTGTAATTGTTTTCGTATCCGGGTTCCGAACCGTAAACCAATTCGGCAAATTCAATAAGGTCGTCTAGTGAGGTGATGCTCATATTGAAACTGTTATTCTCGGGGTTGGCAAGAATTTCGTTAGGCTCTATGAGAAGTGTGAAGCCGTAGTTGTTTATCTCGGGGCGGGCTTGCTTGTCGGCAGGCTCTGTGGTGAACGGAGAAAAATCGGCATCTTTGTCGTAATCCTTGTCGACATCGAATTTGTTGAGAAGTGCGGTGAGGCCGGTCTGCTGCAATGCTTCGCGGAAGATGCTGATGCCGCCTACCTCGTTGATAATCTCCGATGCATTCTGTGTCGAGGGGTTGAGCATTTCGGATATAGAGTGGATTGTTCCGTTGTAGGTGGATATGTCACTCTCTTCGATGGGTGCTTCGTTGATACCGAGGTAATATACTCTGTCGCCTGTTTCTTCGTCGATGTTGCTGTTTACAAGAACAGGACGGTAGTTCATTGTTACCTTGGGAAGGTTACTGCCCACTTTGAAGTCTACGGTTCTGAACTCGTCCTCGATGATGTGGTTTCTGGCAATCTCGGTGCATTTTTCAACAGAGAGGTCGCTTACGTTGGGCGATGTAATACCTGTTTCAATAATGGGGGCGAGGGGGTTATTCTCGTTCTCGGCCACACTGTTTGCGTATATCTCGTATTGCTCTGTCACGAACTTCTCCACAGCTTGGTTGGTGGGGGCGATACAGGTGTATGCGCCGTATGTTGAAAGGGTTTTTAACATACTGCCCGATGCCTTGTTGCCGATAGATGCTTTGCTGAGGATTTCTACAAAGTGGCTGTACTTTTCGGGGTGCTTCTCCAAATGAGTGGAGATGAGCTCTCCTGTAAATGTAAAGCGGTTGCTCTGGTCAACTTCTTCTTGACAACCGATGAATGTTCCACCCGCAAATATTGCAAGAGGAAGGAGCATCCAACTTTTCAGTTTTTTTGAGATTGCTTTTTTCATATTTGGTTATACTTTTAATTTATTTATTCGTGTATTGTGTTGTCCCTTAATATGTTAGGCTTGCCTTGGTGCTTCGCCTGCAATTTATGCCGCGCCCGCTCTTTGGGAGAGCCGGCGCAAAATGGTATAAATCAGTTCCAAATATAGGGGAATATTATTTACCAAACAAGAAAATTTCTTCAAATTTTATTTATTTTCCTTATATTTTATATTTTGCAGCCCTTCTCTTTGTTTTTTATTGAATTTTCGTTTGCTGCTGTTTCTATGAAAATTGTTTGGGCTTGCCTTTGCCGGTGGGCAATAATAAAAGGTGTGACGATATTATTTAAGGAACACAAAGTAAACGGCGAGTACAAGGAACAGCACGGCGACAAAGTGGTTCCATTGCAGGCTTTCTCCTTTGAAAAGAATGGAGACGATTATTCCGAATACAAGGCACGAGATTACCTCTTGTATAACTTTGAGCTGCACGAGAGAGAATGGGCCTCCGTTTATGTCGCTGCCTATGCGGTTGGCCGGAATGAGGAATGAGTATTCGAGCAGGGCGATGCCCCAGCTTATGAGGATTATGAATATCATTGGGGTGTTCGATGATATTATTTTCATATCCTGCAATTTGAGGTTGCCGTACCAGGCAAGTGTCATAAAACTGTTCGATATTATGAGTAGTGCGAGGGTGAGGATGATTTTTGTCATTTGTATAATATTTTTACTGTTTGTTTGCGATTTTCGGTGGGAGTAATTCTTGCTGAATGTTGCTCATTGCTCCCCAGATGTTGTAGTGTGCTTCGGGGTTCAGACGGGTGAGCCGGGCAAGCAGTTCTTTCATCTGCTTGCGGTTGCTGCTGTTCTCGTATGGGCAGTTTTTTGTCTGTGGCGGAAAGGCGCGCATTGTGGCATATTCTTTAATGTCGCTCTCTTTTATAAGGCATAAAGGGCGTATGATGGTTATGGGGAATTTCTCCATTTTCATACAGGGTGCCATTGCGCTGAATGCTCCCTGAAAGGTTATGTTCAGCAGCAGTGTCTCGATAAAGTCGTCCATATTGTGCCCTAATGCTATTTTGTTGCACCCTTCCTGCTGCGCAAATTCGAAGAGGGCTTTGCGGCGGTTCCAAGAGCACAGGAAGCAGGGGGAGCGTTTAGTGTCGGTCTCGGCATTGAAACTGCTCTCGATGTGGTGGAACGGCACTTGCAGTTCTTTGCAGAATTCTTGCAGTTGCTCGATGTTGCTTTTGTAAGGAATATTTGTCATTGAGACATACGCGGCCATTATGGAAATTGAGGGCTTGTGTATGCGGCTTCTTTCGGCCAGCAGTTGCAACATTGTGAGCGAGTCTTTCCCTCCCGACAGGGCTACGAGGATTTTGTCGCCGTCGTTGAGCAGCGAATACTCTTTGGTTGCTTTTGAGAAGCGGCTTTGCAGTTGCTTGTGCTTCTTCTGTTCGGGAGTGAATTTTGCCATTTTTGCCAATTTGCCGCGAAGTTAGTGAATTGTTGCCATTTATCGTCGATGCGCGTGCAATTATTCTTGTAAAAAAGTTCATTATCGAATATATTTTACTTAAAATTCCGAAAATTGTTTAGGAATGTGGTTGTTGTATGATATTTTTTATATATTTGCTCTAAATGGCAAATGCAGATTGCACTCGCGGCTGGGCCGGGCGTTTTTTTGTGGTGCGTGCATCTGTGCCGATGATTTATTGAATTATGAAAAAGGGTCTTTACATAGTTGTGTTCTCGATTCTGTCGGCAGGAGCTCTCTTTGCGCAGAATAAGAGTGTTGCGCGCAAGCATTTTCTTGCCGGTGAGTATTCTGTGGCCAAGCCTATGTTCGAGAAACTGTTGAAAAGAAATCCGCGCAATGGGGAATTGAACTATTGGTATGCCGTGTGTTGTTACGAAACGAAGGACACGGTGCCGGTGAAGGGGATGTTGGAGTTTGCTGCTTCGCGCAAGATTACCAATGCTCATCGTTATCTTGGCGATTTATATGCCGATAGTTGCGATTATGCTGCCGCGGCCGAGAAGTATGAGGATTTTATAGATGTGGCAACCGACGATTCGCTGCTTGCCGTTTATCGTGCCAAGCTGAACAGGGTTAATCGCCTTTATCGTATGGTGAGTGCCACCGAAAAGATATGTGTGGTGGATAGTGTGGTGGTTGATAGGGATAATTTCCTTTCGGCCTATAAGATGGGGTACGATGCTGCGTCGCTGCATTCTGTTGCCGATTTTTTCGGTGCGAATAACAATGATGGGGGGTATCTTTCAAAAACGGAGCGGGGTATCGACATTTATTGTGCGGTGCGCAGCGATAGTCTTCTTAAACTTCATCATAGCACATTGGTGGGTGAACGGTGGAGCGAGCCTGTGGAGCTTGCTGGCTTCGACACGGGTGGTAACGACAACTTCCCTTTTATGCTCTCCGATGGTCTGACACTCTATTTTGCCAGCGATGGCGAGGGGTCGGTGGGCGGCTACGATATTTTTGTGACACGTTACGATTCGGAGAGTGGGCGTTACCTGCGTCCCGATAATGTGGGGATGCCTTTTAACTCCACGGCCAACGATTATATGATGGCGGTTAACGAGGTTGCGGGCCTTGGGTGGTTTGCCAGCGACCGCTATCAGCCCGATGGCAAGGTGTGTGTCTATGTGTTTGTTTACAGCGATGCAAAAGAGCGTTTCGATGTTGAACGCGACGGTTATGAGAAGGTGTTGCGTTTCGCCCAAATGCGTAGTATAGCTGCAACGCAGGAGGATGCTGATGTGGTGCGCAATGCACGCCGCCGGCTTGCTATGTTGCTCTATGAGGGTAGCGAGGAGAAAAAAACGGCGGATTTTATCTTTGTGATAGATGATATGCTCGACTACACTGCTTTGAGCGATTTTAAGAGCGACAAGGCACGCGCACTCTTCAAGGAGTGGCAGAAAAGGTGTGTGCAGCAGGAGAAGGATGTTGCCCTCTTGCAGCAGAAACGCGATGCGTATGCCGTGGCGTCCAATGCGGAAAGGGAGCGTTTGAGCGGTGCTATTCTTGAATTGGAGCGCAAGGTCGATTGTGAATATGGTGCTTTGCAGAAGATGGAGTGCGAAATAAGAAGATTGGAAATTGGTGTTATTTATAAATAAGTGATTATGGAACTGTTCTTGACAATACTTTTTGTGTTTCTGGGTGCATTGCTCCTTGTGGTGGAGGTTACTCTTATTCCGGGATTCGGCCTCACGGGGGCCTTGGGCATAGCCTCGTTTGTGGCGGCGGTTGTATATGCTTTTATGATGATGGGGAGTGTTGCCGGGTGGGCGACCCTTCTGTCGGTGCTTGCGTTGGTAACCTTGCTTGTGCTGTGGGCTGTTTATGGAAAGCCTTTTAAGAAACTTGCACTGAAAGCCAATATAGACTCTACATTGAAAGTGACCGAGGCTGCGTCTGTTGCTGTGGGCGACGAGGGTGTTGCTGTTACTCGCTTGGCTCTTGTGGGTGAGGTCGATTTTGGGAAGGTGCGGCTCGATGTTGTTTCGGACGATGGGTTCATCGACCAAGGAACGGCCGTGTGCGTGTCGCGTATAACGGAGAGTGCTGTTTTTGTGAGAAAGGCTGCGGGGAAATAGAACGCACCCGTCTGGGGGAGCATTCTTGGAGCCTGATGCTTTCTTTTGTTAAAAGTTAATGGCATTTTGTGGTGATTGAAACAATAGATATGATTTTTTAATTAAATAATTATTATGGATGGATTTTTCTTTATTGGAATTGTGATTTTCGTGTCACTTGTAGTGCTCGCGATTTTCTTTCATTATGTGCCGTTTATGTTGTGGATTTCGGCACAGGTGTCGGGTGTGTATGTGTCGCTCATTCAGCTCTTCCTTATGCGCATTCGTAACGTGCCTCCCCACAGAATTGTGGCTGCTATGATTGAGGCGCACAAGGCCGGTCTTAAAGGTATTACCCGTGACGACCTCGAAGCGCATTATCTTGCCGGCGGTAGGGTGGAAAAGGTTGTTCACGCTCTTGTGTCGGCTGCAAAGGCGAACTTCGACCTCACCTTCCAGATGGCTACCGCCATCGACCTTGCCGGTCGCGATGTGTTCGAGGCGGTGCAGATGTCGGTTAACCCCAAGGTGATAGACACTCCTCATGTTACTGCGGTGGCAAAGGATGGTATTCAGCTCATTGCCATTGCGCGTGTTACCGTGCGTGCCAATATCAAACGTCTTGTGGGTGGTGCCGGCGAGGAGACTGTGCTTGCCCGTGTGGGCGAGGGTATTGTGTCGTCGATCGGTTCGTCCGAAACACACAAGGAGGTGCTCGAGAATCCCGATTCAATCTCTAAACTCGTACTTAAAAAGGGACTCGATGCCGGCACTGCTTTTGAGATTCTCTCTATCGACATTGCCGACATTGATGTGGGCAAGAATATAGGTGCTATGTTGCAGATTGACCAAGCTAATGCCGACAAGAATATCGCACAGGCAAAGGCCGAGGAGCGTCGTGCAATAGCCGTGGCTCTGGAACAGGAGATGAAGGCTCGTGCACAGGAGGCCCGTGCTCACGTTATTGAGTCGGAGGCCGAGGTGCCAAAGGCTATGGCCGAGGCGTTCCGCAATGGTAATCTGGGTATTATGGATTATTATCGTATGAAGAATTTGCAGGCCGACACGGCTATGCGCGATAATATTGCGAAAGGCTGATTTTTTCTAAATAGGTATTAACTGTTAACAATTAAAAGAAGTTGATTATGAAGCGTTATTTTCCTCCTTCGGAACTGCTCATCGAACCCAACGGGGCAGTCTATCATCTGGGAGTAAAACCGGAACAGTTGGCAGACAAAGTGATTTTGGTGGGCGACCCTAACAGAGTGCCCAAAGTGGCGGCGTTTTTCGATGAACAGGAGTGCGACATCAGCGCACGCGAGTTTCGCACCATCACCGGTTCTTATAAGGGTAAACGTATAACGGTGGTGGGTACCGGAATTGGTTGCGATAATATTGATATTGTGGTGAACGAGCTCGATGCTCTTGCCAATATCGACTTTGAGACACGCTACGAAAAAGATACTTTCAAACAGTTGCAGATGGTGCGTATAGGCACTTGCGGCGGCTTGCAGGAGTATTGTCCCACGGGGTCGTTTATCTGCTCGGTGAAGTCGGTGGGCTTCGACGGGTTGCTCAACTTCTATGCGGGACGTAACGAGGCCTGCGACCTTGAATTTGAAGAGGCGTTCAAGAAACATCTCAATTGGTCGCCACTGCTGTGTGCGCCCTACACAATCCCGGCCGATGCAGAACTTGTGGAGCGCATTGCGCAGGACAATATGGTGCGCGGCGTAACCATTGCCTGCGGTGGCTTTTTCGGGCCGCAAGGCAGACAGTTGCGTGTGCCGTTGGCTTTCCCAAAACAGAATGAACTTATCGAGTCGTTCGAGTATAAAGGGCAGAGAATTACCAATTTCGAAATGGAGAGCTCGGCTCTTGCCGGCCTTGCAGCTCTTATGGGGCATAAAGCGGTGACGGTGTGCCTTGTAATTGCCAATCGCCTTGCAAAGAAAGCTACAATGGATTATAACGAGAAGATGCGCGAGCTCATACAGACGGTGCTCGACCGCATTTGACAATATCGTAGAACAACCAAAGAAGGGTGCATCCCTTCTTTGGTTCATTTATAAACAGACACAAAACTCATAACCGAATAATAATGAAGGATACAATATGTGCATTGGCAACGCCACAGGGTGGGGCGATAAATATTATACGCATTTCGGGCCCCGAAGCATTATCCATTGTCGATAAAATATTTGTTCCGCGCAAGGGAGTGGCTCTTGCCGAGCGCAAAAGTCACACGGTGGCATTCGGCGATATATTCACTTCGCCGTCCGAACTGCTCGACGAGGTGCTGGTTACCATTATGCGTGCGCCCCACAGCTACACAGGCGAGGATAGCGTGGAGATAAGCTGTCACGCATCGCCCTATATAACCCAACAACTGCTGCTCACCCTTCTCGATAATGGTGCGCGTCAGGCCGATGCGGGTGAGTTTACAATGCGTGCCTTCTTGAACGGAAAAATGGACCTGAGTCGCGCCGAGGCTGTTGCCGACCTCATAGCTTCATCGTCGCGTGCTTCGCATCGCTTGGCAATGAATCAGCTGAAAGGCGGGTTCAGCGCACAGTTGTCACTCTTGCGCGACAAACTGCTGAAACTAACCTCACTTATGGAGCTTGAACTCGATTTTAGCGAGGAAGATGTTACGTTTGCCGACCGCTCGCAACTGCTCGCCCTTTGCAATGAGATTGAGGAGGTTATGAGCCGTCTGGCCTCATCGTTCAGCATAGGAAACGCCGTGAAGAATGGTGTTCCCGTGGCTATCGTGGGCGAAACAAATACCGGTAAAAGCACCCTGCTCAATGCGCTGCTGCACGAGGACCGTGCCATCGTGAGCGACATTCAGGGTACCACCCGCGACACAATAGAGGGAGTGATGACTTTGGGCGGAGTAACCTTCCGTTTCATCGACACAGCCGGTTTGCGCGAAACATACGACCTTGTGGAACGTATGGGCATAGAACGCACACTGGAACAACTGTCAAAATCATCTATTGCACTGTGGATGATAGACCCCTTGCAAAGCCCCGAAACAATAGAAAATCTTGCAAAAACCCTCTTGCCAATGTGCCGCGGCAAACGCCTTGCCGTTCTTGTGAACAAATGCGATGCGGTAGACCCCATAGCCCTCTCAAAGGTGATGAAGCGGGGTAGTGAACTTGTGCGTGAATATGGCGAGGGAGCAGAATGGGAGGAGCGCGACCTGTGGGCAATCTCCGCCCGTCTCGGTACCAATATGGGCCGCCTCGAAGAATTCCTCATACGCTCAGCCTCGCTGCCCTCAATCTCGTCGCACGATGTGGTTGTTACCAACGCTCGCCACTACGAAGCACTCAAACGCGCCCTCGCCAACATTGCCGATGTAAAGCAAGGCCTTGCCTCCGGCCTTAGCGGCGACCTTGTGAGCGAAAGTCTGCGTGCCGCCCTTCGCAACCTCTCCGAAATTGTTGGCGAAGTAACCTGCAATGAAGTCCTTGGTTCTATATTCGCCAATTTCTGCATCGGGAAATAAGTATCTGATTATAAACTATATATAATGTTTTTAAGTAGATGGAGTACCTCCCGATTGATAGGGTAGTACCCCATTCGCTCTTTCAGTTGTAAAAATCCCCCGATTTTCCAAAAAAAACAAAATCTTTTTTGAAAAAAGTTGCAGTTTCATAAAACAAAAAACGTTTATAGGTGTTAATATAGTAAAACACAAGCAACACGCCTATGACCGATTATGAAAAAGCAATAGTTGCTCACCAAAAGCAACTGTATGCCTATGCCCGTTA
>JAFTUV010000028.1 GCA_017466065.1 Bacteroidaceae bacterium
CGCGTGAAGCATAGACGAAGTTTATGCCACGTGGGTGGCGAAATGTAAAACGAGCCAATGACCTTGCAAATATAGAATGACACAACCCTTTCTTTTGTGCAGACACCTCGGTCTGCCCCCTTAACATTAAGTGGGGCAGTTTATGTTTATTTTTTTGGGTGATTATATACAATGTTACACTTGTTTGTCATTTCGATGGAGCGGAGCGACGAGAAATCTGGATATCAGCATTGTTGAGATTTCTCACATTTGTTCGAAATGACAGTTCCTTATCAGTTTTTCTATTGGTGTAAATTATATATAATTGCCATTTTTTTTGTTCTTCTGTTGTCTTTAAACTCTGCCCCTGCATTTTCATTGCTCCGCTATCATTTGCCGTAGGGGCGCACCGGCGTGTGCGCCCTGTTTTATGCCCTGAAAAGAACGCCAAAAAAGCAAAAAAAATACAAACAGCCGAAAAGTATCTGTAAAAAAGATTAAAAAAGTTGTAAATTATTAAGTATAAATATTTAAATTTGCAAATTGAAAGTAATGTATCTTGCCGGTGGTGTATATGCGTGCAAGAACAAATTTACAATGCAGAAAGATAGAAAATATTATAAACCAATCAATTATGAAAAAAAGTTTATTTCTAACCTTGTTGCTGGCATTATTTTGCACAGTGACAACGTGGGCACAGTTTGCTCCCGAAGAGGGTAAAATGTATGCCTTGAAGGAGACAACCACAGGGTTGTATCTCGACATTCAGACAGGAGTCTCGGATGAACACAATTATTATGATGACTGTTTAAGTCTCAGTGCAAATCCCTGCGTTATTTACTTTGCAGCAGGAACCGACAACACTTCAAAATGGACGATGAAGAATGTTAACGGTGAATATGTTATGCAAGGTAACGGTGATGGCCAATCTAACCTTTGGATCGTCCGTCTGGGTGAAACGGCTTACGAGTGGACAATCGCCGAGCCCACAGCCGGCAATTTTACCATTGCACGTGCCGATGGCAAGTTCATAGGTGATAATGCTGCTGCCGGTGCTTGCTTATATTGTGATAAGAGCACCGCTCTCCAATTCAATGTTATGGAGGTGTCCTATGAGCAGGGCGATATTAAGCCATCCGACGATTTGATGGCGGTAACAACTGCAACAGAGATTTTGATAAAGAACGTATCAACTCTTAACAATAAATATCTTGCAGCTAATGAAAATATTACAGATGTTAGCACTGCGGTTCTTGTGTGGGAACCTGTAACAGAGGGAGTGGCCGGTACGTACTATCTGAAGAAACTTTCGGAGGGTGATAATGGGTATATCCAGAATGGAACAGGTGCTGTAACACTTGGAACTAAAACAAATGCACAGGTGTTTGTAACAAAAGTTCCTGCTACACCTAATGAAACTTTTGCCGATGGTTCCGACACCGATAATCTTGTTCGTTTTGTGCAGAACGGTGCAAACACTTGGCTTAACTGTACTCAAAACAGCACACCTATTTTGGGTAATACGGGTACCGGTGGTTATACCGTTCACAATGTTTATGCTGTAAATAAGGCTGTGACCGAGGTGGAATTCGAGGACACCGACCCCTACGTAATGTTCAAAACCTCTTCCGGAACATATATGAGCCTTACATCTTCTGTTTCTGATACAGATTTGTCTTTCCAAACAGAAGGTACGAAGTTTGTGTTGGAGAATTCTTCCGATGGAACAGGTTACTATATCAAGCAAAAGGATTCCGACCCTGCGGTGTATGTGTCAACCTCATCAAGCAATTCGTGGGGCGCATCAACCTCGACAACCGCTTACACATGGATTATCTCCGAGCCCGACACCGACGGCTATGTTACAATAACAAGAGGTGATGACACTGCTCAATATCTTGGAAGTACTTTGAATACAAATTCAGGTACATCTATTTATTCTAACGCCGGTAGCAGTTGCAACAAATGGATTATAGAGGAATATAACGCAGGTGCAGTTGAATATACATTTGCAATAACAAACCCCAGCGGGGCAGAAGTTTCTGCCACATACAACGGCAATGCCATAACCGCAGGTGAAACTATCGAGATTGAAGGCTTGGTAGATACCTCTCTCTTCGATGCCACCGATGTTGACGGTTATGTGTGGAGCGTTGTAGTCAACAGCAGTGCAAAAACCATCACCATTGTGTACATCGAGAAGTATAATGGCAGCTATTATCTTAAAACTTCCGGTGGAACATATTTGAACCTTACCCCGCACGCAACTCAAAGCACGGCCGCCACTTTCCAAGCAACAGGCTCGGAATTCTACATTGAGCCATCGGGCGACAACTATTACATTACACAGTTGAATACAACTCCTGTTAAGTATCTCACAGTGTCATCGAGCAATGCGTGGGATGTAACAACATCTACATCAGCCTTTGCTTGGCTCATTTCCGAGCCCGACGCCAATGGCTATGTTACAATAACAAAAGCAACCAATTCGAGTCATCGTCTTGGTAACGATGGTAATCAGAATGTAGGCACAGGTGTTTTTGCCAACGTAGGTAGCAGCTGTAACACTTGGTTGCTTGAGGAGGTAGGCCCCCTTACCTATACATTTGCAATAACAAACCCCAGCGGCGAAGCAGTATCTGCCACATACAACGGCAATGCCATAACCGCAGATGAAACTATCGAGATTGATGGTAGAGTAGATACCTCTCTCTTCTCGGCCAATGATATTGAAGGCTATGCTTGGAGTGTTGAGCTCGACCCCTCCACAATAACCCTTGTCTATGAGAAAAAATACAATTGGAGCATTGTAAACCTCCCCGCCGGAGCAACCATAACATACAACAGCAATGCTGTAACAGATGGCGGCATTATAGGCATTGAGTTCGATTCTCAATACCTCGCCGTTACCTGCCCCGACGGCTACACTTGGAGTGTTACAAGAGACGATGAGAACAAAGTAGTTACCATCGAATTCACTCAGTTGCAAGCAGTGGAGAACCCCGCAGCAGTTGTTGCCCTTCTCAACCGTATCGGTGGCGACGGCACAGCCGATAATTTCCAAATAGTGCTCGACCCCTCTCTCAACTACACAGCCGAGCAATTCTCAATCAGTGGCGATGGTAGTCAAATTATAGTCAAGGGAACAACCCTCAGTGCAATCACCGCAGGTATCGGTTGGTATTTGCAGAATATTGCACACATTAACATCGCTTGGAACTCACTCAACGAAAAGACCGGAAGCAGCGATGCGTATGCCGATCTTTCAAGCCTCCCCCTCACCTTTGCCGAGGAGGTACACACCAGCGATGCAATGTATCGCTACTACCTTAACTACTGTACATTCGGTTACTCGATGACCACATGGACTTGGGACCGTTGGCAGCAGGAAATCGACTGGATGGCCCTGCACGGTATAAATATGCCTTTGCAGATAGTTGGTCTTGAAGCGGTATGGAACAAGTTCCTTTTGAAGTATGGCTACACCGACGCCGAGGCAAAAGCCTTTGTTCCCGGCCCTGCATTTACGGCTTGGTGGGGTATGAACAACCTCGAAGGCTGGGGTGGTACCGCTTCCGACGGCTGGGGCGGTGTGCAGGACGATGCTTGGTACAAACGCCAGACAACGCTTGCCAAAGATATTCTCGCTCGCCAGCGCGAACTTGGAATGCAGCCTGTGTTGCCCGGTTGGAGTGCAATGGTGCCCACCAACTTTTATTCAAAATCGGGTTACACAACACGTGCCAATGGTGGTACTTGGTGCGGATTTACCCGCCCGTTGTTGCTGTCGATTGAGAATGCCGATTATGCCGATATTGCGGCCTATTACTATGAATGTCTCGAAGAGGTAATGGGCGAGAGCCAATACTACTCTATGGACCCCTTCCACGAGTATGGTGGTGAGGGTACAACCGAGGACTACAAGGCTATATACGATGCTTTGGAACAGGCAAAGCCGGGTGCAAAATGGGTTATCCAGCAGTGGGAGTGGAGACCAAGTCAGCAATTGTGTATCACTGCCGTTCCTGCCGGTCGCCTCATTGTGCTCGACCTCTTCTCCGACGGTAAGCCTGCATTCGACAGCTACAAAGGTTATGATCCGCAGGATGCCGTGTTCTGTGCAATCCCCAACTATGGTGGCCGTTCGGGACTTATGGGTCGTTTGCAGAATGTAACCGACAATTATTTCAAATACAAAGATAAATATACTACCATTAAGGGTATCGGTGCCGCTCCCGAAGCTATCGAGCAGACACCTGTTACATACGACCTCATCTTCCAACTTCCTTGGATGGGTGGCAAGCCCGATGTTGCCGAGTGGGTGAATAACTATGCAATAGCACGTTACGGACAAGATAATGAAGAGATTAAGGATGCTTGGTCGCTCTTGCGTCAAGGCCCGCTCAACTATGGTGCCGATGCTATACAGGGCCCCATTGAAGATGTATGGGCTGCTGTCCCCAACCTCACCGGTAATGCCGCCAGTTATTGGGGAAAGACATTGAACGATGGTACAGTATCCTCAACATACAACAAGGCTCGTCAGCAGATGCTTATAGAGGCTACATACAAACTGCTTGGTCAAAAGGATGCTCTTAATCTTGCAAGTGGCTCGGTTTACGAAAGTAACTACAACTACGACCTTGTGGAGTTTGGTGGCGGCGTGCTTGCCGACTATGCCTATTATCTGCTTCTGGGTATAAATGAAGCAAAAACCGCGGCAACCGCAGCCGGTAACAATTTTACAACCGATGCTACATTTGTTGCCCGTAAGAAAGCCTTCCTTGCCCTCATTGAGGATGTGGATGCTTTCAAGGGAACCAACCTCAACTTCCGCTTGGGTAAATGGACACAGGAGGCACGCGATGCAGCCGGCGAGATAGAGGGTGCAACAGATGCCGATGCCGATTGGTACGAACTTAACAACGCACGTACATTGGTTACAACTTGGGGCGATTATACCCAAAGTGTTGGCGGTGGACAGGCTACGTTGCGCGACTATTCATACCGCTCTTGGCAAGGTTTGATAAAGGATGTTTATCTGCCTCGTTGGGAATACTACTTCAACAACGGTTGTGCAGGCCCCGGCAGCAGCTATTTCTATTATAACTGGAACTGGGCACACCGTATGGCACACGACGCCGGCGATACATCGAAGAGCAGCACTGCGCTCGCCGAAGGTGATACCGGTTACAGCTACACCCGTGAGCCCGAGGGCAGCACAGTGGAGAAAGCAACCGAGTTGCTTGGCAAGTATATTCTTTCTGTAAAAACAGCCGATGGCTCTACATATTACGCTTATCGCAGCCTTACATATAACTCGGATATTGTTTTGAATACAACCGAGGGTACAACATTGAACCTCGGCGAGTATATCACATTCGGTAATCTCGATAACGTTACAATGTCAATCACAAGCAGTCTCATCGACGGCACAGCAACCGACCTGTCGGCTGTTACCATAAAGGACGATGCTTGTGGCGATGCCGACTCGGTAACCGACCTTGTAACCGTTGCACTTTCCGATGGAACCTCTATCACATTGACAGTTGCGGTAAATACCGCAGCAATGCAAACTGCAAAAGAGAACCTTGCAGCTCTCATCGAGGAAATGGAAGCACTTGCTCCGCAGGTGGCTACATACAACCCCGTGGGTAATCTCACCGAGGTTACCCTCACAACAACATCGGGTAGCAATGGTTATATATGGACCAATGCACAGTCGTCAGCCGAAGGCCCCATTGCCCAGCTTATCGACGGTCAAACCTCTACACACTTCCACACCGATTACAGCGGAGGTAACGTAACATCGGGAACACACTACATAGCAGTGGACTTGGGAGCCGATTACAAGATTGGTAAGTTTACAATCGACTACACAACTCGCAATGGCGGTGGTGCCGACTTCCCCGATGGAATAGTTGTTTACGGTAGCGATACAAACGGCGACGACTATGTAAAGATTGCCGATATTACCGAGCCTGCCTTCCCACAGACGACAAATACAAAATGGGAATTAGGCAAGAACCTCTATTCCGAGAATCGTTATTTGCGCTTCAATGTACTTGCCGAGCGTGGTTACTGGCATATGTCGGAGTTCAATATCTACCAAACAACTTCCACTGCCGAGGTTGTCGATAAATACAGCGCAGTTATTGAGAATACCTTTGCGGCAACACAATATGATGTGCTCATCGACGCTAAAAACACATACGACTATGGCGATACAGAGGAGGAAATTACCAATGCTGCCACCGCCCTTCAAGCCGCAATTACAGCCTTGGAGGAGAAAATGGCCTTGGTACCCGAGGAGTCGCCCGAGCACCCCGAACTCACAGCCCTCATTGCCAACTTTGAGGAACTGATGAACACGGTTGCCGACCCCACTACAAAAAATGTTATAGAAAAGATAACATTGCAGACAGAAACAGAGGGTAGCAAGGGTTATATATGGTCAAATGCCGACCACAACGACTACAATACAACTTCCGATGGTGGCGGTATTGCACATCTTGTCGATGGTATTAAAGGTGATGTAAACAACTACTTCCATACAGCTTGGGAGAATGCTCCTGAAGCTGATTGTCACTATATTGAAGTAGATCTTGGTGAAAGTAATACAGGTACCTATTATTTTGTATACACAACCCGTAATGCGAATCAAGATTTAGCAAATTGCCCCGATGCAGTAACGGTAATGGGTAGCAATGAAGAAGATGCGAACTTCACACAACTTTACTCAATATCAGAAGACTTGCCACAAAGTTTAAATACCAGCTATACTTCCGATCAGTTTACTGCTACAAGTGCTTATAGATATTTGCGTTTCAATATCACAGCAGAATATACATTCTGGCATATGGCAGAGTTTGAACTCTACGAAGTGACAGATGAAACATATCCCAGCGTTGTTGCCAAAGCAGATTATAAGAATCTTAGAAATATAACCGATGACGAGCTTGCTGCTGCCTACACAGCATTGCAAGCAGCCATTGCAACCAACACTACCGGCACTGCCGATGAAAAGCAATCTACATTCGAGAGCCTCACAGATGTTTACGATGCACTTGTTGCAAAGTTGCAATATATGGACGAAGGCGTCTACACAATCAATTTTGGCGGTAACCCCGTGTTTATAGCTTATAGCGATCCATTGGGAAGTAATAAAACAGGCGATGCTACCGATTATAAATTGTTCGACCCCGATAATAATGCCGGAACCGATGGTGCAGATATTGCAGCCGAGGGTGCCGACGCTCTCTTTACCATTACCCACAGCGGTGCAGGTTACCAATTGCAGGCACAGGGTAAATATTTGGAGAGTACAAAAGATAATAATTGGAGTGTAGTATTCTTCTCCGGTGACGAGGCCGAGGCCGGTGTTTATATGTTCGAGGAAACCTCTACAACAGGTGTTTATAAGTTGAAGAGTAACAAAACCGATATTCAATATATAAACGACTGGGGTGAATATTTCGGTAGTGACAAGAGCAATAAAGAGAACCTCTCTACCTTCACCCTCTCAAAGGTAACCGAGTACACAGTGACAATCCCCGCAAGCGGTTCGCTCGCAGTGTGTCTGCCGTTTAATGTTGTGTTGCCCGCGGGCGTTACAGCCAATGATGTTGTTGCGGTTGGCGACAATGCAAACGACGCAAAAGTGTATGAAACCACACTGCTTGCAAGCGAAGGCGGCAAGATTGCAGCCGGCACACCCGTAATATTGAAGGGAACAGCCGACACATCTTACAACCTCACCATCACAATGGATGCTACCGATGCAGTGGGCGCAGCCGACGGCTCGTTGCTCCGCGGTAACTATGTTAAGCAATCGCTCGAAGTGAGCGACGATGTTAATCGTTACACATTCGCCGATGCAACATTTACCCGCATCACC
The DNA here is from genome assembly GCA_017466065.1 of Bacteroidaceae bacterium. The sequence goes on from JAFTUV010000028.1 coordinate 7,877, forward strand.
GCCACAACCGAGGTTGCAGCCAACAGCGTGTGGATGGAACTTGCCGATGCAATAGATGCAATTCCCGAGGGCACAATAGAGCCTTTTAAATCGGTAGAATTGCAGGATGGTGCGGTGTACCGCATATACGGTCGCTTGTCCAACGGAACACTGCGCACACTCTATGCCAACGGTGTCAACAATCGCATCAAGTGGACCACCGAGAGCAAGGACGATGCTACCACACTCTTCATCGTGCAGAAGGACGAGGAGGCCGGCAGCTTCAAGCTCGTGAGTGCGGTAGGTAACGGCTATTGGAGCCAAGAGGCAAAAGTAGAAGAAACTGCTGCCGAGCTCTTCATTGCCGATGGCTCTGTGTCGGAGACAGCGATGATTTACTGCCTTATCGATGAGAAGCAACGCCGCTTCTGTGTCGATGCCGAAGACCTCGATTATTATAGCAATTCGGGCGATGCCGCAGTTAATGCTTATGTGAACGAGATTGTAACAACCGATTTTGTATTCGAACTTGTGGAAGATGTTACAGTGAGCTACTCACTGACAATGGGTAAAGGCTTTGCCTATGCAACACTCTATCTGCCCTATGCAGTTACAGTGCCCGAGGGCATTACTGCCTACATTGCACACACACCTGCCGGCGGTTACATTCAGTTGAAGGATGCTGGTAATGTTATTCCCGCAAGCACTCCTGTGGTTCTTAAACGTGAAACAACAACCTCTACCACAAGCTATGAGTTTGATTACACTGCCGAAACAGTAGATGCTCCCGAGGTGAATAATATCCTCACAGGTAGCCTTGTCAACAAGCTCGTTGAGGGAGTTTCCGGATACAGATATTATATGTTGATGAAGTATAATACCAAAGAGAAATTCTATTGGATACTTAAAGAGTATGACGAGACAGGCAAACAGTATACCGGCCTCACACAGGATACCGAGAAGACACACATCAAGTGCTTGGGCAACAAGGCCTACCTTGCAGTGGATGCGAGCACTCTCACAGCTTCTGCTTCCTACAACTTCACAATCGAGGGCACCACAGGCATCGAGGATGTTGAGACAGAAGAGGGTGGTGCAACCGAGTCAATCTTCGACCTCCAAGGCCGCAAGCTCGGCGAGATTACCGAGCCCGGTATCTACATTGTTAACGGTAAGAAGGTTATTGTGAAGTAACCCTCCCCCGTTGAACAACATTAAATCACCAATGGTCGGCAACAGCCGACCATTGGTGATTTTTTTTGTCCTTTCTTTTGGGCAGACACCTCGGTCTGCCCCTACATTGCGCGTGTTTTTTTAATTCCTCCTCCGTGAGAGGAGGGGGACCGCCCCGCGGTGGAGGAGTAGCGTTTCTGCTTCACCTTGTCATTTCGACCGCAGGGAGAAATCTCTTGCAACAATGGTTATAGATTTCTCACATACGTTCGAAATGACAACACAACGTTTGTTATCGGCGAGTTTTGCAGCCAATGGTCGCGTGAAGCATAGACGAAGTTTATGCCA
>JAFTUV010000029.1 GCA_017466065.1 Bacteroidaceae bacterium
ATAAAAAGGTTATCCAACCTTGGCAAGGAAGTACTATATTAAATGAATGTTTTTGCAAATAGAAACTGCGGAAATAGCTCAGTTGGTAGAGCACAACCTTGCCAAGGTTGGGGTCGCGAGTTCGAGCCTCGTTTTCCGCTCTTTCGATGAGTGCACCCGTGCGTGTATTTATGTTGCCCAGGTGGCGGAATGGTAGACGCGCTCGTTTCAGGTGCGAGTGTTGAGAGACGTGCAGGTTCGAGTCCTGTTCTGGGCACCGGTGCTGCACTGCATAGTGAGTAGAATGGAGAAGTGGCGGAATTGGTAGACGCGCTACTTTGAGGGGGTAGTGACCGTTGGGTCGTGTGAGTTCGAGTCTCATCTTCTTCACTCTAAATAGTTTCAATACAATTAAAATTGCGAAATTTTCGATGCTGACACAGCCGAGAATTTCGTTTTTTTTTGTTTATGGCCGGGTGTTTTATTGGCTCACCTGCAAAAAAAATCATTCTATTAACAATATGGATATTCGTGAAAAGGTGCTCTCTTCGGCTGGAATTACTGAATTTCAGCGACGAGTGTATGTGGAGTTGCTCAATGTACCGGCGGGTGAAACTATTACCTATGGGGAACTTGCCCGACGCATAGGTTGTCGCAGTGCGCAAGCTGTGGGGCAGGCACTCAAACGTAATCCTTTTGCTCCTGCGGTGCCGTGTCATCGTGTGATTGCCTCCGATGGCTCATTGGGTGGTTACAATGGCAAGCGGGAAGGGGAGCAGATTGAGCGTAAACGGGCCTTGTTGGAGAAGGAGTTTAAGTAGTAGAACCAGGTGCTTTTTGATAAATTATTGCTGTGTAGTCATTTACCGAAATTTGTCTTGCAGTGATGTTCTTTTTGTAAACATATTCAGGAAAATGTCAACTAAACAGACTTCTATCTGTCAACCTATTTTAGGAAAATACCTGTCAAAATACTTAATATTTTCTTGTTAACATTTTTTAACGTGGGGGGGTGATTCTTAATATCTTTAATATACATTTGTCTTGATAAAACTATAATGTGTGTTAAAAAATATGAGAGATAAACTTTTAAGGCTCCTAATTCTTCTAAATATACCTAGGATTTTACCCGTTTGCTTAATGTATAAGACTTTGAGGTATTTTAAGCCGGAGGTGAGAAAGATTGATGCGGATGTTTCAGCTTGGAAACAGTGGAAAAATGTTAATTTTATGCCATTTTTCTATTTGTTTGTTGAGTATCCGGAATTTAGGAATGTTGTTTATTATCGTCTGGGTATTTTAAAGAATTTTATTAAGTGGTTGTATCCTCCTTTAATGCCTCTTTATATACGTTGTCCTAATATTGGGGAGGGATTGATGATACAGCACGGTTTCTCGTCGACAATCGGCGCTGAAAAGATTGGTTCTAATTGTAGAGTTTTTCAACAGGTGACAATTGGTTGGAATGGGGGTAAAAGGCCTGTTATTGGGGATAATGTTATAATTTGTTGTGGTGCAAAGGTTATAGGTGGAATTACTGTCGGCAACAATGTGACTATTGGAGCGAATGCGGTTGTCTGCAAGGATGTACCTGATAATTGTGTGGTGGGTGGTGTACCTGCTAAGATAATAAAACGCCTTGCCGATAATTAGAAAATCATCAGTTCTTTATTGGTGTTAACGGATGTACGTTGTTATTATGCTTGTGAATTAAGCAGGTGCTTTTATCTCTTCTCCCAAAATTCAATGTATCGGCGAGCTACTTTCTGTGGGTCGTGGTGGCGTTCAATGAATGTGATGCTATCCTGTTGCAATGTCGCAATCTGTTCTTTCTGCTCTATGAGGGCTTTCAGTTTGTTGTAAACATCCTGCTCGCCCGGTGTTACGTTTATCATAGGGCGCAGTTCTTTTTCGTCTAAAATGTTGTAACACTCTTCTTCGGCACCTCCTACCACTATTTTCCCTTTGCTCATTGCCAGAAGTGCGTTCATTGCGGGTGAGTAGCCGTATAGCTGGTCGAGGAGAATGTCGCAGTTGTCTATCATTTTCTGGTACTCCTCGAAGGGGAGGCTTTCTGCCTTTAATATTTCGCAGTCGTCGGGGTAGTCGATGGCTATGCGTTCGAGTGCGCGCAACATAATGTCGGTTCCTTTGTAGCTGCTCCGCTCTTTGTTTATGCCTATGAAGAAGCGTATTTTGCACTTGCTGTCGTATGTGGTGCCACGGGCGGCTTTTTCGATGGGGAAGGGGATGTAGGTGAGCTTTTCGGAATGCTCTTCCTTGTATACGGCGTAGTATTCGTAAAGCCCCGCTATTATGCCGTTGCAGTCATTGGCTATGTATTTGTTGAGCGTGGCTTTCGGGGTGTTGGTCCAATCGCTTTTCTGTGCCTCTATGTAGGGACCGGTTATTGGAGAGTCGCCTATGTTAAAGTCGGAATACCGGAACAGGGGTGGGGTGCTTGTGCAGCCCTTAACCCAATAGGCGTCCATTCCCATTGCGCATAGGAATATTTTTTTATTGTTCTTGCGAAGGTAGCGGTATATGGGTAGCAGTCGTTCGGCTTTTAGTTCAAGGAATAGGGGGTTTATGAGTTGTACAACATCGTAGCCGCGTAGCTTGGGCAGGGTGAGAAGGGTGTCTAATAAAAGTTTTACGCCTCCGAGCTTGCCCTCCTTACGTGTAAGTGAGATGTTGCGTTTGTAGTTTTTCCAAAAATCTCCGTTGCTTGCGACGCACACTTCGTGCCCGAGTGAGCGTAGTCCCTCGGCCAGTGTCCAATGCACATTGCTGTATTCGCCTATGAGGAGTATTTTCATTGCTTGACGGGTTTATGGTGCGTGGGTATCAATAGGCGCAGAATGTGCAGGCCGAACAGGCTGTTGCCCAGCTTGCGGAACATTTTGTATTTTATGCCGTAGTTCTGTTTGGCTAACGGGTAGAGCTTGTGTGCCGTAAAATTCTCACGGCAGATGGTGTGAATTTCTTTGGCTTTCTTACCGCTGTGCAGTAGGTTTATTATGGTGTCGACAATGAGCATTGTGAGCTTGCGTTGCAGGGCTCTCTTTTGCAGGTTGTTGCTGCGTTCGAGGGTTATGGCCCGAAATGTGCAGAGGTTCTTTATGACGGTCAGGCTGTCTTGCTCCCTTTTGGCAATGTCGGCAGGTGATTGGCTGCGTGTGATGGATCTTTCCCTTATGTGGTAGTTGTATATGTGTGCATCGCTTTCTATGAGCTTTTGTGCGTGGAAGTGTGCCTTGGTGGTGTACTCTTCGTCTTCGTGATAGATGTTCGGGGTGAAGCGTATGCCTTTCTTGTCGATGAATTCTTTTTTTATGAAGTAGCAGCAACTGCTGCCGGGCAGATTGTTTGTGAGCATATATACGGCTCCGCTTATGGTGTTACCGAAGCGTACTTTCTGATGTGTTCTGCTGACGACTGTTTTGGTGGGGGGCAGTTCTTTGTAGTTGTATCGCAGAATGTCGGGTGTTTCTATTTTTAATTTGTCGATGCATTGCTGCATTGCATCGCTTCTTTGCAGGGTGTCGTCGGCGTCGAGGAATATAATGTATTTGCCTTCGGAGGCTTCAATGCCGCTGTTGCGTGCTGCGCCGAGGCCTGCGTGGTTACATTCTATGAGCTTTATGTTGGCAAACGGGTATGAGACGGCTATCCAGCGGGGAGGAGTGTCCGACCCGTCGTCGATTACTATTATCTCGTACTCGTCGACCGAGATTTTAAGGCCCAATATGCTGTCGATGCAACGTCTCAACAGCCTTTGCGAGAGGTTATAGTGGGGTATTATGATGGAGAGAAACATATTCCCGTTGTTTTTTTGTTAGCATAGTTTGCGGCTTAACATTGCGTGCAAGCGACTGTGTATGGTGGCACCGAACAAGGCGAGTGTGGTGAACTTTATCTTGTCGGTAAATGGAATTTCCATCTTGTAAAGTATTTTAAGGCCTATTTTTTCGTTGCCCAACATCGCTGCGGCTTTGTCGTATTCCTCTTTCCGGCCATCGCTGCAACGGTAGAGGTCGGTGAGCTTGTTTGCGCATCGGAGCAGCAGTTCTTTGGCTTCTTCCTCTAATTTGTATTCGTTCTTTACTTTCTTGTACAGGTTCACTGTGTTGCGGTATAAGAAGTAGTGGCCTTTGAAGGTGTGTGTGTTCGAGATACTTTTTTCGTGGTCGAGGTAGTAATAGAACCCGCAGTCGGAATAATAGACATTGTCGCTGCTTTCGTATAGCATAGGGGTGGTGTAGAGGTCTTCAAATACCTCTCCTTCGGGGAAGCGTATGAAGGCGAACAGGTCGGCACGGTATATTTTGTTGCAGGCGTATGAGTGGTTGTAGCCTTTGCGCTTTATCCAGTCGATAAAAATGTTTCCGTTGCCTGTTACCTTCTCGGGCTTGAAGGATATTATTTCGCTTTTGGGCGATTCGTAGTGTGTGTTTACGGGGTATTCTATTATGTCAATGTCGGGGTTGGCAAGGAGTATGCGCATATTGTAGTAATATGTTCCCGATGCTATAATGTCGTCGGCGTCGACGAATGTGATGTATTCTCCGCGTGCTACGGCTATGCCTGCATTGCGTGCCGACGAGAGGCCGCCGTTCTTCTTGTGTATTACTTTTACTTTGTCGCACTCTTGTGCGTAGCGGTCGCACACTGCACCGCAACCGTCGGGCGAGCCGTCGTCGACGAGGATAAGTTCATAGTCGGTGTATGTTTGCTGCAAGATGCTCTCGATGCAATTTTGCAGGTGTCGCCTTGCTTTGTAAACCGGAACTATGATGCTTAATTTCATTTATCTGCTCTTGTTTTTTATTGTACTGCGAAGATATTAAAAGCCGAGCGGAATAGCAAGAAAAAGCGGTGGTTATTTTAGAAACTGTTTGAATTTCTAAAAATGTTTTCTTATAGAAACTGAATCTCTTGCCATTCTTGTTCCAAAAGAATCGGGTTAAATAAATTTTAAACAGTTTTTTTGCTTTTTGCACGCACTTTTCTGTTTGGGGCTTTTTGTGTTGCGAAATAGGTGTTTTATTCTATTTTTTCTTTATCTTCGCAATTGGTTTAGTTTTTATGATAAAGAAAAGGTTTTTAATAATTTATACATTTCTGCTGTTTGCCGTGAGCAGTGCAGGGCAGGTGGCCGATGGCTGTTTCTCGCCTCCTTTTGACTTTAAGCACTTTTTAAGCGGGAATTTTGCGGAGTTGCGCAGCAACCATTTTCACGCGGGGCTCGATTTTAAGACACAGGGTGTTTCGGGGAAGCCTATCAGGGTTATTGCCGATGGGTGTGTCGTGCGGGCAAAGGTGCAGTATGGCGGTTACGGTCGTGCGCTCTATGTGATGCACGATAATGGGTATATGACTGTTTATGGGCACCTCGACCGTTTCCCTGCATACATAGACAAGGAGGTGCGCAGGGAACAGTATGAGTGTGAGGGCTTCCCTGTGGATGTTGCCTTTGAACCGGGACGTTTCAAGGTGAAGCGTGGCGAGGTGTTGGCTTATGCCGGAAATAGCGGATATTCGTTCGGGCCCCACCTGCATTTTGAGGTGCGCTCGCCCGATGGTGAGGAACTGTACAATCCTTTGCTCTTCTACGAATCTATCGTTGACGATGACAGGCCGCCTGTGGCACAGGCTGTTGCCGTTTATCCTCGTGAGGGGCTGGGAGTGCTGAATGGGGGTTCGCAATCGGTGGTGCAGAAGGTTGTGAATGGTGCTGTGGGTGACACGCTGAATGTTTGGGGCGAGATTGGCTTTGGTATAAAGGCGGTCGATTATATGAGTGGTACTCACAATAAATATGGTGTTTATGAGATAGAATTGCTGGTGGACGATTCGTTGCGCTTTGTTTCGCGTATGGATAATGTGTCGTTTGCCGAGAACAGGCTGATAAACGCTTGGGCCGATTACGCCCGATTGATGAGCGGAAAGGGGTGGTTCCTGCGCTCCTTTCTGCTTGAAAATAACCCGTTGCGTGCGTTGAAGGCCGATGCTGCGAATGGGTGGATAAATGTGTGTGAGGAGAGACTTTATAAGGTGGAGTATCGCTTGCGCGACTATCACGGAAACAGCAGCAGTTATATGTTTGCGGTGAGGGGTGTGCGTGACGATTTTCCTGTGTCGTTGTCACGGGGTTATAATTTGCGCTGGTATTTGACCAATGAGATTGTGGACGGCGGTTTTTCTCTTATAATCCCCCGGGGCGCACTCTTTGAAAATGTCAGGGTGGAGGTGCGCGACAGTGTCACGGCCGCAGGTTCGCCGGTTTATATCTTTGGCGATAAAAAAATACCTTTGTGGCACAGTGCCAAACTCACAATGGTGATACCTCAGCATCTGCTCCCGTTTGCCGGGAAATGTTACATAGAACGCCTGACATCGAAAGGTGGCAGTTCTGTTGGCGGTGAGAGTGCCAATGGTTATGTAAGTGCCGATATTCTGTTGCTCGACCGCTATGCTGTGGCTGTGGATACTGTTGCTCCGCAGTTGAAGCCTGTGAGGGAGAAGGAGTGGGGGCGTAACGGCAAGGTGCTGTTCTCTCTTGCCGACAAGGGTAGCGGCCTCGACTCGTATAAGTGCTACATAGATGGGAAGTTTGTGCTTTTCGAGTATAGCAGCAAGAGTGGGAGGCTTGTGTGCGATTTAAGGCGCGAGAAGGTGACGCGCGGCAAGCACTGCTTAAAGATTGTTGCTACCGACAGGGTGGGCAACGAAACTGTATTGGAGAGAATTATAAGATATTAATATATAAGGTTTTATGAAAAGATTTTTTGCAGTAATCGCACTTGTTGCATTGTTTGTGCAGGGTGCAATCGCCTGTACCAATTTCTTGGTTGGCAAAAAGGCTTCGGCCGATGGCTCGGTGTTTATCTCTTATAGTGCCGATAGTTTCGGAATGAGCGGTTTTTTGGCTCATTTCCCTGCGGGTGTGCATCCTGCGGGTACTATGCGCGAGGTGTATGACTGGGATAGCGGTCGCTATTTGGGCGCAATTCCCGAAGCTCCCGTTACCTATAATGTGATTGGAAATATCAATGAGCATCAGGTGGCTATTGCCGAAACAACATTTGGCGGCCGTCCCGAACTTGTTGATACTACGGGTATCATTGATTATGGTTCGTTGATGTATATTGCCCTGCAACGTTCAAGAACCGCGCGTGAAGCTATCGAAGTGATGACCACTCTGACGCAGAAATATGGCTATTATAGTGCGGGCGAGAGCTTTTCGATTGCCGACCCAGATGAGGCGTGGATTCTGGAAATGATAGGCAAGGGTAGTGAGAAGGGTACCGTGTGGGTTGCGGTGCGTGTGCCCGACGATTGTATATCGGCTCACGCCAACCAATCGCGCATACATAAATTTGATATGAAGGATAAGGAGAATGTGATGTACTCCAAGGATGTTATAAAGTTTGCCCGTAAAAAGGGTTATTTCAGCGGCAGGGACGAGGAGTTCAGCTTTGCAATGGCCTATTGTCCGCCCGATTTTGGTGCGCTTCGCTGGTGCGATGCCCGTGCGTGGTCTTTCTTTAATATGTATGCCGATGCTGATATGAGCGAGTATCTGCCTTGGGTGTCGGGCGATGCTTCTGCAACGCCTATGCCTCTGTTCTTTAAGCCTAAACAGCCGTTGACTTTGCAGAATGTGCAGGCGGCGATGCGCGACCACTTCGAGGGTACTCCTTTTGATGTTACCACCGACCTTGGCGGCGGAATTTATAATATGCCTTATCGTCTTTCGCCGCTTACTTTCGAGTATGAGGGTAAAGAGTATTTTAACGAGCGTCCCGTGTCGACATTCCAATCGGCGTTTACATTTGTGGCGCAGATGCGTGCTCACCTGCCGCGTGAGATTGGGGGCGTGCTGTGGTTCGGTTGCGACGATGCGAATATGATTGTCTATACTCCTGTGTATTGCTGTCTCGACCGTGTGCCTGCTTGCTACTCGGCCGGGAATGCCGATCCTGTTACCTTCTCGTGGAATTCCTCATTCTGGGTGTTCAACTGGGTTTCCAATATGATATATCCAAAATATTCTTTGGTGGTAGATGATATGAAACGTGTGCAGGGCGAGCTTGAAAAGAAATTCTATGATGGCAGTGTGGCGTTGGAGGCTGAATGGGCCGCCGGGCTTAAAGAGTCGCCTAAATATGCTCTTGCTGCGATAAAGGATTTTTCGTGTGCCTGCGCCGAGGAGGCTCTTGCGGAGTGGAAGAAGTTTGGCGAATATATTATTGTAAAATATAACGACTTTGTGGTGAAGCCCGAAAAGAATGGCAAGTTTGAGCGCACTTCTACGGGCATTGGTGCTACGGTTGTTCGTCCGGGCTATCCCGATGCTTATAAAAAACGTTGGGTCGAGGAAACCGGGGGTAAATATTTAATGCCGGTTGCGAAATAATAGAGGTTGTTTAAGAAACTGTTTAAATTTCTAAAAAATATTTTTCTTATAGAAGCCGATTGTTTCGCCATTTTTATATTCGAGAATGTCTGTTTCCTTCTTTTTCGCGGTTATGTAACCCGCTACACGCCCTTAAAAAAGAAATAAACATCCTATCCTCGCTCTATAAAAATTTTGGCGATATAAATTTAAACAGCTTCTAAATTCCTAAAAAAGGTTTTTATATAGGAAGCGTCTGTTTTGTTGTGTTTTTTATTTTATATATTTTTTAAGGTAAATTTTAACAACTTATAATATAAATATATATCTTTGTTTCTTGACGGCAAAAGTGTTGCCGGCGAAACAAGATACAATTAACCTTTGATTTGTTTATACAGTATAAACTAAATAGTGTAAATTATGGATTTGGAACTTATTAAAATGGTTACGGACAAGGCCACCGAGTGGCTTTCTCCCGCTTATGACGAAGAGACTCGTAAAGAGGTTCAGGCTATGCTCGACAATGAGGATAAGACCCCCCTTATCGATGCCTTCTATCGTGAATTGGAATTTGGTACCGGTGGCTTGCGCGGTATTATGGGTGCCGGTAGCAACCGTATGAATATATACACCGTGGGCAAGGCTACGCAGGGATTGGCCGACTATTTGAACGAGGTGTTTAAAGATCGTGAGCAGATTTCTGTGGTTGTGGGTCACGATTGCCGCAATAACAGCCGCTTGTTTGCCGAAATTACAGCAAATATCTTCTCGGCCAACGGTATAAAGGTTTATCTGTTCGAGGATTTGCGTCCCACTCCCGAGGTTTCTTTTGCTATCCGCTATCTGGGTTGCCAGAGTGGTGTAAACATCACTGCCAGCCATAACCCCAAAGAGTATAATGGCTACAAGGCCTATTGGGACGATGGTGCGCAGATGCTTGCTCCCCACGATGTAAAGACTATCGAGTATGTAGAGAAGGTTAAGGTGGAGGATATTAAGTTTGTGGGTAATCCTGCCTTGATAGAGGTTATCGGTGAGGAGGTGGACAATGTTTACCTCGACCGCGTGCAGACACTCTCGATAGACCCCGAGGTTATAAAGAAGAACAAGGACTTGAAGATTGTCTATACTCCCATTCACGGTTGTGGTCGCGTGCTCATTCCCGCATCGCTTCGTCGTTGGGGCTTCGAGAATATTCACTGCGTTGAGGAGCAGATGGTAAAGGATGGTAACTTCCCCACTGTAATATCTCCCAACCCCGAGAATGCTGAGGCTATGACTATGGCAGTTAATCTTGCCAAGAAAATTGATGCCGACCTTGTAATGGCCTCCGACCCTGACGCCGACCGCATTGCTATCGCCTGCAAGAATTTTGATGGTGAGTGGGTTATAGTGAATGGTAACCAGACTTGTATGATTTTCCTCTACTACATCATTACCCAATATACAAAGCTGGGCAAGATGACAGGCAAGGAGTTTGTTGTAAAGACTATTGTAACCACAGAGGTTATCAAGAGTATTGCCGATAAGAACAATATAAAGATGTTCGACTGTTACACAGGCTTCAAGTGGATTGCGAAGGTTATCCGCGACAACGAGGGTATTATGCGTTACATCGGTGGTGGTGAGGAGAGCTTCGGTTTCTTGGCCGAGGATTTCTGTCGCGACAAAGACTCGGTGTCGGCTTGCAGCCTCATTGCCGAAATTGCCGCTTGGGCCAAGGAGAATGGCAAGAGCCTTTATGAGATGTTGATGGATATCTACGTTGAGTATGGATTCTCGAAGGAGATAACAGTTAACGTTGTTAAGCCCGGAAAGAGCGGTGCCGATGAAATCCGTCAGATGATGGAGAACTTCCGTGCTAATCCTTTAAAGGAGATGGCCGGCGAGAAGGTTGTTTGCTACAAGGACTTCAAGGCATTGAAGGCTGTCGATGGTGACGGCAATGTAACCGACCTTGATATGCCCGAGCCTTCGAACGTGTTGCAGTACTTTACCGTGAGTGGCAACAAAGTGTCGGTTCGTCCTTCGGGTACCGAGCCTAAAATCAAATTCTATATGGAGGCAAAGGCTACTATGAGCAACCGCGACGAGTATGTTGCTGCTTGCGAGAAGGCCGATGTTATAATCGAGGAGATGAAAAAGGCAATGGGAATTTAATTGCTACGTTTCCTGTAATAAAAAAGCCTGCCGATTATTCGGCAGGCTTTTTTTTGATAGTGTGAATAGGGTCTTTACTTTAATTCCGATTCTTCTTTCATATCAACCTCTTTCCCGGCTTTGTCGTAGAAATGGTATTCCAGATAGGCCAGTTTCTGGTTGGGTATGATGCGTATTCCGAATCCGTATTTGAATTGCCATTTGCGGTATAACGATATTATACCTTTCTTAATGTAGGATGCTACATAGGGGTGTACGTGCAGTGTCAGTGATTTCATCCCTATGGTTCCTGTAAGTGTGCTTATTTTACTCTCTAATTGGTCGGTGAACAGTATCGACGATTGTACCTTGCCTTTGCCGAAACATACGGGGCAGTTCTCTTCAACCGGCATATCTATTGCGGGGCGCACTCTTTGGCGTGTAATCTGCATAAGGCCGAATTTGCTCAACGGCAGAATATTGTGCTTGGCTCTGTCGCGGCTCATATTTTCGCTCATTCGCTCGTAGAGTGCCTGACGGTGTTCCGCCTTGTCCATATCTATGAAGTCGACTACTATGATGCCTCCCATATCGCGCAGACGCAGTTGGCGTGCAAGTTCGTCGGCAGCTCCCAAGTTCACTTCCAAGGCGTTTTCTTCTTGGTTGCTGGCATTGTTTCGTGTTCTGTTGCCGCTGTTCACATCGACAACGTGCAGGGCTTCGGTGTGTTCTATCACAAGGTAGGCTCCGCCTTTGAACGATACTATTCGGCCGAAGGACGATTTAATCTGTTTGGTTATCGCAAAATGGTCGAATATGGGCAGTTCGCCGCGGTATAGCTTTATTATGTTTATGCTTTCGGGGGCTATCACCGATACATAATCCCTGATTTTCTTATATACCTCTACATCGTTCACGTGTATGCTCTCGTACGACGGGTTGAAGAGGTCGCGTAGCAGAGCAAGCGTTCTGTCCGATTCGGCGTGGACAATGCCGGGAGGTTTTGTGCATTTCTGTACTTTGCCTACAAGCGATTCCCAACTGTTTATGAGGCTGCGTAGTTCGGCGTCGAGCTCGGCAACTTTCTTGCCTTCGGCTACTGTGCGCACGATGATGCCGAAATTCTTGGGCTTGATGCTTTGCAGCAGTTGTTTGAGCCTTGTGCGTTCTTCGGGCGATTTTATCTTCGATGATACCGATACTTTGTCTTCAAAGGGTATAAGTATCAAAAATCGTCCGGCAAATGATATTTCACAAGTGAGGCGCGGGCCTTTGGTGCTTATGGGCTCTTTGGCTACTTGTACAAGAATTTCTTGTCCGCTTTGCAAGGTTTCGGCGATGTTGCCCTCCTTCTTCTTTTCGGGCATTATGGAAGCCTTGGATATTGGAAATGTCTTTTTTCGGTCGCTTGTAATTTGTTTTAAGTATCTTTGTAAAGAGTAAAATTGCGGGCCTAAATCCAAATAGTGGAGGAATGCGTCTTTCTCGGAACCTACGTCAACAAAGCAGGCGTTGAGCCCGGGCATAATTTTCTTTACACGCCCAAGGTATATGTTGCCCACCGAAAAGGTTTCTGTCTGTTCCTCCTTTTGAAATTCAACCAGTTGCTTGTCTTCTGTGATGGCAATGGCTACTTCGTTGGAGTGAACGTCAACAATAAGTTCGCTTGTCACAATTACTTCTTTTATTTTGATTTAGTGAGCCTCTTTCTATTTCAAGGCGAGGTTCAAATGCCTTTGAAGGTTACGGCGTGGCCGTTGGTGCTTAAAACAAAAAACAAACTTGAAGCGGTTGATTCTTGCAAGTTTGTTTTTTGTGTCCTGTTCAGACGAGCTTACTTGCTCTTATGTCTGTTCTTTCTCAATCTTTTTTTACGCTTGTGCGTAGACATCTTATGTCTTTTTTTCTTTTTTCCGCTAGGCATAGTTTAGAAAATTTATAAATTAACAAATATTACTTTTTAACTTCGTTTACGAATGTTTTTGCGGGCTTGAACGCGGGAATATCGTGTGCGGGGATAATAATGGTCTTCTCCTTGTGGATGTCGCGGGCAGTCTTTTCTGCTCTCTGCTTGATAATGAAGCTACCAAAACCGCGTAGATATACTGGTTCGTGATTTGCCAAAGATGTTTTCACCACCTCCATAAATGATTCTACCGATGCAAGAACCACTGTTTTCTCAATACCTGTCTTCTTTGCAATCTCGTTTACAATGTCTGCTTTTGTCATTTTATTTGTATATTTTATGTTATTGTGAAAATTGTTCCAAATTTCGGGAGGCAAATATATAGCTTTTTTTGCTTTTACGGAAATATAATGTGCTTTTTTTGTATAAAAAATCGTTGTTTGTGCTTTGTTTGGAGGGATTTTGTTGCTTTTCTGTTCTTTTGTGCGTTTTTTTTGTGAGGTATTGATTTAATTGTTACTTTTGTATTTGATTTATTTATTATTAAATATCAGTTGTTTTTTAACTTATATGTTTGCATAGGCTTGCCGGTTGCATTATATTTGCATAAATGATTGTCTTTGCAGAGATTGGGTGAATTAAATTTTTTCGATATGTCAGTCAATAAAGTTATTTTAATCGGTAATGTGGGTAAAAATCCCGATGTTCGTCACTTGGACCGGAATGTTGCGGTTGCCAATATGGTTATTGCAACAACGGAGCGTGCCTATACTTTGCAGAATGGTACACAGGTTCCCGAAAGAACCGAGTGGCATAATGTGGTTTTGTGGGGCGGATTGGCCGAGGTGGCCGAGAAGTATGTTCACAAAGGCGACCGCATATATATTGAGGGCAAGATCAGGACCAATACATACGAGGACCAGAATGGTATTCGTCGCTATCGTACCGAAATTCTTGCAGAAACAATGGAGATGCTTTCGTCGCGTGGCACTACTGCTGCACCTGTTGATGAGCCTGCTGCCGATAGTTCTATTTACTAATTTCTTGGAACAATAGTTTTATTATTGATGGTTACTGCTTTTTTGCGGCTATCTGCTTTTGCGCTCCCCGAGGTTACTTTTACGCCTCCCACGGTGAGTGCGATGATAGCTCTTGTGTTTGCCGGCGTGCTGTTGATGTGCTCGGCTTTTGCTTCGGGGTCGGAGATTGCTTTCTTCTCGCTTTCGCGAGTGGAGCTCGACGAGGCTGCCGAGAGTAAGTCGGTGTCGGCTCAGCACATTCTTGCGATGCTCAAAGAACCGGAGCGTCTGCTTGCGACAATTCTTATAGTAAACGACTTTGTGAATGTGGGCATAGTTATGTTGCTCAACTATTTCTTTTTGTCCATAATGTCGTTTGGCGAGAGTGCAAAGTGGCTCGAATTCCTCTTGCTCACGGTTGTACTCACCTTCTTGCTGCTGTTGTTTGGTGAGGTTATGCCAAAAATCTATTCGAAGAACAATATTCGCAAGTTTGCCTATTTTGCATCCGATGCGCTGTATTTCCTTTTCCGCTTGTTGAGGCCGTTCTCTTCGTTGCTTGTGCGTTCTACGTTGCTTACGGAGCGTCTTGCTTCGAAAAGTAACTATTCGCTGTCGGTCGATGAACTTGAACAGGCTCTTGAACTGACGGACAAGAGGGAGATTGGGGAGCAGAAGAATATGCTCGAAGGTATAATACGCTTTGGCGACGAGACGGTGCGCAGTATTATGACTTCGCGTATGGATATGGTGATGCTCGATATTCGTGCCTCGTACACCGAGGTGTTGCGTTGTGCTGCCGATAATGCCTACTCGCGCATTCCTGTTTATGCGGGGACGCAGGACGAGATTAGGGGTATTCTTTATATTAAGGATTTGTTGCCCTATCTGAATCGCGGAGCCAATTTCCGTTGGCAATCGCTTATCCGTCAGCCCTATTTTGTGCCCGAAACGAAGAAAGTCGACGACCTGTTGTGCGATTTTCAGACGGTGCGTGTGCATATGGCCATCGTGGTGGATGAATTTGGTGGCGTGTCGGGCCTTATCACTTTGGAGGATATTATAGAGGAGATTGTGGGAGAGATAAACGATGAATTTGACGAGCCCGATACTTCGTATGAGCGTATTGATGAACGCACCATTGTGTTTGAGGGAAAGACAATGCTGTCGGACTTCTTTAAAATAATGTCGCTCGATGGTGATGAATTCAGGGAGTCTGCCGGTGAGGCCGACACGCTTGCGGGAATGCTCTTGGAGTTGAAGGGGGAGTTTCCGCGTTTACACGAGAAGATTGTGTGCTCGGGCGTGGAGTTCGAGGTTATGAGCAAGGATAAGCATCGTTTGGTAAAGATTAAGGCTACCATTTTGGAGAATGCCGCCGAGGGCGAGGAGGAAGAGTAGTATGCCGTTCCTTAAAAAGTTTGCTTGCGGTGACATTGAAATTGCTGTTTGGGAAATTACCGAGACGGCGGAGGAGTTATCGTCGCTTGTGCCTCCTGCGCTGCTTGCCGAGGTCGGGACATTTGCGAGCCTCAAACGTCGTGCCGAGTGGTTGGCTGTGCGCTTGTTGTTGCAGAGGTTCTTCGGCGACGATGCCCGCATAGTATATGATGCTGCCGGCAAGCCTTCTCTGAATAATAATGATGCGTATATAAGTATATCGCACACGCGCGGTTATGCAGCCTTGGCTTTTTCGAAAAACTCTCCTATGGGTGTTGATGTTGAGTTGTCTGCACGGGAGGTGGGTGAGGCTTTTGGCTGTTTTATGCGTGGTGAGGAGTTGGACGGTGTTCCGGCGGAGTTGCTGAACAGGGCGAAACTGATACGTTGGACCGCGTCGGAGGCTGTCTATAAGCTGGTTGGCAATTTAGGCGGTGGCTTTCGCGATAATATAGTGTTGGAGAGGGTATTACCCTTGGAGGGTGGTGTGTTGTCTTTGTCGCTTGTGGGGCTCCCGCGTGGTAACAGTGATAATTATTCGGTGGCCTATTTGTTCGATGCTCCTTTGCTCGTTGTTATATGCAGGGAGGGGATTTGTGCTCCTCTTGTGTGCCTTTAATTTCTTGCTATTTTAGTTTAATTAGCATAAAGTGTGCTCTTTTTTTCGGGGGCTGTTTGTTGGATTGTCTGTAACTAATCTTTAATATTATGCTTAATGTGGTTGTGCGCAGTTTGTGCGTTATTCTTTTGGGTGTGCTTATGGTGACATTGCGCGAGTCGCTTATGCCTGTGATAATACAGATTATAGGTGCAATATTTATGTTGTCGGGGGCAGTATCCCTGTTCAA
This sequence comes from Bacteroidaceae bacterium, assembly GCA_017466065.1. The sequence goes on from JAFTUV010000029.1 coordinate 15,733, forward strand.
TATATATGTTCTGTATAGTCGTGGACTCTCAAAGGGCTTCGATGTTGCGGTGCTTGCATTTGTGGGCATTGCCGGTGTTGCGCTTGGAGCGTGGCTGTTGCTTTCTCCGGCTTTCTTCCTCACTTTGTTGATGGTGCTGCTCGGGCTGTTGTTGCTGTTTGTGGGATTTTATCAGTTGGTTACATTGTTGATGGCACGCCGAGGTGTCAGGGTGCCTTTGCCTATGTATGTGGTGCCACTGCTGTTGTTGGTTGCCGGTGTTATTGTTATTGCCAATCCGTTTGAAGCGGCAGGTGTGCCGTTTCTTATAGTGGGTGTCGCAGCGATATTGTCGGGCGTTTCGGAATTGGTGGCCAAAATCTATATTTCACGGCGTTCGCGACTTGTTGAATAGCTGTTTGTGGCGACGGTCTTCAAGAAACTGTTTAAAATTTGAACAGCTTTTGGCATAGAGGTGAAAAAAACATTCTTTTATGTATGTTTTTTCGCGAAAAAATGACATCTTTGCAAATGCGAAGATAGGCTGTGCTTGCTGTAAAATACATTAAAGCCAAGTCTTATGTATCTTGCTTGATTGCACTGTCTTTGCAAAATGCAATGTGTGCGGCGTTGTAAATGACGCATAATTTGCTTATGCAAAAATATTTACATATTTATGAACGAGATTAATGAATTCTTTTTGCAGTTTGTGTCACAGATTTCTCTTTTGGAGGTGGTGATTAAAGGCCTGATAATCGGTATTATCGCATCGGCTCCAATGGGTCCCGTAGGCATACTCTGTGTGCAGCGCACTCTTAACAAAGGGCGCATATATGGCCTTGTGACAGGCTGTGGCGCAGCTGTCAGTGATATTATATATGCTCTGATTACAGGATACGGTCTTTCGTTCATATATGATTTTATTCATAATCGCACAGCTCTTTTTTGGTTGCAGCTGATAGGTGCCGTGCTTATGTTCATATTCGGTGTGCACACATTCCGCAGTAATCCGGCGCAGAATACTCATAATGTGAGTCGTAACAAGAGCAGTCTTGTGCAGAATGGTGTTACCGGCTTTTTTCTCGCATTCTCGAATCCATTGCTCATAATGCTGTTTCTGGCACTCTTTACTCCGCTGAACTTTATGTTGCCCGAACAGGCGCTCTATAATCAGTTTATGGGATATGCGGCCATTCTTGCCGGCGCAATGCTGTGGTGGCTTTTTATCACATACGTTGTGAGCAAATTGAGAGCGCGTTTCGATGTTCGTGGCGTGTGGATTATAAATAAAGTGATTGGCACATTGGTGATGATAGGGTCGTTCATAGGAATGGTGCTCATTATCACAGGTATATATTCTTTTCATTAATTATTTAGGATTTTGTTAATATCAAAAGAACTTCGAAGGAAGAATATAGCAGAATATCTGCTATATATGTGGCAGGTCGAAGACCTGCTTCGTGTTTGTGATTTATCGCTCGACAGGATAAGGACAACTTTGGTGGCTCCCCATAATCTGCCTGCCGAGGCTGAGCGGGAGATGCTCGATTGGTATGATAATCTTGCCGAAATGATGCGCATCGAAGGAATAAAGGAGAGTGGGCATTTGCAAATTAACAAGAATGTGATAATAAACCTCACCGACCTGCACACCCGTCTGTTGAAATCTCCAAAGGTGCCTTTCTATTCGGCAGCCTATTACAAGGCTCTCCCATTCATTGTGGAGTTCAGGGCAAAGAGCGACGGAAAGGATAAGGGTGAAATAGAAAACTGTTTCGATGCACTTTATATGTTGTGGCTTATGAGGTTGCAGAAACGCGAAATAAACAAGGAAACAGATGCTGCCACGGCCGAGATAAGCAAATTTATTTCGATGCTCTCACTCTACTATAAGGAGGAGGAAGAGGGCAAGCTGAATCTGGATGAGGAGTGATTATTTTAGAAATATATTCATAGCTGCGATATTTTTCCGGGGGTAGTGCTCCGAGTAAAATCAAAGCAGTTTAAAAACGATAAAACTATTGGTTCAAATGAACATAAACGAGGAAATTGGAAGAAGAAGAACTTTTGCGATAATTTCGCATCCCGATGCCGGAAAAACCACACTTACCGAGAAACTTCTGCTTTTCGGCGGACAGATACAGGTTGCCGGTGCGGTTAAGTCGAACAAGATAAAGAAGACCGCCACATCCGACTGGATGGAGATTGAGAAACAGCGCGGAATCTCTGTTACAACATCGGTGATGGAGTTCGATTATGAAGGATATAAGATAAACATTCTCGACACACCCGGTCACCAAGATTTTGCCGAGGATACTTTCCGCACACTTACCGCGGTTGACAGTGTAATTATTGTGGTCGACAGTGCCAAGGGTGTGGAAACGCAGACACGCAAGCTGATGAATGTGTGCCGTATGCGTTCAACCCCTGTGATTGTGTATGTGAATAAAATGGACCGCGAGGGTCGCGACCCCTTTGAACTGCTCGACGAATTGGAGCAGGAATTGCAGATTGCAGTGCGTCCGCTCAGCTGGCCCATCGACCAAGGTGCACGCTTCAAAGGTGTGTACAATATATATGAGCAGAAACTCGACCTTTTCACTCCCAACAAACAGAGGGTTACCGAGAAGGTGGAGATTGATGTAAACAGTGAAGAACTCGATAAGAATATAGGTGAGGAGCTTGCAGGTAAACTGCGTGCCGATCTTGAACTTGTAGATGGCGTATATCCCGAATTTAATGTCGAGGATTATCTCGATGCACGTGTGGCACCGGTGTTCTTCGGCTCGGCACTGAATAATTTTGGTGTCGAGGAACTGCTCAACTGCTTTGTGAAAATTGCGCCCAGCCCACGCCCCGTGCAGGCGGTGGAGCGTGTGGTTAACCCCGAAGATGCGAAATTCACAGGCTTCATATTCAAAATAACTGCAAATATCGACCCCAACCATCGTTCCTGCGTCGCATTCTGCAAAATATGTTCGGGTAAATTCGTGCGCAACCAACCCTATCGTCACATACGTTTAGGCAAGGACTTGCGTTTCTCGTCGCCCACACAGTTTATGGCGCAGCGCAAGAGTACCATTGAGGAGGCCTACCCCGGAGATATTATAGGCTTGCCGGATACCGGAAACTTCAAGATTGGCGACACGCTCACCGAGGGTGAAAATCTGCACTTCAAGGGGTTGCCGAGTTTTTCGCCCGAAATGTTCAAATACATCGAGAATGCCGACCCTATGAAGACCAAGCAGCTTGCAAAGGGTATCGACCAGCTTATGGGCGAGGGTGTCGCGCAGTTGTTTGTGAACCAGCATAATGGCCGCAAGCTCATTGGAACGGTGGGACAGTTGCAATTCGAGGTAATCCAGTATCGTTTGGAGAATGAGTACAATTCAAAGTGTCGCTGGGAGCCGGTGAACCTCTACAAGGCTTGCTGGATAGAGAGCGACGATGCTGCCGAGCTCGAAAATTTCAAGAAACGTAAATATCAATATATGGCAAAGGATATTGAGGGACGCGATGTGTTCCTTGCCGACAGCAACTATGTGTTGCAGATGGCGCAGAACGATTTTAAGGGTATCCGTTTCCATTTTACAAGTGAATTCTAATATCTATGGGAACTATTGCCGATGAAGCCAAAAAGGCTGTTGAAGTGATGCGCAAGGGTGGCGTGATACTTTATCCCACCGACACAGTGTGGGGCATAGGGTGTGATGCTACAAATGCCGAGGCTGTGAAGCGAGTTTACGAGATTAAGCGTCGCACCGACAGCAAGGCACTATTGCTGCTTGTCGATAGTGCTGACCGCCTTGCACGCTATGTATCCAATGTGCATCCGGTTGCGTGGGACTTGATAGAACTCACCAATAAGCCTTTGACCATTGTATATGACGGGGCACGCAACCTCGCTCCCAATCTTCTTGCCGAGGATGGCAGTGTGGGCATACGTGTTACATCGGAGCTATTCTCCAAAGAGCTATGCTACCGTTTCCAGAAGGCTGTGGTGTCAACCTCGGCCAACATAAGCGGTGAGCCCACTCCTGCCAATTTCGGCGAGATAAGTCCCGAAATAATAGAAGCTGTGGACTATGTGGTAAATTACAAACAACTTGATAAAGGCCGTCCTAAGTCGTCGAGCATAATAAAGCTCACAGCCAACGGAACGGTTACGGTTATAAGGGAATGAGTGTAGAGAAAAAAGAGGAAAAAGGGTTGCTCGACAGGTTTATCGAGTGGCGCGAGAAGCATATTTCGCAAAATCAGTTTATACTTATTTTGAGTTTTATGGTGGGTATATTGTCGGCCTTGGCTGCTTATATACTTAAAAACCTGATTCACCTTATACAGCATCTGCTCACTCACGGATTCGACAAGGATACGTTCAACTGGCTCTATCTGGTTTATCCCGTGATTGGTATTTTCATTACCGGGCTGTTCATCAGGAGAGTGGTGCGCGATGATATAAGTCACGGAGTAACCAAGGTGCTCTATGCAATATCGTGCCGTCAGGGAAAAATACGCACGCATAATACTTGGTCGTCGATGCTCGCGAGTGCAATCACCATTGGCTTTGGTGGGTCGGTGGGTGCCGAGGCTCCAATTGTTATGACAGGCTCGGCCATAGGCTCCAATCTGGGCTCCCTGTTTAAAATGGAGAAGAAGGTGATGATGCTGCTCATCGGTTGCGGTGCTGCCGGTGCCGTGAGCGGTATATTCAAAGCCCCCATTGCAGGGTTGGTATTTACGCTCGAAGTGCTTATGCTCGACCTCACAATGTCGTCGCTCCTGCCGTTGCTTATTTCGAGTGTAACTGCTGCCACGCTCTCCTATCTGTGGCTGGGCACCGAAGCTACTTTCGAATTCCATCTTGAAAATCAATTCGACCTTGCCCGTGTGCCCTATGTGATATTGCTTGGCATTATGTGTGGCCTTGTGTCGCTCTATTTTACAAAGGTTACAACCACTGTGGAGGGATTCTTTAAGAGGTTCACCAATCCCTATGTGAAGCTGGCGATTGGTGGCAGTGTGTTGAGCGTGCTCATATTCCTTTTCCCTCCTCTCTATGGCGAGGGTTACGATATGATTCACCACCTGATAAACGGCTCTTCGGCCGATGTTATTCTTAACAATTCGATGTTCTATGGGCACGCGAAATTCCTTTTCCTCTATATGTTCCTCATTATATTGTTCAAGGCTTTTGCCTCGACGGTTACGAACTGCGGAGGTGGTTGCGGTGGTATATTTGCACCCAGTCTATTCCTTGGTTGCGTGTCGGGCTATCTTTTTGCCGGTATATGCAATATGATGGAGTGGGGCGTTACTGTTTCCGATAGGAATTTTGCTCTCTTTGGAATGGCTGCTCTTATGTCGGGTGTGTTCCACGCGCCATTGACCGGTGTATTCCTCATTGCGGAACTTACCGGTGGCTATGCTCTCTTCCTGCCGTTGATGATTGTGTCGGTGTTCTCTTATCTCACAGTCAAGATGTTCGACAAGAATAATATCTATGCGGTGCGCTTGGCACAGCGCGGTGAGCTCATTACCCACCACAAGGACCAAGCGGTGTTGACGATTCTGAAAGTGGCCGATGTTATTGAGAAGAATTTTATGCCTCTTACTCCGGATATGGACTTGGGTGCGCTCACGGCTGTGGTTGCAAAGACGAAGCGCAATATATTCCCTGTAATAAATACCAACAACCATCTTGTGGGTATTCTCTTTATTGATGATGTCAGGCACATAATGTTCCGTCAGGAGCTTTATCACCGCTACAAGGTTGCTACGCTTATGCGTGAGGCTCCTGTGCGTTTGAGTATCGAGGAGCCGATGGAGGCGGTTATGCGCAAATTCGAGGAAACAAATGCTTGGAACCTCCCTGTTGAGGGAATAAATGGAGAATATATTGGTTTTATATCAAAATCGGCCATTTTTACAGCCTATCGTAAAACGTTGTTGGAATTTACATCGGATTAAGCCGTTAAACTTTTTCAGATAATGGAGAATAAATTGAGAATAGTATATCTTGGTACTCCCGATTTTGCAGTGGAGCCATTGAAGCGTCTGCTCGACAGGCAACATTCCGATGAGGCTTGCGGCTACGAGGTAGTGGGTGTGGTTACAATGCCCGATAAGATGATTAACAAGCGTGGCAATCAACTGCTTATGAGCCCTGTGAAACAGTTTGCCGTGAGCAAGGGGCTGCCTGTGTTGCAACCGGAGTCGTTGAAGAGCGAGGATTTCCTTGCGGCTCTTGCCGGGTGGCGTGCCGACCTGCAAATTGTGGTGGCCTTCCGTATGCTCCCCGAGAGTGTGTGGAATATGCCCCGTTTGGGTACATTTAATCTGCACGCATCGTTGCTCCCGCAGTATCGTGGTGCCGCGCCCATAAATTGGGCCATCATAAACGGCGACAAGGAGAGTGGTGTTACTACTTTCTTCCTTAAACACGAGATTGACACTGGCGATGTGATTTATCGCGACAAGGTGGCGATTGAGGAGTGTGACAATGCGGGCACATTGCACGATAAACTTATGTATCGGGGTGGAGAAACGGTGTTGCGCACTGTGGATGCTATTGTGCGTGGTGCGGTGGAGCCTGTCCCGCAGGAGCAGATGTTTGTGAATGAGGCCGACTTGCGCCCGGCACCCAAAATTTTCCGCGACACTTGCCGCATTGATTGGAGCAAGGATTGCACTGCGGTGTACGACTTTGTGCGCGGAATGTCGCCCTATCCTGCTGCTTGGTGCGAAATGCAGGATGCTGCCGGCAATCGCATTGCCATAAAAGTTTATGAGGTTGCAAAGGAGATTGCGCAGCACGACAAGCCCGTGGGTTCTTTGCTTACCGATGGCAAGACTTTTGCGAAGGTTGCCGTTGAGGGTGGATACATAAATATGCTCTCGTTGCAAATTCCGGGCAAGAAGCGTATGCCTGTGGCCGACCTTTTGCGCGGCTTCTCTTTGCAGGGCTTTTCGCTTGTGAAGTAGTTTGGTTAAGAAACAATAGGAGGATGACTAAAAAGGCTTTTCGTCGTTTTTAGTCATCCTCTTTTAGATATATATTTCTTATAATTTTACCACAAGAACTGTGTGGGAGCAGCGTTTGCACTATTTGTGCCGAGTATTATTGATACAAGGGTCGTGAGGTCGCTGACATCTACCGAGCCGTCGCCGTTAATGTCGGCAACATCGGTCACTTTCGAACTGTCGAGAATAATACTTACCAATGTAGTGAGGTCGGAAACATCGACCGAACCGTCGCCGTTAATATCACCGTCGGAGCCGGCACTATATTCTACTATGTTGGTAAAGTTCCTCCAATATGTGGTGCTTATGGTTGTGCTCTCGTCAACGGGGATAAGCATAATCTGGTCGAGCAAGAAGCGGAATGCAAACAGGTTGGCATTCTTTGAGGTGTAACGGCCGGTTTTTTCGCTATACTGCAATGGTCGCAGAAGTTCTATATTTACATCCACGGTGCAGTTGTTTCTTTCGTCTAAGGTGTAGCCGCTGTGCTGTAAGTCGAATATATAATCCTCGCCGCTGCTGTCTTTAAGGAAAATAGTGTCGATGCGTGAACGGTCGGGCACAATGGCGTGCTCCTCCCATACACCGAATTTGGTATTGGAGGTTCCTATGTTGAAAGAGTCGCAGGGTAGCATTGCCAGCTGCTCGTTATTCTGGCTCACGCGCACTCTCAAATAGGAGTCGTTGTATTGCGGTAATGCAGTACTTTTAATTAAAGTATCGCTGTACGATTCTATGAACCAAGGTGGTGTAACAAGCGCAATCTTGTATTGTCCGCTGCGGGTGCCTGTAATTCCGAATGTTGCTCTTGGCAGTTCGGTCATCTTTGTTTTGCTTGCTTGGTGGGCAAGGAGGTAATCGCCTCCATAGAGGGTGCCTGCAACATCGGGGTTCTGTGTACCGACAGATATTGTTTCATATAATGCGTTTTTGTTCTTGCTTTTCATAATATCTGCAAGGTTGTTGCAGTGTGTTGTTGTGAATTTAACCTCTTCTTCCTCTCGTTTAGAGGTGCTCGATTGGTAGGCTGCCTTTGTACCGATGGGAACATACAGGGTTGCACTTGTATAATGCTCGGTAAAGGCCTCGCTGTCGAGCAGTGCCGGTGTAGTGCCCTGTACATATATCTCTTTGAGTGCTGCACAGCCTTGGAACGCTGCATTACCAATGTCTGTTACTCCCTTGCCGATGGTCGTGCTCGTGAGGCTCGTGCAACCGCTGAATGCTGCATCGCCAATAGCTGTTACTCCGTTGCCGATGGTTACGCTTGTGAGGGCTGTGTCACCGATGAACGCAGCGTTGTTGATAATGTAGCTTTTGCCGAATTGATTTTTTTGAGGGAGTGTTATTTCGTTCTCGGGGCCGATGTATGTAACAAGGTTGCCTTTGTTGTCGAATATGAAGTTATCTATGGTGCTGCCACCGTTGTTTGCTATCACTTCGTCGGCATAGTAGGCAACGTACCCGTTGGTGGTTGTGCCGGCAACAATGTCGAGTGACGAGTTGTTTACAACGGTTCTAAGATTGGTGCAACCCTCGAAGGCATAGTAGTATATTGTTGTTACGCTGTTGGGGATTGTAATGATTGAGAGTCTTGTGCAACCGGCGAATGCACTGCTTCCTATTGTCGTTACGCTATTTGGTATTTCGATGCTTGTGAGACCGGTGCAACCATCGAACGCAAAATCACTTATAGTGTTTATGCTGTTGGGAATGATGCTATTCTGACAACCTTGCATAAGTGTGTTTGTGGCAGTTTCTATAATAGCGTTGCAATCTTCGCGACTATCATATATGGGATTACCATCCTCCACTTTTATGCTTGTGAGTGCCGTGCAACCACTTAATGCATTGTATTTTATTGTTGTAACGCTTTTAGGGATTGTGATGCTTGTGAGTGCTGTGCAGCCTTGGAATGCGCTGTATTCTATTGTTGTGATGCTACCCGGAATCGTTATTCCCGAAATGTTTGTGTAATCCTTAAATGCGTTCCGACGAATGGTAGTTACTTTGTAGGTTTTACCGTTATATGTGATGGAAGAGGGGATATTTGCAACCGAGCCACTGCCTGTATAGTCTGTTACCTGTACGGTTCTATCTTCTTCGGAGATTATGGCAAATGCAAAGTTATTTACGACTATTTCGCCTACGGTTACAATATTGGTAAAATCTTTCCAGATATTAGAGGTTGTATATAGCTTCTTGCCGGCGGCAGGAACATAGAGTGTTACACTGTCGTATAGTCCTTGGAATGTATTGGCTGTATAGAGATTTACTGGTGTTTCTCCCAAGCAATGAATTTCGGTGAGGTCGCTGCACGCTTCAAAAGCCCACTCGCCAATTCTCCATACGTTTGCGGGGATGGTAATGGATGTTATTCCTTTTACGCTGTTAAATGCTCCATTGCCTATGTAGGTGGCATTTTCGGGTATAACGGCACCTTGCCAGCCGAATATCACGCTGTCGCCTTTCATTATTATGTTGCTGTCGGCAGGAATATTATAGACCTTGTTCCCGCTATCCATTGTTATTTTTTGCAGATTGCGGTTCCAAGTGAATGCATAATCTCCAATGCTTGTTACACTTGCGGGGAGGTGTATTTCGCGCAGGTCGCAATATTGGAATGCCTTTTCGCCAATGCTTTCCACGCTGTTACCGATGGTTATGGTTTTAAGGCTGTCGCAATAGGTGAAAAGGTAGTTGTTGATGTTTGTAACTTTATCACCGATGGTTACCGACTTTAAATTTGTGTTGTTCGAGTTATAGTAGTAGTAATAGTGGGTGAGATTTCGTCCTAAATAAAGTGTCTCTATTGGAAGAGTCTGGAAAAAATTGTTCGAGTTTATCGACAATGAATTCTCGGAATCCGCTATGCGCATCTCTTTCAATGCGTTGCAGTTGTAGAACACAGAACTCTCTATTGTTGTAACGCTGCCCGGGATTGTTATATTTGTGAGAGCAGTGCAGTCTTGGAACGCATATCCTCTTATTGTTGTTACGCTACCCGGAATAGTTACGCTTGTGACGGCTGTGCAATAGGCAAAAGCAAAATTTCCTATGCTTGTTACGCTATAAGTTGTTCCGTTGTGTGTAACAGTGGAGGGGATGCTCACAGCATTGCTATATTCGTATCCGCTGGGGCAGTCGGTTACTTCAACCGTTTTTGCGGTGGCATCGGTAATGTTGTAAAAAATGCCGTCGGCTTCAAAATCTTGGGCACTTATCAGAGTGTTGCACAGCAACAGCAGTGCCGTGAACAGGGGTTTAAAGTAAAGTTTCTTCATAGGGGTAATTATTGGGTTACTATAAATTCGCAGTTTACTGCAAATATATATATAAGGTGTGTAATTACCCCCCCGTTTGGTTAAATTATATTAAAATCTTTGTTGTCGTGCTGTTTCTTATGTTTAATAGTATGTGAGCTACTCGAATGTGAGTTCCAGTTGCTTGGGCTCCTCGCCGAGGAGGTTGAACGATGTGCGGTGGTAGGGGGTGGTGCCATATTCGCGTATGGCGGCACGATGCTTGGCTGTGGGGTAACCTTTATTGCTTTGCCAGTCGTACATAGGATATTCGCGGGAGAGGGCGAGCATATAGTCGTCGCGATAGGTCTTTGCGAGGATAGATGCTGCGGCAATGCTCATATAGGTAGCATCGCCTTTAACCACGGTTGTGTGGGGTGTTGCGGGGTAGGGGCTGAATTTGTTACCGTCGATAAGCAGGTGTTGCGGGCGCACTTTTAGTGCGTCGATGGCACGGTGCATCGCAAGGATGGATGCACGCAGAATGTTTATCTTGTCAATTTCGGCTGCGGTTACTATTCCTACGGCCCACGCAGTGGCCTCTTTTTCTATTATTTCGCGCAGTTGGTAGCGTTGCGCCTCGGTGAGTTGCTTCGAGTCGTTGAGCAGTTCATTCTCAAAGCCGGGTGGCAGAATTACTGCTGCGGCATATACGTCGCCGGCAAGGCAACCGCGCCCTGCTTCGTCGCAGCCGGCCTCTATAATGCCTTCTGTGCGGTAGGGTTTCAGCATCGGTCGAACATTTTTACGGCTCTGTTTATTCCTGCGATAAGTGCATCGACCTCTTCGTGTGTGTTATACACGGCAAACGACGCTCGCACCGTGCCGGGAATGCCCAGATGGTCGATGAGGGGTTGTGCGCAGTGGTGCCCTGTGCGTATGGCTATGCCCAGATGGTCGAGTATGGTGCCAAGGTCGGCAGGGTGAATGTCGCCCACGAGAAAGGATACTGCGGCTCCGTCGGGGTTGCCGAATATGCGCATTCCGGGTATTTCACGCAGCCTTTCGAGGGCGTATTGTGTGAGTGAGTGCTCGTGTGCGGCAATATTCTCGATGCCTATGCTCATTACCCATTCGAGGGCGGTGCCAAGGGCGATGGCTCCCACATAGTCGGGGGTGCCTGCCTCGAATTTATAGGGAAGTTCGTTGTAGGTCGTCTTTTCGAACCGCACAGTCTGTATCATTTCTCCGCCGCCGTGGTAGGGCTGCATTGCATTGAGCCACTTTTCTTTACCATAGAGAATGCCAATGCCGGTGGGGGCGTATACTTTGTGCCCGCTCATTACAAAAAAATCGGCATCGAGTTCCTGAACATCCACCTTTATGTGTGGGCTACTCTGTGCACCGTCTATGAGCACGGGCACACTGTGGCTGTGGGCAATAGCTATAATCTCCTTTATGGGGTTGGTTGCGCCCAATACGTTTGAAACGTGGGTGATGCTCACCAGCTTGGTGCGCTCGTCGAAGAGAGCTTTGTAGGCTTTAAGGTCCAAACGCTCGTCGTCGGTGAGGGGCACTATGCAGAGTTCTATGCCTATGCGGTCGCGTAACATTTGCCACGGGACAATGTTGCTGTGGTGCTCCATTGTGGAGATTATCACTTTGTCGCCCTCTTTAAGGAAGGTGCTGCCAAAGGATGTTGCCACAAGGTTGATGCTCTCGGTGGTGCCTCGGGTGAATATTATTTCGTGGCTGTGGGCTGCTCCGATGAACTTTTGTACCGTGCGTCGGGCCTTTTCAAACTCCTCGGTGGCCACCTGCGAGAGGTGATGAACGCCACGGTGCACGTTTGAGTTTATGGTGCAGTAGGCGTTGCCTATTGCGTCGATTACGCATTGCGGTTTTTGTGTGGTTGCCGCATTGTCGAGGTAAATGAGGGGTTTCCCATACACTTTTTGTGTGAGTATGGGGAATTCTTTGCGTATGTCTTGCGGGTTGAGCATCGTTGGGTTCTTTATTTACAGAGTGAGCATCCCTTGCAGTGGTTGAGCTCTCCGCGGAAACGTTTTTCCACAAGCAGATGCAGACGGTCGCGCAGAGCATCAATCTTAATATTCTCTATTACCTCGCCTGCAAATGCGTACATAAGCAGATGGCGTGCCTCGTCGGCGGGAATGCCACGTTGTTGCATATAGAATAGGGCATTCTCGTCCAACTGCCCCACGGTGGAACCGTGGCTGCACTTTACATCGTCGGCATAAATTTCGAGCTGTGGCTGGGCATACATACGGGCGCAGCTTGTGAGGCATAGATTGCGGTTGGTCTGCTCCGAGGTTGTCTGCTGTGCGTCGGGGTGTATGAGCATCTTGCCGGCAAACACGCCAACGGCCTCTTCGTCGAGGATATATTTATATAACTCGTTGCTGCTGCAATGCCCGGCTTTGTGCTCCACAAGCGTGCGGTTGTCGATGTGCTGCTTGCGGTCGCCAATGACGAGGCCTGTTATGTTTGTGTCGGCACCGGGGCCTTCGAGTGCAATGTTCACGCGGTTACGGGTAAATCCGTTGGTGAGGGTTATGTTGCAATGGTTGAAGTGGCTGTCGGAGGCTTGGTTCACGAGCAGATGTCCCAGACGGCTGTTGCTGTTGCCGGTCTCTTCGAGCTCATAAATGTCGAGCGATGCTCCACGCCCCACAAAAACTTCGGTTACCTGTGTCGATAGGGTCTTTTGAGCGGTTGAGGAGTGGTCGCATATAAGCAGATTGGCTTTTGCGCCATCTTCGAGAATGATGAGCAGGCGACGGTTGGACATCATATCCACCTTCGATTGTATGAGGCTCACTATCTGTATGGTCTCCTTAATCTCGGTATTTGCAGGAATGTATAGCAGTATGCCGTCCTGTACAAAGGCGGTGTTGAATTGTGCTATACTGTCGCTCTCGGCTGCCAACTTGTTGTAGTATGGGGCTATAAGCTCTTTGTGGCTTCCGGCTATGCTGTTGAGGCTGCCGAAGAGCACTCCTTGCGGAAGTGTATTTTCCTTATCGGCTGCTTGGAACGAGTCGTTGACGATGAAAGCCCTGTGTGTGTTCAGATTGGGTACATCGCAGGAGAATATTTCGTGGAGCCCGGCCGACAGGGATATGCGACCAAGGTTCATTCCATAGTCGCTGCCGGCGAACTGTGCTGCCGCATCGGTGTGCAGCCAGTCCTCCTCTTTGGTGGTGGGGAAGCCCGCAGTGCGGAACTTTTCGATGGCTGCGTGGCGTGCCTCATTGAGCAACGCTGCGCAGGGCTTTTCTATAAGTTCTTTGTGGGCATCGTATAGTGTAATGTATTCTTGTGCGTTGCTCATTGTTGGTTCTCGTTTTTAATCCAGTCGTATCCGCGTTCTTCGAGTTCAAGGGCAAGTTCGGGGCCGGAGGTCTTTACTATGCGGCCGTTGTAGAGAACGTGTACAATATCGGGCTTAATGTAGTCGAGCAGGCGTTGATAGTGGGTGATTACAAGGGTAGATGTATCCTCGCGTTTGAGTTTGTTCACTCCCTCGGCCACTATGCGCAGTGCGTCAATGTCGAGGCCCGAATCTGTCTCGTCGAGTATGCTCAAAGTGGGTTCGAGCATTGCCATCTGGAATATTTCGTTGCGTTTCTTCTCGCCACCGCTGAACCCTTCGTTCACCGAACGGTTGGCGAGCTTGCTATCGAGGTTCACAAGGGCACGTTTCTCACGCATCAGTTTAAGAAACTCGGTTGCGTTCATAGGCTCCAATCCTTTATACTGGCGTTGTGCATTTATGGCTGCACGCATAAAATTGGTGATGCTCACTCCCGAAATTTCCACAGGGTATTGGAACGAGAGGAATATTCCCTCGTGGCTGCGGTTCTCGGGCGATAGTTCGAGAAGGTTCTTGCCTTTGTATATTATTTCTCCCTCGGTCACGGTGTAGGCGGGGTGTCCCACAAGTACGTTGCTCAGGGTGCTCTTGCCCGAACCGTTAGGGCCCATTATGGCGTGTACTTCACCTGCATTCACGGTGAGGTTTATGCCTTTGAGTATCTCTTTGCCATTTATGGTGGCGTGTAAGTTCTTTATTTCCAGTAATTTTTCCATAATCTGCTTCGGGGTTTCATCCTACTGCTCCTTCGAGCGACACGCTTAACAGTTTTTGTGCTTCTATGGCAAATTCCATAGGCAGCTTGTTCAATACTTCTTTGGCGTAACCGTTGACTATGAGTCCTATGGCTTCCTCGGTGGGAATGCCACGCTGGTTGCAGTAGAATAGTTGTTCTTCCGATATTTTGGAGGTTGTAGCTTCGTGTTCTATTATTGCGCTGTTGTTGTGAATGTCCATATAGGGGAAGGTGTGTGCTCCGCACTTGCTTCCGAGGAGTAACGAGTCGCATTGGCTGTAATTGCGTGCTCCGTCGGCATTCTTGCTCACGCGCACAAGGCCGCGGTATGAATTCTGGCTGTGTCCGGCCGATATTCCTTTGCTTATGATGGTGCTGCTGCAATTCTTGCCCAGATGTATCATTTTTGTTCCTGTGTCGGCCTGCTGGTAGTTGTTGGTGAGTGCCACGGAGTAGAACTCGCCTTGTGAATTGTCGCCACGCAGTATGCAGCTTGGGTATTTCCAAGTTATTGCCGAGCCGGTCTCTACCTGTGTCCACGACAGCTTGCTGTTGCAGCCGCGACAGTCGCCTCGCTTGGTAACAAAGTTATAGACACCGCCTTTTCCCTCGGCATCGCCGGGGTACCAGTTCTGAACGGTGCTGTATTTTACTTCGGCATTGTCGCAAACGATAATCTCCACTATGGCGGCGTGCAATTGGTTCTCGTCGCGCATAGGGGCTGTGCAGCCTTCGAGGTACGATACGTAGCTGTCGTCGTCGGCAACGATGAGTGTGCGCTCGAATTGTCCGGTGTTGGCTGCATTTATTCTGAAATAGGTCGATAGCTCCATCGGGCAGCGCACTCCTTTGGGTATGTACACAAAGGAACCGTCGCTGAACACTGCACTGTTGAGTGCTGCGAAAAAGTTGTCGCGGTAGTTTACCACGGTGCCAAGGTATTTGCGTACAAGGTCGGGGTACTCCTGCACAGCTTCACTCATTGAGCAGAAGATGATTCCTTTCTCTTTGAGCTCTTCCTTGAATGTGGTTTTTACCGACACTGAGTCCATCACCGCATCCACGGCCGTGCCGCTGAGTGCCAAGCGTTCCTCCAACGGTATTCCCAGCTTTTCAAAGGTTTTCATAAGCTCGGGGTCAATCTCCTTGTTCTTGTTGTCTTTCTTTTTCAAAGGGTCGGCATAGTAGGAGATTGCCTGATAGTCTATGGGTGGAATGTTGAGGTGCGGCCAAGTGGGCATTTCCTGTGTGAGCCAGTAGGAATATGCCTTCAAACGGAATTCCAACAGCCATTCGGGCTCATTCTTCTTCTTGGAAATGAGCCTTATTACATCTTCGTTCAAGCCTTGCTCTATAATGTCGGTCTTTATCTTTGTGATGAATCCGAATTCATAGGCTTTATTGGCTATTTTATTGAATATATTGTTCTTCTTTTTCATCAGCTTCTAAATATTCTTCTCCGCCTCAACGATGATTAAAGAGGTCAATATTTTAGTGTGTTTATATAACAAGGATTCCTTTTGTGAGGTTTCCCCGGTGTATTTGTTTGGTGCAATATATTCGACAAGTTCGACACCTCCCACAAAAAGGAATGTGGCTACTATTGTTGAAAATATTGAGCCGAGGGCATTGTCGATGAAGGATAGGTGGCATAGTTTGAGAATGCCCGCAAGAATTATTCCTGCCAGTTTAAAGATGATTATAGTGCACACAAGTATGGCGATGAAGGCTGCGGGTATTGCGATCCAATCGTTCCACTGTGTGTGGCTTTTTATCCACACGGCTGCGGCAGGGTAGAACATCACCGCTTGGAGCAGGCCTAATATGATTCCTGCTCCAAACGATAGCTGTTTTATGAGTCCCTTGAAGTAGCCGTAGATAAAACCGGCCAATATTATAATCGTCAAGGCAATATCGAGTGTGTTCATTATGGCGTGTTAAAGTTTTTGTTTAACCTCTACCTGAACAAAGGTCTCGATGATGTCACCAACCTTAATGTCATCTTGGTTCTGCAAGCTGATACCGCACTCGAAGTTTGTACCAACCTCCTTAACATCGTCCTTGAAGCGTTTGAGGGCTGCAAGGTTGCCGGTGTGTATAACAATACCGTCGCGTATGAGGCGGGCACGGTCGGTGCGCTTAACTTTTCCTTCACGAACCATACAGCCGGCAACGGTACCCACTTTGCTGATGTGGAAGGTTTCGCGCACTTCGATGGTTGCGGTAACCTCTTCCTTCACAATGGGGGCAAGCATACCTTCCATTGCGGCTTTTACCTCCTCGATGGCATCGTAGATGATTGAGTAGATGCGTATGTCTACGCCCTCGTTCTCGGCCACCTTGCGGGCTGTTACCGAAGGACGCACTTGGAAGCCCACGATGATGGCATCGGATGCGGCTGCAAGGCTTACGTCGCTCTCGGAAATTTGTCCCACGGCTTTGTGTATTACGTTTATCTGTATGGTTTCTGTCGAGAGCTTTATGAGTGAGTCGCTCAATGCCTCGATAGAGCCGTCAACGTCGCCCTTCACAATGATGTTCAATGTCTGGAAGTTGCCGAGTGCTATGCGGCGACCCACTTCGTCGAGGGTGAGCATCTTTTGTGTGCGTAGGCCTTGTTCGCGTTGCAACTGCTCACGTTTGCCGGTAATTTCGCGCGCTTCGCGCTCGCTGTCAACGACATTGAATGTGTCGCCGGCGGTGGGGGCTCCGTTGAGGCCCAATATGAGTGCGGGCTCGGCGGGGGCTACTCCTTTTATGCGCTGGTTACGCTCGTTGAAGATTGCTTTTACTTTTCCCCATTGTGTGCCGGCTACTACAATGTCGCCCACTTTGAGTGTTCCGTTCTGTACAAGCACGGTGGCTACATAGCCGCGGCCTTTGTCGAGTGTCGATTCTATGATTGAACCGGTGGCCTTGCGGTTGGGGTTGGCTTTGAGGTCGAGCATTTCGGCTTCGAGGAGCACTTTCTCCATAAGTTCCTCCACGCCCATTCCTTTCTTGGCCGATATTTCCTGTGACTGGTATTTACCGCCCCAGTCCTCGACAAGCATATTGAGCTGTGCAAGTTCTTCCTTGATGCGGTTGGGGTCGGCTGCGGGCTTGTCGCATTTGTTTATGGCAAACACGATGGGCACGCCTGCTGCCATTGCGTGGTTGATGGCCTCCTTTGTCTGCGGCATCACATTGTCGTCGGCAGCGATGATGATGATTACAATGTCGGTAACCTTGGCTCCACGGGCACGCATTGCGGTAAAGGCTTCGTGACCGGGGGTGTCGAGGAATGTGATGTGCTTGCCGCTCTCCATCTTCACGTTGTAGGCTCCGATGTGCTGGGTGATACCTCCTGCTTCGCCGGCAATTACATTGGCTTTGCGAATGTAGTCGAGCAGTGATGTCTTACCGTGGTCGACGTGGCCCATCACTGTGATGATGGGGGCGCGTGATTGCAGGTCTTCTTCGTTGTCGGCTTCAACCTCGATGGCGTTGGCTACCTCGGCACTTACATATTCGGTGGTGTAACCGAATTCTTCGGCCACAAGGTTGATTGTTTCTGCGTCGAGGCGTTGGTTGATGGACACCATCATTCCTATGCTCATACAGGTTGCAATTACTTGTGTAACCGAAATGTTCATCATACTTGCAAGCTCGTTGGCTGTAACAAACTCTGTGAGTTTGAGCACTTTGCTCTCGGCCATTTCGGCGTCGAAGGCTTGTTGCTGGCGCTCGGCTGCCTGCTCGCGCTTGTCTTTGCGGTATTTTGCGGCTTTGTTGTTCTTGCCACGCTGGGTGAGGCGGTCGAGTGTTTCGCGCACTTGTTTCGATACATCCTCCTCGCTAACATCGTTCTTGTCGAAACGTTGGTGCTGACGGTCGCGGTCGCGGCGGCTGCCTTGTGAGGGGTTGCCTCCGCCGTTGTTCTTGTTGCGGTTGGCACTCCAATCTTGGTTGTTGCCTTGCTCGTTGCCCTCTTTTATGTCGTTTATGTTAACGCGCTGGTTGTTTATGCGCTGGCGTTTTTTCTTACCGCCTTCGCTGTTGGCATTTGCGCTGTTCTGCTGGCGTTGGGCATCGCGTTGTTGTTTGCGTTGCTCTTCGCGCTGCTTGTCTTTTTCTTCACGCTCTTTTCGCTTCTCTTCTTTGCTCTTTTTCTTGGGGCGTGTCGATTGGTTTATTGCCGAGAGGTCTATCTGGCCTATGATGTTGAGCTTGGGTGCAACCTCTTCCACTTGGGTGAGGGTTGCTTGGGGTTCAGCCTTTGCGGGTTCCTCTTTTACGGGTGTTTCTTTTGAGGGCTCCTCTTTTGGCTGTGTGGCTTCTGTTACCACAGGCTTTTCTTCCTCTTTCTTGGGCTCGGGCTTTGGTGTCTCTTCTGCTTTTTTAGGCTCGGGTTTTGCCTGTTTGCGACTTATGGCATCGAGGTCTATTCGGCCTGTAACTTTTATTTTGTTTTCAATTACAGGCTTTTCTTCCTCTTTCTTGGGCTCGGGCTTTGGTGCCTCTTCTGTTTTTTTAGGCTCGGGCTTTGGTGCTTCTGCTATCGGTGCTGCAACCTCTTTCTCGGCCTCGACGGGAGTGCTTCTGGGCTTCTCCTTGTTCTGGCGTTCCTTGGTGAAGTTGTCCGATTGTATGCGGGCTTTCTTGTCGGCACTAAATTCCTCGATGAGCAGTTTGTAACCTTCTTCCGGCACAACTGCATTGGGGTCTTCTTTTATGTCGAAGCCCTTCTTTTGGAGGAATTCCACTATTGTGGAGAGGCCTAAATTTAGTTCTCCCTGTACTTTATTTAGTCTTATCTTCATTCGTTGTCTGTTGTTAGGTTACTGAAACTGTTTATTCTTCGTCTTCCTCGAATTCGGCTTTGAGTACCGAAATGAGGTGGTCGACGGTGTCCTCTTCGAGGTCGGCTTTCTCGATAAGTACCTCGCGGGGGGTGTTCAGAACTGCTTTTGCAGTGTCTAATCCAAGTTTCTTGATGGCTGCAATTACCCACTCATCTACTTCGTCGGCAAATTCTTCGATGTAGATGTCGTCCTCTTGCTGGCTGTCGATTTCACGATATACGTTTATGGTGTATTCGGTGAGCATACTTGCCAACTTGATGTTGAGACCGTCTTTACCGATTGCGAGTGAAACTTCTTCTTGTTTGAGGTTCACGTCGGCTATGCGTTTTTCTTCGTCGAGTGTGATGCTGAGTATCTTTGCGGGGCTCAACGCACGTTTAATGAAGAGTTCTGTATTGGATGTGTAGGGAATTACATCGATATTCTCGTTGCGCAGCTCGCGTACTATTCCGTGGATGCGTGAGCCTTTTACACCTACGCAGGCACCTACGGGGTCGATGCGCTCGTCGTATGTCTCTACTGCGATTTTCGCGCGTTTGCCGGGGATGCGGGCTATCTTCTTTATGGTGATGAGGCCGTCGTTTATTTCGGGCACTTCAAGCTCGAAGAGGCGTTGCAGGAACATTGGAGATGTGCGGCTGAGGATGATTTTGGGGTTGTTGTTCTGGTTGTCGACGCGGGCTACAACGGCACGAACATTCTCGCCCTTGCGGTAGAAGTCCGAGGGTATTTGCTCGGTTTTGGGGAGAATGAGCTCGTTGTTCTCGTCGTCGACGAGCAGTAGCTCTTTTTTCCATATTTGATATACTTCGCCGCTTACAATCTGTCCTATGCGCTCGCTGTACTTGTTGTAGAGGCTGTCTTTTTCGAGTTCAAGGATTTTTGATGCGAGTGTCTGGCGCAGGTTCAGGATTGCGCGACGGCCGAATTCTGCAAAATTCACAATCTCGCTCACATCCTCGCCAATCTCGAACGAGTCGTCAATCTGCTGTGCTTCGGTGAGCGAGATTTCCATATTGCTGTCCTTTACGTCGGCATCGGCAACAACGGTGCGGCGGCGTTGTATTTCAAAGTCGCCACGGTCGGGGTTTACGATTACCGAGTAGTTCTCGTCGGTTCCGAACATATTGATTAACACTTTGCGGAAGCTCTCTTCGAGCACGCTAATCATTGTAGTGCGGTCGATGTTTTTCGACTCTTTGAATTCTTGAAATGTATCAAGAAGGCTGATTGTTTCTTCTTTCTTTGCCATTTTATTTGAAATTTATAATATACTTCGTGTATTTTACGCTGTCGTAGGTGAAGTGTAAATCTTCCTCGACAAGCTGGGGGCGTTTGCAGCCCTCTTTCTTCTCTTTTTTGGAGATTGTGAGCACAAATTCCTGCTCGTCGGCACTTTTGAGAATGCCTTTGAGTTTTTTACCATCTTTTGTGAGTACCTCTACTTCGAGGCCTATGTGGTTTATGTATTGCTGTGTAACCTTGAAGGGTTGTCCAAGGCCTGCCGAACCTACTTCGAGCTCATAATCGTCGCCGGCCTCGCCAAGGCCTTCGCCTATGTGGCGGCTGAGTTCTACACAGTCTTCGATCCATACGCCTTCGGCGTGGTCGATTTCTACCGTAATTTTGTCGTCTTTACCGATAATTACATCTACCAAAAAGTATTCTTTGTCTTTAAGCCACTCGTTGGTTAAGTCGATTACTTGTTGTTTTTCAATCATATAACAAAACTCTTTATGATGGTGTGTCTGGTTCAGGCATTGTGTGTTTATGAAAAAGAGGGGCTTGCGGGCCCCTCATCAATCATCTTTACTCTGCAAAAATAGTAATAATAGCTTATCTGTGCAAATGTTTTTATCTTTTTTATGTGGTTGGGGCGAAAATATTTGTTGTATATTTTTGTATCTTCGTGGCATAAATTATGGACTCTTGTGAAACTGCATATTTTTAACCCCGAAAATGACCTTGCGTTGGCCGATGGCAATACCAATTATTGCCCTCCGCCTGCGGCGCGGGCTATTGCACACGACCTTGCAACGTTGCCTTTGTGGTTCGCTCCCGAGGGTGATGCGGTGCTATTGCCCGGTACTTTGCATTTTGGGTTCTACAATGCGATGAACGGTATTTTCGCGCTTGCTGCTCCTTTTGCGGGTGGTGATGTGCGGGCTGTCGATGCTTGTGTGCCGTGGGGGTGGAGTGCACAGATGAGGCGTCGTTTGCTGGCGATGGGGGTGGATGAGGGTGTGTTGCCCGACGGGGCTTTTATAGATGCTGTCCGTATGCTGTCGAACCGGCGCACTGCGATAGGGCTTTTGCGGGCTTTGCGCAGTGCAGGGGTTGATACTCCCGAAATTCCTGAATATTTTACTACGTTCACCGATATTGCTGCGTTCATAGAGAGTATGCCTCGCTCGGTGTTGAAGGCTCCTTGGTCGGGCAGTGGAAAGGGGATTGCTTGGGGGATTGGTCGTGTGGAGGTTCCTGTGGAGCATTTTTGCAAAGGTGTTATAAGGCGACAGGGTGGTGTGGTGTGTGAGCGTTTCCTCGACAAGGTTGTGGATTTTGCAATGGAGTTCTGGGCGTTGCAGGGCGAGGTTGCTTTTATGGGTTATTCGTTGTTTACCTGTGAGGGTGGTGCCTACTCGGGAAATATTCTTGCGAGTGACGGGGCTGTTGAGGATTTCTTGGCGCAATTTGTCGAGCGTGAGGCGTTGCAGGTGGTTAAGAAGCATTTGGCAATGGAGCTTGCTGCGTTGTTACGCCCCATTGGTTACACGGGTTGCTTGGGGGTGGATATGCTTGTCTATCGCTCGTCGGGTGGTGAATGTCGTTTGCATCCTTGTGTGGAATTGAATTTGAGGATGAATATGGGTGCCGTGTCGCATCTGTTCTATGATAAATATGTTGCTCACGGGTGCGTGGGGCGTTTTTTTGTGTCGAATTTCAGGCGGGCCGGTGAAGCTGCGGCGTTTAATGAACGGTGCAAGGCCGAATATCCTTTGCGGGTGTCGGACGGCAGGGTGTCGGGCGGCTATCTTAATTTGTCGCCTGTGACTGACGATACTTCTTATGTGGCCTATGCACTTGTGTGCGAGGAGCCTGTTCCATTGTATGAACTTTATGGTTGCAGATGAGATTTTGTTTGTTGTTTCGCGCCAAAATGCTATCTTCGCACCTGCAAAAATTGAATAATTATGAGTAGTATAAAGGGGCGTAGTGCCAATATGAATTTCTTGTTTGGCAGTGTATTCTTTTTCTTTGTGATAATTGTGACGATAGGTCTTTTCTCCTATGTCTCGTTGTATAAATATTGGAATAAGCCGGGCGACAAACGTTTCAGTTACGAAATTTCCTTTTCGCCTGCATTTGCCGGCAAGGCATATAGCGTGTATATGAACGACAGCTTGCTCTACACGGGCGTGCCTGTGGATTGTGACACGGTGTTGCGTGTGAACCGCTTTGCCGAGGAGAATGCTTTGCTTGTGGTGAATGTGGTAACCGACGGTGTGTCTATTTTGCAGTTGCCCGACAGGGGAAGAGTGCTCCTGCGTATGTCGGCCGATGGTGGCATAACAGCCGATGTGAAGGATTGACGGGGGATTGCTATTCACAGACAAGGGGCTGCTTTTTAAGAAGCAGCCCCTTGTCTGTGTGGAGAATTATTGTTTCTTCCATAAATTGCCCCATTCTCCATTGTGCTTGCCGGCACCGGTTACTCCGCTTTCTTGGTCCTCACCCATAGAAAATGAAGTTGCTATAACTTGAACGGTTACAATCTCCTGTGTGGCCACAGTGGGCTTTGTATATATCTTTTTCATTGTATCAGAATATTATTTTTGGTAATTATATATTACTTTACAGTAACCTGAAATTTCATAAAGAAATTTGATATAATTTAAAAAAGGATAGTCTTTAGGAACTAGACTCTCCTTTGGAGATGTTAGAAGAACCTATTATTTTCTTTTAGGAAAAGAACGATAATAAGAACGGACATAAACTTTATCACTTTGAATACCTAAAAGGAAATCCGAAAGAGACATCATTTTACTATTTTTGATATAGTCTTTTAGACTTACCATTTCCAACACCTCCTTTTTAAATAAACACATATCATATCTATGTAGGTTTATTTAGTACAAAAGTACTGTAAAAAGTCCCAAGAATAAAATTTCTATGGGACTTTTTATTTTTCAATCAAAGTCAACTAAATTATCCAACTAGTTTTATTATATTTATATCATTAAAACAGATTTGATATGGAAAAATTGACAAAAGAACAGGAACGTGGTATTTGTAAATTACTTCATCATACTCATAATGAGGAAATGACACAATATATTCTTAATACTATCGGAAAAGTAAATTGGACTAGAGATATATTAAGTGAATGTTCATATGATTATATGACCAAAGAACAGGAGGATTTATTTGAGTCTCTTGGTGGTGGATATACAAGTGAAGAGATAGATGAAATTCTTTATAATGATGACGTTAATTTTGAAATATCAGAAAAATTAAAAGAACTAGGTGTAACCAAATATCTTTATGAAAATGAGGAATACCTTAATGATATTCGTGAGGGTAGAATCATTTATGAGGGTATTAATGTAGAGGAGATTAAAAATATGTTGTTGGATTAATGAAAGTCATATTTACTGGTGAAACAAAAGAAGATTTCCGTAAACACAATGATTATGTTCGTAAACAAAAGAAATCAGACGGACGTAAATATCAATCATATGAATTAAAAGGGATAAATAAATCCTTTAAGAAGAATCTTGGAGAGAGTTTAGAAAAGATAAAAGAACCCAAAGATTCTATATTTCCTAAAGAATTTGAGTATAGTTCTGATAGTCATAAAATGTATGTTGATAAAAAGAGTCATTATGTAGTGTTTTATACAGTGGAAACTACTAAAAGAGGTGAGAAGATAATGAAAGTAAGAAGAAATATTCATTCTACTGAATTAAGAAAAGAACTTGAAGAAAGAGGTATTGAACCACTAAAAGATTGTGATAAATCATTACTTGACGATCTCAAAACGGTGTATAAAGAAGATGATGTTAAATTAAGAGATGATTCAGAAGACGAAAAAGAAACTAAAGAAGAAATTACTGATCCAGAAACTGGTAAGAAAATAAAAAAGGTTAAACATACAGGACCAAGAGGAGGTCATTATTATATTAATAATAACGGGGAACATATATATCCTGAAGAATGGAATGAATCAATAAAGAATATGAAAAGTGTAAAAACATATATAACTGAATCTAAAATGGTTTCGTTAGTAGATTATTTGGAGAAAATGGTTGGATAAAAAAGAGAAGTGGTTGAGACACTTCTCTAATTAAAGAACCAATTAAGGTAGGAACAATACAAATATAAAAACCCATCCACAACCCACCCAAATCTTTAAATAAGTCTTCTATAGAGACCCATTATAAGATTCTTCTGAACAGTATATAAGATACCATCAGATTTACGTCTTATATGAAATTTCATATATGAAATCTTTTATTTAAAATCTATTCATATCACTGTTAAATATGAATAGTCTTTGGTTAAACATTTATGAATTAACTCGAATAGATACGAATTGGAACTTCGTATCTATTTTTTTTGTGTAAATATGAATAAGGTGGAGAATGATTATATATTATGTTTTTCATACACATAAATATAACAAATAAGAACCTAAAGTTTAGTCTTAAAGTGTTAATAATTACAAAATTAAATCATAAATAAATTTGAAAAATTCCTTTATTTTTATTATATTTAGGTGTAAGATAAAGGAGAAGATTATGATTAATTTGAGTGGTTTTAATTCGTTATTTGAGTTGATGAAAACTTTCTCTTCAGAAGAAAAATGTATAGAGTATTTGGAGGGAGTTAGATGGGGAGGTAATGTTATATCTCCATTCGATTCCAATTCAAAAGTATATAAATGTTCCAAAGGATATTGGTGTAAGAAGACCAATAAGATGTTTAATGTTAAAACCAGAACTATCTTTGAAAACTCTAAAATATCATTACAGAAATGGTTCGTTGCAATATGGTTGATTACATCTCATAAAAAAGGTATCTCTTCACTTCAATTATCAAAGGATATAAATGTAACTCAAAAGACCGGGTGGTTTATGTTACAACGTATTAGAAAGTGTTTTGAGATAGAAAATCAACATAAGTTATTCAATACGGTTGAAGTAGATGAAACTTATATTGGAGGTAAAGAAAGAAACAAGAATATTAAACCCAACAAAAACGGAACACAAGGTCGTAGTACAAAATCAAAGATTCCCGTAATTGGAATGATAGAACGTAAGGGTAAAATTGTATCCCATATTATTACCGATGCAAAATCAGAGACATTAACATCTTCAATCAAAAGAGTAGTAGATAAAGGTTCTACTATATACACCGATGAATGGAAAGGATATTGTAAAATTCATACTTTATATGAACACAAATTTGTTAAACACAATAGTAACGAATTTGTAGATGGAGATGTATATACCAATACGATTGAATGTTTTTGGGGATTATTGAAACGAGGATTATTAGGAATCTATCATAGGACTTCAAGGAAACACTTACAGATGTACATTGACGAATTTGTTTTTAGATACAATACAAGAACTGTAAATGATTTAGAGAGATTTGATATATTATTATCAAATATGACTAATAGGTTAAGGTATAAGGATTTGAGAAATAGTGAACAAAAACTTTATCATTTGTAGATTTAGGTAAAGATTTATTTAATTCATTTAAGAGAAACTCTTTCAAAGAAATCATATTTTAACACCTCCTTTCTATTAGTTTAAATTTTCATACTAATAAATATGGAAAAAGACCGTAAGATATTTAGTCTTACGGTCTTAATTTATGTTAAATATTAGATATATTATAATGTACTGTAAAGTAATATATAATTACCTTATTTTTTTACCATTTTTAATGTATATTTCTCCCTTTACCGGCTCTGTTATTCGATGGCCTTGAATGTTGAAAATCGTTCCATCTTGGAAATTTTCAATATCTTCGGGCGCAATTTCCTTTATTCCTGTGGTGCCGCCTATGTAAATCCTGTATGCCGATTTTGATGCATTGCTGCACTTGAAATAGGCACGATAGGGGAGCACTGTGAGGCTTTTGGTTATGCGGTTAACCTCGTTCTTTGCGGGCGAGAAGGCGTAGTAGTTCCCATCGCTTGTATCTATCTTCTGGTTGGTGAATGAACCTGTTGTTTCCCAACCGCCTATGCTTGGTGTCTCTATGGTTGGTGATATTGTAGTTTCGTCACCTGTTATTGCAATGTTGTCCGTTCCTTCTCGCAGAGTATAGAGATAGGGGGTGTTTGCCACAGGGGTTGTAACCTCGCTGAATTTCATATATCCGTTGCCACTCTCTGCAAGTTCGTAGAAGATGTAGTTGTTGCTGCTTGCTGCATCGGGCTCGAAAGGCAGTATTATAGTGGCATATTTCCCTGCTGTAATTGTGCGTGTGTAGCTTGCATCGGCAAAGGTGTTTGCATTTGATATGTCAAAATCTGCTGCTTCGCTGTCGTTTAGTGCTAGATGGCAGATTGTGCCCGATGGTATTGAACCTTCTACAATGGAGGGGTTTGAATTGAAGTGTATGTCGGCGAGTTTGTTGCAAGAATAGAAGGCTCTTGCCGATACATTGGTAACACTGCTTGGGATTGTTACTCCGGCAAGCCCTGTGCAGTAATAGAAAGCGTAGCTGTCGATTTTCTTTACACTGCTTGGAATGGTTACTCCGGTGAGCCCTGTGCAGAAATAGAATGCGCCGGAACCTATGCTTGTTACTTCGTAGGTGTTGCCGTTGTAGGTGGTTGTTGCAGGAATTGTTACGTTGCCTGTGTATTCATTTGAATATTCGCTTCGGCTGCTTCCTTTGTGGGTTACGGCAACTGTCTGCTTGGTACGGCTTGTTATCTTGTAATAGATGCCGTCGCTTTCAAAATCCTGCGCCGTGCCGGAGGGTATAAGCTCTACTTGCCGTGTGTATATAAGGGTGTCGCCGGCAATGTCGTTGCAGCTGTATATGTTAATGTCGTGAAATTCTCCGGTAGAGGGCATCGTGGCATATATTGTGTACTCCTTCTCTTTTTGGGCAGGAACGTTTACGCCTGTGAAATAGTCTGTGTCGTCGATGTAGACGTAGCCGTTGAAGTTGCTGTTTGTGCTGTTTTTCAGTGTCAGCGTGAATTTTGTGCTTTCTCCGTTGTATATTACCTCGGGATGCTCTATGTTGCTTATTTCGAGAGTTGCTTTTTCATACTCTTTGGGGAGCGATAGTATAGCACTGTCACCTTTCACTGTTACTATAAGGTGGTTAAGGTTGCCATTCTCGGCAATTCCTCGCATTATTTTTATTTCATCGCTTCCCGTCTCTTTGTATATTCCCACCATTTTATATTCGCCGTCGGGTATGGTGGGTATATTAAGATTGAATGTAAGGCTGCTATAATAGTATGCAGGATTCAATGTGAGAGTGTAGCTGTAATGGTTATATGCGACAATTTCATCGTTGGAGGTTAGTGCAATTCCAAAGTATCCGTCGAATGTTGTTGCTGAACTGTTCTTTACTTTATAAAGCCTTGCAGGGATAGAACTGCGACTGCGAAGGTATACAGTTTCGGTGGGGGATTCAAAATGTGAGAAGTCGATGATGGCTCCCGCTTCTGTCTGGTTGTCGGGGCTCATTCCGTAGATGATTCCTTGGCCGGAGCAGTATTCAAGGGCGGCAAGTTCAAAGTAACCGTCCTGATATCCTCCCCAGCCCCAGTTTATGTGGAAGAGGCCGTCGCTGTTGTAGCCGTCGCATATAAAGGCGTGTCCGCCCGAGGGGCTATCTCCGTGGTAGAATATGGGGCGGGCGTTGTCCAGTTCTGTCATTACAAGGCTGTTCCACTCATCGTATGTATATACTTCTCTTTGTGTGTAGTTGACACCTTTATAGCCAAAGTTGTTTTTTAGGGCGGATATACATTTGCTGACAGGTGTTCCTGTCGCATTTACACAGTAGTCGGCATTGGCGGCGGCACCGCAGGCATACATCAACCGGGCAACGGCATTCTGTTGCTCCTCGGTGGCCGAGGAGTTGTAGCTGTTGAGCATATTGTCCCAGTCGAAGATGTAGTTGTCGAGAGTTTCGTTTATCTCAAAAGCGTGGTCGGTGGTTGTGTGTGATACTGTGCCGGTGGCACTCTCCGGGTACTTGTGATAGTTTAACAGTTGTGCCATTGCTGTTGCCACACAGCCGGTTACGCTTCGTCCGCCGTGCACCGAGTCGTAGGGGCACAAATTATTATATGGGCTTCTTTGGTTCCACGAGGTCTTTACCAGCGGTTCCACCGAGGTTGACAGTGTGTAGTTCGTTGCGGCGGCCTTCTCGGGGTTCTCGCGGGCGATTGCCACACTCTTCTCGACAAGGCCGAGCCACCACTGCACGGCGGGGTTCAGGCTGTCGGGGTTGAAGTTGCCATTGTCGGTGTGTGCGAGGATGGGTTTTAATTGGTCGTCGCCCGAAACTATCACAAAGCCTCCGTTCTCTTCAATGTCGAAGGCGTAGTAGGAGAGTGCTTCGTCGCTGCCGCTTGCGGAGTTTGCACGGCGGGGTGCGCTGCTTTGCTTAATCTTTTTGGGAGTCCCTTTCTGTTTGTCAAGATACTCCTGTGCAATCTGTTTCGCTGTTTCAATATCAACAGGGCCTGCGTAGGCTGTCATCGACAAAAGGATGGCGATGGCCAATAGGGTGGTTCTCATAGTATTAAGGTTCTTTTGCTATTTCTTGTCGGGTGTGAGTATTTTTGTGTATTCTTCTTTGTCGTTAAGGAGCCTGTTGGCTTCTTTTATGTCGCTGTCCTCGCGCAGGCTGTAAACGATGCCTCCTTTGCGTCCGTGGTAGCGGAGCACTATTTCGTCGGCGATTATCTCTTTTATGTTTTTATTGAAGTGGTCGAGGGAGTAGTCGAGGTCGGCTTGCAGTTTCTTTTCGAGCGATGCTATTTCCTCTTCGGTGATTTTTTCGTATCCTTCGAATTTTATAATCTTTTTCAGTTGGTCGAGAATTTTAAGGCTTTCTACGTCGTAGCTGAAATTGGTCGATTTTAGGTATTTCTTAAAATCTTCATACTCCTCGTCGCTCATTGTGAATTGCTCGGCGGGGGCTATGGTGTCGTGTTTCAAGCGGTAGTTGGTGGCGTAGTCGAACACTGCCATTTCTTGCAGGAGGTAGAAGAGTAGGGTGGAGAGCTCTTCGCCTTTGGGTTCAACATCGGGGCGTATGCCACCACCGTCGCGCACTTCGCGCCCTGCTGCGGTGTGGAAGATTGTGGTGAGGCTGTCGGCAATGCGGGTGCTTCTGCCATCTTCGAGCAGGTGGGAGTAGTCGAGTGCTTGTATGCAACGGCCGCTGGGGATATAGTATTTGCTGGTTGTTACCTTTAAATAGCCGCCTCCGGGAAGTTGGCGTGTTGTCTGCACGAGGCCTTTGCCGTAGGTGCGTGAGCCGATGATTATTGCGCGGTCGAGGTCTTGAAGCGAGCCGGCAACAATTTCGGCTGCCGATGCGCTGTGCCCGTCGACAAGCACTGCGAGTGGCGATTCGGTGTCGAATGGTTCTTTGCTTGTAGTGTATGTGTTGTTTGCTTGTTTTATTTTGCCTTTTGTGGTTACAATGGTGAGTCCTTTGGGCACAAAGAGGTTGACAATTTCCACTGCTTCGTTCAAGAGGCCGCCGCCGTTTCCTCGAAGGTCGATTATGAAGGCTTTTGCGCCTTGTTTTTTCAGTTCTATGAGGGCGTGACGCATATTGCGGGCGCAGTTCTCGGTGAAACTTTCCAGCTGTATGTAGCCTATGTTGTTATTTTGTATGCCGTAGTAGCTGATGGCGGGCATTGTGATGCTTTCCCGGATGAGTTTTACGGTGCGTTTGTTTTTTTCTCCCGGTCGCTCTATTTCGAGGGTGAGGGTGGTGCCGGCTGTCCCACGCAGCATATTGCTCACGCTGTCAATGGGCATTCCGTGTATGTCGGTGCCGTCGATGCTCAAAATGCAGTCGCCTATTTTGAGCCCGCCCTTTGCTGCGGGGAGCCCTTCGTAGGGGTCGGCAATGACGGTGGTGTTCTTCTCTTTGTGGAAACGTATTACGGAGCCTATTCCGGCATATTTGCCTGTTGTGAGCATTTTAAGGTCGTCGGCTTCGTCCTCGGGGTAGTATTCTGTGTAGGGGTCGAGGTTGCGGAGCATTGCGTCGATGCCTTTGCCTATCATCTTTTTGGGTTGTATGGTGTCTACATAAAAGAGGTCGAGCTCTTTTATTATGGCGTTGAAGATGGATATCTGTTTTGATAATTGGTATTTGCGATTATCGTTGCTGAATGCGAGCAGTGATATTATGGTTATTGTCGCAATTGGTATTATAAATATGTATTTTTTTATTTTCATAATATTTGCATAGGGTTACACCTTATTAAAATAGATGATGTTTTTGTTTTGTTCTTGCGAAGATACATATTTTGTGGTTTATTTTGGCTTTTATTTATTCAAAATGCTTGTTTTTTATTTAAAAAGGACCGGAATGGAATGAATTTTGTTTTTTTTTGAAAAAAAAGTGGCAAATGCTTGCACGGATAAAAAATATGTACTACTTTTGCATCGTCAAAAAGGAACGACATCTTCTTCAGTAGCTCAGTCGGTTAGAGCACCTGACTGTTAATCAGGGGGTCGTAGGTTCAAGTCCTACCTGAAGAGCAAAGCGAGTTGAGAAATCAACTCGCTTTTTTGTTCTATTATGAGGTGGGCCGCCGTGGTCCTATATAAACAATGCCCCAAAGTGCAAGCACTTTGGGGCATTGTTGTTTGTAATGTATTTGTTAGAAGAACTTGTATCTGTTGTCCTCTATTTCGGCATCCTGTACAAGGGTGTTAAGGAAACGACCCGATTCGCGCTCGCCTTGGGCTTTCATCTTCTCCTCTTCTACCTTGGAGTTGAATTCGGCACCTTTGGAATTCTTCGCGATGAGTTTTATAACATAGACTCCGCTGTTTCCTTTTATGGGTGCGCTTACTTCGCCGATGTTCATTTGTGTCACTGCTGCGTTTATTGCAGGTTCGGTGGTGGCTGTGGCACTAATGTATGAGGGTGCGCTGAAACTGATGCGCTTTGTTTCGCAGGTTTTTACATTTGCATCTTTTTTGAGTTCCTCGATGCTCTTGCCTTTGATTTCTTTTATGATTTTGTCGGCTTTTTTGTTGTTGGTTGCCTCGTGCGTGAGTATCGGCTTCAACAGTTCAATGTCGGTGTAGCCTTTTTCGTTGATGCTTGCAAGGCCGGCTACCAACAGGTAGTCGTTTGCACCGCACTCATAGAGGGGTGATACTTCGTCCTCTTTGGCATCGAAAATCCATTTGATGGCGTCGCGTGTGCCGGAGAGGTTGGCTACTTTGTGTGTGCCGGTTGTGATGCGGTTCTGTGTCATTACGCGGTAACCGTATTCTTCGGCATTTTTTTCAAGGTCGGCAATGGTTTTGCAGCTTGCTACATATTGGCTGAATTTGTTGTAGGCGTCGTTGTATGTGTCGCTGCTGAATTCTGTGGTGCGCTTGATTACGATTGCGTTGTATTTTTCAACGGGGTTCTTGCTGTCCAATACCTGAATGATGAATTTGGCTGGTGTGTTGTCGAGGCTTACAAGTGTGTAGATGCCTTTCTTGGTTGTGAGAAGGGTGTTGAGCAGGGTGGCGTCGTTGCCTACGATGGGTGCACCTTCGTATTGTGCCGAGGTGAGCCATATTGAGTCGCTGCCTTCTTGTCCGTATTTCTTTGCAATTTCTTTATAGTTGGCTCCGCTGTTCAATGCCTGCATAATGCTGTCGGCAAGAGTTGCGGTTGCTGCGGGTGTTTCGGCGCTGACTGCGAGCATACGGTATTGTATAGAGTCGGCAACGGTGCTCTTGGAGATTGTCTTGAACACTGTGTATGAGTCGTCCGACTGGTTGTAGAAGGGGCCTACTACGGTGTTTATTGCCTCTGTCTCGATGCGTGTCTGCACCTCTTCGGGGTATGCGCTTTTCTGCCAAGCGAGCTCTGAATATGCTACCTCGCTGCCTGACAAGCGTGCGATGGTTGCGTAGTCCTCGTTACCTGCTTTGAGCGAGTCGGCCCATTCGGTTATTTCGGCGTTGAGGGCTTCACGGTCTTCGTTGCCGGGGGTTACGTGGAAGGATACGTACTTGATGTTACGCTCCTCGGCGGGGATTTTGTAGATTTCTTTCTTTTGGTTGTAGAGCTCTTTGATGTCTGAATCGGTGGCTGCACACTCTTCGTCCTTGATGGCGGCGTAGGGGTAGGCTGCTACCTCAATGTCGTAGGTTGAGTTGTTTATTTCGAAATTGCTCTTTGCTACGATGGGGTTACCGATGAAGGAGTTCTGGATGAGGGCCTGATATTTGTTAATCAGGATGTTCTGCATCATAGTCTTTTCGATGAACTTCCAGTAGTCGTATGCGGGCTTGTATTGCTCTACGAATTGTGCATTGTCCTTGTTAAGGTCGTATTGTACAAGGAAGTTATTGAGAATGTCCTTGTCGAACAGGCCTTGTTGGTTGCGGAAGGGGGTCTGCATAAGGATGGGATCGGTGCCGGCATCAATAACTGCCTGCAATTCTGCAACGGTTGCTGTGAGGCCTATTTTCTCGGCTTCGGCTGCAATGAGTTTGTTGTAGATGTAGGTGTTCCACACTTCGTCCTTTATCTGGTTGAGCTCGTCCTCGCCGGGGCTGTTGACGCCTCTTGCGAATTTGAATACATTGGTGTACTCTTCATACAATTTCTGGAATTCCATTGCCGAGAGTTTTTCACCGTTTACACTGCCTACCGATTGGTCGGCTGTGTTTGATTGGAATAGTCTCCAAGCATCGCCTGCAATGAATGCAAATAATGCCAAGCCCACAAAGATAACCAAGAGCGGGCCCATGTTACGTAATTTTTGTAATGTCGCCATAATTTATTTTAAATTTATATTATTCTTGTATTATGCCCTTTTTGGGCATTGGTCGCAAAGTTACAAAATCGCTTTCAAAATATGATGATTTTATGCAAAAAAGTTGCGGTTCCTTTTGAATTTATTTCAAAAAAAACTGCAACTTTTAATGCTGTGGGGTGAAAAGGGGGTTTTTATTCCACTACTTTTAATTTTATCAGTTCTATTTTTGTACTGCGCTTTTTTATTATTTGTATCTGGAATTTTCCTATCTTGATAGTTTCGTTGAGCTGCGGGAAGCGTTGGTGATGGGATAGGATGAAACCTCCTATTGTTTGGTACTCTTCCGATTCGGGCAGGTCGAGGGCAAACTGCTCGTTTACTCGCTCAATGTCGAGTCGGCCCGATAGTATGTACTCGCCGTTGGCTTGTTGCTTGGCAACGAGGTTTATGTTGTCGTGCTCGTCCTCAATTTCGCCAAATATCTGTTCTACAAGGTCTTCGAGGGATATTATGCCCGATGTCCCACCAAATTCATCGACAACGACTGCGAGTGATTTTTTCTGTTGCATAAGTGTGCGCATAAGTTTGTGGGCCGGGAGGGTTTCGGGGACTATGGGCATTTTGCATATTTTCTGCTGCCAACGTGCGGGATTGCGGAACAGCTCGGACGAGTGTATGTAGCCGATAATGTTGTCGATATTCTCTTTGAAGATGACGATTTTGGAGTGCCCCGATTCGATGAACATTGATTTAAGCTCTTCGAGGGGTGCGTTTACTTCCACGGCCTCAATCTCGGTGCGGGGTACGAAGCATTCGCGCACTTTTATGTTGGAAA
This sequence comes from Bacteroidaceae bacterium, assembly GCA_017466065.1. The sequence goes on from JAFTUV010000029.1 coordinate 49,803, forward strand.
AGTCGAGCGCATTCTGGAATATTCTCACATCGTTGTCTATCTTCTCCTCTTCGGTGGCGTTCTCTATGGAGTCTTGAATGAGGTTGTTGAGCTCTCGTTTGGAGAATGTGGTGTCGCGTGTCTCTTTCTTTATTTTTATGTTGAAGATGCGCAGAACTATACACGATAGCCACGTTGTGAAGCGCGATAGGGGGTAGAGCAGTATGTAGAGCAGATAGGTTATTATTGCGAAGCGTTTAAGCGCTCCGTTGGGGTTTGTGCGGAAAAGGGCCTTGGGTATGAACTCACCGGTGAATATTATTACTATGGTGGAGATGAGGGTTTCCAGAAATAATTTGAGGGAAGTGGATGTTGTGAGTTCTTCGAGGAAAAGGGTGTTAAGTATTTTGGCCATAAGCATACTGTATATGACCAAGACTATGTTGTTACCTACCAAAAGGCTGGATATGAAGTTGTTGCTGTTGGAATAGAAGCGGTTTATAACGTAAGAGGTTGCGCCTCGTTCGTTGAGGTCGATTCCCATCAGCAGTTTGTTCGATGCTATAAAGGCTATTTCCATTCCCGAAAATAGTGCCGATAGCATTATTACTATGAGTAGGGATAGCAGGGTTGTTGTCATATTCTTATCAGTTCTTCTCGATAGGGTATATTCCTTTGGTGTTCCTTATGTGCCAAGTGTCGAAATTCTGGTCGGCATTGAAGCCGTATCCTTCGGTTATCTGGTCTTCTTGCTCTATTCTTATGTATTCGTCGGAGTATATCTCTTTCTTTTCTTGGCTCCAATAGAGCAGTTGGGTGGAAAATCTCTCTTTCTTTATGTTCTGTATATCGACATTGCCGATGAGTTTCCATAATTTCTCGTCGGTGTAGAAGTAGGCTGTGTCGCATTTTATCACGGCTTCAACTTCCATTTTTTCGTTGTATTTTTCGAGATAGGCTCCTTGCTCGAATGCCCAATAGGGTGGAGTGCGCTTGTCGTATATGAGCCATTCTTCGGCATCTATCTTGTAGCTTATGCGCCCGGAATCGCTTATGAGATTGCTCACGCCGTATGTGCTCATTGTGGGGGGAGCGTCGTTGGGGTCGGAGGGCAAGGTTATCTCTTTCTTGCTCTCTTGACAGGAGATTTGAAAAAAGAGTACAACAATCGCTATTAAGGCGATTGTTGTACTTTTGTTGTTGTGTCGCATATTATCGTATTGTTGTTCGTTCGCCTATCCAGCCGCCGATGGTTACGGCATCGCCGGTCTTGTAACCCTTCATAAAGAGGTCGGTTGTTTCGGGGGTGTAGGTTGAGTAAGAAGAGATGAATTTATCGGCTTCTCTTTTTACAGAGGGGTCAACAGCCTTTGCGCGGTAGAGCTTGTCGAGTGCGGCAAAGTATGTACATTTGTTCATAATGGGGTCGTTGCTCCAATTGGGTGTTGCTGCATAGCATTGTGCTATGAGGATGTAGGGCTGACCGAATTTGGAGTTGTGCTCGATGGCTTTGAGCGCATAGGCGCGTGCCTTGCTGTAATTTTTAAGGCTGTAATGCACGGCACCTACTTTGTAGCACATATCGGCTTTGTTGGTAACACTTGTTTCGAGCTCTATGGCTTGGTCGAAGAGTTCCATTGCTTTTTCAATGTCGCCTCTCTTAAAGTAGCGATAGCCGCAACCCATAGCTGCCTTTGCGGTGGGGGCTATTGCAAGGGCGTGTTCCGATGCAAGGAGGTAGGCGTCCTGATTGGTGCACTTCAACATACTCATTACAGAGATTACTTTGTTCAAGTACTCAATGTTGTCTTTGTTTGCGTCTATCTTGTCGGCGTAGATGTTGTTGAGGTCGTCGCACGATGCTGCGCCGCTGTTGATGAAGTAGGCGTCGATGTTGTTGCGCGAAATACGTGCAAAGTCAATCATTTTACCAAAACCGTCGGCGCGTACGCTGTCTTTGGGGTCTTGCAATTCCTTGTAGCGGTTCTTGTAGAACTCGATTCTTTCGTAGTATTTGTCGAGTACTTCAACAACATATACCGATGAATTCAGGTAGTCCTCGATAATCTGTTCGCCGTGGCCTTGGGGGTCTCTTTTGTATTTGAGAGCCGAGTGTTTCATAAACTGCTCGGTAACAATGTATTCCGATTGGCCTTTCTCCATTTCCACCGATTTTGCAAGCAGTGCATAGATGGTGTCGGGAATGGCGTTGGGAACAATCTGCATATAATCGAGTGCTTTCTTGCCTATGATGGCACCCTCGGAAATGGGGGTCTTGGTTATGCTTTGCAGTTTGTCGATGTATTTGAGCTGTTGGTCGTAAACAGACATAAGCTCATCGATGTATGTGGCTTTTTTCTGTTGGTCGGTTTCTTTGGCTATGAGTCCTTTGAGCAGTTTTACTCCGTTGGTGTATGTGTCTACACGGGCTACGGGGTAGTTTGTGAAGAGCTCTTTCCACAGGGGATATGCTTCGTTGTATGCTTCGTAGGTGGGGCTTTTGGGTTTAAGTGCTTGGTTTACAAGGAAGATGTTTTCAAGACATTTTATGCTGTCTGCTCCCACTCCGAAACGATTGTCGTTGGTTATGCCGTTCTGTGCATAAAGGCTGCACGATACGGCCAGTGTCATAAATAATAGAATGCTCTTTTTCATATTGTTATAGTTTTTTGTTATCGTAATTTTAGTTTCATAAACCAGCTTTCGTTGAATGTGATGCCGATGTTAAGACGGAGGTATGTTTCGGCTATCATTCCTGTTGTCTTTGGTTCCATTCGCACTACTTGTCCCGAAATGTGCAGCATCGAGCGGTTGTTTATCCTGTTTATAATGGGTACCGAGAAACCTATGCCGGCTCCATATTCGTCGCACCCTTCTTGGCCGTTGATTCTGTTGTAGGGCTGCGCATAGAAGGCTCCCATTCGATAGTTCATTCGCTTGAATATGTTGCGCGAGAGCTTGTTGGGGGAGTATTCGGCACCGACTGATATTTTGCTGCGGTTCACCCCTTTGTCGTACTCGAAGAAGGTGGAGGAGCCCCAGCCTTGATAGGTGTAATCTACTCCGAATTTCCAATTGTTGTTGTAGTCGTAAAGTATTCCTACTCCGAATGTATGGGGTAGCTTGAATCCGCCATTTGTGTTTATGGAGTCGCTGTTGTTGGTTGTTATAATCTCATTTACATCGGCATTGAGGTCGTGCCCGAATGAGTAGGTTACTCCCACTGTGAGGTTGTGCTTCTTTGCTACTTGCAGCGTGTATTGTGCTCCAAAATCGAGCTTGTAGCTTTTTATGTCAATTTCGCTTCTGCGGGTGTAGTCGTAGAGGTTGGCATCGGTGAAGTTCTTATTGGCTGTGTGGGTGATGTTGCCATAGATATACGATGCCATCAGGCCCACGGAGAGATTCTTTATGGGTGACCAGCCGATTCCTATGTAGGGTTGATAGATGCCGCCCTCGCCATTGTAGCTGCTTGTGCTTGTTATTCCCTCTTCGTTGTTGTTTGTCGAGAATGAGTAGCCTACGTTGGAGTATGGGAGGTAGCCGATGCTAATTCCCACGCCTTTGAATGCACGGAATTGCATTGCAATGTAATCGAAACTTGCGTTCTTGAAGTTCTTCTTTACATTGCCTTCGGAGAAGTTGCCGTTCTGCAAGGAGAAGCCGCCTTCAAAAAGCATTGTGATGCTGTCGGCCTCGGAGAACGATGCGGGGTTGAGGAGGTTTATGTAGCTGTGGCTGCGAAGGGCATAGCCAAGACCACCCATCTGGCGGTTGACACCCAGATTCTGGTCGGAGAGAATACCGAGGCCGTGACGCGAGTAGGGCGAGTTTATGCCATTGTCGGCAAATGCGATGGTTGTGGCTATTATTAGAGTTAATATAAATGTAAATCGCTTATTTATACTCATAATTTGTTAATATTCTGTTTAGTCCTTTTGCAACAAGGAATTTATCGGCAAAGATGCGATTTTTTATGTTATTAATCAATGTTTTTTCGTTTCCACCCGTTAAAAAAACAAAAACTTCGCCATATTTTTCCTTATATTCGTTAATGTACCCGTTAATTTCGTGGCACACACCTTTTATTACTCCGCTTCTTATGGCTGTTTCCGTGTCGTGCCCGTATGCCGGGGTCTCACCCTCTTTATCGACAAGCGGGAGGCGGCCGGTGAATTCGTGCAGTGCTTTCAGGCGCATATCTATTCCGGGGGCGATGTTGCCACCGCAGAAGTTTCCCTCTTTGTCTATTATGTCAATTGTTATGGCACTGCCGGCATCTATTACCAGCAGGTTGTGCCCGGGGGCTTCGCTTGCTGCTTCCACTGCGGCTGCGAGCCGGTCGCTGCCGAGTGTGTGCGGTGTGCGGTATTTGATGCCTATGGGCACAGGAATTTCGTTGTTGAACCACACGACCGGGTAGCCGTGGCTCTCAATTTCGCTTTTCTGCCCGGCTGTAATGTCTATAACCGTGGATACAATGGCTTTTTCTATATTGTATGTCCTGCTCCACTCGGCAAGGAGTTCAACTGTGCTGCCTGTCTTGCGGGTGTGCAGTATTATCTGTTCGCCGCTGAACAGGAAGAGTTTTGTGCTGTTGTTGCCTATGTCGATTATCAGGTTCAATGGTGTAAACTCTATTTTGGGCAAAGTTACTGCAAATTATTCATATTTTTGCAGTTTTGTTCCACTTTCCACTCTCTCTTATCTGAAAATTCTCAAACAGTTGTCGTTGGGGCGGCGTATGTGCAGGAGGTTGGCAAGTTCGGGTGTCATAATGTTGGCCGGGGTAAAATCGTCTATTACCTTGTGCTCAATGCCTTGCCCGTATATAATCATAGGGAAGGTTGCGGGGCTGCGGCGTACAAGGTTGGTTGCCGATACTATGTCTTTGGCCATTTTCCAGCCGGGCATAAGGCGTAGCCATATATCGCCCGAGCATTTTGCATTGTAGCCGTTCTTTACATATTGCAGTTCGGGGCTTAACATTCCGCCGAGGCGGTATATGGTGAAGACATCTTCAATGCCGTCGACCGATTTTAGGAACTCTACGGCGTGTGTTACAAGGTCGGTCTTGTTCTGCTGCAACTGTTCCATTTTCTTTTTGTTAAGATATATTTCGGCATTGAAGAAGCCGTCGATATATTCGTCCTTGCCGAAGATGGCACTTAAATAGACATTCAAGAGGGCTTTTATGCGGTCCATATGTATGGTGCCCGAGGGAAGGCGATATTTTTCATCGTTTGAGTCGTCCTCTACCACATAACCGGTGGAGGAGAGGGAGATTATGATATTCTCCATTCCTATGCGGCGGTCGAGTTCTTTGAGAAGGTCGGCGATGTTCTTGTCGAGGCGTGTGTAGATGTCCTGAATCTCGATGGGGCGGTCTTCCATTGATACATTGTTGAAATTGCCTGCGTAATAGGTTATGGCGAGCATATCGGTTATGTTGTCCATTCCTAAATCTCCACTGCGAAGGCAGGCTATGGCAAGTTCGTTCACTTCGTCGTTTATGCAGGCACTTGTCTTGTAGGAGCGTATGTCGTTCTTCCCGTTGAAGGTGTAGTTGAATTTCTTGGGGGCTTCCTCGCCGAAATTGTTGTAGAGCTCTGTGGGGAATATGGGTTCCCAATTGCTGCTGCGTCCGACGACGGTCTTGTTTATTTGGTTGGCCCACGCGGGGAATTGCCCGTAGTAGGAGGAACTGCACCAATATCCGGTGTCGTCGTTCTTCCATAATACCTCGTTGGCATCGTGCCCGCCTTGCATTACTGCAATGTCGCAGTAGGGGGAGATTACTTTTATTTGGGATTTTCCGCGTGTCGCACGCTTCATTTCGTCGGATAGGGTGATGGCTTTCAGCCTTGTGGGGGATACACGGTCGTTGGTGTAGAGCCCTGTCTGTTTTTTATCGTCGGTGCAGTTTACGATGCGCAGCGAGGAGTGGTCGAGCCATCTTTCGCCGACAATGCCGTGGGTGTAGGGGTTGGTGCCGGTTGCGAGGGTGGCTGCTGCCGATGCGCGGTCGATGTTCTCGAATGCGTAGTAGGAGTTTGGGTAGACCTTGCCGCCCGAGAGCAGGCGTTTGAAGCCGTCGGGGGTGTAGAGGTCTTCAAATTCGTACATATAGTCGCTGCGTAGCTGGTCTATGGTTATTGTTACCAACAGCTTGGGCGATGTTATTTTTTCTTGTGCTGCCAACAGGGTGCAGGGCAGGGTTAACAGCAGGGTTAATATATGTTTAAGTCGCATATTCTTTGTCGGTATATGTGAAACAATGAACGTATGGCTATGGTGATTGCGATTATGAATATGGGGGCAGGGTAGCTCTGCGGCACTATTGGTGCTGTTGCGATGAATGCCACGGGAAGGGCTGCCTGTACCCACATAAAGAGGGGGGATTTTTGTTTCATTGCGCAATAGACAAGCGGGGGAATAAGTATAAAGGGCAGTGGGTTCAGCAGTATTAACAGATAGTTGTTGCCCACGGCCGGGTGTTGCGAGAACAGTGCCATAAAGAGCAGTATGGTTCCGGCGGTGCCTTGCAGTGTCATAAGCAGAATGTCGTAGCCCCAGAATATTTTGTGGCTGCGCACTTCGCAAAGCATTATTATCATTGTGAAGAGTAGGAGCAGCAGTGCACTGTTGAAGGGGGTGAAGTGGTTGAGGTCTTTCTCCTTCGCTACTGGTTGCAGAAGCTCGGTCTGATTGTTTATTATGGCTTTTCCGTCGGCTTGTGCCGTTGCAAAGTCGTTCATAAGATTGCAGGGGAGGAATTGCAGTGTGTCGCGCGAGGCTGGCTTGTCAATGTCGGCACCAAGAAGGAGGTTTATGCCGAATGCGGTCCACGGTTGCGATGCTGTGTACTCGGCGATGGCTTCGCGCAATGTTCTTGCTTGCGTGGCGTTAGCGTATGTCACGCCGTTGCCGGAGAGTAGCTCTAATATTTTGTCGCGCACTTTTGTGGTGCAGTTGTTGTAGAAGTAGTTGTAGCGATATTCTCTGTTGTACTTGCAGTCGGTTACAAGTGCATCGAATAATGCTCTCTTTTGCAGGGAATCCAAGTGCAGCACCTGTTCGGTGACACCCGAGCCGCGAAGAGTGTAATCGGCGATGAAGTTGTCGTAGCTTACTGCGCCTGCAAGATAGTCTGTTTCGCCAAGAATGAAACGCCAGATGAAGTTCGGGGTGTTGAAACTGAAATATCCGTACCCGATGACTATATCAAGCCCGTTATTCTCATTGGTGTAACGCAGTGCCGTGTGCCCGAACAATTCGTACACCTCTTCGCCCGGCGAGCAGGTGAGCAGGCTGAATTGTGTGTTGTCGGCTTTGGTGGGTTGCAGGGTGGCAAGGATGAGCAATAATACCATCAGGTATCTTGTTACGCTGTATTTGAGCAGGGCGGTCATTCTTCTTTTGTTTTGTTTGCGAAGATACTACAAATAACGGAATTTATTGCAAGATTTTCTCTATTTTCGGTTGGTGGGTGATAGCAGACGGCAGGTAACCGTTTGTATGTTACCTGCCGTCTGCTGTATTGTCTGGTTTTTATCGGGGGCTCTATTTTACAAATGTCTTTTTCCCATTTATAATGTAGATGCCCGAAGCGGTTATGCGCTCTATCTTCTGCCCTGTGAGCGTGTATATTCCTTGAATAGGCTCATTAATGTCGGGGCGGATGGCTGTGATGCCTGTGGTCACACCTGCGGGTGCCGGTTCAAAGAATACTCTTGAACCCTCGTCCTGTGAGCCGTTTGCATTGTAGAGACCCATTTCTTGGCCACCTGATGACCAGTTGCCATTGTGGCTGAGGAATGTTGCTCCGTTTGATGTCTTGAAGGCGTAATAACCATTAGTCTTGTCGAGTATCCAAGTGTAGTATTGGTTGGTGCGCTCCTCGATGCTCTGCATCTCGGTGCACTTGGCAGCATCCTGAGTGTTTGCTACGGTAATAACCTTGTTGTCCTCGGCCGAGATTATCAGAATGTTGCCATCCTCGGCCTCCATAAAGTACCAGAATTGGTACAAGGGGTATCGGGGGTCTTGTCTGTTCAGACACACAGCTTGTTTGCTTTTATTCCAAGGGGTGAGGTTGCAGAATACATAGTCGCTTTTGCTGCCGCCGCCGTCTCTGCCGCTATATATATAGTAGAGCACGGGTGCTTCTCCTTTTTGTGTGAGGGTGAAGGGGTAGTCGTTGGCTTGTGCTTGCGAGGATGTTGCAAAGATGAGCAACAATGTGAGTAGTGTAGTAAATTTTTTCATAGGCGTTTATGTGTAATGTGTTCTTGTAAATCTTTTTCAAAGATAGCGATTTTATTTGTTAAAAGACTATTTCCTGTTCTATTTGATGTGTTTTTAATAAAAAAATATGCGAATCTCAAATGAGTTTCGCATATTTGAAAGATTTTGAGCAATTGTTTAAAAACTTTCTTTTTAGAAATTTAAACAGTTTCTTAATATTGTTGCTCTATATTCCACACGAATGCTCGCAGACCAAGCATTGGTGTCTCTTTGTCGATTGCTTCAATTTCTTTGAGCAAATTGGGCACTTTCTTGTCTTCTACTATGGCTATTATGGCTCCTCCCATTGATGGCCAAGCGTGTGAACCCAAATGGGGGTCGCCGTCATTGCTGCCGCGTCCCTGCATCTGGTCGAAGAAAGAATATCCGCGACAGCTGTTGTGGGTGAGCATATCTATTATCGCCTCTTTGTGCGATATGTCAAAGGTTATGAATAAACTTTTCATTATTATAGATGTTTTTATTCAACTCTCTTTTGCCCGCCCCGAAAAGGCGGGCAAAAGAGAGTTGAGGATTTATTTTTTGTCTTTGCCTTTCAACTGTTCCTTATCCTTGTTCTCGTTCCAGTAGGCTTGCAGTTCACGCTGTTTCTTTATGGCACGACGCTTGTTGCGGATACCTACTCCGGCGAAGATACCATACATTGCGGGAACATACACAAGTGTCATTATTGTAGAAACTACAAGACCGCCGATTACGGCAACGCCGAGGGGACGCCACATTTCGGCACCAACACCCTGACTCACTGCCAAAGGCACCATACCCAGAATTGTGGTGAGGGTTGTCATAAGCACGGGGCGCATACGGCTCTTTGCTGCACCCACACAGGCTTGGATTACTCCGAGTCCTCTTTCGCGCAACAGCATTGTGTAGTCGATGAGCACAATACCGTTCTTCACAACCATACCTATAAGCATAATACCACCGAGCATAGACATTACGTTAAGTGTTGTGCCGCTGAGGAAGAGTCCGAACAGCACTCCGCTCAATGCAAACAACACCGATATCATAAGAATGAAGGGGTAGGTGAGTGACTCGAACTGCGATGCCATTACAATGAACACGAGTATGAGGATGATGAGTCCCAGCTGTCCAAGGTCGCGGTTAGAGTCTTGCTGGTCCTCGTAGGAACCGGCAACCTCAATGGCAATACCCGAAGGAATTGTCATATTGTCGATGATGGCCTGTCCGTAGTTCACACCTTCGCTCAATGCAGTTCCTGCGGCAAGCACGGCATCCACGGTTACAATGCGCTCGCGGTCCTTGCGCTCAATGGTAGGCGGCATTTCGTTGAGAACTACCTTGCCAAGCTCCTTGATGCGCACAGGCTGTCCGCTGTTGCTGTATATTACTACATTCTCTATGTCTTCGAGGCTTTGTCTTGAAGTAGGCTCATAGCGCACCTTTACATCATATTCATCACCATCTTCACGATAATATGTTGCCAATGCACCATTGTAGCGATTGCGCAAATAGGTGGCTGCTGTCGAGAGGTTGAGCCCGTGCAGGGCGAGTTTCTCTCTATCGAACTCCACACAATAATGTGGCTGATAATCGCTGCGACTGATGTTGACCTGTGTAACCTTCTCCCACTCGCGCAGTGACGATGCAAGCTCCTTGGCGAGGCGGTCGGTTTCTTTGAGGTCGTAACCATAAATCTCAAACGAAGCCATATTCTGTCCACCCATACCTCCACTCTGGCTGCCGCCGAGCATTACATTGCTTTTTGCAAGTTCGGGGAAGTTTTTGAGGTCGGTACGCATCTCGTCACAAATGAGTTCAAGCCCTTTCTCACGCTCGTTCGATGGAACAAACTGTATGTTGAACGATATAATGTGTGTACCATTGTCGCTGAGTGATGCGAAGGTGTTGTTCTCGTCGGCTTGTCCTACAGTGAAACCGCAGGCTTGCAAGGCGTCGCCGTAACGTTCCATCCACAGATTGGTGAGGCGCAAACCTATCTCCTGTGAACGCTCCACGCGTGTGCCGACAGGCAGTTCGAGGGTTACTCCCACACGGCCGTTGTCGTTGGCGGGGAAGAATTCGCTCTTTATACCTTTGAAACACAGCAGACTCAATATGAATATTCCGAAGCAGGCACCCAATGTTGTCCAGCGGTGACGCATTGCCCAATTAACAATCTGAGCATATCTTATATCTATCTGGTCGAGTACTTTCTGTATGGGTGTGTAGAAGAGTATGAAGAATTTGCTCTGTTTCTTTTGCAGTTTAAGCATTTTGGCACACATCATAGGTGTGAGTGTGAGTGATGCTACAAGTGAAATGAGCATAATTACACACATCATCCAACCAAGCTGTTTGAAAAGTATTCCTGACATACCTGTTACCATTGTCAAGGGGAAGAATACGGCAAACATTGTCAGGGTTGATGCCATAACCGATACACCCACCTCATTTGTTCCGTGAACGGCGGCGTTGTAGGGGCTGGAACCTCGCTCGATGTGTGTGGTTACGTTTTCAAGCACCACAATGGCGTCGTCGACCACAGAACCGATGGCGATACTCAAACAAGAGAGTGAAATGATGTTTATTGAACCGCCCGTGGCAAACAGGTATATGAACGATGCTACAAGCGAGAAGGGGATGGTGATTGCAATGATAACGGTAGCTCTCCATCGGCCAAGGAATACGAACACCACAATAACCACGAATATAATAGCATCGCGGATTGTTTCGGAAAGTGTGTTTACGGTGTTAAGAATGTTGTCCGATGTGTCAATCATAATGTCGAGCTCAACATCGGAGGGAAGGCGCTTCTGCAATTTGGGAAGTTCCTCTTTTACGGCTTTTGAGATTGCAACCGAGTTACCACCGCTCTGTTTCTGCACGATAATCATAGCACCCTGCTGCCCTTCGATGAAAGTGCGCTGTGAACGCTCCTGCACGTTGTCGACAATGCGGGCGATGTCTTTAAGATAAACGTTTGCGCCATTGTGGTTGCCTACAACGAGGTCGAGCATTTGCGATGGGTCGCTGAATTCTCCCTCTACACGGAGTGCGTATGTGTTATTTCCTACATCGAAATTACCGCCGGGAATGTTTCTGTTCTCAGCCGCGATTATGGCACTCACAGTTTCCACCGGAATGTTGTAGGCTTCCATCTTGGCAGGGTCCATATAGATGTTAATCTCGCGCTCGGGAGCACCGGCAATAGATACTGAACCCACTCCATCGACACGCGCGAGGGGGTTGACGACATTTTCGTCGAGAATTTTATAGAGTGCGCTTTGGCTCTCTTCTGCCTTCACCGACATTACAATGATAGGAATCATATCGGTGGAGAACTTAAAGATGATGGGGGTGTTGGCATCGTCGGGAAGTGATGAAGATACCATATCGAGCTTGTCGCGCACATCGTTGGTGAGGTCGTCGATGTCGTATCCGTACTCAAATTCAAGGGTTATCACCGATACGTTCTCACGCGAGTCGGAGGTGATGTGTTTAAGGTGCTCCACGGAGTTCAGAGTGTTCTCCAAGGGGCGTGTAAGGTTGTTCTCAATATCATCGGCACTTGCACCTGTGTAGTATGTGAATACCATCAAGGTGTTTGTCTCAATATCGGGGTATAGGTCGATGGGTAGCTTTGATAGTGAAAATACACCAAATAGGGCAATCGCCAAGAAACATAGCGATGTCATAATCGGTTTTTTCACCGCGCTTTCATATATACTCATAATTTATAAGCAGTTTGTGTGTTATTATTCAATTACTTCAACCTCTTTGCCGTTGCTCAGGCCGGTGTGTCCGGCAATAACTACGTAGCTGCCGGGTTCTATGCCTGAGAGTAGTTCGTATTTGTCGCCCATACGACGGCCAATTTCTACTTTGTTATATGCAACTTTGCCATCGGCGTATGTATATACATAGTAGTCGCCGGCACCTGCTTGCTTTACAATAGCTTGGTCGGGAACTACAACGTGGTTTTGTGTTCCGAAGTTTACGGTTATGTTGCCATACATTCCGGGACGCACTCTGCGGTCGTTGTTGGCTATTTTTATTTCAACAGGGAAGGTGTGTGTTGTTGCGTTTATGGTGGGATAAACGATGTCTATCTTGCCCTCAAACTTCTCGTCTCCGTATGTGCCGAAGGTGGCTGTGACGGGGAGGCTCTTGTTGGTTTGCGCGTAACGGCTCTCGCTGATGTTTATTTTCATCTTTACGGGTGAAATTTGTTCTACTACCAGAATGGGTTTTGAACCATACATATCACCGTTGTCGTAGTTGCGTGCCGAAACTACGCCGTTTATGGGGCTCACGAGCACTGTATTTTCGAGTTTGTTGTTAAGTGCTTTTTTGTTTATTTCGAGCTGTGTCTTTGCGTTGTCGTATTCGGCTTTCGATGCACCGCCTACCTTGTAGAGCTCTTCAATGCGCTTGAAGTCTATTTCTTGGTTCTCTACTTGCAGTTTCAACTGGTCGAGGCTGCTTGCATCGAGCTCCACGAGCTTCTGTCCTTTGTGTACATTGTCGCCAACCTCTACAAGTATTTTGTTGATGCGCAGCGGGGAACTGGGGATGATGTTGTTCTTAACTTCGGCTTCAACGGTGGTGCTGTACTCCTCCAATTGAGCTACATCCTGTGCTGTAACCTGTGCGATTTTTACTTTTGATTTTTCTTCCTGTCGGGTGGTTGTTTCGCTCTTCTCCGAACCGCCGCACGAGCATAGGAGTGCTGTGGCGGCAAATGCGATAAGTGTCAGATTCTTTTTCATAATTGTATGTATTTTATTTATTCTTTTCCTAATATTGTGTTCAATTCCGATTTTGCCACCAGATAGTCGTATATGGTGTTATTGTATGCGAGTTGTACGTTGGTGAGGGATACTTGCGAGTTTGTGAGTTCGAGAATGGTGCCTTTTCCTACATCGTAGCGTTTCTGGCTTATTTCCAATCCTTTCTTTGCAAGTTCAACGGCTGTTTTGTTGCTTTCGAGCTGCTCGGCACTTTTTGTCATATTGTCGAGGTAGCTTTGTGCCTGCATTCCCAGCATACGTTCGGTGTTGGCGCGTGTTTCGGAAAGTTGCCATTGTTGTATTTTGTTGCTCTTCATCTTGGTGAAGTTGCTTGCTTGGAACAGAGGAATAGTGAGCGACAGGGCTATCGACGAGCTGTTGCCCCATTTGTAGTCAAATACCTTCCAATCTTCGTTGTAGAGCGATTGGTATTGCAGGCTGCCCGAGAGTGCAAGCGTGGGCATAAAACTGGTTTTTAATATGTTGCGCTGTTTTTTGAGCAGCTTGGCTTGCAGGTCTATGGCTTTGAGCGAGGAGTTGTTGTCGAGCGTAATTGCTTGCTTGGCGGCATCCTTGTCCATTGCTGTCTCGTAGTTTTTGAGGTTGTCGTCGATTATAATGTTTACATCGGCGGTGATACCCATAAGCACCTTTAATTGCAGTTTGGCAATTTCCACGGCGTTGCGGCCGCTTATCACCGAGGGCCAAGCGTTGCTTTTCTGCACTTCGGCACTTATCTTGTCATATTCGCTCACACGGCCTTGTGTGAATTTTGCATTCACAATGTTGAAGTTATCCTCGGCAAGTTTGTAGTTCTGCATAAGAACATCGTATGAGTCTTGTGCGAGCAGCAGTTGGTAGTAGGCTTTTGTCACTTGGTTCACCATATCTATTTTTGAACCGCGGCTCTTTTCGGCTGCAAGTTCAACATCGGCTTTTGTGAGCCCTATTGTCATCCAAATGGCAGGTGCTGCGATGGGGAGCGATACTTGCAATGTGCCGTTCCAAGTGCTTGCGTCGTCTTTACCCATTGTGATGGATTGTCCGCCGAAGTTCATTTCGGGTGCTTTGATGGTGTAGTTGATGCTGCCGTTGAGTGATGCTGTGGGGAGCATATTCATCCAAGCCTCGTTCTGTGAAACTTTCTTTAATTCAATCTCTTTTTCTGCCACTTTGATGGTGGGGTTCTCGCTCAATGCAAGCTCTATGGCTTTGTCGAGCGTGAGGTGCATCGTGGGCAATGTGTCTTGTGCGTGTGCGAGTGTAAATATTGCCAGCAGGGCAATCACTGTTGTAATTCGCATTTTCAGGTTCATAGTCATCTATTTTGTTGTAGTTTAATATTTCTGCATAAATGTTTCAATCTTCTCTTGTCCTTTTATGGTTGCAATGCCTCGCAGATAGAAGAGGATGAGCAGGCGGCCTAATTGTTCGGGGGTGTAGTTGCCTAAATCTCCTTCGGGGCTTTTGTTTTGTGCCATAATAAGTTCAAGGTCGCGTTTAAGGACGAAGGCGAGGATTTTAAAGTCGGCATCTTCGCGGAAGAGTCCCTGTTTGCGTCCCTCTTCCATCCAAGCGATGAAACGTTTGTCGTTTCTTTTTTCGCGTTCCCTTATTCCGTTGCGGGCGTTGGGGTAGCGGTCGAGGTCGGTGAAGAACTTGCGATTGGCACTTTTAAGGTGTTGGAAATAGAGGTTGTATAATTGAAGAATTACATCGAGAATGTCTTTTGAGCCTTTTATTATGTTGCGGGCTTCGTCGTGCATTCTCTTGTGGTGATGTTTGAGAGCCTCTATTATGAGTACCTCCTTGTCGGTGAAGAGTTCGTAGATGGTGCGCTTGGATACAGAGATAAGAGAGGCGATGTTGTCCATCTTCACCTCTTTTATTCCGTGTAATAGAAACTGTTCAAGTGCAGCTTCTATTATTCTTTGTTTAGCCTCTTCGCGGTGGTGTTCTTCTTTGTTGCTCTTCATTGCATTGCAAATTTTATTTGCGTTGCAAAGTTACGCAGAAAACTTTTTTGTCGCAAAAAGTTTTCTATATTTATTGCTGTTTAAGTGTGAATATTTAATTTTTTTAGCATTTTGTGAAAGAAGAAAGACTCACGAAGCATATTCGTGAGTCTTTTTGTTGATATATTTTTTCAAAAATCAATCTTCGAGCAGATGTTTAAGAAACTCGTTCATTTCTTCGTCGAAGCCTTTTAGCAGGTCTTCGTCGAGAATGAGGGTGTCGTCGTCTATGTAAAGCAGGTCTACTATGCTCTCTTTGTCTTCATCGACAAGGACGAACGAGTAGGGCTTTACTATGTTTATGCTATCGAATATGCTTTCCTCCTGCATACGGCCGAGCACGCTTCGCAGTTCTTTTTCATAAACTTTCTCGTCGTGAACGTTCTCCCATTCTTTAATATGTACGCGCGCGAGGGCGTTGTCGTCATCGTCGTAGATGGTGAGTGTGCCGGTTTCGCCGCTTACGCATAGGTGAAAGTCGGTTACGGTTGTTTCCTCGGCGGTGATGAAGCCGCGCACCATTTCTTTTATGGCGTTTTTGAGGCTTTCTTGTGTTTGTGTGCTTAATGGCATATTCGTAGTGTTTTTAAGGGCTGTTTCTAAATGTTTTTACCGTGACAGTGCTTGAACTTCTTGCCACTGCCGCAGGGGCAGGGGTCGTTGCGTCCCACTGTCTTTTCCACTCTCACGGGTTCGCGATGCTCGGCACGGGTGTCGTGCTGGGCGGCAGCTTGCTGATTGGCGTCGTTGAGGTCGACTTTTGTTTCGTTGTATTTGGGTTTTTGCTTGCTGCGTGCGGGGTCGGGAGCGACGCGCACATCCTGACGCTCCTGAACGGGTATCTGGCCGCGAAGCAGAATGGATGCTGTCTGGTCGTTTATTTTGTTTACCATCTTGTCGAACAGGGTTACCGACTCTAATTTGAATATCAACAGCGGGTCTTTCTGCTCGTAGCTGGCATTCTGCACCGAGTGTTTCAGTTCGTCGAGGTCGCGCAGATTCTCTTTCCAAGCGTTGTCGATGGTGTGGAGCAGTATTGCTTTTTCGAAACACTTGATTATCTCCTTGCCTTTCGACTCGTAGGCTGCGGTGAGAGGCACGGGTATCTGGTATATGTGGCGACCGTCGGTGATGGGCACGTATATGTGCTTGTCGCGCATTGCCTCGTTGTTCTTGTAGATGTACTCTATGTAGGGGAAGGCTACCTGTGCCATTCGCTCGGTCTTTTGCTTAAAGTTGTTCATCACGGCTTCGAAGCATTGCTCGGCGAGTTTTTCGGTGTCGGCTTTTCTGTAATCGTCCTCGTTGGTGATGGGAAGTTCGGTGGCAAGCACGCGCAGGAATTCCATTTTGGCATCCTCGTAGTAGCAGTTCTCTACAATGTTGCAGCAACGGTCCCAGATGATGTTCACAATGTCCATTCCTATGCGCTCTCCAATGAGTGCGTGGCGGCGTTTGGTGTATATGACGGTGCGTTGCTTGTTCATTACATCGTCGTATTCGAGCAGGCGTTTACGCATTCCGAAGTTGTTTTCCTCCACTTTCTTCTGGGCGCGTTCAATTGAACTTGAAATCATCGGGTGTTCAATCATATCTCCGTCCTTGAAGCCCATAAATTTGCTGTCGAGGAGTTTTGAGATGCGCTCGGAACCGAAGAGGCGCATAAGGTTGT
Source organism: Bacteroidaceae bacterium (assembly GCA_017466065.1). Next base: position 66,530 of record JAFTUV010000029.1, read on the forward strand.
CTTCGAGCGATACGAAGAATACCGATGAACCGGGGTCGCCCTGACGACCGGAGCGTCCGCGCAGCTGGCGGTCCACACGGCGCGATTCGTGGCGTTCGGTACCGATGATGGCAAGACCGCCTGCGTCGCGCACTTCTTGGCTCAGTTTAATGTCGGTACCGCGGCCGGCCATATTGGTGGCGATGGTTACGGTGCCCGAAAGACCTGCTTTTGCAACAATGTCGGCCTCTTTCTGGTGCAGCTTGGCGTTGAGCACATTGTGTGCTATGCCTCGCATTGTGAGCATACGGCTCAACATTTCCGATATTTCAACCGAGGTTGTTCCCACAAGCACGGGGCGGCCCTGTTTCACAAGGCTTTCAATCTCCTCGATTACGGCTTTGTATTTTTCGCGTTTGGTCTTGTAAACGCGGTCGTTCATATCCTTGCGGGCGATGGGGCGGTTGGTGGGAATTACAACAACATCCAGCTTGTAGATGTCCCAGAACTCGCCTGCCTCGGTTTCTGCTGTACCGGTCATACCTGCGAGCTTGTGGTACATACGGAAGTAGTTTTGCAGGGTGATGGTGGCGAATGTCTGTGATGCTGCTTCCACTTTTACGCGCTCCTTGGCCTCGATGGCTTGGTGCAGGCCGTCGGAGTAGCGTCGGCCTTCCATAATGCGGCCTGTCTGTTCATCGACGATTTTAACCTGTCCGTCCTCGGTTACCACATATTCAACGTCGCGGTCGAACATTGTGTAGGCTTTGAGCAATTGGTTTATGGTGTGTATGCGTTCCGACTTTACTGCGTAGTTGGTGAGCATTTCGTCCTTTTTGATGGCTTTTTCCTCGTTGGTGAGTGTGACATCATTTTCGAGTGCCGAAAGTTCTGTTGCAATGTCGGGCAGCACAAACAGTGTCTGGTCTTTCGAATTGCCGGTTATAAGTTCTATACCCTTGTCGGTGAGCTCCACGCTGTTGTGCTTCTCGTCAATCACGAAGTAGAGGGGCTCGGTAGCCTCGGGCATACGTTTGTTGTTCTGCTCAATGTAGTATTCCTCGGTTTTTATAAGGCCGGTCTTTACGCCCGGCTCGCTCAACAGCTTTATGAGGGGCTTGTTCTTGGGCAGTGCCTTGTGGCTGCGGAAGAGTGAGAGGTAACCTTGTGTAACTTCGTCCTTGTTGTCGGAGTAGATGAGCTTGCGTGCGTCGGCCAGCAGTTGTGTGGCGAGTTTCTTTTGTGCATCTACAAGGCGTTCCACCAACGGGCGATACTCCTCGAACATCTGGTCTTCGTTGCGGGGAACGGGGCCCGAAATGATAAGGGGGGTACGCGCGTCGTCTATAAGTACCGAATCGACCTCGTCGACAATGGCGTAGTTGTGGGCGCGCTGCACAAGGTCGGCAGGTTGCGTGGCCATATTGTCGCGCAGATAGTCGAAGCCGAATTCATTGTTTGTTCCGAAGGTAATGTCGGCCAGATAGGCATTGCGGCGTGCGTCGGAATTGGGCTCGTGCTTGTCGATGCAATCGACGCTCAATCCGTGGAACATATAGAGGGGTCCCATCCATTCGGAGTCGCGCTTGGCGAGGTAGTCGTTCACGGTTACCACGTGTACGCCGTTGCCTGTGAGTGCGTTAAGGAATACGGGCAGGGTGGCGACAAGGGTTTTTCCCTCACCGGTTGCCATTTCGGCTATGCGGCCTTTGTGCAGGACCACGCCGCCGAACAGCTGTACATCGTAGTGTATCATATTCCACACTGTTTCGTTGCCGCCGGCCTTCCAGCTGTTCTTGTATATTGCCTTGTCGCCGTCAATGCTCACAAAGTCGAACTTTGCGGCGAGGTTGCGGTCGAATTCCGTTGCTGTAACCTCAATGGTGGCACTCTCGGTGAAACGGCGTGCAGTGTCCTTTACAATGGCAAAGGCTTCGGGCAGTGCTTCGTCCAATGCTGCGTCGAGCTTTTCGAGCACCTCTTTCTCCAATTTATCAATCTGGTTGAAGATGCTCTCGCGTTTTTCGAGCTCTGTATTTTCTATGCTTGCTTTAAGCCCGGCAATTTTCTTGCGTTCCTCGGTTACTGTGCCTTGAATCCTGTTTTTCAGTTCCTCGGTCTTTGCGCGAAGCTGGTCGTTGCTCAGTGCGCTTATTGAGGGGTATGCTTCTTTTATTTTTTCTACCCAAGGGGTTATTTCTCGTCTGTCGCGGCTTGCTTTGTTGCCGAATAGTTTGCTGATAAATTCGTTAAATCCCATATAATGTTTTGTTTTTTACATTTGTTATTTGGCGCGCTTGTGTGGGCGCGCATCTACAAAGGTACAAATATAATTATAATTTTATTAATAACAGCACTTGTTGCCGATAAATTATTTTACAATGTATATACTGCAAAAACCGTGCCATAATTTTTCTTGTTTCCGGGCTTGCTCTGCATTTTTTTGTTATCTTCGCGAAAAATGCGCGTATTATGAGAAAGATATTCTTTACACAATGTATTATGGTGTTGCTCCTTGCTCTTGCATCGTGCGGCACGAGCGAGAAGATATATTATGCTCGTGATTTTGGCATAGTTCCGGGCACGGGCGAGGATATGACAGAAGTGGTGGCCGAGGCGATTGCTACAATCAAGGCCGAGCGTGAGGGAAAGCCTGCGACGCTTCTTTTCGAGTGGGGCGAGTATGATTTTTATCCCGATAGTGCAAATGTGTGTGAGTTTTATATTTCCAATCACGACCAAGATAATCCCAAGCTGGTGGCTGTGTTGCTCGATGGGTTGAGGAACTTTACGTTGAAGGGTGATAATGGCGGGGTTGACGGTCGTAGTGCCGAGTTTATGATGAACGGTCGTATGCTTCCTATTGCTATGCTCGGGTGCGAGAATTGCAGAATAGAGAATGTGGCTGTGGATACCCGTGTGCCGCAAATTACACAGGTGGAGGTTCTCGAAAATGATGCGGAGGCGGGTTTTATAACCTATAAAATTGCTCCGTGGGCCAATTATAGGATTGCCGGCGGGCGTCTGGTTGTTTACGGCGGTAATTGGGAACTCACCCCACAGGCCGGCATTGCTTTTGATGGGGAAACGGGCCATTTGGTCTATCGCACGAGCGACATTGGTGTGGGGGTGTATAATGTGGAGGAGATTGAGCCTCGTGTTATTCGTGCTCCGTGGCGCGATGCACGCCTTGCCCCCGGCACGCGTGTGGCTATGCGTTCCTACTACCGTCCTACGCCGGGAATTTTTATCTCTGAATGTAAGAATACGGTGCTTTTCTTTACCACGGTTTATTATGCCGAGGGTATGGGCCTCTTGGCACAGAATAGCGAGGATATAGAACTTTTTGGTTTTTGTGTGGTGCCGCGGGGTGAGCGTTATTTCTCCACACAGGCCGATGCTACACACTTCTCGGGTTGCAAAGGGCTGATAAAATCGTGGAAAGGTAATTATAAGGGAATGATGGACGATGCGATAAATGTTCACGGAACTTATCTGCGCGTTGTTCAAAGGATTGACGATAATACAATAGTGGGCCGCTATATGCACCCGCAGGCATACGGCTTCTATTGGGGCGGCGAGGGCGATGCGGTGCAGTTTGTGCGCTCATCCACAATGGAGGTGTGCGAGCCTAATGTGGTGGAGAAGATAGAGCCATACGACAAGCCTGTGGTTGCAGGTGCAAAGGAGTTTAAAATAACTTTGCGTGACAAAGTGGCAGATGATGTTGCTTGCGGTGATTATGGCATTGAAAATCTCGAATGGACTCCCGAAGTGGTGTTCAAAGATAATACAATCGGCGATAATCGTGCGCGTGGAGCGTTGTTCAGCACTCCCAAGGATGTGCTTGTGGAGAATAATCTTTTCTATTATACTTCGGGCACTGCGATTTTGTTGTGTGGCGATTGCAACGGTTGGTTCGAAACGGGTGCCTGCCGCAATGTCACAATACGCAAGAATCAGTTTGTGAATGCGCTCACCAATATGTTCCAATTTACCGACGGCATAATATCCATTTACCCAGAAATTCCCAATCTGCAAGCGCAGAAGAGGTTTTTTCACGGTGGTAACGGCACGGGTGTTGTAATTGAAGATAATCTGTTTAAAACATTTGATGCTCCCATTGTTTATGCAAAGTCGCTCGATGGGTTGGTGTTCCGTGGCAATAAGATTATACAGAATAACGATTATGAGCCTTTCCATTGGAACCGTCACCGTTTCCTCTTCGACAGGGTTGTGAACGTTACTATCGAGAATAATGAGTTCTCGACAGGTTTCGATGCTGAGAAGGATATTAAATACCGCTATTGATGTTTCACCCGTTCAAGAGTGATATTTCGGGTGTTGAGCTGCCTGTTAGTTTCAATAACCCCTTCTTTTATGCTCCGCATCCTTTGTGCAAGATTGCGGCCGAGGAGTTGCGTGCCTTGCTGAATGGTAATGCTGCGTGGGCTGCCGATGCTGCCACGGGCAAGATGATGGGGGTGCTTGTTGTGTGCAACGCGGCCGGCGAGGTTGGTTATCTTGCGGGTTTTTCGGGGCTTTTGTGCGGTTGCAACAAACAGGAGGGGTTTGTGCCTCCTGTGTTCGACTTTCTTGCTCCCGACGGTTGCTTCAAACGCGAGGAGCGGGAAATCTCGGATATAAATGCTGAGATTGAGGGGATAAAATGTTCCCCCGATTATGTTGCCGCAACAACGGCTGTGACTGTTGCCGAGGAGGCTGCTGCCCGGGAACTTGCTGCCCGCCGTGCCTCTTATGCTGCAAACAAGGCCCGCCGTGCCACTCGCCGTGCGCAGGGGAATCTGTCGCCCGACGATGCGGCGCAACTTGTGCGTGAGAGCCAGTTTGAGAAGGCTGAGCTTAAAAGGCTTGCCGCAAGGCTTCAACAGGAGGTCGATGCGGCACGCGCTCTTGTGGAACCCTTCGCAGCGCGGTTGTCGTTGTTGAAGGCCGATCGCAAGGAGCGTTCGGCTGCGTTGCAACGTTGGCTTTTCACACAGTTCAAAGTGTTGAATGCCACCGGTGAGGAGTGTTCGTTGCTCGATGTTTTTGCGCGACAGCGTGGTTGTCTGCCGCCGGCAGGGGCCGGCGAGTGTGCTGCTCCCAAATTATTGCAATATGCCTACAAGAATGCTCTTCGACCGCTTGCAATGGCCGAATTCTGGGTGGGTGAATCGCCGCAGGGCGAGGTGCGTCGCGACGGTTGTTTCTATGGTGCTTGTATGAGCAAATGCCACCCGATACTCGGTTTTATGTTGCAGGGCCTTTCGGTGGAGGAACCGGCAATGGAAAGGAGCGACGATGCTGAAATTAAGATAGTTTATGAGGATTGCGATATCATAGTCGTAGATAAGCCGTCGGGAGTATTGTCGGTTCCGGGCGTGCAGGGTGGCACAAGCGTGCAGGAGAGGTTGCGCTCTTCGTTGAAGAATGATGATATATTTGTTGCTCATAGGCTGGATATGGCAACATCGGGCCTTTTGGTGGCTGCAAAGTCGGTGGGGGTCTTTAAGGCTTTACAGGCTCTATTCGCGACGGGTGCGGTGGAGAAACGCTACTCGGCGATATTGTCGGGAGTGCCTTGCGAAGTTCCTTGTGAAATTACCCTGCCTTTGATGCCCGATTATGAGAACCGTCCCCGCCAGCGTGTGGATTTTAAGAAGGGAAAGCCGGCGCATACATTGTGCAGGCTTGTACGTTCTTTTGTGTACGAGGGCAGGGAACGAGCATTGGTGGAGTTTGTGCCATTGACGGGGCGCACTCATCAGTTGCGCGTACATTCGGCTCACTCGTCGGGGCTCGACACTCCTATTCTCGGAGATATGCTTTATGGCGGTGATGAGGCTGCGCGGCTTATGCTTCACGCCGAATTTGTTGCGTTTGTGCATCCGGCAACGGGGCAACGCGTGGATTTTTTATCGCCCTCGCCGTTTATCGGGGATAATTCATAAACAGCATATATTCCCCTTCGGCCTCAATGGTGAAACTCTCTCCGGTACATTCATTGAGGGTGCCTTGCCACCAATTTGTAAAGTCGTAGATGGGGTAGAGCAACCCCTCGCTCTTAAATCCTCTTGCCGTGAAATTTATAATGGATATTTGTAGCCCTTTTCGTGAGGGGAAGGTGTTGCGTCCTTGGCAGGGGATGAATACCCCGTAGTTGGTGAAACTGTTTACGGTGATGCCCTTGCGTGCATATTCTATGAGCAGGCTTATGTTGCCGAGTGTGTGGTCCTCGCGTTTGCCGGTTGCTCCCATAATGGCGATGCGTTTGCATCCTTTCCCGATTAGGTAGTTGACGGCCTTTGTCTGGTCGTTTGTCTCTTGCTCCTTTATTTGCAATATGAGGTGAGCAAATTTGTTGCGGTTCTCCTCGCTCAACGAGTCGCCGTCACCAATTATAATGTCGGGTGTGAAGCCTTGGGCTATATATTCATCGGCTCCCCCGTCGCAACAGACAACGAATGGAGCGTTCCGTAATATTTTCAGCGGTTCTTCGGCGTGCGGATACTCTCCGTTGGCAATTATCACGGCCTCGAATTGTGGTAGGTTCATAGCTTATCGGTCTTTTGCGGCATCATTCTGCGCCATTTATAATATCCAAAGATAGAAATAATTGCGTAAACGGCATAGAGCGCGGCGGTAAAGTTGAGTCCTTTGTATATGTAGAGCCCTGCGCTTGTGAGGTCGACAACCAACCACATCCACCATTGCTCAATGTATTTGCGGGCAAGCATCCACATTCCCACGATGCTCAATGCTGTGGTAAAGGAGTCCCACACGGGCACGGTGCTGTCGGTGAGGTATCTGAGAATGAGATAAATTGTAATTTGTGCCACGATGTATGTGAGGCAGAGCTTGCCCCACACCCTTTTTGGGGTGTGGGTTATAGCAAGTTCTTCGTTTTTCTCTTTACGGCCGAACAGTGTGAAGCCGTAACGCCACGCAAGCCAGCCGTATAGAGCTATCGCCAGATAATAGATGTTTATTCCAAAATCGGCATATAGCCCTGCTTGGTAATATATGTATAGATAGATTGCGGGCATAATGATGCTTGCCACCCAAAGGTAGATGCTTGCACGGTATTCGAGCCACAGATATATTATGCCTACTGCCGTTCCTATGATTTCTATTATCTGTTCCATTGTGTATGTGTTATAAACTTATGGAAATGTGTCCCAGCGCGTTTGTGCCTGCCTGTGCAGCATAGCCGGCATAGTTGTAGCGCACTTTCCGGTCGCCGTCCATATAAAAACCACTGCCAGCATAGCCGTTGTTCTCATATTCGTGGTCGAATAGGTTGTATATGCTCACTCCTATTGTCACGCCTTTTGTGTGCGGTGCCTTGAATGTGTATGCAAGGCGCAGGTTGCTCACAAAGTAAGCATCGAGTATGTGGTCGCTCTGTTTGGAGTTGCTCATATACTGCTTGCTCACATATTGCGAGTGCAGTTGTGCCTCAAACCCTTTGTAGCTGTAACCGAGAATGTTGTTCACAATTATGTCGGGCGAGAAGGCAATGGGCGTGTCGCCGTGTTCTATTTTCCATTGGTTGCCGCCTACCCATTCATCCTCGTAGAGTGTTTCGGTGAAGTCTTTTACACGGTTGCGGCTGAATGTGGCGTTGGCCTCCCACGAAAAGCCGCAAGGCAATTTGATGCCTGCCATCAGTTCTATTCCGGCACGGTAACTGTCGGGAACGTTTGCGGCAAGCGGCTCGCCTATTTCGTTAAGCTCGCCTGTGAGCACCAGTTGGTCCTTGTAGTCCATAAAATAGAGGTTGGCTCCAATGTGGAAGGTGCTGTTGGAGTATGTGTAGCCAAGCTCATAGTCGAGCAAACGTTCGGCCTTGGGGCGTTCATATAATTTCCCGTCGGTGTAGTTGTTGCGGGTGGGTTCCTTGTGCACCATACTCACCGAGCCGAAAAGGCGGCTGTTGCGGCTAATCTGCCACGAGAGGCCGGCCTTGGGGTTTACAAAGTTGAAGTTCTCGTTGACGGCGAGCCTTTGCAGGGCATCGGTGGCATCGTTCCATTTGTCGTTGTTGCCGTCAATGTCGTAGGATATGTGGCGATACTGAATGTCGGCGTAAGCGTTGAGGCTTTTTGTTATCTTGTAGTCGCCTTTGAGGTAGATGTTGCCATCGGTCTTGCGCCCTTGGTTGCGGTAGTATTCGTGATTGGGGGTGAGCGACCCGCTGTACTCCTTTACCCAAAGAACCTGCCCGAAGTGGTCGCCCACATAGCGGTTGAGTGCGCCGCCCAACGATGCGTTAAGGCGTTCTCCCTTGTAGTTGAGCGAGAATATTCCGCCGCCAAAATGGTTGTCCATAGCTTTTTTGCGCACAAGGTCGCTGTGCTTTACTGTGGTGCCATTCTGCTCAAACGGTTGCAGGGCATATTCCACGAGCTTGCGACTGCCTTTGTATTCCTGATAGTAGCCGTCGCCTTTGGTGTAGTGCAGGCCGGCATACAGGTTCCACTCGGGCGAGAATGTGTGGTCGACGAGCAGTTGGTAGTTCTGCTGTTTGTAGTTGTCTGTCTGGTCGTCGTAGTAGTGGTCCTTGCCTGTTTCGTCGGTGAACATATAGCCGCAACTGTTGTATCGGCGGCCATACTTTTCCATCTCCTCCTTTGAGGCGTAGTTCCAAGCGTGGTAGGTCTCCTCCTCGCCGGCAAATGTTATGAGCCTCACGGTGGTGTTTCTTGCAAAATAGCTGCCTTGCAGATAGTAGGATTTCAGGCCTGTTTCGGCACGGTCGATGTAACCGTCGCTGCCTATGCTCGACAGGCGGGCGTCTATTGCCAAACATTCGTCGATGAGCCCTGTGCCTACTTTCAGCGTGGCTTTATGTGTGTTGAACGAGCCGCCCGATGCGCTTAATTCGGCATAGGGCTTGCTGTTGAATTCACTCACCTGCATATTGATGCTTGCACCGAAGGCTCCGGCTCCGTTGGTCGATGTTCCGGCTCCGCGCTGTATTTGAATGTCTTTTACCGACGATGCAAGGTCGGGCAGGTTTACCCAAAAGACCGTGTGGCTCTCGGCGTCGTTTATGGGTATTCCGTTGGCTGTTACGTTGATGCGTGTGCCGTCGGTGCCGCGCACTCTCAATGTGGTGTAGCCAATGCCGGCTCCCGCATCGCTGGTGGTGAGTGCTCCCGGTGTCTTGTTTACGAGATAAGGAAAATCTACTCCTGTGTTCTCTTTTTTTATCTCCTCCTTGCTTATGTTGGTGAAGGCTACGGGGGTTGTTTCGGTTGCGCGTAACGACGATACTTCTACATCTTGCAGATGTACGGCTTTAATGCTGTCTTTTTCGGCTTTTTCTTGTGCATACAGTGTCCCGGCTGCAAATAGAATGCAGCACAGCAATGTTCTCTTTTTCATTGCAATTTCAAAAATTTTAGTGGAGCGGGGAGGGTGAAAAAATAAAATCCTCCAAACTCCGTGGTTAAACAGAAAATGGGGATTTTTCCTGTGTATGCCGAATGTGTGCACGCCATTCGGCTCTTTCCCTACGCCGGCATTACCCGGATCAGGTTATTGGGTATGATCTCAGCCCGTTGTATTAAGGCACCCCTTGTTTGAAATCTGTGGCAAAGGTATGCTTTTTTGGTTATTACAGCAAAATTTTTGTGAAAAAATATTTTTCAGCGATTCTTTTTTTGTGCATCGGGTTATTTGAAGATGTTGGTTATTCTGCCGAAGAATTTATCGAGTGTGCCTGTTTCGGCGGGTGGCTCCGGTGCCTCAATCTGGGCATTGAAGAAGTTTTCCAAAGGTATGTCCCAAATGCTCTTCTCCATTTCTATTTCGCCGTTTATGTACTGCCATAGCAGATGGGCGTTCTTGTGGCTGTGTGCGGTGTGTGCTTCTTCTATTGCATCCTTGTTTATGCCGGCCTTGTCGTAGATGGCGATAAGCTCGCTTATCGTGCGGTGGCGATATTTCGTAGCTATCCTGTATGTCTTGTCATTGTCCACAGGGAGGAATATCCCGCGATTTATCATCGATGTTATAAAAACGCTTGAAATGTGTTGCGGAATGTCGTAGGCACTGTTTATCACTCCCGAGATATACTCAATGTCGAACGAATCTTTCCCTATGAGCGAGCATAGTTGTTCGGCTTTGTCGAGTATCATAAGAGAGAGGAATTTGTGGTAGTTGTTGCTTATTCCCGAAAATTTATTCTCCCTCACAAGTTTGTCGGCTCTTTGCAGAAAGTAGTTCCAGCGGCTGCCGGCCATACAGAGTGTCCACGAGAAGTAGATGAGCAGCAGGAATATGATGAGGCTTGCAAGGTCGCCGTATATGTTGCGATAATTGGTGAACATCGACAATATTACATAGCTGAAATATTGCATAAGTGCAAACACTGAACTGCATACGATGGCTGCCACCGCGGCATATTTTACTTTTACTTCTGCCCGGGGTATCAGCTTGTATGCGGCAAACAGGCATACGAAATATGCTGCAACCGAGAAGATGAATACATTTATTTCGTGAATGATGGTTCCTTTGAGGTAGGACGACATTGTCCACCAGATGGTTAACAATATTATTGCTACAAATGGAATGAGCAATACTATGGCAAAAATGCCAAGCAACTTTGCAAGGTCGCGTCCGGGCATATTCCAGAGTGCGTTAAACGTGGAGTCGATGGTGCGGAATATTGAAAAAACCGAATAGAGAAGTAATATGAGGCCAATACCGGCTCCGAGCCAGAAACTCACTTGTGTGTTATTGAGGTAGCTGTCGGCAAAGTTCAGCAGGTTGTTCGATATTATATCCTGCCCGTGGAAAAATTCCTGCACCTGCTCCTTGAAAATATCGCCGTAGCCTAAAATCTTGGCTATGGCAACCATCAGTGCCATAACCGGGACTATGGCAAAAAGGGTGTGGTAGGTGAGTGCGGCCGATGCTTGCTGCAATTTCCCGAAACTTGTGCAGAGCTTTATGATGGCCCATAAATTACGGTTGTCGTCTATTCCCTTATCGTTGTCGAGCTCCACTATCTTGTTCCAAGCTCGTTTGATTGTTTCGTTCATATTCCCGAGATTTTATATTTTGCAAATGTAGTTAAATTTTGCCAATAATACCTTTTATGCTTGTCTTTAATGGTGGCGCGGTCTGTCATTTTGTCGCATTTTCTTGTATTTGTGGCAAAATCTTTGCTATTTTTGCACCCTCGAAGGTGAAAAAACATTTTTGGCACACTTTTGGTTATATAAATAATGTGCCGCAGGGCGGCGTGAACGTTAAACTATTAAATTTATTAAAATACTATGAACATTAAACCTTTATCAGACAGAGTCCTCATTCTGCCTATGGCAGCCGAGGAGAAGACTATCGGCGGTATAATAATCCCCGATACAGCAAAAGAGAAGCCCTTGCAAGGCAAGGTTATTGCAGTTGGTAACGGAACAAAGGACGAGGAGATGGTGATTGCAGTAGGCGACCAAGTGCTCTATGGAAAATATGCCGGTACCGAGCTTGAATTTGAGGGTGAGAAGTATTTGATTATGCGTCAGAGTGACGTGTTGGCAATTTTAGGATAATCATTTAAAGGATTTTAGAATATGGCAAAAGAGATTCTTTTCAATATGGATGCTCGCGACCAACTTAAAAAAGGTGTCGATGAGCTTGCTAATGCAGTGAAGGTTACATTGGGCCCCAAAGGTCGCAATGTCATTATAGAGAAAAAGTTTGGTGCTCCCCACATTACAAAGGATGGTGTTTCGGTGGCAAAGGAGATTGAGCTCTCCGATGCTTATATGAATACCGGTGCACAGTTGGTAAAATCGGTTGCGTCGAAGACCAACGACGATGCAGGTGATGGTACCACAACTGCAACCTTGCTTGCGCAAGCTATTATTACCGAGGGTTTGCGCAACGTAACTGCCGGTGCCAACCCTATGGACTTGAAGCGTGGTATTGACAAGGCTGTCGGCAAGGTGGTAGAGTCTATAAAGGAGCAGAGCGAAACAGTGGGCGACAACTATGACAAGATTGAGCAGGTTGCCACAATTTCGGCCAATAACGACAGCGAGATTGGCAAGCTTATTGCCGATGCTATGCGCAAGGTAACAAAGGATGGTGTAATTACCATCGAGGAGGCAAAGAGCCGCGATACTACAATTGGTGTTGTCGAGGGTATGCAGTTCGACCGTGGTTATCTTTCTCCCTATTTTATAACAGATACCGAGAAGATGGAGTGCCAGATGGACAGCCCCTACATTCTTATCTACGACAAGAAGATTACCAACCTCAAAGATATGCTTCCCATTTTGGAGGCTGCCGTGCAGACGGGCCGTCCTTTGCTCATCATTGCCGAGGATGTTGAGAGTGAGGCTCTCACCACACTTGTTGTGAACCGTTTGCGTTCGCAGTTGAAGATTTGTGCGGTGAAGGCTCCCGGCTTTGGCGACCGTCGCAAGGACTTGCTCGAAGATATTGCAACCCTCACCGGTGCTGTTGTCATCAGCGAGGAGAAGGGTATAAAATTGGAGCAGGCTACACTCGAAATGTTGGGTACTTGCGGCCGCATCACCGTCAGCAAGGATAATACCACTATTGTCGATGGCAATGGTGACAAAGAGGCTATCGCTGCCCGTGTGGCACAGATAAAGCAGCAAATCTCGACCACAAAGAGCGACTATGACAAGGAGAAACTGCAAGAGCGTCTTGCCAAATTGGCCGGTGGCGTTGCTGTTCTCTATGTAGGTGCTGCATCGGAGGTTGAGATGAAGGAGAAGAAGGACCGCGTCGATGATGCTCTTTGCGCTACACGCGCAGCCATCGAGGAGGGTATAGTGCCCGGTGGCGGTGTTGCTTATATACGTTCGATAGATGCTCTCGAAACTCTTGAAGCAGAGAATGCCGATGAAAAAACCGGTATTGCAATCATCAAGCGTGCAATAGAGGAGCCTCTTCGTCAGATTGTGGCTAACGCAGGAAAAGAGGGCGCGGTTATTGTGCAGAAGGTGCGTGAGGGCAAGGCCGATTATGGTTATAATGCTCGTGCCGATGTTTATGAGAATCTCTTTGCTGCCGGAGTGGTGGACCCTGCAAAGGTTACACGTGTGGCTTTGGAGAATGCTGCCTCAATCGCCGGAATGTTCCTCACTACCGAATGTGTGATTGTTGAGAAGAAGGAGGATAAGCCCGAAATGCCTATGGGTGCTCCCGGAATGGGAGGTATGGGCGGTATGATGTAAAAAACATCAATCCCTGAAATAGACGCTGAAAGTTGCGTTTAAACGACAAGAAGGTGCATTTAATGGTGCACCTTCTTGTTTTTTGATTGAATATGGAGTATTTTTGGGACGTAAAAATGGGATATATGGCTCACGAAGGGAAAAAAACAGCTGTGATTATTGGTGCCGGCCCGGCCGGCCTTACTGCTGCATACGAAATGTTGCAGCGGGGCGTGGCTGTGCCTTTGTTGCTCGAAGAGAGTTCTTCGGTGGGTGGAATATCGAGGACTGTGAACTGCGGGGGCAATCGTATGGATATTGGCGGGCATCGTTTCTTCTCGAAGAGTGAGAGGGTTATGCGTTGGTGGTGCGATGTGATGCCGTTGCAGGCTGCTCCTGCCAAGGACGAACTTTTGCTTGGTGCCGGGCCTGTTGCCGCTGCTCCCGACCCGCAGACAAGCGATAATGTGATGTTGCGTCGCCGCCGTGTGTCACGTATTTTCTTCTGTCACAAATTCTTCCCCTATCCTTTGACGCTTACTTTTTCGCTGCTTGCCAATATGGGTGTGTGGCGTGCGGTGAAGGCTGCTTGCGGTTATATTGCTGCAAGGTTGCATCGCCGTGCCGAAAATTCGCTCGAAGATTTTTATATTAACCGTTTCGGTCGCCCGCTGTATAGAATGTTTTTCGAGGATTATACTCAAAAGGTGTGGGGAAAGCATCCCTCGCAGCTTGGTGCCGATTGGGGCAGCCAGCGGGTGAAGGGGCTTTCAATGTGGGCACTGCTCAAAGATGCCTTCTCTGTGAAGCGCGACGGGGATATTGCCCAAAAGGGGGTGGAAACTTCGTTGATTGGAGAATTCCTTTATCCTAAATATGGCCCCGGACAGTTGTGGGAAACTGTTGCTGCAAGAATAGAGGAGGGTGGCGGCTCGCTGTTGAAAGAACATCGTGTGGTGCAGGTGAATGTGGAGAATGGGCGTGCAGTGTCGGTAGTGTGCCGTTGCCCCGACGGGTCGCGTCGCATTGTGGAGTGTGATTATCTTTTCTCCTCTATGCCCATAAAGGATCTTGTGGGGGCTGTTCGCGGTGCCGAGGTTCCGTCTGCCGTTGCCGCTGTTGCTGCCGGCCTGCCTTATCGCGATTTTATTACAGTGGGGCTTCTTGTGAACAGTTTGAAGATAAAGAATACTACAAAATTGCGCACATACGCCAATCGTGTGCCCGATACTTGGATATATGTTCAGGAACGCGATGTGAAGGTGGGGCGCATACAGGTATTCAATAATTGGTCGCCCTATATGGTTGCCGACTATGAGAATACTCTCTTTCTGGGGCTCGAATATTTTTGCAGCGAGGGCGATGCTTTGTGGCAGATGAGTGACAAGGATATTATTGCCTTGGCAGTTGAGGAATTGTCGCAGATGGAGGTGCTCGATGCTTCGGCTGTTAGGTCGGGCAGTGTGGTGAGAATGAAAAAGGCCTATCCTGCCTATTGGGGCAGTTACAAGGATTTGGGCGTTGTGCGTGATTTTCTCGACAGTATTGAAAATCTCTATTGCATAGGGCGCAATGGGCAGCATCGTTATAATAATATGGACCACTCTATGCTCACAGCCTTTGCTGCGGTCGATTGTCTGTGCAAAGTGGGCGACAGGGCTGCCGTGTGGAACGTGAATACCGAGGCCGATTATAACGAAGAGTAACGGATATTTAGAAGTTGTCTAAAATTTATTTCGCGATTGTTTGAGGATTGTTTCTTAGCATATTTTGCTACTTTAAATGCAGAGAATAGCGGGCTATTTTCAAATTTAAAGGAGAAATAGATGCAGAAAGCAGACTAAAACAAACCGAAACAACACTTTATTCAGCTTTGATATATTTTTATAAGAAATTTAAACAACTTCTTAAACTATATATGAAGAGCGATAATAATTCGGAGAGGCTCCCTCTTGTAGATGTCGAGGGCCGTGTAACAGGCTCGGCTACTCGTGGTGAGTGCCATAATGGCAGCAAATTATTGCATCCGGTGGTTCATCTGCATCTGTTTGACAGCTCGGGAAGAATATATTTGCAACAGCGTCCTTTGTGGAAGGATATACAGCCGGGCAAATGGGATACGGCTGTCGGAGGGCATATAGATTTTGGCGAAGATGTGTCGTCGGCCCTTGAACGCGAAGTGCGCGAGGAATTGGGCATTGAGCTGCCTTCGCCGCGTTTCCTGTTGCGCTATCTGTTTGAGAGCGAGCGTGAAAAGGAGCTTGTTTATGTGTATAGTGCGGTGTTTGATGGTGAGGTGCGCCCGAGTGACGAACTCGATGGAGGCCGCTTTTGGGGTGTGGATGAAATTCGCTGTGCGATAGGCAACGGGGTGCTCACCCCGAATTTTGAACAGGAGATTATTAAGGTTCTTGCTCTGTTGGAGGGTTAAATTACCTATGGCGTGCTCTCTGTCGGATAACATTTGGTCTGTAAATATTGGTTCAATAGTAAATTTTTAAAAATAAATTCCGATACATTTGCATATTTGACAAAAACGATATACCTTTGCAACGCAAAATAAGGGCGTAGGCTTTCCAAATGGAAGTTTGGGTGAGTGGCTGAAACCAGCAGTTTGCTAAACTGCCGTACGGGTTACCGTACCGGGGGTTCGAATCCCCCAGCTTCCGCTTGGGTTTTGCAGATGGCGCTTTCGTCTAGCGGCTAGGACACATGCCTCTCACGCATGGAACACGGGTTCGATTCCCGTAGGCGCTACAAGATTATTGCAAATACGGTGCGAACGGGAATACTCCTTTGGGAAACTAAAGTTTCCGTCGTCGCAAACAACGCTCCCTCCTCGCGTTGTTCCCGTAGGCGCTACAAGATTATTGCAAATACGGTGCGAAACGTATGAGCGGTTATATGGATTTTTAAAATATGGCGCTTTCGTCTAGCGGCTAGGACACATGCCTCTCACGCATGGAACACGGGTTCGATTCCCGTAGGCGCTACTTTGGTTAGGACTTCTTTTGAGGTCCTAATTTTTTTTTTTGAAATCGACAATGCTGGCAGGGTGGGCAAAAAGTAGGATAAAACCTTTGTAATCGTTTGATATACATATCTTTGCAAAGATTATCATTGATATGCTAAAAAAAATGCTTTTTTTGTGGTTCCTCCAATGTGGTCAAGAATGGCCTGAGAGGACGAAAACAGATGTATAAATGCAAGGATTGTAATAAACAATTCATAGGTGGACAACGACGCGACAAATTCAAAGTAATAACCGATTATGTTGAAGGCAAACAGACCTTGTTACAACTGTCATTAAAGTATAAAGTTTCGGAGAGGACCATTCGTCGTGATTTAGAAAGTATGCGTTTTGTCCGCAAGAAAGCAAAGTACAAAGAAGTAAC
>JAFTUV010000030.1 GCA_017466065.1 Bacteroidaceae bacterium
ATGTTTTTTCATTTTTTAAGGGCGCATAGCGGGCTATGTAACCGCAAAAAAGGGAAAAACAGGCAAAAAAGAACATAAAAAGGCAAGCACAACTCGCGGATAATGTAATAAACTTTTTCGAAAGAAATTCAAACAGCTTCTAAATAATAATAACTTAAAATCTATTTAAAATTATGGAAATGACAATGAATCTGTTGGTTGCCTATATCGGCATCGCATTAATGATTGGTTTGGCCGGTGTAGGTAGTGCCTTTGGTGTAACCATCGTGGGTAACGCTGCAATTGGTGCTTACAAAAAGAACGAAGGTGCATTCGGTAGCTTTATCGTGCTTACAGCTCTTCCCGGTACACAGGGATTGTATGGTTTTGCAGGTTACTACATGTTCCAGAGCATGTTCAATGTGTTGACTCCCGAGATTACAGGTATTCAGGCTGCCGCCATTCTTGGTTCGGGTATCGCGCTTGGTGTTGTAGGCTTGTTGTCGGCAATTCGTCAGGGACAGGTTTGTGCTAACGGTGTTGTTGCAATAGGTCAGGGATACGATGTAACAGGTAAGACACTTGTGCTTGCAGTTTTCCCCGAACTTTACGCTATTGTTGCGCTTGCTGCAACATACCTTATGGGTAGTGCAGTTGCTGCTTAAAAGATACAAAGTGTCAAAAGCTGTAATGCAAATAGAGAGGAGATTTGTTTCTCCTCCCTATTTGTGTTATAAATAATACTTTATAAACATAAAAAGGATGAAGAAGAATATATTGCTTCCCGATTATCTTTTCGAAATAAGCTGGGAGGTGTGTAATAAAGTCGGTGGAATATATACCGTTTTATCTACCAAAGCAGAAACAATAGCCGAAACAGAAGGTATAAATGCTGTCTACATCGGCCCCGATTTGTGGAAAGAGAAAAAGAATCCTCTTTTCACCGAAGATAAGCGCTTGTGGAAAGAATGGCGTAAGAATATTGCTGACGAGAAATTCACTGTACGTTGCGGATATTGGGAGATTCCCGGCCGTCCCAAAGTGATGCTTGTCGATTATACTGCATATTTTGATGAGAAGGAGAATTTTTATGCTCGTTTATGGAACGAATATCATGTAGATTCGTTGCATGCATACGGCGACTACGACGATTCTGTCATGTTTGGTTATGCTGTAGGGCAGGTAATAGAGAGTTTCCATAAGTTCTATCTTAAGGAATCCGATAGAGTAGTTGTTCAGGCACACGAATGGCAGAGTGGAAGTGCAGCATTGTACATTAAGAAAAACCTGCCCCAGGCCGGTACCATATTCACCACCCATGCAACAAGCATAGGTCGCTCGATATGCTCCAACGGAAAACCTCTTTACGACTATTTCGAGGGATACAACGGCGACCAAATGGCAGCCGAACTCAATGTGGAATCGAAACACTCCATCGAGAAACAATCGGCTTTGAATGTCGATTGCTTTACTACAGTAAGTGAGATTACAGCCAAGGAGTGTAAGCAACTCATCGAGCGCGACATCGATGTAATCCTCGAGAACGGTTTCGAAAAGGACTTCGTGCCAACAGGTAAAGAGTTTGATAAGCGTCGTAAAGAGGCACGTGATATGCGCCTTCGCGTTGCTCGTGCACTTACAGGAGATAATATCTCGGACGATGCACTTATCATCGGTACGGGTGGTCGCATGGAGATGCGTAACAAAGGAATCGACCTTTTCCTCGAAGTTATGGCACGTTTGCAGAATAGCGAAGAACTCGAGCGCGATGTAATAGCTTTCATCGACGTACCCGCATGGTCGGGCGATGCACGCGAGGATTTGTGCAAACGCCTTAACAGTGATGCATCGCAGTGGAATACACCGTTGCCCGATCCTTACCTCACACACAATCTTTGTAATTTCAGCGACGATGCAATTGCAAGCTCGATACGCAACCTTGGCATAGCCAACCACAGCGGCAAGAATAAGGTGAAAGTAATATATGTACCCTGTTATCTGAAAGGTAGCGATGGTATATTTAATAAGGACTATTATGATATTCTTATAGGTAACGATTTGAATATCTATCCTTCGTACTACGAACCTTGGGGATATACTCCGCTCGAGAGTGTGGCATTCCACATACCCACAATAACAACCGACCTTGCCGGCTTCGGTCTTTGGGTGAATTCCGTACTTGGCCGATATGGTGAAATTTCCGATGGAGTAGAGGTGGTGAACCGAAATGATAGCAACTATTTCGATTCGGCTGCTGTTATTACAAAAAGTATTTGTATCTTTGCAAAAATTTTGGAAAAAGAGGTTGCCGACTATCGCAAGAAAGCAGCGAAATTTGCCGATAAAGCACTGTGGAAACACTTCATTAAAAATTATTTACGTGCTTATAGCTTTGCGTTGGAAGCAGCTGAAGAGAGAAAAAAGAAATAATAACCATAAATTATTAATATGATAGCAATCAGTAACTCAAATCAACCAAATTGGAAAGCAATTAATGTAAAATCTTATATCCCCGAGCCATTCGTTAAGCTCGAGGAGATAGCACACAACCTTTGGTGGGTGTGGAACGAGGAGGCAAAAGACCTCTTCCGTATGCTCGACAGCAAATTATACGAAGAGTGTGTCGAGAACCCCGTTCTTTTGCTCGAAAAATTGGGTGTAGAGAAATTAGATGAATTGGCAAAAGACAAATCAATTCTTAAGAAACTCGATGAAGTATATTCAAAGTTCCGTACATATATGGATGAAAAGCCCAATACCGAGCGTGCATCAGTTGCATATTTCTGTATGGAGTACGGCCTTACACATGTACTTAAAATATATTCGGGTGGTCTTGGAATTTTGGCCGGTGACTATTTGAAAGAGGCTTCAGATTCAAACGTCGATATGTGTGCCGTAGGTTTCCTTTATCGTTACGGCTACTTCTCGCAGTCACTTTCGATGGATGGTTCACAGATTGCCAACTACGAGGCACAGAACTTCAACAACCTTCCCATCGAGCGTGTTTACGAGAGCGATGGTACTCCCATGATTATTCATGTTCCTTTCATGGACTATTATGTTCATGCAAATGTTTGGAGAGTTAACGTAGGTCGCATCTCTCTCTACCTGCTCGATACCGACTTCGAGATGAACAGCGAGTACGACCGTCCCATCACTCACAAGCTCTATGGTGGTGATTGGGAAAACCGTTTGAAACAAGAGATTCTGCTTGGTATCGGCGGTATGATAATGCTCGAGAAACTTGGTATTAAGAAAGATATCTACCATTGCAACGAGGGTCATGCAGCACTCTGCAACCTCTTCCGTCTGACACAATACATTAAAGACGGATACTCTTTCGAAGAGGCATTGGAGATTGTTCGTTCATCGAGCCTTTATACCGTTCACACACCCGTTCCCGCCGGCCACGACTACTTCGACGAGGCACTCTTTGGCAAATACATGAAGGGTTATGCAAAACAACTCAATATCACATGGGACGATTTGATGAACCTTGGCCGTGTTAACGCAGGCGACAGAAACGAGCGTTTCTGCATGTCGATCTTTGCTTGCAACACATGCCAGGAAATTAACGGTGTAAGCCGCTTGCATGGTAAAGTATCAAAAGATATGTTCTCGGGTATTTGGAAGGGTTATTTCCCCGCAGAGAACCACGTTGGCTATGTAACCAACGGTGTACACTATCCCACATGGGTGGCACGCGAATGGAACGACCTCTATTCGAAATATTTCGATCCCAACTTCATCAAAGACCAGTCGAACGCTTCTATTTGGGAAGCAATAAAGAATGTACCCAACGACATTATCTGGAACACACGTGTTACATTGAAGAAACGTCTTATCGAGTACATCCGTCAGTCGTTCAGCGAGAACTGGCTTAAAAACCAAGGCGATCCTATGCGTATCGTCGACATCGTGAACAAGATTAACCCCGATGCATTGGTAATTGGTTTTGCTCGTCGTTTTGCAACATACAAACGTGCGCACCTCTTGTTTACCGATCTCGACCGTCTTGCAAAGATTGTCAACAACGAGAAACATCCCGTAATCTTCCTCTTCGCAGGTAAGGCACACCCCCACGATGGTGCAGGCCAGGGGCTTATCAAACGTATCATCGAGGTATCTCGCCGTCCCGAGTTCGTAGGCAAGATTATCTTCCTCGAGAACTACGATATGCAGCTTGCAAAGATGCTTGTATCGGGTGTTGATATCTGGATGAATACACCTACACGTCCTTTGGAAGCATCGGGAACATCGGGCGAGAAAGCTCTTATGAACGGTGTACTCAACTTCTCGGTACTCGATGGTTGGTGGTGCGAGGGCTACAAACCCGGTGCAGGTTGGGCTCTTAAAGAGAAACGTACATATCAGAACCAAGAGTTCCAGGATCAGTTGGATGCAGCAACAATCTACACATTGCTCGAGAGCGAGATTTTGCCCTTGTACTACAACCGTGGCAACAAAGCATATTCCGACGAGTGGATTGGTTACATCAAGAACTCTATTGCAGGCATAGCACCTCACTTCACAATGAAACGTCAGCTCGACGATTATTATAGCAAGTTCTATAACAAGCAAGGCGTTCGTTTCCATCACCTTATGGCAAATGACTCGAAAGTTGCACGTGAACTCGCAAAATGGAAAGAGGATGTTGCTGCAAAATGGGATTCTATCGAGGTGGTATCAATCGACAAAGATTCTAATGTTGATGCAGGCAATATCAATGCCGGTAACAAATACGGTATCACCATTAAGGTAGACGAGAAGGGCTTGGATGATGCAATCGGTATCGAACTTGTTACTCTTGCAACCGATAAAGAGGGTCGCGATTATGTCTTCTCTGTTCAACCGCTTGAATTGGTAAAACGCGAAGGTGACATCTTTACATTCCACACCGACTATGTGATGAATAATGCAGGTAGCTTCAGAATAAGCTATCGTATGTTCCCCAAGAACGACGAACTTCCTCACCGTCAGGATTTTGCATTCGTTAAGTGGCTTGCATGATTCATTGAATCATAACTTCCAAAAAGAGACTGACTAAAAAATACTTTTTAGTCAGTCTCTTTTTGTGGAAGATGAATAAAAAGATGTAGTTCAAGGCAAGCGTAACGAAGAAAGTTTGCGCAAACAAGTTAAATACAAAGTTTACTTTGTTATTTTTCAACGAGTGGAGCCAAACTTGGAATATCAAATACACTTTTTAGATTTATCTTATTATTATCAATCCCATTCTCTCTCTGAAGAGGCGCGGTACTGAATTTTTGCTTGTAAATTCAGAACAAAATCCTGTTCTAAATTGTGATTGATTTTATTCATTATAAGTGTAGCGGCCTGCATTCCGATTTCAACTTTAGGGAAATCTACAGTTGTAATTTCCGGATTAACCATACTGTTTATGATTGAACCACCGAATCCGGTTATTGCAACATCATCGGGGATTTTAATTCCACGTTTTTGTAGTTTGTGCATTACACCTATTGCCACAACATCGTCACACACAACTATGGCATCAACATCATCAATCTTATCTATTATTTTATCGGCAAGTTCCAATCCATCTTTAAATTTCATGCCATTCGACTTGAATATCAATGATTCTTCGAATAATCCATGTTTTTTTACAGCATCGGTATATCCTTTAAGGCGTGCATTCGAGTAGTGAAGACTATCCGGCGAATTCATGTATATAATACGTTTGTAACCTTGTTCAATAAGATGCTGAACAAGGAAAAACATATATCTCTCGTTATCAATTTCAATTCTTGTAATGTTTGGTAACAGTGGAGAACGATCGAAGAATACAAATTTGAATCCGCGGTCTATCATCTCCTGTATTTTTTTTGAATTATAATTGGCATCACACACACACATAATAATTCCATCTACCTTGTATTTCTCCATTGTTTCAAGGCATACAAGTTCCTTTCTTACATCCTCTTCGGAAAAAACAACAAAGGTAGTCCAGCCGGCTTCGTATAACGTTCTGTTTATACTTATAAATATTTCGTAAAAGAAAGTGTCCTCCATGTCCGGAAGAATAACCCCAACAGTGTGGCTGTGTCCTTGTTTAAGAGATATTGCAGTCTGATTGGGACTGTATCCAAGCCTTTCGGCTACTTGTTTAATTCTTATTCGTGTTTTCTCCGCAATATTTGTATTGCCGGATAATGCACGTGATACGGTTGAAATCGATATGCCCATCTCGTTGGCAATATCTTTTATTGTGACCACTCGGGAACTGTTCATGGCAATTTCGGTTATTGATATATGAATTTAAAATTGAAAGTCTTATTCTCGTTTGCAAATATACAAATATTCTCTGTTTTTTTTGCAAACGTTTGCGAAAAATGCAAACGTTATCGCAATCGTTTGCATAAAAAATATCATAGAAAAGTTTGTTATATACTTGTTTAATGAATAAATTTACCGCTAAAATAGTTTATTCTTATGAAAACGTCCAAGTCATTTTTGGCAATAATTGTAGTGATATTTGCAATATTTGCATTGATTATGCAAATTGGTTTGCAAAAATCCGATTCCAAGAATGACGTTCTTTTTCATTACACCCACATCGACCCCGACAGTCAAAAGCTTTCAGCCGCCAAATTCCTTCTCGCCAACCTTCCATACCACTATTCCTCAAGGAATATAGCAACCGTCGACCCCCGTTTGGAAGAGTGGCGCCGCGAAACGGATCTCCTCCTTCATAACCTTCAAGAAAAATACGGCTATGATAAAATCCCTCGCAACCTCATCGACTCCATTCGCACCGTTCGCGACAGCCTTCTTCGGGAATCTACTCCTCCCGAGGTGACCCTCACCACCGCAATACAGTGCGACAGCAGCCTCATAACCGCCGCCTTTCTCATTCGCCACATCGATAATGCATTTAAAGTTTGGCGCACCGGTCGATTCTCCAAAAACCTCTCATTCGACGACTTCAAAGAATACATCCTTCCCTACACCTCCTTACGCCATTACGGCTTCATCACCAACGGCAGCCATCTTAACAACCTCTTCTCCGTCCCCCTCTCACCCGATAGTGCCGCCAATCTTACAGAAGTCATAAACCGCTACAACCACACCATCTGCGTTCAAAGAAACCTCAACGGCCCAACCCGCCGCACCCGTCCCTCCGGCCTCTACGACCTCTACGTACACGGCATACACGAATGCACCGACATTGCCGTATGGAACTGCAACATATTACGCTCCATCGGCATTCCCACCGTAGTGGAAAACGTTGTGGGCTACCGCGACCTCACCGGCCGTCACTACCATTGCAGCGTATACGACCCCGATAGCAACAAATGGCACCCCTACAACCCCGAATCCTCCCTTCCCGGCCGGTTCGATTTCCAAAACCCCGTAAGCCTGAATGTCTACCGCCACCTCTTCTCCGCCCAAAAAAACACCCCCTATTTCCTTAAATCATCAAACGAACCCATCCCCTCCGAACTCTCCAACCCCTGTATAAAAGACGTAACATCACACTATGTTAAAGTCTGTAAAATAACAATCCCCCTCGACACCATAAACACCGAAAACCACTTGGCCTATCTCGCCACCTTCAGTGCCAATGGCGGAATAAAACCAACCACATGGGGAGTAATCGACACCAAAACAAAAAGCATAACCTTTGAAAATGCTCTTGCCGGAGTACTTTATATCCCGGTGTATTATACCCGTAACGGGTATGACAGTTTCTTTATGCCATTCTATTTGACAGTGGATAGTGGCACTCCCGAAATAAATGAAATACCTTATATCGACAACGATACAGCATTGGAATCACTTATATTAACACGCAAATTCCCTCGAAAGGAGAGCATGAAGCGCGTTTCGGAAGGGTTGGTGGGCGGTCGTTTTCTTGCCTCAGAGAGCCACGATTTCAGCAAAGCCGAAGTTTTGTATACAATTGAAGAAGCTCCACTTCCACAATTAAAAGAATATAAGTTCAATAAAAGAGGAAAATTTCAATATTATCGATTCCAATCACCCGATAATAACCCACACGCCAATATATCACACCTTGAATGGATAGCCGACAATAGCAGAGGCTACAATAATACAGCAAAGGCAACAAGAGTTCACTGCCTGGCACCAAGTGACACCGCCAAGGTGCAAAGCAACCTAACTTTTGTAAAACTCCTCGACAAAGACCGCAACCGCATGACCTGGGCCACAGAATACGACGGCAACATGCAGACCGACCCCGGCGCCTACCCCAATATCACCCTCACGCTCGACGAGCCCCAAGAGGTAATTGCCGTCCGATTAGCCCCGCTCAACGCCGACAACGGCATAAAAAGCGGCTGTCGCTACGAACTGTTTTATTGGTCCGACGGCTGGCAATCGTGCGGAATAAAAACAGCAACATACGAATACATCGAATTTGAGAATGTGCCACGTGGCAAACTCTATTGGCTGAAGAATCACACCGAAGGAAAAGAAGAGATGCCCTTCATCATGGAAAACGGCAAACAAAAATTCATATATGACGAGATAATAAACGAAACAGAATGATTCAGACAATAATTATATTCATAGCATTATTGCTGTCCGTCTTTTGCCATTATAATGCAAACAAGGAACCTGCATGGTGGGAATCATATATTCCCGTCATGACACTCTTTGCCTTGGTCCTGTCAGTCCTCTTAACATCCAATAGAAACAAATATCTTAACAGGTGTAAGTACCCCATTATAATGGGTCTGATACTCCTTACCGGCCTGCTTTCTATATTCCTTTGCAACACCGCAAACACATCAATACGTGCAATGTACATTGCATTTGCAACCCCATCCATTATATACCTTTACGACACAAATAAAAAGGAATTAAGAACCATCTCGGCCATAATATTCATAATCTGTTTGCTTGTGATGATTCATTACACCTCACGTACGGGCATAATAACGATGTTGTTATCCGGTATATATTTTCTTAAAATCGCATTCAACCCAAAGAAAAAATATCTTATATCCACATTTGTGATACTTATTCCATTGATACTCCTGTTTTTCTTTATAAAGAGAGATTCATCCTCGGGAAGAATGTTCATCCTAAAAAATACAGCCGAAATGATAATGGAAAAACCATTCGGCAGGGGAAGCACAGGTTTTGAAACCGATTATATGATTAAGCAGGCCGAATATTTCAGAAATAACATCGACGAAGAAAACGCCATGCTTGCCGATGATATAAAACACCCGTTAAACGAATATATTTATGTAGCCGTAAACTATGGTATTCAGACATTAGTAGTTATACTTGTTGCGGTTGCACTTCTGATAAACATATTACATAAAGAAAACAGTGGAGAGAGCCGATGCTTTATTCATTTCATCACCCTGTTGCTTTTATGGAGTTTTTTCTCATATCCATTCTCCGTAGCATACACAAAGGTAGTACTGTTGGCATATATTGCAGCATTACCGCAAACATGGAAACTGCTATCAAGAAATAAATATATAACCCCTTTGCTGTCTATAGCACTCTTGTTCTACTGCGGTATCGAATTACGGGCATTCAACGACGAAATGAAGTGGAATAATGCCATAAAAAAGTTTAAAAACAGAGATAAAGAAACAGCAATGCTTGTTTTTGAAAAATCCGATGACTATTTGATAGATAAAGGAAGAATGCTATACTCCTTGGCCACAATAGAATACCAAAATAAAAATTATAGTAGATGTATAATCCTTTGCAATGAATGTAAAAAATATTCATCTGGATATGACATTGAGATATTACTCGCAAACAGCTACATGTTTATTGGTGATTACACAAAATCACTTGAGCATTATTCAATGGCGCATAATATGTGCCCTGTGCGCTTTATACCATTATACAAACAATTTAAAATATATAAAGAACTTGGTGACACCGTAAATATGAAGAAAACAGGAAACAAAATATTATCCAAGCAAGTAAAAATCCCATCCCGAAAAATTGATATTATTATTAATAATGTTAAATACGAACTTCAAAATATGAACAGTGATATCACAATAAATAACCATTAAATTTTAAATTATGAAAAAGAAAATTTTAACTTTAGCAGCCATTGCCTTATTCATGGCAGGCTTTACATCGTGTAATAATGAAGACATTGATGAGTGTTTTGTAGAAAACACAGCAGCAACGAAAATTGTTGAAACAAGAAGCTCCGTTCCAATGACAACCGAGGAGGTGCAAGCAAGGTTAAAGGCGTTGAATGAGAAGTACAACTGTAATTTTGTTATGAATAAACCTGCAGAATGTCACAATGAATATACATTTGCGATTCTCGAAAATGTTATGAGAAGGCTTGCCGGTTTAGAGCCACTTCCAATAGAAGTTAAGCCACAATTATATAAAACACAGTTAATGGATGACACTTCTATTGATGAAATCAACGTTGCGTCAACAGTAACTACATTGGAAAATGATAACGAAAATGTACAATATACATCAAGGGGTTCTTCATATGAGACTGTAGAAGCTACTGATTATGCACCATTGGGAACACAATTCTATAGATATAATTATGAAATATTTTATAAATATGCTTATGGTGTACATTCAGATCTTGAATTTGATGGTTTTGAGAATAAAACATATTACTCTGTAAATAATATGCCTAAAAATGGAACCAACGAATATTTATCTCAAGATGAAGTTGATGAAATTGCAAAAGCTTATGTACCTGAATATGTACCGTACTCATTATTATTGGAATCATCTATTCATTACGACAACAACAATCCTTATAATATGGAAGAAATATGGTTTGCATATTCGTATCAATTTACACTCCGTGGTTTAACATTTATTGCAACTGGTAATAATAAGGATGGGGCACTTGATATAAGTATCATACAATAACGCTTATAACAGAATTCTATTAATAATAAATATCAATAGTTTCGATTTTATAACAACAGTGATATCACATGTGTAATTTGTTCTCGTTTTGATAAAAAATAACCATCTTAATCCATATTGATACAGACATTGGAAGATTAATGGCTAAATATTTGTTTAATATATGTCTTGTTTATATATTTACAATGAAAAAATTATCAGAATTAGTAGAACAGCTATTATTAACTTTAAAAACAAAATACCATGAAACCTATTTATTTATCTTTAGCAGCCATTGCATTATTTATGATTGGTTTTACATCGTGTAGTAATGAGGAACTCGATGAATGCGTGGTGGAAAATACCGCAGCGATGAAGAGTGTTGAAACAAGAAGCTCCGCTCCAATGACAACCGAGGAGGTGCAAGCAAGGTTAAAGGCGTTGAATGAGAAGTACAACTGTAATTTTGTTATGAATAAACCCGCAGAATGTCACAATGAATATACATTTGCGATTCTCGAAAATGTTATGAGAAGGCTTGCCGGTTTGGAACCAATTCCATTTAATTTAGATTCTCTTTATATACAAGAAGTAAAGAATAAATAATAAACAGCTTATAAATGTAGGAAAACAGTAGAGCATAGGTGGCGTACAGCAGTATGCCAACCTTTGCTCTAAACGTAAATCCAATTGCAAAATTATTTTCTAAAAAATATTGTTAAATATTTGCTTGCTGTTTTTTTTTACATTAGCCCCGAAAAACAACTTTTAAACAGGTGAATTATGTTTAACCGATTCTTAATTATTTCAACAATTCTTTGCGGTATAATACTGCATGGATGCACAGAATCTGATGGCAGTTTTGCCGAGAATGAAATAACGAAAGTAAAAACAAGAAATTGGATAGACTTATCGGGCAGGGATACCCTCCCGGGTGCAAGATGTAAATTGTATAAAGTTACATGCCTTGAAAGTCAAATCATTTACAATGATCTTATGAGGCTGTATTACTCGGAACCCGAATTTGAATATCAAGTATATGGCTCATGTCTGGATTTTATTACGAATTACTATACATCTCATATGTTACCTTATGATTCAACATGGAACATAGGCTACGACACCATCAACATTCCCTCTCGGACACTAAAAAAGAGATTTAAAGATATAGATTTGATAGAGCGTAACATACAAAAACGAGACTCGTTGTTGAACGACCCGGCAACGACCCAAATGAAACGCGGCGACTTTTGGAACACCATTTTTGCAATTAACCGTGAGATTGCCAACCCCGATGGCTTTGCCATAATAGAAAAGGCCATCAGGGAAGCGCACGAGCATTGGGACCTCGATTGGAACGACACTATCTTTGTGAGAAAAAATGAATTCGACGTTCACCGATGGGTGGTAAATGATATTTTCACCAATATGAGGGACGAGGTTAATCCTGTGTATTTGAAGTAAAAGAAAACAGTGAGCCACCGAGGATTTAAAAGAGAGAACTGCCTAAATCTTAAGGATTTTATAAAGAAAACTACCAAAGATTCAATGATAGTAAATTTTTCTTTCAACATATCTACAATGACGTAAAAGAAAACAGTGAACATAAAAAAAATAATGCTCACTGTTTTATTTTACTCTTCAATATCTATTCTTTGAACATCTTTTTCGCTGTGTGGTAATAATTTACCTGTAATAAAAAGCTTTACCAACTCGTTAACAGCATTGCAATGAACGGTTACTCTTTTTCTGATATGCCCCGGCTTTGCATGCCTGCCATCGTAAGTTATGGTAATATAACTGCTTTCGCCCGGTTTAATTGGGCCGGTCTCGGCCGACGCCGTTGTACAGTTGCAGGTGGGTATTACCTGATGTATGTACAAGTCGCTTTTCCCGGTATTTGTGAACTTGAATTTACACTCGACAAGGGCTGTATCTGCTGCAATAGTACCCAAGTTACATGTTTCGCTTTCGAATACTATTTTAGGGCGGTTGTTTTTTGCGTTCTGTGCCGCAAGTGGCATAACCGATATGAACGATACAAGTAGAATAATTAATTTGTTCATGGTTTCTTTGTTTCTATTGTGCGAAGATACA
Source organism: Bacteroidaceae bacterium (assembly GCA_017466065.1). The sequence goes on from JAFTUV010000030.1 coordinate 12,931, forward strand.
TAGTTTTTACGTATCGGTTTCTCTTTTTATCTTTTTTAATATCTTTTCCTTAAAAGAGTCTCTCTTATACTCTTCGCACCTGTTTGACACCTTTTATGGCTTCAATTTTTGTTATTAGTTTGTTAAGGCGGGCTGTGTCATCGAGCAAAAGTGTGAGCGTTCCCGAAAAGAGGGTGTCGTGCGATTCGATGTTTATTCCACGCATTGTAATATCTTTTTCTTGTGTTATCAGCGATGTTATGTTATTTACAATGCCAATATCGTCGTGCCCCACAATGCGCAGTGTGACGGGGTAGAGCGCTTTGTTCTTTCCGTTGTCGCTCCATCGTGCCTCTATTACACGATAGGGATAATTTTCGCGCAATTGTTTGGCATTGGGGCAATCCTTACGGTGAATGGATATTCCACCGTTTATTGTCACAAAACCAAAGATGGCATCACCGAATATTGGTGCACAACATTTCGACAGCTTATAGTCGATACCTTTTAGGTTGCGTTCTATCACAAGCACGTCATCGGAAGAACTACCCGTATCCTTCTCGTTCTGCAGCGTGAAGGTCTGTGCGCTTTGTGTATGCTCGTTACCTTCGTTCGCCGGTGAGGTGATGGCCTGGTAACGTTTCATTATTTCGGCGGTGTCGATATTCCCCTCGGCTACGTGCTGATAGAAATCGGTAAGCCGTTTATAGCCCATTTTGCGTATCAGCTGGTCCATCACCGCCTCGTCGTATTCCATTTTGTGGTTCTTGAATTTACGGATGATGGTTTCGCGTGCAATGTCGGCCTGACGTGCTGTGAGGTCTTTCAGTGCCTGACGTATTTTTGCACGTGCGCGTCCTGTCCTTGCAATGTTCAGCCATGCCTGCTTTGGTGTTTGGCTGTTGGATGTTATAATCTCCACCTGATCGCCATTGTTAAGTGTGTGTCGTATAGGTACATTGCGGCCGTTAACAATTGCACCGGTACATTTGCAACCGATGCCGGTGTGTATGCAGAAGGCAAAATCGAGAACAGTGGCACCTTTTGACAGGCGGAACAGGTCGCCTTTGGGCGTGAAGATGAATATTTCATCTTTGTACAGTTCCATTTTGAATTTGTTCTCGTTTATGTCCTCTTCGGCAAGATGCTCCAATGTATCGCGGATGGATGCAAGCAGATTATCGAGCCCCTTCTCGCTCTTTATCCCTTTGTATCGCCAGTGAGCTGCCAAGCCATGCTCGGCAACAGCATCCATACGTTCGGTACGAATCTGCACCTCAACCCATCTTCCTTCGGGGCCCATAACCGTAGTATGCAACGATTCGTAACCGTTGCTTTTGGGCACAGAAAGCCAATCGCGCAGGCGATGAGGGTTTGGGGTGTACATGTCGGCTATTATGGAGTAAACCTGCCAACATTCGCTTTTTTCGTTCTGTGGTTCGCTGTCGATTATTATTCTAATGGCAAAAATATCATATATGCCTTCAAACGGCAGTTTCTGCCGTTTCATCTTTTGCCATATCGAGTTTATGGATTTTGTACGTCCTTTGATGCGGAATTTTATATGTGGTTGCGAACGCAGTGCCATTTCAATGGGGTGAATGAACGCAGCCATATAATCCTCGCGCGATGCAGCTGTCTCTTCCAGTTTGCGGCTTAATTCCGAGTATATTTCACTTTCGGTGTATCGGAGCGACAGATCCTCCATCTCCGACTTAAGCTTATAGAAACCCAATTTATGTGCTAAAGGTATATATAGTTTCGAAGCTTCGTTTGCAACCTGTTTACGTGCTTCGATGTTGTCGCTGTCGAAAAGCCTGCGCAACAGAACCAAGCGGCTTGCAATCATTATAAGGATGATTCGCATGTCGTTTGCAAACGAAAGCAACAGGTTGCGGAAATTCTCGGTTTCAATTGTGGGGCTTTTGGCATAGAGCGCGTTTATCTGTGTAAGGTTGGTAAGCACCTTTGCAACGTTATCTCCAAGTTTCTCTTTCACCTCGTCCATGGTGAGCGTTTCTTGCTGCACACATCGGCTTAACAATATGCTTATTATTATTTCGCGGTGATATCCTATTTCCTCGCCCATTAGCGCGGCAGTCTGCATATCTAAAACAATAGGGTTGAAACCGAAACTGTCGCGTGTTATTTTAGCCTCTTCAATGGCTTTTGTGATGTTCTCTTTCACGAAACGGTAGTCGGTACTTTGTCGTTTGTCCTCGATGTGACGGCGCAGTTCGCGGTTCAAACGAAAAATCTCTCTCTTCTCTTCCTCTGTAAATATTAAATGTTGTAACATTGTTTCTTCGTTTTTTTTGTGTTACATGCAGCGAAGTTACGATATATATTTTTAAAATTTTGCGATTTACGGAATTTTATTCTTATCTTCGCGAATATTGATTTATTAACACTAATTTTTGTTACGGCTATGGTTATAAGTAAGGCCGATCAGGCATTGTTGAACAAGAAAGGAATCTCGGTAGAGCAGTTTGCCGAGCAGTTGAAATCTTTTAAAACCGGGTTCCCGTATCTGAAGATAGATGCGGCAGCAACGGTGGGGAAAGGGGTACTTGCTCCGTCTGCCGAGGAGATTACTGCCTGTTTGCAGGTGTGGGACGATTATTGCAAGGAGGGAAACTCCATTGTTAAGTTTGTGCCGGCTTCGGGTGCGGCAAGCCGCATGTTCAAAGATTTGTTTGCATTCTTGAGCGCCGAATACGATGCTCCTGAAACAAATTTCGAGAAGAATTTTTTTGCAAACATCGATAAATTTGCTTTCTATGGCGAGCTCGACGAGATATGCAGCAAGAACAACTCTGCATCGGTTAAGGAACTTATCGCAGCCGGAAACTATAAAGCTGTAGTATTCAATCTTCTCGATTTTACAGGAATGAACTATGGTTCGCTTCCAAAGGGATTGCTTAAATTTCATTCCTATGAGGACGATGTACGCACTGCTGCCGAAGAACACTTTGTAGAGGGTGCAATGTATGCGGCAATGGGCAGCAAAGTACGTCTGCATTTTACTGTATCGCCCAATCACAAGGCTTTGTTCGAGGCTTTGGTTGCCGAGCGCAAGCCTGTTTATGAAAAGATGTTCGGTATAGAGTATGAAATATCTTTTTCGGAGCAAAAGCAAAGCACCGATACTGTTGCTGCCGATGCGCAGAACGAGCCTTTCCGCGAGAACGGAGCCTTGGTATTCCGTCCCGGCGGTCACGGTGCGCTTATAGAAAATCTCAATGACATCGACGCCGATGTAATTTTCATCAAAAACATCGACAACGTTGTTCCCGACCGTCTGAAAGCCGATACCGTTACATACAAGAAACTGCTTGCCGGAATACTTGTCGGCTTGCAGAAAAAGGCATTTGGTTATCTGCAACTGATTGACAGCGGTAAATATACTCACGAGCAGGTGCAAGAGATGATTCACTTTGTACAGCAGAGTCTTATGTGTCGCAATTTGGATATAAAGGATATGGAGGATTGCGAACTTGTTCTGTATTTGCGCAAGAAACTGAACCGTCCGATGCGTGTATGCGGTATGGTGAAAAACGTGGGCGAGCCGGGTGGTGGTCCGTTCCTTGCATATAACCCCGATAATACGGTGTCGTTGCAGATATTGGAGAGTTCGCAGATTGATATGAATAATGCCGAAGCCAAGGCTATGTTCGAGAACGGGACACACTTTAATCCGGTGGATTTGGTTTGTGCAGTAAAGAATTATAAGGGTGAGAAATTCGATTTACCATCGTACGTCGATAAGAATACAGGTTTCATCTCACATAAATCGAAGAATGGTCGCGAGCTTAAGGCTATGGAGCTGCCCGGTCTGTGGAATGGTGCCATGAGTGATTGGAGCACTGTTTTTGTGGAGGTGCCGCTTATAACATTCAATCCTGTTAAGACTGTTAACGACCTCTTGCGCGATGTTCATCAGTAATAAAAACAATCAGCGGTGTTGCCCAATATGGCACACCGCTGATTTGTTATAGTTAATACACTTCTTATAACAACTGTTCAATATCTTCTGTTATTTGTTCCGGCGTAAGTCGATTTTCCTTCAATAATTCATTTACATTGTAACGATCGATAAATTCTTTTCTTATGCCGTAGCAAAGCGTGCGTATATTGCTGTTGCCATAGAAACGTGCAATCTTTTCGCCAAAGCCTCCGTCAAGAATTCCATCCTCCAATGTCACAATAATGTCGTGTGACGATTTTATTTCGTTCAGCATATTGCTGTCTAATCCCGAAATATATCGTGGATTAATCAGAGTGGGGTGTATTCCTGTTCTTCGTTCTATCTCAACAGCTGTTTTTCGCCCCAAAGAGTAGAACGAGCCAAGAGCAATAATTGCAATGCGTTCACCGGTTTCAACTTTCTGATACCTGTTTAAATTGCTGTAATCATTGTCGGTAAAAAGTACATCGCTTGCAGTTACATGTGCAGGAACACGTATGGCTACAGGGTGTTTTTGTTGATCAACAGCCCAATTAAGCATCGCAATATACTCCTCCTTGCATGTAGGTGCAAGATAAACAAGGTTGGGTATGTTGCCAAGTAGCGGAATATCGAAAATTCCAAGATGCGTAACATCGTTCATTCCATACACTGATGCGGCAAATACACATATCACAGCCGGATTGTTATTTATGCACAGGTCTTGCGACATTTGGTCGTAAGTTCGTTGTATGAAACTGCTGTATACAGCCCATAATGGACGGCAACCGGCCGATGCCAGCCCCGAAGCGACAGCAACAGCATGTTCTTCTGCTATTCCAACATCGATGAATTGCGAGCCTAATGCTTGTCGTTGCGAAGAATTAAGGCCGAATACTCCCGGAGTTCCCGATGTTATAGCTACGAAGCGTGGGTTGTTTGCTGCTGTTTCAATCACAATTTTTCCGGTAATTGTGTTGTAGTTTTCCACCTCGCTGTTATCGTGTTTGCCCTTTCCTGTTGCAATGTCGAATGGGCCACTGAAATGGTATTTTTCTCTGTTTTCCTCGGCGTATGACAGGCCTTTTCCTTTCTGTGTACATATATGAACCACTGTGGGCTTACTGCAATCTTTTACTTCGTGGAAGATTTTGATAAGTTCCGAGATGTTGTTGCCGTCGGCAAGGAAACGGTAGTCGAGTGAAAGGCTCTTGAAAAAGTTACATTCTGTCGTTCCGTTTGTTTGGCGCAACTGTGCAAGGTTTTCATACAATCCGCCATGATTCTCGGCTATAGACATTTCGTTGTCGTTCACCACAATTATCATATTGCTGTTTAGTGTGCCGGCGTTACTTAATCCTTCGAATGCTTCACCACCGCTTAACGAACCGTCGCCAATAACAGCAATGATGTTGCCTGTTTCTCCCTTTAAGTCACGTGCTTTTGCAAGGCCGCAGGCAAGACTGACGGATGTAGATGTGTGTCCTATGTTGAAGAAATCGTGCTCGCTTTCTTCGGGGTTGGTATAACCCGAAACATCACCATAATGAGTGAGATCAAGATAGGCCTCGGCACGTCCCGTAAGCATCTTGTGGGTATAGCATTGGTGGGATACATCGAATACAATTTTGTCGATGGGCGAGTTGAATACATAGTGCATTGCTATTGTTGCTTCAACCATGCCTAAATTGGGGCCTACATGCCCTCCACACTTGCTCAATCGTACGATAAGTGCTTTGCGTATCTCTTTCGATAGTGTATTAAGTTGTTCTATGCCGAGTGACTTAATATCTTTTGGCGATTTTACATTTTCTATATACATATAATTAATGATAAATTACAATTTTTACTGTTTCCTAAAATGTTGCTGATAATAAATCTTCATTAATGTTTCGCGAGCCTGCATCATCCGACTGATAGAGTCGTTCTTTTCGCTGTTGGGCGAGAGAGTCTGCTTCTCGTTGTAGCTGAAATAGATGCTGTCGGGCTGTGTGGTGTCGAGCAGGTTGTTGCCCAGGCACAGATACTCGGTCCCGGGTGCAAAGGCCAATGGTGCGAGGGTGGGGAGCAGGTCGTAGTGTGAACCGTAACGTTCTTCAATCCGTTGTTTTTCGCTTGCTGCAGGGCGGTACTCCGGGGGCAGGTATATATATGTTGCAACAGCATGACGTTTCTCGGCCGGAACGTGCCCGGCAGAATAGTCGAGTATGCTGCGAACATTGTGGTCGCCGGTAATTATTATAATGGTGTTGCGGGCAAGTGTCGATTGTTTGAAATGGTCGAGGAAACACCCAAGGCTTTCGTTTGTGTATTGTATTCCTAAACCATATTTTTTAAGAACATCGTTGTCGCCTTTAAGATCGGCCGATGTGTACCATAAATCGGTAAGTGGTGGAAGTTGCATGTTTTCCGGATAGGTGAACGGTGGGTGGTTGGTGGTGGTGAGTGCCATCACAAATTGCGGGTTGTCGCTGCTGTTTCTCTTCTCCATTCTTTCAAGAATGTATTGCAACAGAAACTCATCGTAGACGCCAATCTCGCTTGTTGTGCTTCCGTCTATTCTCTCAAGTACCTCGCGACGGCCTATTACGGTGTCGAATTTCTGAAGCATCAGTCCTTCGAGCACATTTTCCCAAGTTGGGTCCATGCCTGTGATGAAGGCTGTACTATAGCCGTTTGTTTTAAAGGGGTAGGCTATGGAACTGTTGAACGACTCGTAGCGGTAGCGCGAATTGAAAAAGTGCATGTAGGGCATGCCCATTGCAACAGTTTCGAGTGTGTATATTGTTCCGTTGCGCACCGATTGAATGTTCTTCATGTAAATGTCTTCTTTCAGATGTTGACGCATGGCACCAAGTATGTTCAACGAATCGTTGCGGTCCATCGTTAGCAGATGGTTGCTCCAACTTTCGTTAAGGATAAGCAATACGTTTGGGTGTGTCTTACCCCCCCATTTATCAGTATAACTGCTTGTTACTCTTTTGAATAGTGCATTGTAAACCGAATCTTCGCTGCTTGTTGCAATGCTGTCTGTTGAAAGGCCGGCTGTTGCAATTGCATCACCTATCGAGGCAAATCCATTTTCTTTAAGCAGCTTTTTATCGCTCACAAGTTTGAAGCTGTTCTTGCGCTCCTTGTATGCCTTCTTAAGCATATATATGCAGTTTGGCACAGAGCTGTTCATTACCTCGTCGGTAGATACTACAAATGCTTCCACTTGAAGTGTGTATTGCGTTACCGAACCACGCATGAAGATGAATGTGAGTGCTATGATAAGTAGCGATGCAGTGATTGTGGCTGTTGTTCCCATCTGGTGGTGTACCGAGGTTTTTATGTGCTGTATGTATTTGCCGGCAATGGATACAAGGCAACCTGCGGCCACAACTCCTGCAAGTATCGACAAGAAGGGGTAGTCTTGCCACATGGTTTGCAATAACCCCAGCGGGCCTTCGTCGAAGAAGTCGAAGAATACAACATTATATCGGCTGTTGAAGTTCCGGTAAAAAAATACTTCGGCAGTGGCAAGCAATGCGAGCAGTGCAAGCATCACCGCATAATAGTAGCGCATGAAGCTGCTTGCTTTTTTTGAAGCTTTATCGCCTATGTGCGGTGTGGCAAGAGCCAACACTATTGCAGGCAACGAAACATAAGTGACAGCCTGTATATCGAAACGCCATGCGTTCCACACAAGTAATGGCAGGCTGTTGCCGTGTGCAACAAGATTATCGGTTGTTGTGTGTGTAAACAGGTAGATTACACGCGAACATATAAAGATGATTAACCCTATTATCTGATACATCCATATTTGGGTGTATAATGTTAAGAGGCGTGCCGTTACGGTTTTGTTTTTATTGTATTGTTCGGTCATTGTGTATCTTTTTTGTTCCAAATTTCCCACGAAGCCAGTGCTTGCAGGTACCACATCTCGTATCCGCTTTTGGTTTGTGCACCTTGGGCTGCACCTTTTTGCAGGAAGAGGGTGTTCTCGGGGTTGTAGACAACATCGTACAACAGATGCCTGTTCGTCAGTTTGTTATAGGGAATATCGGGGCATTTGTCTACACCATGGCCCACCATGCCAAGTGGTGTACAGTTTATTATAAGTGTGTGTGTGTTCATTATCTCGTCGGTCAGTTGTTCGTATGCAATTGCATTTTCGCTTGCTTTGCGCGATACAAAAATGTGTTCTATTCCCAACGTGTTCAACGAGTAGGAGACGGCTTTTGATACACCGCCTGTACCCAATATAAGTGCCTTATTGTGCCTGCCCTTGGTAAGCGGTTCGAGCGAACGGGTGAAGCCTATGACGTCGCTGTTGTAGCCTTTCAGGTGGGGGCGGCCGTTGCTGTCGCGTGTTATCTTAACCACGTTTACAGCCATAATGCCTTTTGCTTCGTCGCTTATCTCCTCCAAGTAGTCCATCACCTGCAACTTATAGGGGATTGTTACGTTGAAACCGCACAGCAGAGGGTGGTTTTCAAGTATCTCGGGCAATTTTTCGATATTTTCTATTTCGAATGGAATATATTCGGCATCTATGCCTTCATTGGCAAATTTATTATTGAAAAATGCGGGTGACGCCGATTGCCCCAAAGGGCAGCCGATTATTCCGTACTCCTTTTTCATCTCTTTAAGGTTATATATTTTATTGTGGCGAGGTAAGCATTCATGCCCCTCGCCACAATAGTTGTAGTTTGTAGTTTTATTTATTTGCGAGATATTCGCTTACATTCTTTTCTATACGTGTGTTCAGGTTGTCGGTATCGGCTTTCACAAACTTCTCGCCTGTGATGTTTTCGTATAGTTCGATGTAACGGTTGCTTATGTTCTCAACAATGGCGTCGGTCATCTCAGGTACCTGTTGTCCCTCTTTACCTTGGAAACCGTTGTCCATCAACCATTCGCGAACAAACTCCTTCGACAGCTGTTTCTGTGGTTCGCCTTTCTCGAATTTCTCTTGGTAGCCTTCGGCATAGAAGTAACGCGAAGAGTCGGGTGTGTGAATTTCGTCCATCAGGTAGATTGTGCCATTATGTTTTCCGAACTCATATTTTGTATCTACAAGTATCAATCCGCGCTCGGCTGCAATTTCTGTTCCGCGATTGAACAGTGCGATGGTGTATTTTTCCAACAGTGCATACTCCTCGGGGGTTGCAAGGCCGCGTGCCAGAATCTCCTCTTTAGAAATATCAGCATCGTGCTCGCCAATCTCGGCTTTTGTTGTGGGGGTTATTATCGGTTCTGGGAACTTCTGATTCTCTTTCATGCCTTCGGGAAGCTTAACTCCGCATATTTCGCGTACACCGCTTTTGTAGGCACGCCAAGCCGAACCGCACAGGTAGCCGCGCACAATCATTTCAATGGGGAACCCTTCGCACAGCACACCTACAGTTACCATGGGGTCGGGGGTTGCAAGCTTCCAGTTGGGGCAGATGTCGGTTGTTGCATCAAGGAATTTTGCTGCTATCTGGTTGAGCATCTGTCCTTTGAACGGGATACCTTTGGGCAGCACCACGTCGAAGGCCGATATGCGGTCGGTTGCCACCATCACAAGTTTGTCGTTGTCTACGAAATATACATCGCGCACCTTGCCATGATATACTTTGTTCTGTTTCTCGAAATTAAAATCTGTGTTTGTCAAAACTTTTGCCATAGTTCCTATATTATTTTTATTTGTTCTCTTTATCGTAGGCATCGTATGCTTCAACGATGCGTGTCACCAATTTATGGCGTACTATGTCTTTTTTGTTCAATTCAATGAAGCCGATTCCTTTAACATCGCGCAGAATGTGCAATGCCTGCACTAATCCGGAATTCTGTTTCTGTGGAAGATCTATTTGGGTGAGGTCGCCCGTAATTATCATTTTTGTGTTGTTACCCATTCGGGTAAGGAACATCTTTATCTGTTGTGGGGTGGTGTTCTGCGCCTCGTCCAAAATAACGATTGCATCGTTCAGTGTGCGTCCGCGCATGAACGCAAGCGGTGCAATCTGTATTACATTGGTGTCCATGTACTCCTTTAACTTTGCCATAGGTATCATGTCCTCCAAAGCATCGTACAGGGGTTGCAGATAGGGGTCTATTTTGTCGCGCATATCACCGGGCAGGAATCCCAATTTCTCTCCTGCTTCCACAGCCGGACGGCTTAATATTATTTTGCGTACTTCGCGATTTTTCAGTGCACGCACAGCAAGTGCAATGGCAGTGTAGGTCTTGCCGCTGCCGGCAGGGCCTACAGCAAACAGCATGTCGTTCTTTCCAAACTGTTCTACCAAGCGGCATTGGTTCTCGCTGCGCGGATAGATGGGGCGGCCGTTTATGCTATACACAATAACATTGCTGTCGTTGCCCTTGTCACTGCGCTTTCCGTTAACAGCATCGATGATTGCCTCTTCGTTTATACTGTTGTACTTTACACAATGTTCGCGAAGCAATTCGATAACCTTCTTGAAACGTTCGGTTTCATCCTCGTCGCCCATGACTTTTATTATGTTGTCGCGGGCTACAATACGCAACTTGGGGTACAGTTTCTTAAGCATCTGCAAATGCACGTTGTTTGCCCCGTAGAAACCTGCAGGGTCAATATCCTCAAGAATTATGTGGTTTTCAATCATTTATAAGCTTTCTTCTAAACTTTTGCGTTGGTTATGCAATTTTTATGCGAAGATAAATATTTCTCTTCTTTCAACCAAATTTCGGGGCTGTTATAAAATATTAAGCCTCGACCATTGCAGTCGAGGCTTAATATCTATTATTAGTTACTCTTTTTTCTTAATCTCGGCTTCGAAACGTCGGGCTGCTTCGTTGCTCTCGGTACATGCACATGGGCCGGTGATGCAACCGCCGGGGCACGACATAACCTCTACCATCTTGCCGGGGCATTTACCTGTTTTTGCGTATGCACGCAACAGGCCTATGTTCTTCTTGTTAAGGTCGGCAATAACCAAACCCTCCAATTCTTCTGCTCCAAGCAGGTTTTTTACAGCGGTGAATACGCCGCCGGTCTTTGCAAAGCCATGAGCATCTTTGCATGCGCTCTCTTCGGGGGTGAAGGGTGGACAATCGTCGATGTTTATACCCAAACCCTCGAAAACCGAATCGAGTTCGCGGAATGTCCATACAAAATCGACATTGTCGTGTTCGCGACATTCTGCTTTTTTCGAGGCGCATGGTGCTATGAAGACGTTTATTCCGTCGGGATGTTTTTTGCGTGCATACTCGGCTGTATATACCATGGGCGACGCTGTTGTGGAAACATATTTGACGAGGTCGGGGATATGTTTGCGTGCAAGGTTCACATAGGCGGGGCAGCAACTTGTGGTCATGAACGGTTGGCCCTCTTCCATCTTCTCCTTGAACTCCTCCGATTCGCGGCGTGTTGTCTCTTCGGCGCCGTATGCCACTTCAATAATGTCGCTGAAGCCGGCTGCTTTAAGTGCTCCGAATACCTGCTCGATGGGCTTGCCGAATTGTGCAAGAACAGCCGGGGCAACCATTGCCACAACTTTCTTTCCGGCTTTCATACGTTTAAGTACATCGAATACCGAACATTGGTCGAAGATGGCACCGAAAGGACATGCATTAAGACACTTGCCGCAGTAGATACATTTGTTGGGGTCGATGTGCTCTATTCCGTATTCGTCTTTTGATATAGCTTTTACGGGGCAGGCCTCTTCACAGGGTACAGGCATGTAGATAATTGCATGGTAGGGGCATACCTGGTGGCATTTACCGCAACTTATACATTTGTCGTGGTCGATGTGTGCTTTGCCTTCTTTGTCGTATGAAATAGCATCTTTGGGGCAATTTACGTAACAGGGTCGGGCTGCACACCCGCGGCAAAGATTCGAAATTTCGTAATTGATTTTTACGCACGATGAGCACGCTTCGTCCATAACGGTAAGGATTTTCTTGCCGGGGGAGATATTGTCGCGGTCGTACATGCGTTGAGCATAGCTTTTAAGGCTTTCGGCTTCGTCTTTTTCGTCGCTCATATCGAAACCGAGCATTGCCATGATTTTATACTTTGTAACCGCACGCTCCTTGTGTATGCAGCAACGACCTTGCGGCTTTGATGTTCTCGGATGCAACTCGATGGGCAGGTGGTCTATTTTGTCGAGCAGTTGATCTTCTTTCCACATCTTTACAAGCTCGGCCAACAGACGATACCTAACGAACATAATGTTGTTGTTGTATGCCATGTTTTATTTATATTTCTTTTAAAGTTGTTTAAATTTGCGGTAAAAATATAAAAAAACAGTCGAATTTTGTAATTTTGTGCTATCTTTCTTTTGAAAATATTGAAAAATGTCTGGAAACAGTAATTTAAGCATAATAGACAGGCTGGCCGGTGGGGCAGAAGTTACCCGCGAGGAGTGGCGTGTGTTGCTTACCTCCTTGTCGCCCAAGGAGCAGTTGCTGTTGCACGAGAGAGCGAGAGGTGTGGCTGTTTCAAATTTTGGACAAGGAATATATGTGCGTGCTCTTCTTGAGATAAGTTCTTATTGTCGCAATAATTGTTTTTATTGCGGGTTGCGATGCTCAAACAGTAGTGCACAAAGGTATCGACTGACAAAAGAAGAGATATTGGATTGTTGCTGCGAGGCTGATAAACTTGGCTTCAATACTTTTGTGTTGCAGGGTGGCGAAGATCCAAAGCAGGATGATGCATGGGTGGCCGACGTGGTTGCTGCCATACGTACCGCATATACCGACAAGGCTATCACTCTGTCGCTTGGCGAACGAGGTGAAGAGGGGTACAGGATGCTTAAGATGGCCGGTGCCGACAGGTATCTGCTGCGTCACGAGACGCGTGCCGATGAGCATTATTCGCAATTACATCCATCGACAATGAGTGGCGAGAGGCGCAGAAACTGCTTGCGTACATTGAAAAGCCTTGGCTATCAGACGGGTAGTGGCATGATGATAGGCTCGCCGCATCAGACGGTGGATAATATTGTAGACGATTTCATCTTTCTTGAAGAGTTGCAGCCACAGATGATTGGTGTGGGGCCGTTTGTTCCGGCAAGTAACACTCCTTTTGAGCATTATGCTGCCGGGACAGTGGAGCAGACAATTCTTGTTGTATCTTTGTTGCGGTTGCGTTTCCCTCATGCACTGCTTCCGGCAACAACGGCTTTGTCGACGATTCATCCACAGGGGATGGAGAGGGCGGTGCTTGCCGGCGCAAATGTGGTGATGCCTAATGTGTCGCCTATGAATGTACGTAGCAAATACAGCATATACAATAATAAGATGAACAGCGGAACGCAGTCGGCACAACAATTGGCATTGCTCGAAGCAAGATTGAATGCCATTGGTTACCATATAGATTTTGGTCGTGGCGATTATAATGAACACAAATGACGATTATGTATAACGTAAAATCAAAAACAGCAGAAGAGTTTATTAGTGATGCGGAGATTCGCGAAACCATGCAGTTTGCACATGAACATTGCAACGACCGCAATCTTATAAAGCAAATAATAGATAAGGCTCGCAGTTTCAAAGGGTTGTCACATCGCGAAGCGGCAGTCCTGCTTGAATGCGACCAACCCGATTTGGTTGATGAGATGTTTGCCCTTGCGAATGAAATCAAGCATCGTTTCTATGGCAACCGTATCGTGATGTTTGCACCGTTGTATCTTTCGAACTACTGTGTGAACGGATGTGTATATTGTCCTTATCATGCTAAGAACAAGAGTATCCGCCGTAAGAAACTTACACAGGAGGAGATTCGCAGCGAGGTTATTGCTCTGCAGGATATGGGGCATAAACGTCTTGCCATCGAGGCCGGCGAACATCCGTTACAGAATCCTTTGGAGTATATTCTTGAGAGTATTAAGACAATATACGGCATAAAACACAAGAATGGTGCTATTCGAAGGGTGAATGTGAATATAGCAGCAACTTCGGTGGAGAATTACCGAAAATTACGCGATGCAGGCATCGGTACATATATCCTTTTTCAAGAAACATATAATAAGGAGAATTACGAGGCGTTGCATCCAACAGGGCCAAAAAGCAATTACGCCTATCATACCGAGGCCATGGACCGCGCCATGGAGGGTGGAATAGATGATGTAGGTATAGGTGTACTGTTCGGTCTCGAAACATACAGATACGATTTTGTAGGTCTGTTGATGCATGCCGAACACCTTGAAGCAACATACGGCGTCGGGCCGCATACAATAAGTGTTCCACGTCTTTGCATGGCCGATGACATAGATACCGCCGATTTTAAAAATGCAGTTCCCGATGATGTTTTTTATAAGATTGTGGCTGTAATAAGAATTGCCGTTCCTTACACGGGCATGATAATATCCACACGCGAAAGTGAAAAGAGCCGCAGACGTTTGCTCGAGCTTGGAATATCGCAGATAAGCGGTGGCTCGCGTACAAGTGTTGGAGGATATGTAACCCCCGAGAGCGAGGAGGAGAACTCGGCGCAATTTGATGTTGCCGACCATCGTACACTCGACGAGGTGGTAGGTTGGTTACTCGACCTCGACCACATACCAAGCTTCTGTACTGCATGTTACCGCGAGGGGCGAACAGGTGATCGCTTTATGTCGTTGCTGAAAAACGGGCAGATTGCCAACTGTTGCCTGCCAAATGCTCTGCTGACGCTTAAGGAGTATTTGAGGGATTATGCATCACCTGCAGTGCGTGAGAAGGGCGAGGCGATGATAAAACGTTTGTTGGTTACCGTCCCGAATGAAAAGGCTCGTGCTACAGCGGCAAAGTATCTTGAAGCAATAGATGAGGGAGAGCGCGACTTCCGTTTTTGAAACAAACAACCGAATAATCATGACAAAAATTGCACGTTCCAACCGTTATCATATAGCTGTGTTTGGCAGACGTAATGCCGGAAAATCTTCTCTGCTGAATGCGCTGGCCGGGCAGGATGTTTCGATAGTTTCCGATGTTCCCGGAACAACAACCGATGTTGTGTGGAAAAATATTGAACTACCCGGGATTGGTGCCGCGGTAATTGGTGATACGGCGGGCTACGACGATGATGGTGAACTTGGTCTTATGCGTGTAGAGCGTACGCGACGGGCGGCAGGCAGAATAGACATGGCACTGTTTCTTCTGTCGGGAACACCCGAAGATATTTCGGCCGAGATTGAGTGGCGTGAGATGTTTGCCAAGGCTGATGTGCCTGTTATCTTTATGCTTGGCAAGTGTGATGAAGAAAGGAGTATAGGGGCTTTGTGCTCTGCGTGGAGCGAGAGGCTTGGCAGGGAGGTGTTTCCCGTATCTTCAAAGGATGGGTGTGGTGTATCATTGTTGCTCGAGAAGATGGCAGAGGTGTATAAAAAGGATGACAACATCGATGATATAACATATACTCTTGCTAAAAAGGGTGATTTGGTTGTGCTTGTTATGCCGCAGGATGCACAGGCTCCAAAAGGTCGCTTGATACAACCTCAAGTTGCTACACTGCGTAATTTGTTGGATAAGCATTGCTTGCCGCTTTGTTGTGCGCCCGAGGAACTGCCTAAGTTGCTTGCATCGCTTGCAGAGACTCCGGCACTTATAATAACAGATTCGCAGGTCTTTTCACAAGTGCAGGCGTTGACTCCCGAAGGTTGCAAGTTGACATCATTTTCGGTGTTGATGGCACGCCACAAAGGGGATATAGATACGTTTCGTATAGGGGCCGATGTTCTGAGGAATCTTAAACCGGATGCAAGAGTGCTTATTGCCGAGGCTTGCTCGCATATTCCGCAGAACGAGGATATTGGGCGCGTTAAGTTGCCGCGTCTGCTGCGCAAGAAGTTTGGCGAAGAACTGACGATTGAAATAGTCTCGGGGCATGATTTTCCCGACGACCTCTCGTCTTATGATGTGATAATACATTGCGGTGCATGTATGTTCACGCGCCGGCACGTGCTGTCGCGTATACGTATGGCAAAAGCACAGGATGTTCCCATCACCAATTACGGAATAGCAATAGCTGCGCTTACGGGGATATTGGATAGGGTAGAGATGTAGGTGTGTATGTGAATGGTATATTGTCTCTTCCGGAAATAGCAGATATTCATGTTACCACGCTTCTACAATGTTTTATGCCGGCTCTCTCTGCTATATAGGAATATACTATTCTTTGCGATGTGTTGAATTTTTTGACATTTTTTTGTATGTTTGCACCATCATTGCATATAAAAGATGTAAAAACATAACGGTTTAGAAGTTGTTTAAATTTATATCCTTGAAATTTTTATAGGTCTTTTTTTAGTATGTTTTTTCATTTTTCAAAGGCGCATAGCGGGCTATGTAACTGCAAAAAAGGGAAAAACAGACAAAAAAGAACATAAAAAGGCAAGCATAACTCGCGTATAATGTAAACATAATATTAGAAAGAAATTTAA
>JAFTUV010000058.1 GCA_017466065.1 Bacteroidaceae bacterium
CGAAATGACATCACAACGTTTGTTATCGGCGAGTTTTGCAGCCAATGGTCGCGTGAAGCATAGACGAATTTTATGCCACGCGGGTGGCGAAATGTAAAACGAGCCAATGACCTTGCAAATATAGAATGACACAACCCTTTCCTTTGGGCGCACACATCGGTCGGTCCCCACATCCTCCCGCAACAAAAAAGGCAGGCCGTGGGGCCTGCCGATAAACAAAAAGAACAGTGTGTGGGTTACTCCTCGATGAGTCCCATTTCGGCCCAACGGGCAACAATCTTCTCGCAGTCCTCACGGGCGATGCTCTCCTCAACCTCATATTCTTTGGTTAGATGCTCTACCATTGTGTCGATGGTGAATGGGCTGCCACAGCAGTTCTGCCACAGGTAGGCTGCTGTTTCGTTAAGGCTGATGATTTTGCTGTAATCGACATTGTCGATGCCTGTGGGGACGATTATATACTCTCCGCACACGTTCTGTAATTCGAATCCGTCTTTAATTTTCATATTATATGTGTTTTATTATTCTTCGATAAATAATGAGCAGGAGCCTGCGTGCCGGCCTTGCTGCGTGCCAAAGGGCGGAGTAGTAACGCCACATCCGGCCATCGGTGCTCACTCGTTTCCCTTTGCGTATGAAGGCTGTTGCTGTGCCTACCATTTTGTCGGTGGTGAATTGCTCGGTCATCCACAGGGGGTTGCCGTCGCCTCGCATTGTTATTGTGTCGCCTTCTATCTTTATTATGCGGTGCAGGGCGTATCGCTTGGGGGATATTTCGGCAAGAACTACTTGTCCTATTTGCGGTGGGGCGGGGGGCGATAGTACTACTTTGTCGCGCCCGCTGTCGAGAAAGGGGTGCATACTTATGCCGTAAACGACAAAGGTTACGCTGTTGCAGTTGTTGTTGCGGAACTGCTGCGCAATCTGTTGCATAAAGGCGTGGTTGTCCACCTGTACTTTTCGTGTCGCTTCCTCTTTTGTCATACTCCAAGGGTGCTGCTCGATATTTGTGCGGCCTCGGCGTCGGGGCGGCAGTAGAGGGTGTGCACTGTGACGCTTGCGAGCACTTTGCTTATGGTGGAGCATATTTGCAGGTGTATATCCTTGTCGAACTTCATTGTGGAGCAGGAGCTCAACAGTATGCCGAAGGCGGTGGGGATGCTCTCGCGTTTTATGCTGTTTTCTTTCCTTTGCTCGATGGCTGCGAAGCCGCCGATGGGGTAGTGCACGTTTTTATATATGGGTCGCTTGCCGCTCCACGGTGAGCCGTAGACGGTGGCTGTGCCGTCGGGGGCGATGCGTATTATGGGGTTGTCGTCGTTTATGAGTGTGCTGCCGGCGATGTGCTTTACCCACAGGTCGCTGTGTGTGCTCTTGCCTTGGCCGCTCTTGCCCAGAAACATATAGGCTTTGCCGCCGTTCTCTATGGTTGAGGAGTGTATGAGCAGGGTGCTGTGGGCGGCTGTGCTCATTGTGTATATGAGCATCATACTGTTGTTGAGCCCGAAACGACATTGGCTCTCGGTGCCTCGGGTGGTTATTGTGAAGTGTTTGTAGGCGGTGTCACTTTCGAGGAAGGCGCAGGGGATATTTTGTTCCGAGAGGATGAGTACTTGGTACTCGCCGCTCTCTCTGCGGTAGACTTCGAAGGTTGCCGAGGGGCAGGGGAAGGTGCCTATCTTTCTGCCTTGCCACGATGGTATTATGCTGTTGTCCACTGTTACGGTGAAGAGCGGCTCGTCGATGCTCTCTGCCTTGAATGGTTCCATCGTCGGGAATAAATCGGTCGCATTACCCTCTTTCAGGTTTATGGTGAGTGGGTGACCGGCTATTATGTAGTGTGTCTGTTGCATAGGCTTATTGTGGAAGGGGTTGTTGTGTGCGACTCTCTTTCCGTTGCGAAGATACGAAAAATGCCCCGATTTTCAATCACTTTCGTTCAAAAGTGTTACGTTGTGTGTTGTCTTTGGGCGCACACATCGGCGTGCCCAAACATTTTCCTTGTTGCTTGTGTTTTTTAACTCCCTCCGAAATTTGCAGGCAAATTTCTCGTCCCTCTATGAGAGGGACAGTTCGGGACCGCCCTGCGGTGGAGGAGTTGCGCTTCTGCTTCACCTTGTCATTTCGACCGTAGGGAGAAATCTCTTGCAACAATGGTTATAGATTTCTCACATACGTTCGAAATGACATCACAACGTTTGTTATCGGCGAGTTTTGCAGCCAATGGTCGCGTGAAGCATAGACGAATTTTATGCCACGCGGGTGGCGAAATATAAAACGAACCAATGACCTTGCAAATATAGAATGACACAACCCTTCCCTTTGGGCGCACACATCGGTGCGCCTCTACATTTTCATTGCTTCACCTTGTCATCTGCCGTAGGGGCGGACCGGCGTGTGCGCCCATTCTTCGTTGCTTGCTGTCTTTTTTCTTTTGTGCCGGCACGCCCCTATGTTTAGTTTCCTGAATATAAAAATGGTGATTATGTGTGAATTTGCTTTAACTTTATATTAAGTTGTCATTTGTTTTTTGTAACTTTGTATGAACAACAAAGATAATACTGTGCTTGCCCGCTTATGAACTACTCCATAAATGTAAACGGTCGCTTGATTGAAACTGATACCCCGCGAGTGATGGGTATTCTGAACGTTACGCCCGACTCTTTTTTCGAACGGTCGAGGGTGTCGGGTGAGGAGGAACTTGTGGAGAGGGCACAAAGTATGCTTGCCGATGGGGCCGATATTCTCGATGTTGGGGCTTGCTCCACGCGCCCGTCGGGTGAGCCGGTGAGCGAGGAGGAGGAGCTTGCGCGTCTGCACGCTGCGCTCGATGTGCTCGACAAGCATTTCCCGTCGGCGACAGTGTCGGTCGATACTTTCCGTGCGCGTGTGGCGCAGGAGTGTGCCGAGCTTCATAATGTGGCGATAATCAACGATGTTTCGGGCTTTGAGTGGGACGAAAATATGTTGCACACGGTTGCCCGCCTGAATCTTCCATACGTGCTGACGCATTCGGCGGGGTGGGCCGGAACGCCTGTGGAGTATGATGATTTCCTGCCGCAGGTGCTCGCTTCGCTGGCAAAAAAGGTGTGGCAGTTGCGTCAGCTTGGTGTGAAGGATGTTATTGTGGACCCGGGGTTCGGCTTTGGAAAGAGTGTGGCGCAGAATTATGAAATGCTCTCGTCGCTCGATGCATTTGCCGAGCTTGAAGCTCCGCTGCTTGTGGGCTTGTCGCGTAAGTCGATGATTACTACGTTGTTGGGCATTTCTTCGGGCGAGGCTCTTCCCGAAACGTCTGCGCTTAATATGGCGGCGTTGCTGGGTGGTGCTCACATTCTGCGTGTGCACGATGTGCGCGAGGCTGCAAATGTTGTTAAAATGTTTATGATGCTGAAAGGCGTGTAATTTTGGTTTACTCCTTATATATATAATAGGTATGTTTTTCGAAATTTCAGTAAAGGATATTATAGATATAATACTCGTTGCCGGTTTTCTCTACTATTTTTATAGGCTGATGAAGGATTCCGGTTCGCTCAATATTTTCTCGGGTATATTGGTGTTTGTGCTGCTGTGGGTGTTTGTGTCGCGCGTGGTGCAGATGAAACTCCTTGGCTCTATCTTCGACCAGTTGATGAGTGTGGGTGTGCTCGCTCTCATTATAATATTTCAGGAGGAGGTGCGCCGTTTCTTCAAAAATCTTGGTTCGCACGGTCATTTCAGAATGATTGCCAATCTTTTCTCCCGTCAGGAGAAACGCGAGGATAGAGCGCAGTTCCTTCCGGTGGTGATGGCTTGTATGAGCCTTGCCCAGCAGAAGGTGGGTGCGCTCATAGTTATTGAGAAGGATGAAAATCTCGATGAATATGTGAAGACCGGTGAGGTGGTCGATGCGGCCATCGGGCAGCGTCTTATCGAGGCTATCTTTTTTAAAAATGCTCCTCTGCACGATGGTGCAATCATAATACAGAATGGGCGCATTGCCGCTGCGCAGTGTATTCTGCCCGTGTCGCACAATGTGAATATTCCCAAGAAGCTGGGGCTGCGCCACCGCTCGGCAATGGGTGTTTCGGAGAAAACCGATGCAATAGCAATCGTGGTTTCCGAAGAGACCGGGGGAATTTCGGTGGCTGTTAATGGGAAGTTCAAGCTCGGGCTCACTGCTCAACAGCTCGAAGGCATACTGTCGAAATAAAAGTGCAGAATCGTAGCTGTCCTGAATGTGGTGGGGTATTTTAAAACCGCAGTACAGGGTTTTTACTCCATTCATCGGCAAGATTTTGTGTTTCTGTTCTTTTAAACCCTCCCTCTTTTAGGAGAATTTTTCTTGTAGGGGCGCACCGGCGTGTGCGCCCATTCTTTGTTTCTTGTGTTTTTAAACTCCTCCTCCGTGTTTGTACTCCCTCCGCGCTTCGTTTCTCTCGCGCTCGTCCCTCTATGAGAGGGACAGTTCGGGACCGCTTTGCGGTGGAGGAGTCGCGCTTCTGCTTCACCTTGTCATTTCGACCGCAGGGAGAAATCTCTGTTAAACATTTAGATTTTTAATCCCCTCAGTCCTTCGGACAGCCCCTCTTTGATTACAAACAAGTGGGGCAGTTATTTATCATTTTGTTCTTTAAACTCTCCCCCTTGCACGCAAGGGGGAGTGGTCGTAGGCCGAGGGGGACTTTCCTTGCTTGTGTTTTTAAACTCCCTCCGAAATTTACTTGTAAATTTCTCGAAGCCGGGTCAAAAGCATTTTTGATCCGGTTTCGTTTTACTACCTTATATTTGGCTCTGAATCCCGATTTAATTAAAAAAGATGGATTTTGTCATAAATGTCCCTTATGCAGCGATATTACTTTCCAAGTCACC
>JAFTUV010000031.1 GCA_017466065.1 Bacteroidaceae bacterium
AGGAAGCGGCGGCAGCACACCACCGAAAGGCTCACAGGAGTGGGCAGAACAAAATTCGGGAGAGAACGCAGGAGGAAGCGGCGGCAGCACACCACCGAAAGGCTCACAGGAGTGGGCAGAACAAAATTCGGGAGAGAACGCCCCGGTTTCATCTTCTCCTACCGCTCCAACACAGCCCGGAGCAAAGAGTAAGCCGTCATCAGGAGCAGGTGCGCCTGCCTCGGGTGGCGGTGGTGGCGGTTATGAGGAACTGTTCAAGAAACTCAACCCATACACCCCACCTACGGCAGAGGAACTTGAAAAGGAAAGGAAGAGAGAGAAGCGAGCGCAGATATTCGCAGCCATTGGTGACGGTATAACTGCCCTCTCAAACCTTTTCTTCACTACACAGTATGCACCGAATATGTATGACGGTAAGAATACTATTTCAACCGCTAACAAGGTGCGCTATGACAAATTGGTGAAAGACCGAGAGGAAAAGAACACGGCGTATTACAACGCTCTTATGCGTGCAAGACAGGCTGATGATGAAGCCGCACACCGAGAACGTAGTTGGCAACGACAGCTCGGACTCGACCAAGAGGCACGAGACAGGTACAACGAAAGCATTGCACATCGCAACGAGCGTGAGCAGATTGCCGATGACCGCTACAACAGCGAGCAGGAATACAGGAGAGGTCGTGATGAAGAAGCAGATAGACGTTGGCAGGCAACCTTTGACGAGAACAAACGCCGTTCTGACCGCTCACACAACTTCCAAGTTCAACAGCATAATGACAATGTTTCCGTTCGCCGTGAGCAGGCAAGAGCAACGGCAGCACGTGGTGTTCGTGGCAAACAACTCGGATTTGCTGATGGTAACGGCAATCAAGTTAGCATCTACGAAAACGTGTGGAAAGGTTCAATGCAACAGGTCTATAATGCGATGTTGGAAGACCTCGCACCAACAGATGAAGCACAGCGCAAACGTTGGGAACGTGAAATGAGACGTCTCGACACTCCGCAGAAGAAAGAGGACTATGTTAAGCAGAATTGGCACAAATCGCCAAAAGCCTCTCATATTATGCTCATTCTCTCTGGTATCGACCCTGCCACTATGACAAGCGAACTCAATGATGAGGATTATAGCCAATATGAGCAGGAGGGCGAAGAAGATTACAGTCAGTATGAAGTTAAATAACAATTTATTATGCCAAAGTATATAGTAAACGGTAAAACTTACAATATTCCCGATGATAAGGTGGCAGGGTTTGAAAGTAGATACCCCAACGCAACTGTGGAATATCACAATGAAGGTAAAACGTATCAAATACCTTTGAGCAAACGAAATGGTTTTTTGAAGCAGTTTCCAAACGCTTCATACAACGCACCTGTGGAGCAACCCGAACAGGATGCCACACCTACGGTTGAGACTGAAACTCCCGAGGTTGAAACACCTGCTGTTTCCACAGGCGAAACACCGCTCACAGAACAGGATAGAATACGTTTCAGCGCAGGTATTGAGCAGATGAAACGCCGTACACGTCAGTCTATGGACGATTTCAACGAACGTATGGCAACAATGCGTGAGTACCACGAGAACGCACCATTAGGCGGCGGACAGACTGCCGAGGGACGTATGATGTTCAACCCTCAAAGCGGCAAGGTAGAGAAAACCTACATCACCCCACTTGGCAACAGGTACACAAGCAAGGGGCTTGCCGATATGGAAAGTTTCAGATACCGACAGGCGGCTGATATGTCCGTAAATGGGCAGTTGCGCCGTGCAAGGTTGAAACTCGCAGAATTAAAGTCCGAGAAAGAAGCTGCACGCAGTCGTGCAAGTAAAAAAGCACAGGAATATAATAAGACCAAACTCACTGGACTTGGACAACTGCTTGTTGGAGGTGATATTTACAGAGCACAGGTACAGACTGACCCGGAAACTAATGCCTATGACCTTGCCATTCACGAGACAGAGGAACTTATTTCAAGACTTGAAAGACAGCAAGAGCGTGAAAATGGCAATGAGTCCGGCTTTTGGCGAGGGTTAGGAAGCATAAGTATCTCTGATTTCGATTTTGGTTTTGGAGAACTAAATCGAAATTTCATACGAGGCTACGCTGATAAGCATAGCGACAATGCTACCGATGGTGAGCGTAAAGCCTTCAATGAGATGATGGGCGCACAATATCTTCGTGAAGAAGCAGAGCAGGCATACCCCGATAATTGGTGGTATGAAATGGGTGTACAGACTAAAAATATGGCTCCTTTTGCGCTTGATTTTTTAGTATTTAGGGGCACAACCTCTTTACCTTCAGTATTCACAAAAGGTGGAACGAGAGTAGCAACAAAGGTTATCGGCAAGGAGGTTGTTGAAGAAATGGCAGAACAGGGCTTTAAGACCTATGTACGAAACAACGGTGTCAGAGGTTTCGGACAGTATGCAGGTAATTGGACCATTAAGGCATTGGGTACAATGGGCGATGACTTGCTCATTCGTGCGCCGCTTATGACCAACACTGTGCAGGTTGGCAAAACAACCTCCGACATCATTGACCGCAAATTGGGTAATGTTGTCGTAAACGAGGACGGAACATACGATTTCAGCAATGATGAGACTTGGGGCAGTGCCATTTGGCAAGGCGAAGCCAATGCTATCATTGAGAACTATTCGGAAATGTTCGGCGCACATCTTGACCCTGTTGTTACATTCGGCAATATGAGCAAACTTGCCAATGTGGTAGGTGCTAAACGTCTCGGAGCTGTGCTTTCAAAGGCTGATGCAGGTGCTTTGAGTGGCATTATGGGACAGACACACCAACTGTTCAACAAAATGGGTGTGAGCGACTATTTTGGCGAGGTTACAGAGGAATACTACGGTCAGATGTGGCGCACAATGCTCAATCTTGACGATGCCTATCAGCAAAACCCAGACGGAACACGCACCAATCTACTTGCCACAGGACAATTCCACGGCGATGTTTGGGGCGGTATGGCTCTTTCTATGGGATTGATGGGTGCAGGTAAGCACACTCTTTCGGCAGCACACTATACCTCAATGAAGCACAGTGTAAACAAGGCTGATGCACACGCAACAGAATTGCTTGGCAAAGAGATATGGGAGCCGTTGAGAACATCGCTTGACCTTACCACCAATGAGGATATGGGCGCAATGGCAGAGGCTATTGTGAACGATAAGGACTTCACAGACGAAGAGAGAGCGGCTGTACTCACCTATATGGAGCGTTCTATGATGATGAGAGGTTACAACCTCGGAACACTCGCACAAAGAAGAGGTGCTGCACAGGATGAGGACGTACAGGCTCTTGATGAAAGTTACATTGACGGTTACAGCATTGAGAGTTCGCAGGAAATGAACGATGCCAAGAATATGTATGACTATCAACGTCAGAGGGCATTGGCAATCATTGAAGAAGATTTCCTTGCCGACATCGAGAACGACCCTGCAGCACATTTGGACTACATTCGTAACTCCGAAGATTGGAGCGATGAGGAACGAGGCATTTTGCTTGACTACCTCAACTCAAAGCAGGTGTATGACGGTATGATACAGCGTGTGCGTGATGATATTGACGGACGTATCGACCAGAGCAACGCAATGGTAAATGCCCGTACCAACCGCACGACAGGTATGATACAGGGCGCAACGATGAAGCAGGACGACCGCCGTGTGTATGTTATCAACGGAAACCTTGTGCAGTATGCAGACGGTAGCGGTATTGACATCGAGGCTTCGGACAACAGTATCATTGTTCGTGATGCAGAGA
This sequence comes from Bacteroidaceae bacterium, assembly GCA_017466065.1. Next base: position 3,771 of record JAFTUV010000031.1, read on the forward strand.
CAGGCGCACTTGAACAGGTGTCGCCCGATGCTATATTGAACATTGATGAGGCGTTAGACCCCATAACTGAAATGCAGACTGCCGCAGATGCTATCCGTCAGCAGTACGCACAGGAGGCAGCCAACAGGATTGATGGTGTTGTTACATTCAATCCGGGCGACACATACACCATTACAGGCGATGATGCACAGATACAGGTGAAGATTGTAGCCAATGATGAGGGTATTGTGGATAATGGGGACGGCACTGTAAATGTGTCGGACGGTACAAACGTGTTCCCCTTGGCCAAGGAGACCATACAGCAACAGGCAGAGGCGGCACAGTTGGCACGTGTGGCGCAGTTCGAGCAACAGAGAGCTGCCGAGAATGCAGCCTATCAGCAGGCTATTGAGGAAGAGAGCAGACCGCAGTATGCCCTCAACGACCTTGTTTCCCTCCGTGATGAGAACGGCAATGCTGTTCGTGGCAACATTACTACCGATGCAGATGCAGACGGAAGATATGAGGTTTACACCGAAGCACCTATCAATGGCAAACGTGTAAACCTGTTCACTCGTGATGAACTCGACAGTATGCTGATGGAGCATAACGGAGTGGTAATCGAGCAACCTGCCGAGAATGAGGGTAACAATGGTGGCGAAAATATTCCCGAAAATGGCAACATTGCCCCTCAAAATATTCCTGCAATGCAGAGAATACCAAAGGATATGCAGGGCAATCCCCTTTATGAACAGACCGACAGCGATACCGCTTGGGACGCTATCGTTGAGCAGACAGAGGGCGATGAGGCTATGGCACAAACCGTAGCCGATGGAATGGTTGCCGACAAAGAGGCAGCTTTGAAGAAATTGGAGAAAGCCAAATCGAAAGGCGGTGCTACCGTTGCCGAGAAGATTGCTGCCGAGAAAGAACGCAAGGCGGCGATTGATGCGGCACAGCAGGAACTGAACATTTGGAAGAAGATTGCCGGTACTGCCAACCGCAGAAGAATGGATGCAGAAGCAGAACGCAGACGTGTTGCCGATGAAGCCGCAGCACTCCGCAAGGCAGAGGAAGAGCGATTGCGTGCTGAACGTGAGGAAGCAGAACGCATAGAGCGTGAAGCCCTCAACGGTGTTCCCGATATGGTGGACGATACTCCACAGGACGCACGAGCAAGAGGTTACAGACGTGTCAGTGGGCATAAGATTGACCGCCAAGAGCCTTTGCAGGCAGTACAGGGTAAAGAGGTTGCAGTACGTTTCAGCGATGATGCCATTGCCAATGGTCGTGTAGCAGTCATTGATGCAGCCCAATTACAGCCGAGCCACATTCAAGGTGCGCGCAATCCTCTACACTTCATTGATGAGGCACAACCAAAGGAGCGTAACGATGAAGCGAGTGTAATGTCGGCACGCAAGATTGCCGGGAACATTCGCCCCGAGGAGATTACTTCTTCCGTTACCGCCTATACAGGTGCGCCTACCGTGAACGCACGAGGAGAAGCCATACAGGGCAACAACCGTAGTGATGCGCTCCGTCTTATGTGGGAGAGCCACCAAGACCAGGCAGCGCAGTACAAGCAGTATCTGATTGACCACGCAGAGGAATTTGGCTTGAATGCCGATGATGTTGCTGCTATGGAACGTCCTGTACTTGTGAATATGCTTGACGTGGACGATGCAGAGGCTATCACTCTTGGTCAGTTCGTGGCACAGGATACCGAGAGCGGAGGAACAGAGCGTATCAAGCCGAAGAATGCTTTGCAGAAAATGGGCAACGATATGCGTTCATTCGCCAACCTGTTGTTGAAGTCCAACGATGAGGACACATCATTTGCAGGGCTTGTGGACAACAACGGTGTTGAGGTGTTGAAGTGGATGAGCCAAAGAGGTTACATCACTCCTACACAGTACAAGAGTGCTTTTGATAGCAAGGGCAACCTTACTGCCGAGGCAAAGAACGATTTGCGAGGTATTATGTATCAGAGCATCTTCAAGGGCGGCAGCACCCGACTTGAAGAAATGTTCAACGCTATGCCTGCAAAGGCTCAAAAGGCTATCCTTGCAACGGCATTCCGTGATTATGACAGCCCTAATGCAGACCGTATGATTGAGGAGATACAGAACTCAATCCGTGCGTTCTATGCCCTATCGCAAAGCGAGGACTTTGTAAACGCCAAGACGTTCAAGGATGCACGTTTGGCAGTAGAGGGTTGGAAAATTCAGTACCAAATTGATGATGTAACAGGCGAAAGTTACCTACCTGCCGAGAATTTCAGTAACTTTGCACTGCTTTTGGCAACGATGTATAAAGGCGACAACCAAAGCGTCATTCAAGGTACTTTCAACAAACTTTACGACCTTATTCAAGGTACACAAGAACCAAACCTGTTTGAGCAGCCGGACAACACGCCTCGCACGCTTGCACAGGCTATTTACGAAACATTAAACATTACCTACGATGGACAACAGCGAAGCAATGTATTGGTTGGCGATAGTTCAGCAAGCCAACGAGGGCAGCAAGGAAGCACAGGAGATGCTGCAACAGGAGAACGAGTTGAGAACGGAGAGCGGACAGCCGACAGTGCAGGAAGCATTGAAGCAGAAAGCACAACAGGCAACGAAGCCGTATATCAACCCCAACCCGAACGAAAAGGACTTGAACAAACTCCTGATGGAGGACGGGAAACAGACGGCACAGGAGTGGCTGATGACGCAACCCAAGAAGTATTGGGAGCGAGCAACCGAGGCGATATACGAGTGCTTGAAGAGGGGTTGGACACTTCATACAGGGAATATTCAGAGTACAGCGAGAGAACTCGACGCACAACGGAATCCGAAAGGCTGGTAAGCCTTGCCAAACAGCACGGCTTATTCATTCCTGCCGAAGTTACCAAGACTTTGACAGGTAAGTATCCAAAGCGCACAGGCGAGAGTGTTGTTTACATCGACACAGCAGCAGGCAAGGTAACAAAGGTCAAAGACCCATACGCCAAGTCTGCAATGAAAAGCGGTGTTCAGCCCGAAGATGCCGCCTTTGAACACCTTGTGCATAATCTCCTGTTCCCCGAAACCGCCTACACATTGGAGGGTATCAGCGAGGAAATGGGCGATGTTCGCATTGTACTGTCGCAGGACTTCATTCAAAACTACGAACAACCTACAAAGGAACAGATTGCGGAAGCACTTGCCGCACGTGGATTGTTCCCGGAAGATAACTACTCTTTCGGTAATGAACTTGTGTCTGTAACCGATGTAGAGGGCGATAACGTGTTGTTGGGTGAAGATGGTACGGTGTACTTCATTGACCCTATTATCCGTTTCAAAAAGCCGTTGAGAGAGATTTTAGCGGCTCTTGGTGGTGCTGAACAGAAAGCACCTACCATTGGTGAGCAGATACAGGCAGCAGAGGCAGAGGTAAACACCAACCCTACCGAAGCACAGAAAGAGGCAGGCAACTACAAGAAAGGACACGTTCAGATTGGCACATTCAACGTAACCATTGAACAGCCGAAAGGCTCTGTACGCAGTGGTGTAGATGCTGACGGCAAGAAATGGGAGACCGAAATGCAGAACACCTACGGCTACATTCGTGGCACAGAGGGTGTGGACGGCGACCATATAGACGTGTTCCTGTCTGATGATATTGACGGTTGGGACGGACACAAAGTGTTCGTAGTGGACCAACGTAATGCAGACGGCAGCTTTGATGAACATAAGGTTATGCTTGGCTTCAATGACATCAACGATGCCGAGGCAGCCTATATGAGCAACTATGAAGAGGGTTGGCAGGGACTTGGATCCATTACAGGCGTTTCCATTGAGGAGTTCGAGAAGTGGATAGCCTCATCACATCGCAAGACCAAAGCATTTGCGGAGTACAAGAGTGTCAAGACCACCGAGGGACAGAGCGCATCGGCAGAAAGACGTAACCTTGCCGATTTCAAGGAGGGCGATGTTGTCCGTGATTACTACGACAAGAAGTTGTACCGCATCAAGAAGCATTCAAAGAACGGTGTTTCTACCATTGCTATGCTCGATGAGGAAGGCAATGAGGTAGGAACAACCCAAATGAACGCCCACAACAATAGCCGTTACAGCATTGCCGAAGCACCTGTAAAGGCAGAGACTCCGACTATATCACAGGAGAGTGAGCAAGTCAGCGACCAAGATAATGCACCGTACACTATCGCTCCGGCACAGTACACAACCAAGAAAGGCAAGGTGCTTGATATGCATCTCGTGAAGTTTGCAGGCACTCTGACAAAAGAACAGCAGAGAGCAGCCAAAGAACTTGCCAAAGCCGAAAAGGGTTGGTATGACCGTGAGCAGGGCGGATTTATGATGCGTAGCGAAGAAAGCGCAAAGCAGTTGGCGGACACCATTCTGAACAATGACGATGCCGTGAGCGATGCACAGCCTGTATCTATGATTGACATTCAAGCGTTGAACAATGGCGATGTTTTGTTTACAGAGCCTCAACAGCCAAAGGAGCAACCCAAAGACGAAGAGTATCATCCTATTTGGCAATACTCTATCCACATTGATGCAGACGGCTACACTACTATTAGTCGTGATGATGTAAGCAGTGGTTATCCGATTGGTGATGCTCGTTTCAGATATAGCACAGATAGTCCAGAAGAAATGCTCGACATTCTCCGCAACCCATTGAACGGAATGCAGGAAGCATTAGAAGCTGTCGGTGTTACTCTTGAAAACAAGATTAAGACACGTGAACTTGACCGAAAGATTAAGGAAGAGCGCAGACGTGAGTATGAGGCTTTGAGAGCCAACGGCTACAATGGCTATAAAATTGGCGATGAAGTAATCTATAAGGGCAAGAAAGCAAAGATACACGACCTTGAAGAATATGGCGAACATCGTCCTGTACTTGATACAGGGCTTGCACCTGTTATGTATGAGGTTGCAGAATGGAGCGATATTCAAAGCGATACATCGTCTAAAACTATATTCTCATCAGCATTCAAAGACCTTGTTAGCGAAGATGGTAAATACAACATCCGTATAACAAAGGTCGATGGAGCAAAGCGTATAGTTACGGCAGACCTTAATACTGCCAATGTCGGTGGTGAGGGATTAGTTTTGTCTTTTGAAGAAATGACAGACATCCTTAATAGCGGCAATTGGCAGGAGAAGATTGCACCCGAGCCTAAAAACGAGGGGCAGTTCGGGCTTGTCAGCGATGAACGTATGGCTGAACTTAAAGACAGATTGCGCAAGAAATTGGGCGGACAGATGAACATTGGTATCGACCCCGAAATACTTGCTATCGGTTTGGAAATTGCTGTCGGACATCTTGATAGAGGTGTAAAGACCTTTACAGACTTTGCAAAGGTTATGATTTCCGATTTGGGCGATGTTATACGTCCATACCTCAAAGCGTTCTACAATGGAGCGAGAGAACTTCCCGAAGTTGTTGAGAATGGCTTGGCTTCTGATATGACCTCATACGATGAAGTGCAGAGTTTCGATGTTGCCAACTTTGACAAACAAGGCATTGATGCTTTTGCTACTGCTGAAACTGTAACAAGAGAAGCAGAGGTCGCACAGGAAGTTGAGGTCGCACAGGAACGCATCAAGAAAACACGTTCCGCAAAGAAAGAAACCAAGAAAAAATCCGTAACTTCGCAGGAACAAACAGGAGGTTTGTTCGACGACTTATTTGCTGAAACCAACAAGGCTGATGCAGAACTGCATCGCCAATTTGCAATGACGGTAAAGGCTGATATGCTTGCGGCTCTTGACAATGGAACAAAACCATACAGAAGCATTTTAGACCTACGCAAGCGTGCAAGCGAGTTGGGAATGGAGGTTGATAGTGACGGAAGAACCGACATTTTGTTGCAGGAACTTGTTGAGGACGGATTGGTTAGAGCCGCACGTGAGGTTATTGGTCGCAAAGGTAGAAACAGTCGTGCATCATACGATTTGATATGCAAACTCTATGAAATGCAGCCTACCATTGCCGCACGAAGCAGTAACCGTATCAAGATGCAGCAGTACTCCACTCCTCTTCCAATGGCTTGGATAGCCAACCACTTCGCAATGGCAAACAAAGCAGGTGGCAAGGTTTTGGAGCCAACGGCAGGTAACGGGATGTTGGTATTCACAGTTCCTGTTGAGCAAGTTCACGCCAATGAACTTGACGAGACACGATTGGATAATCTGCGAGAGCAAGGATTTGCAGAGGTAACACAGCAGGATGCAACAGAACCTTTCGAGGGTGGTATGCAGTATGATGTTGTTATTGCCAATCCACCTTTTGGAAAACGTGAGGCTGTGGAGTATGACGGAAAGATGATACCCGGACTTGACCCACAGATTACGTTGAACGCTCTTGCAAGTATGAAAGATGATGGCAGAGCAGCCATAATCATTGGTGGAAATATGGAGTATGCAAGCAATGGTGCAATCAAAAGTATGAAACCATTCTTTACTTACTTGTATGACCACTACAATGTGAAAGGTGTTATTGATATGAGCGGCGGACTGTACGCAAAGCAAGGTACTACGTTCCCTACTCGTATGATACTTATAGATGGTCGCAGAAGCGATGAGGAGCGAGCGCAGACAGCCGTATATCCTCCTGTGGAGAGTAAGGCTATTCGCAAGGCTGAAAGTTTTGACGACCTGTATGAGATAATTAACGAAGTATTAAACTCTAAGGAAAAGACAAATGGAACAGAAATATTACGTAGCCGAGAAAGGCAGTTGGCATCTGTCAATAACGAAACATCCGGGAACACTGACGGAGCAGGACATCGTGAACAACCTCGAAAGAATGATGATGTTGGAAGCAGAAGAAAACCAACAAAAGAGCATTCGGACGGAAGCGAACAGGTTTTACCAAGAGAACGTAGAACGAATAATGCAGATGGTGAAACCCGGGCAGAAACTCCAAGAGATAACGCAGGAGGAAGCAGAAGTGTATCTGACACTGACATTCAGCGAGTGGGAACAGAGCGAGTTTCCACAAACGGAGTGGGATTAAAGCAGACTCCAACCGAACACAAGAAACGTACTCTTACAGATGAAAAGAGTGCGTATCGTCCTCATAACAGTGCATTTTCACTTAACAGCGTTGCCCCTGCTGCAATGGTCGAGGCAATGGACAATGTGCTAACTCAAATTGAAGCACAGCACGGTAGCATTGACGAATTTATCAGAACTGAACTCGGATATGACACCGTTGAGGAAGCACACCAGGCACTTGCCGCAGAACAGATGGATAGTGTTGCTATGGCTATCTATCAGATGAAGCAAGGACAAGCACTCATTATCGGCGACCAAACAGGTGTTGGTAAGGGTCGCCAAATGGCAGCACTTATTCGTTGGGCAGTTCAACAAGGTGAGAAACCTGTATTCATCACACAGAAAGCAGACCTATTCTCCGATATTTACCGAGACTTGGTAGATGTTGGAAGTGGAGACCTTGTGCCGTTTATTTTCAACTCTGACGGTGCAATGGTTGATAGCAAAGGTAATACAGTACACAAACCTCTATCTTCCACTGAAATGGCAAAAGTATTTGCATCGGGAACATTGCCCGATGAATATGACTTCGCAGTGCTCACCTATTCACAGGTAAACACAGGCGATGCTGTCAGTCAGCAGGAAATGGAAGAAGCAGCCAAAAAGAGCGGCGCACGTACCAAGAAAAGCAAGAACGTAAAGAATGGCAAGGCTACACCAAAGGCTACATTCTTACGTGCCATTGCAGAGGATAATTATCTGTTCCTTGATGAAAGCCACACGGCAGCAGGTTCAAGCAATACAGGCGCATATCTCCAAAGCATTCTACGCACCGCAAAAGCAGCCACATTTGCAAGTGCTACATTCGCAAAGCGTCCCGACACAATGCCTTTGTATGCAATTCGCACAGCGATGAGCCAAGCAAAGGTTGAGCCAGATAAAATGATTAGTATCATTGAAAAAGGCGGTGTAACTCTGCAAGAGATTATGAGCCGTGAATTGACTAATGCAGGGCAAATGGTACGCAGGGAGCGAGATATGAGCGATGTTATTACCGATTGGAAAACAATTACAGACCCCGAAACCGTTAGACGTGCAAGAGAGAACTACGACCGTACCATAGCGGCATTCAATGCCATCATCAAGTTCCAAGAGGACTACGTAAAGCCGATGATTGAAGCGTTGGATATGGAACTCGCAGTTATGGCAGAGAGCGCAGGTGTGAAGCGAGGCACAGATAAAATGGGCGTTGAGAACGTGCCATTTGCAAGCAAGACCTACAACTACACCAAGCAGCTTATGCTTGCCCTCAAAGTTGATGCTATTGCAGATGAGGTGGAAGCCGAAATCAATGCAGGTCGCCACCCTGTTATTGCGTTGGAAAGCACAATGGAGAGCAGCATTAAGGACTATGCCGCAGGCGAAATCATTGATGAGCCTACATTCAGTGCAAGCCTACTGAAAGGACTTGACACCGTTATGCAGTACACCGTAAAAGATGAGGACGGTAACGAACGCCACGAGCGATATTCTCCACAGGCATTAGGTCCAGCAGGAGAAAAGGCATATTACGAGTTGCAGGACTTCATTCGTGAGAGTACAAGCGACATCTTTATCAGTCCACTTGATGCCATTATCGAGCGTCTGCACGAGAAAGGATACAAAGTCGGTGAACTGACAGGACGTAATATGTATGTTGAGCGCAACGATGACGGACGTGTCGTTGTCAAGCGTAGAACCGACAAGGACAAAAAGAGAATGCAGCGAGAGTTCAACAGTGGTGTCCTTGATGTTCTTATCCTCAACAAGTCTGCATCAACAGGTATCAGTCTGCACGCATCAGAGAAATTCAGCGACCAACGTCAGCGTTCAATGATTATTGCACAGCCATTGAGCGACATCAACGACTATATGCAGATGATTGGACGTATAGACCGCACAGGACAGGTGCATAGAGGTTACTACATCAACCTCGGTCTGCCTGTTCCTGCCGAAAACCGTTTCTTGATGATGCTTTCTACCAAGTTGAAGTCTTTGAACGCTAATACCACGACCTCACAGGATAGTGAAAGCAACGATGTGGAAGCACCTGACTTGCTCAATAAATACGGTAGCCAAGTTGTTGTAGAGTATCTACGAGATAATGTGGAAATCTACGAAAAAATGGGTACACCTTTGAAGAAAGGCGGACTTGGAGGCGGTCGTGTGCAAGCAAGCGAACTTGATGAGTACAAGCCACAGGAAGATGATGCACGAAAAGTTACGGGATACGTAGCCCTTTTGACCACAAAGGAGCAAGAGGAGTTTTACGATGATGTGGTAAGACGTTACAATGAATTGATTAAGTACCTCAACGATACAGGTAGCAACGATTTGAAGATTAACGTAATGCCACTTCGTGCCAAGACGATAGAGAGACGTGTATCATCAGAAGGCATTGACCCGAACGGCAGTAATCCTTTTGCACGCAATTCCTTTGTGGAAAAGGTGGAAATGGACGTATTGAGAAAGCCGATGAAAGCCGATGAAATACGCAAGGTTATTGAGCAGATAAACCGAGGTGTTGCACCTGCTGAATACTTGGAAAGTGTCATCGAGATAATCCGGAAAGAGGACGAAGCGAGAATTGCCGCAGAGGAAGAACGTTACGAGAAAGCAAAAGCGAAAGCCGTAGAGGATATTGCCAAGCAGACAGACAAAATCAACGGACAGAAGAAACGTAGCGAAGAGGAAAAGCGTGTTGCCATAGAAAACTTTATCGCAGAGACTAACGAAAAGGTTGAAGCGAAGCACAATGACAATATTCTACGCCTCAACCAAAGCAGCGACCAGATGATGCACCGCTTGAGAATGTTTGAAGTTGGCAAGTCTTATCTTGTGCCGGATAACCTTGAGTCGATGATTTTTGACTTTGCCACTCCTGCTATTTTCTGTGGATACAAAACAAAGGACAGCAAAATTACAGCCTCAACAACACTTGCGGTATTTGCTACCCTTGACGGTCGCAGACGCATTGAAATCAAACTGTCGCAAATTGATGCGTTACGAAGCATTGACAAGATGACCAATGACAATTGGGATGCTGCACGTGCCACTACGCTTGATAATTGGGATAGTCAGATACCAAGTGAGACACGAAAGACAGGTTTCATTATGACAGGAAATATCTTGCAGGCTATCGCCGATACACAAGATGAATACGGAGGCTATCCGGGACAGCTCATTAGTTATACTGATATTGACGGTAATGTTCACGATGGTATCTTAATGCCCGACAAATGGAATGCATCAATGCTCAAAACAAGCGGTGCGCCATTGAGTAGTCGTTTACAACAGATAAAAGACTATACGCCTATAACAAGCCACGATGGAAAGGTTGAAATTATGGGTAGCAGTTGGGCAAAGATGTTCTACCTCACTGTTCCTAAGACAAAGAAAGATGGTGCTGTTTACTATGAAAACAAGACCTTGCTACGTGCCGCAGGTGGAAACTTCTACCCTTATCGTGGAAAGTTGCGTGCGGATATTCCTGAGGAACGTATAACAGAGGTTGTTAAGGAACTTACCAAATTGGGCGTAAAAGTTAAGGAGGAAAGGGCTGATGATGACACCTTGTACCGCAGTGATGATACGATGTATCGCATTCGTGAAGAGGCAGCACCGAAGAATACGGGCATTGGATACAAAGTCTTTGTTTTGAAGAATGGTGAACTCTATCCACCTATGGTAGCCAATCCAAATGGAGAGGCAACCCCTGTCGGTGTTTGGCTTGATGCAGATGCAGCACCGATAGCAGGACAGAGCAAGACAGGTCGTTCGCAAGTTAAGGCAGGCGGCAAGGGTACACAAGGCGGTAGCGGTAAACTTGCCTATCGTCCCGGTTGGCATTTGGGCGAAATCCCATACGCATTGCAGTTCAATCGCAATGATGAGAACGGAGAGCGTACATTGTTCCCTGCAAACTTTGTGTGGGCAGAGGTTGAATATGCTAACGATGTGGACTACCAAGAGGAGGCTATGAGTTACGGCTATAATCAAAACGGGAACTTCCAACATAGTTACGCAGGTCTGCCACGTGTCCCCGAGAATGGAGCATACCACTATCGTACCAATCCTAATCCCGAGACTGACCCTTGGATTATCACAGGTGCAATGCGTGTGAAACGTATTCTCACTCCTACCGAGGTGGACGAAATGGTTAAGGCAGCAGGACGTGAGCCTCAACGCAGACAGGAAGGTGCTATCACAGATGAGCAAATCATTGCTCTCAATGCAGAAATAGCAAACGACTATCGTGAGGGTGTCGGCTCATATACCGATGATGAGTTGGCTTTGGAGAGCGACCCTGTTTCAAAGGCACTCGGTAAACCAAGAGGAACGAGAAAGCAGCGCAGGGAGTTTGCACAGCGTGAACGTCAGAGAATGGCAGAACGTGTGGAACGCCTTGCAAAGAAACTGCATCTTGATAATGTTGAGGTTGTAACTGATGTAACTACATTGGAGGGCAAGAAACAGCGTGCAAAGGGTTTCTACACAAAGAGTACAGGCAAGATAACTATTGTTATCCCTAACCATTCAAGTGCTTTTGACGTTGAACAGACTTTGCTCCACGAGGCAGTTGCCCACTATGGATTACGTCAGTTGTTCGGAGAGCATTTTGAAACATTCCTCGACAATGTATTCAACAATGCAGATGAGGCTATCCGTCAGCGTATCGTTGCCCTTGCCGCAAAGAACGGCTGGGATTTCCACAAGGCTACGGAAGAATATCTTGCTATGCTTGCAGAGAACACCGAATTTGAGAACACCAATGCAAGTTGGTGGAGGCAGATTAAGGATTTCTTCTTGAATATGCTTCACAAGATAGGTTTTGAGGATTTCAGAGGAGTTACTCTGACTGATAACGAACTTCGCTATATCTTGTGGCGCAGTTATGAAAACCTTGCAGAGCCGGGCAGATACCGTAGCATATTGGGCGAAGCTGCTGATGTGGCTAAACAATACGAGTTGGGTGTTGGTAACTATTCAGATACCAACCTCAACCCGAATTTCGCCGCCGAAAGTGATGATGACCTCTATCGTGATGGAGACCCCGAAATACACGAAAGGGAGTTGGCACGAGACCGTTATGAAAGACGTGTCAAGACAGGTATGTTCCAATCACAGGAGGCATTGCAGGATAGTATGCTCGGACTAAAAGAAGCAATGCAGGCTATCCTTGGCCAAGGAACAAACATCGAAGATGTGGACGGCTTCGAGAATGCTTATTTGGGCGAAAACCGCCTGTCGAGTGTGAACAAAGCCGAAGCAGATGCTTTCGCACAGACATTGTTCAAACCAATGCTTGATGAGGTTGCCAAACTTGCCCGAAATGAGGCAGAGCGTGAGGAACTGACCGATTATATGATGGCTAAACACGGACTTGAACGAAATGCGTATATGCGTAATGAGGCTATCAATAACGGTGCTACTGATGCAGACCAAACCGACTATGCAGGTTTAACAGCCTTAACAGGTATGGACGATGTTGCCGATGCCGAAGCGGAAGCACAGCGCATTGTTGATGATTACGAACAGGCACACGACACTACCGACCTTTGGGAGAAAGTCAATGCCGTCAGCAAGGCTATTCTTCAAAAGTCATACGATTGCGGGATGATGAGCAAAGAGACATTCGATAAAGTTTCGGATATGTACGAGTTCTATATCCCATTACGTGGCTTTGACGAAAAGACAAGTGCAGAGGCATACGCTTACCTGTCGCATAAACATAGTGCTTTCAATGCTCCTATCAAGAAAGCAGAGGGACGTAGGTCAAAAGCCGATGACCCATTTGCCAACCTGCAATCTATGGCAGAGGGTGCGATAATGCAGGGCAATAGAAACAAGTTGGTGAAACAGCGTTTCTTGAACTTTGCCCTCAACCACCCGAGCGACCTTGTGAGCGTTAGCGACATCTGGGTAGAATATGATGCAGTAACCGATGAATGGAAACCTGTATTCCCGGACAACATCGAGAGTACAGACACCCCCGAAGAGGTTGAGCAGAAGATGCAGGACTTTGAGACAAAGATGGAGTCATTGGCACAGCAGCACCCCGACCAATACAAGAGAGGTAAAGATGCTATCGGCATTCCTTACCGCATTGTAGAGAGCCGAGATATGAGACAGCACCAAGTTGTTGTGAAGCGTGGCGGTAGAGATTATGTAATCACTATCAACGGCAACCCTCGTGCGGCGCAGGCATTGAACGGACAGACCAACCCCGACAATGATATGTCGGGTGCTATCGGTGCTATTCTTCGTGCAGGAGAAAAGATAAACCGTCAGTTGAGTGCGTTCTATACCACACGTAACCCGGACTTCATCGTATCGAACTTTATGCGTGATATGCTCTACACCAATAGTATGGCGTGGATAAAGGAAAGCCCGAACTACGCTCTGCGTTTCCACAGGAACTACCTAATGGTAAACCCTGTTACAATGAAACGCTTATTGGCGAAATATCGCAAGGGAACGCTTGATATGAGCAACAGGACCGAAGCAATGTTCCATCAGTTTATGATGAACGGAGGCGAAACAGGCTATGCTAATATCCGAGACATCGAGCAGCATAAGAACGACATCCGCAAGGAACTGAAACGAGCAAACGGCAAACTGAAACTTGCACGTGCTTGGAGCCTGCTTGCAGAGAAGTTCGATGAACTGAACAGAGCTGTTGAGAACTGCGCCCGATTTGCCGCCTTTGTAACCTCTCGTGAAATGGGCAGAAGCATTGACAGAGCCATTTACGATGCAAAGGAGATAAGTGTAAACTTCAACAAGAAAGGTAGCGGAGCGAAGTTCTATGACAGCGTAGGACAGACAAAGGCAGGAAACGCAAGTGCATTGGTATCGGGACTTGGTCGTAGCGGTTACGTCTTTTGGAATGCCGCCATTCAAGGTACTACCAACTTCGGGCGACAGATGAAGCGACACCCGGCAAAAGCCTTTACAGGTGTTGCGGCAATGTTCCTGCTTGGTGCTATCGTGGCATATTTGGGTGGCGATGATGATGAGGACGACAAGAACGCATACTACAACCTGCCCGAGTATGTGAGACGTAGTAACATTTTGTTCCGTGCAGGCGACAGTTGGATATCCATTCCTCTGCCTATCGAGTACAGAGCGTTCTACGGAATGGGTGAACTTATGACCTCTGTATTCAGTGGCAAGGAACACCTTACAGGTGGCGAGATTGCCGAGGCGGTTTTGGGACAGGCTACACAGATATTGCCTATTGACTTCTTGGAGGGTGGCGGCGGATTGAACGCTTTTGTTCCGAGTGCTGCCAAACCATTATGGGAAGCCTACGTTGCAGAAAAGAGTTGGACGGGTATGCCACTCTATAAGGACACTCCTTTCAATAAGGATATGCCGGAATGGACGAAAGCATACAGCAGCGCCAATAAACACATCGTGAACTTGGCGGCAACTCTGAACGAGGCAACAGGTGGCGACCCATACACAAAGGGAGCAATCGACATCAACCCTGCCAAAGTTGAGTATATGCTAAACGGTTATTTCGGTGGAGTGTTCGGTACTATCGACAAACTGACAAAGACTGCTGAAACGATTGTCGGCGACAGAGAGTATGACCCTCGTAGCATACTGTTGGTAAACCGACTTGTAAAGGCAGGCGATGAACGTACCGAGTACCGTGCCGTGAATAATGAGTATTTCCGTTTGAAAGAGGAACACGACCGATTGAAAACCCGATTGAGACACTATGAGGAAGATACCGACAACGGCATCTTTGACTATGCCGAGAAGATAGATTTTCTCTATAACTCGCCCGAATACGAGCGTTACGAAATCTTTGAGGACTACCGCAGAGACATTGACGACCTCTACGATGAACTGCAAGAGGCAGTCGATGATGAAGAGCGCAAGGACATCGAAGCCGAGTTGAACGAACTCAAAAAGGAGATGATACAGGAAATGAACACAACTCGCAAACGTAAATAGTTATACTTGAAAAGAATGCTTGGGGTAGTACCTTTGTGGCTATCCTAAGCATTCTATAATATTCAACGATTATGCATACAGAAAAAGGAAATAAAAGGTTATTGTCTATGAGCCGTATCGCTCCAAAGCGTGATACGGAAGAGATAGACACCGTAGCGATGTCTTCCCGGCAGTTCGGCGACCGCAGGGCGTTCGATGTGCTGATGGAAGCGCAGCACTATTGGAACCAGATGGAGGATTTCCGAAAGGACAGAGAACGCAACAAGCGTTACACCTATGGTTTCCAATGGGACGATAAAATTTGTGTGGACGGCAAGACTATGACCGAGGAAGAGTACATCAAGAGTCAGGGCAATGTGCCGTTGAAAAACAATCTTATTCGCAGATTAGTCAAAAGTGTGCTTGGTGTGTACCGCAGTCAGAGTAAAGAGCCGACCTGTACCGCACGAGACCGAGACGAACAGAAGTTGGGCGAAACAATGAGTACCATTCTGCAATGCAATATGCAACTCAACAGAATGACGGAGGTGTACGCCCGAACAATGGAAGAGTTTCTAATCAGCGGTTTTATAGTACACCGCAAGTCATACGGTTGGCGTAATGGTAAGGAGGACTGTTGGACGGACTATGTTCAGCCAAACAATTTCTTTATCGACAACAATATGCGTGATTTCAGAGGTTGGGACGTTTCGGTGCTTGGCGAGATACACGACATTTCATTTGGGCAGTTGTGTGAGCAGTTCGCCACATCACCCGAGGAATACCGCAAACTCCGTGAAATCTACAAGTGGGCTGCTAAAAAGGAATACATTGCCTCGTATGCAGAGCGTTTCGGATATAGCCGTTTGCAGAATTACGACTTCCTGTTCACGAGCGAGCCGGGACGATGCAGGGTTATCGAGGTGTGGCGCAAGGAACAGAAACCACGTTGGCGATGCCACGACTACCAAAATGGCGACATCTTCAAGATTGACGTTGAGGACTACCAAAGGTGTGTTGTAGCCGAGAACGAGGAGCGTATAAGAATGGCAAAGGCTGTCGGTATGCCCGAGGAGGAAGTGCCATTGATTAAAGCCACTTGGTTTGTCGATGATTATTGGTATTTCTACTATCTGTCCCCATTCGGAGACATCTTGAAAGAGGGCGAAACACCATACGAACACGAGAGCCACCCATACGTATTCAAGGCATATCCATTCATTGACGGTGAGATACATTCGTTTGTGGCTGACGTTATCGACCAACAACGATACACCAACCGACTGATTACATTGTACGATTGGATAATGCGTGCAAGTGCGAAAGGTGTGCTGATGATGCCCGAGGATTGTTTGCCGGATGGTGTCAGCATTGACGATATTGCCGAGAGTTGGACCGAGTTTAACGGTGTCATTGTCTATAAGCCGAGCAAGAGCGGCAAAGTGCCGGAACAGGTTGCCAACAATTCGACAAACATCGGTATTGCCGAGCTGCTGAATATGCAGTTGAAGTTCTTTGAGGACATATCGGGTGTTACAGGTGCATTACAAGGCAAGCCCGGATTTTCGGGCGAGAGTGCTGCGCATTACCAACAGCAGACACAGAATGCCACCACTACATTGCTTGACCTGTTGGAGTGCTTCAGCGGCTTTGTTGTGGACGGAGCGTACAAGGATGTCAAGAATATGCAGCAGTTCTATGACAGCAAGAGAGTATTCAACATTGCAGGCAAGAGCGGCGCACAAATCGAGTACGACCCGAAGAAGATACGAGACGTGGAGTTCGATTTGAGCATTACCGAAAGCACAACGACACCTGCATACAGACATCTTGCCAACGATATACTGTTGCAGTTGTGGCAATCGCAGGCAATCAGCGTAGAGCAGTTGCTTGAACACGGGGACTTCCCATTTGCTGATGAATTGTTGCAGAGCATCAAATCGCAGAAAGAGCAGTTAGAGCAGGGCAAAGTTCCTGACGGTCTTTCTCCCGAACTGATGGCGAAAGCACAGCAGGGAGCAAATATGCAAGCCGTAGGAAGATTGCACAGCGCAATGGCAGCATAAAACAGAGGGCGTATAGATTGGTTTTTCTATACGCCCTCTTTGTTTACTTCTTTGTAGAGTGAGAAATGTCTTCAAGATATTCTACGACATCATCTAATGTTACAACTTTGTCTTCGTGGCAGACAGGCTCAATATTCTTTGCTATTGCCCAAATGCCATTTTTCTTGCCGATTGTTCCCTTTGCATTGTCTGTGGCATTGGGGTTGTTGGTTAGCGTTGCTATACCGTCAATGTTTCCGTACCTGCCCATTCTTCTTTGATTTAGCGATTGCTTCCAACCAAGAGAAGTATTGCTTCTTCTTCAATGCTACTGCCTCGGCAGACAATTCGCCTGCTCCGTTGCGATATGGCGTGCAGTAGAAACACTCCACTTCAAGGTCTCTCACGAATGTGTTGTAATTGATGTAGTGCTTCTGCTTGAGTTTACGGAAATTGTTCCTATCCATAATGACAAGTTGTCCGCTTGTACCACTTGTTGGCATTACATAGTAACGCTGTCCGTTCTCACTGTGTGCCTTGTCTGCTTTTCTCACTGCCTCACGCAAACGAAGAGAGGCTTTGAATTTCTTGAAAATGTTCATTGTACTGTTGTTATTTAGTTAAACTTATATTGTTGCGGCAGATACCGCCTTTCTCTTCTTGGTTATAAACCTGCCCACACGAGGAACAAATCTCGGCAATTCCATTTCAAAGAAACAGATGTGCAGACCTATTGCACGTGTCATCAGCAAGTCATCGTGTTTTCCTGTAATTGCTCCGAATGCTCCGTTCGGTTTCTTCTCATAGCACAAGTATTCGTCCAGGCATCGTGCATCACGTTCGGTATAGAGGTTCTCACGAATTACCTTTACGAGTGTGGATATAATCATTGGTTTTGTTGCAATGTTGGTGTGGAAGCCATAATTCTTTGGCAAGCCCTCACGTATTGCCTCCTCTGACTGCTTGCGTGCATAGAGGTTGGGATAAATATCCTTAATCTGATTGAGGATAAACTGCGATTGGTCGCCGTCCACCTCACGCTCCTTGTCGTGTGTTTCGAGCGTGTTGCTCTCTATCACAAGCAGGGAGTTGTCATAGAACGCTGCTATCTGTGCCGCTTTCCACGCCAACAAGTCAATGTCTATGTGTCCGTACCATTGTGCCACAACCGTAGGTTTTCCACCCTCTGCCATAAACAGACGGTCGAGAACGAGGATAACAGAGAAGTCCGCTTTGTTGGAACGTCCTCCGACATCGACTATCGTAACATATCTGTCTGTTACAATCTCTTTATCGTCAATCTCGGGCATTTCCCAAATGTGCAGCAAGCCCTGTTTATCTTCGGTGAAGCGTAGGTTTTTCAAAGCGTTCTTGCCCTCATCTTCATCGGCATACACCTCACCAATGTAGCGAGGTGGGCGACACGATGGGCGCAGCTTCTCAACCTTGTATTTGTCGAACACTCTTGCTCCCGAATGTACGAAAGCCTCAACATCATCTGACGGGAACTCTGCCGCCATCAGTCCGTGGTCGGTGTACTTTGCACGCTCCTGTATGTACCAATTTATTGCTTCGAGGGTTGCGCCCTGTTCCCATAACCACCACAGATATTTTCCGCTCTCCTCACGAACTGACGGTACATTGTCGTTCTCACGGTTGGCATAGAGCATCTGTGCGAATATCTCCACATCATCGAGAGGCAAAGAATACTGCTCAATATCAAACCACGAAACGAACATCGCTTCAAACTGTGATTTCCCGCTCTTGGCATCGTCATACTCCTTTTGGAAGAAGTTGCCTGTACCATTGGCGGTACTCTCATATACAATCATCGTGTAAGGACGGAGCAATACACCCGAGCAAGCAGAGCGCACAATATCTTCGGGCTTCTTTCCCTCTGTTGCTTTCCACAGTCCGACCTCGGAAAGATGCACGAGGTTATAATCACCACCACGACAAGAGTCCGGGCGTTCTGCTGTACCAATCTTGATTTTGCAGTTACGCTGTGGTACACGATGAATACTGCCCGACTTACCCACGCCGACCAATTTAGGCTCATTCTCATTGTATGCCTCGCCTAACTTGTGCAGCATTTCCACAGGATAGTTCTTAATCATACGGTCGAACATATCCTTGATTTCGTCAGAGCCTGCACCTTGATGTGCAATGATAAGCGAGTTCAAACCGACCTTGTGAACGAGTTGCAACCACGCCATATACAACTGCGATGTGGTTGAGCCGCCCCATTGTCGAGCCTTCAAGAGAACAATACGAATAGGCTTGTTTGCCTTGCGGCGTTTTTCCAAGCGTGCAATAAACCTACGTTGAGGACGTGTGAGGCGAAATAATACATCTTCGCCACCACCTTTGTTCTTGATATATACAAATGTTGCCGCCCAAAAGGGAAAGTCGTGTTTGTTTCTGATGCGTACAAACTGACTGATAACTTTTAGTCGGTCGCTTTCGTAGTCTTCCTCTTCGTTTGCTCCGAGTTCCTGCAAGAACGCTTTAATGGAGCCGCATTCCGCAAGTTGCCGTACAAGCGGCACTTTCATCATTTCGACAGGAAGGTATTGTGTGCGTATGGGGAAGTCATCAATAACCACCTTAACACGCTCACCGACCGAGCCGAAGCCGCTAATGGGGTCGAAACGTGCATATATCTCCGCATTACGGCGGTTGTTCTCTTCGATTATATTGCGTATTGCGATGTTCATATCAGCCAATCTTTACAGGTTTGTTCAACAATGCCACCGCCCCACCTGCCAAATAGCAGTACAGGTGTACCAACGCATTGGTATTCGGGAAAAAGAAGCCTGCCACAAGGTATGCAAGCATCCATAACTGATAATATGCTTTACGCTGTACCTCGAACGAGATAGAGCCGAAGAGTGCGAACACAACACCCGACAAACCAACGGTAGGAATGTCGGACAGACAAAATGATGGAATGGTTACAGCGATAATGTATGAAAGGAAAAACCGCCATAGCGATATGTCGTAGATGAATATGACAGAGAGCAGACACCACGCATTCAACGTGGCGTGCAATACATTAGCGTGATAAAAAGGATAGAGCATACGACAGCCGAGTCCGCACCCTGTATAGATGCCGACCGCAGACCAATCCGCCATATCCTGCAAAGAGAGACAGAACACGAGGATTGATATTAAAAGCGACGTAGCCTTTGCTGCTTTCTTCTTATCCATTCTTTCCTCGCTTTACAAACCATAATTTTGGCACTGTCGGGTGTGAGATAGAATTTCGGTGCAGGCTGAATGACAACCATTGCACAGAGTTCAGAAGTAGTCTTATCGGGATATTTCTCACGCATTATGGCTACACGGCGGTAGATTTCTTCGTACATCTCACGTTTGGAAGCACACATCTTATCCAAACGTGCCTCTCCCCTCATCATCGCAGAAATGACAAGAGCAGCCCGAATGTCGCTAACCCAAAAACGGCGTGATGGCATATTGACAATGTTGTTGTACACATCGGGCATACGGATATAGTCGCACGATGCAAGATATTCATCGTACGCCCTCATCAAGTCGTCTGAACGCTCTTGTGAGTACTCCATCAATGCACCCTTATGCTTCATCTTTCTAACTCATTGCCGACTTATTTATGTTCCAAAGTTACACATTGGAGCGTAAAAAGATAAACATAACAAGCGTTTATTTCGGACTATTTTTGCTTCACAGTTTCGTACAACATCTAAATATTTACAGTATATGTCTAAGAATACGGAAGTTAAAAGCAATCGAGACCGATACACGGAACGATTGAAAGCGAAGTATCCCGACAAGGAATTTGCCGATGATGAGGCGTTATTCGGTCAAATCAATGACGATTACGACAGTTACGACAATGAATTATCGGGTTATCGTGAGCGAGAAAAAGCCCTTTCAGACCTATTCGCAAGCAATCCACGAAGTGCAGCTTTCCTTACCGATTGGCGAAAGGGTGAAGACCCTATCATCGGAATGGTGCGCAAATTCGGTGATGATTTCAAGGCAGCACTTGAAGACCCCGAGAAGCAGGAGGCACTTGCCGCCGCCAATAAGGAGTTTGCAGAGCGTATTGCCAAAGAGGAGCAGTATGAGGGCGAGTACCAAACCAACATCAATGAGACCCTAACCACACTCGAAGCAATGCAACAGGAAGAGGGATTGTCTGATGAGGACATCGACAATGCTATGGACTTCCTTATGGGTATTGTTCGTGACGGCATTATGGGCAAGTTCACTCGTGAGAGCGTGATTATGGCACTCAAAGCCATTAAGCACGACAGCGATGTAGAGCAGGCAGACCGTGAGGGCGAAGTTCGAGGACGCAACACCAAGATTGAAGAGAAGTTGCGCAAGGGTAGCAAGAGTGACGGCACAGCCAACCTCGGCAGCAAGAACGGAGGTGGCAAGGGTACAGCACGAGAAATGCCCGATTTAGGAGCCATTGACCAGAACTACGGCACTCAAAACATTTGGGAACGTGGTGGAGAGAAACGCAGACCAAACAAGTAACAGTCAATTTATTTATTCACTTTTCAAAATTTTACAGCAATGAAGAAAGCAACAAGTTTTCTGTGTCGCATTTTGCTAATAGCATTAGCATTTGTGACGGGCGCATCGGGCGGTGTCTTTATGGCTAACGCCTCCGAACTCCCCGATGCAGGTAAGACAGTAGCCGGTGCTGATGGCACAGGCGGAACGGACGGTATCGCAACGGAGACCGTAGGTAGAACTGAGGGCGACCCAAATTTTTATTTGAGCGATGTGGACAAACGCATCGTGAAGATACGCCCGATGGCAACCCCTATCGACCAAATCAGCCGTTATGCGAAGTCGAGCAGCACGAACTCGTTCGAGGTCAAGTATTACAGCGTAGGCACACGAGAAATCAAGTGCAGCACAAGCGCAAAGGTTACTGATATGACCGCAGGCGCAAGTGTATCGCTCCCTGTGGACGACCTCAATATGTTCACTTTGGACGATACTATCCGCGTAGTAGGTGTGCCTGCCAAGACTAAACCCGATGGAACGGCGTACACTTCCGAAGACAGCCTCATCCCCGACCTTGTATTGTGTGTATGCGGTAAGGACAGCACTACCAATCTACCTACCGTCTATGCAGTAAACGGTACGATGGACAGCTCTACCAAGCAGCCTATCCTTGTACCCGAAATTCCACAGGGAACTACCCTTGTGCGTATGGGTAAGGCTTGCGGTGAGTTAGACGTACAGACAGGACGTTTCAACAACATTCCTATGCCGGAGACACAGTACTGCCAAAACTTTATGATACAGGTTGAGCAGTCCACCTTTGACAAGATTGCGGCCAAGGAAGTGAATTGGAATTTCTCTGACATTGAGGAGGACGGCGTATATGATATGCGTCTTGCTATGGAGAATACCTATCTGTTTGGTGTTAAGAACGTCATCAAGCACATTGCAAAGGACGGTATGAACACTTGGTTTACAGGCGGTATTTGGTGGATGGCAGGTAAGGACATTGAGGTCGGCGAGTGGGACAGCGACAAGAAGTGTGCTGTTATCACAGATGAAAACCTCGTGGATATTACCAAAGACCTCTTTGTCGGTACAGGTATCGGTAACAAGCGTAAAATCCTTTTCTGCGGTAGTGATATGCTCTCTGCTTTCTCAAAGATTAAGAGTGAGAAGTTCCGTCTGAAAGACACCGTAGAGGTTTGGAACTTGAAGTTCAAGTCTTGGGATACCGATTTCGGCGAGGTACTCACCATTCATCACGAGTTGTTCGATGTGAACGGTATGAGCGACTGCGGTTTTGCAATGGACCCCGAATACTTGTCAAAGAAAACTCATATCTCTTGGGCAAGAAACGTACTCGACTTGCAGAAGGCAGGTATTCGCCGTACAGATGCCGTAGTTATTCAGGAGGTAAGTTGCTTGTACTTGCGCTATGCAAAGGCACACGCACGTATGAAACTTGCCAAAGCACCTACTGCTGCGGCAGCATAATCAAGAGTTATCAACTAATTCAGCAACCGAGGGATGGGCGTAGTCCCGTCCCTTTTTTAATTTTCTAAAGTATATGATTAAGACCTACAAAGCGAACACCAACGTCAGCATCAACGTGGTGCTTCCAAGCAAGAAGAACTTGCACATTTCGTTCATACCCCTGTCAAACGGCAGCAGCACATTCACGACCGACAACGAGGAGATTATGAACGCCATTGAGTGCCATTACAATTTTGGCAAGTTGTTCCGCCTCCACAGCGTACAGGGCGAAAGCAAGAAAAATGCTGCAAAGGTAGTGGAAACGCCTGCAAAGAAAGAGGAGAAAGCAGAGGATAAGCCTGCCGACAATCCTACTCCGGCAGGAGACACAACTGTTACCGACAATGGCGACAATGAGAACGCAGATGCAAACGAGAACGGAGAGAACAACGAGCAGAACGGCGAAGCCCCAACCGAGGGTACAGAGACCGAGACTGATGCCACATTGAAGCAAGTAACAGTCAGCGACCTTGCCGCCGCCAAAGATTACCTCGCAGACAAATTCGGCATCAGCCGTACCACTTTACGTAGTAAGAAAGCCATTGTCGAGCAGGCAGCCGCTAACGGTATCGAGTTCGTTGGATTGTCATAAAGAGTAATGAGGTATGACAGTCTATCCACTTGATAAGATTGCGGAAGATGTTCGCATAGCACTTGACCAAAATATGTCGAGTGATGCGCTGACAGAAATCGGCGATGTGGACACCCTTGCCCTCAATGACATCATCAAGTCGAAGATTGTTGAGGCTGTCAAGCGCATACACAGCGAAGCACCCCCTCACTTACTTGACGGAGGTCATAATTTCGGCGATGCCGTGTATTGGATGGAACACGAAAGCGGTTGGGTACTCTTGCCGGAGGACTTTATGCGCTTTGTGGTGTTCGAGATGGACGATTGGGCAAGACCTGTTTTCACCTGTTCCAACACGGACGACCCCGAATATGAGAAGCAACATTCACGCTTCAAAGGCATACGAGGCACGGCGCAACGCCCTGTCTGTTTCGTTTCGATACGTCCAGAGGGACGTGTGTTGGAGTTCTACTCCTGCAAGAGCGAGGAGGCAATGGTTAGCCGTG
The DNA here is from genome assembly GCA_017466065.1 of Bacteroidaceae bacterium. The sequence continues at coordinate 27,895 of JAFTUV010000031.1, forward strand.
CCGTATATCTTCCCTATCCGAAAGTGGACGAATACGGTGCTATCGAGATTTGTCAGCGATGTTACGATGCAGTGGTTTACACCACAGCAGCATTAGTGTTAATCACGTTCGGCGACACGGAGCGAAGCAACGTGTTGAACGAATTGGCTAAATCATCCTTAATATGAGTTCAATAAAGACAACACAGATTGACGGTGATGTTTCCGTTGGTCGCAACGTGGCTGTTGGTGGCAGAGTAACCGTTCAAGGCAGTTCCCAATTCAAAGGGAGTGTAAAGATTGAGGGGTGGCTTGATGCCAAGAACATCAAAGGTGCGAACAAAGGTATCTTCACGTCAGTAGAGAAATTGAAAGAAGCCTACCCATTGCCTCACGATGGTTGGTGGGCTATTGTCGGAAAGACTCTCCCCGGACCCATTTATGTGGGTGATGGTGGCGAATGGGTTGCCACAGGCGAAGAGGGAGGAAACCCGACCATTGACAGTGAGCAGTACAACGAAGCCAAGACAAAGGCAAATGCAGTCGGCGCAGAACTCACCGAGTTCAAAAATACGTTAGGAGAAGCAAACGGTATCGCTCCGCTTGGCGAGGATGCAAAAATCCCTGCCACCTATTTACCCGGCTTTGTTGATGATGTAATTGAGTTTGCAGAAGCAGTAGAGAATATTGTCGTTCAACAAAGCGAACTTGGCAGTGTTTCCGAACAAACAAAAGTTGTTTTTCATAAGAATAATAACGTGTTTGTAATTGCTCGTATCGTTGAAGTCGAAACGGAAAACGGCGAGTTGGATACGGAAATTTACTATTATCCTGCGTGGGAAGATAGTGAAACTTGGGGAGTTCAATCCTATAACGGCGTTACACCCGAGGCAGGTAAAGTTTATGTTGATAAGTCGAGAAATATCACTTATCGTTGGAGCGGCAGCACCCTTGTTGCCATAGGCTCTGACCTTGCGTTAGGTTATACCGCAAGTACGGCTTTCCCCGGCAGCGATGGTAAGAAGTTGCAGGACGAAATGAAAACCGCACAAGGGGACATCAGTAACCTCGGTAAAAGTCTAACAGGCGCAACAAAACACATCATCGCCCGAAGCGTAGTAAATGTAAATCAACTGCTTGGATTGGCAGGCAGAGAAATCACATTTGCCGTAGCCCTTGACCGCATTGCCAACTTGGACGGAGCAGACAACACCATTATGATACCGGGCGTTGTATTGACGTTCCTTACTGAAAACGGTTGGCAGTCGAAGCAATTTACTAACCCCATATCTTGGTCAGACGAAAGCAATTGGACTGACTTCGGAGCAAACGGCGAGAGTATTGGCAACACTATCAATGTGAATGCCCTTTGTGATAACATCGAGTATTCATTGAGTACCGCCATTCAAGCCGTACAGAACTTGGAGAAAGAAAGCGGACTTTCCTACTTCAAGAGTGGTGTTGTACTGACATTCAAGACAGCAGACACCGACCTCAACGGCGCACCTGTATGGCTTGCCTATCAGTTCACTCGTGAGGTTGCCGACATCAACCCTGCCGATGAAAAGCCGTGGGTTGCTTTCGGTGGTGGCGGTAGCGGAAAAGTTGAGACCGCAGACGTTCCCGAGAAAGGCGGCAAACAAGCCCTTTCGACAGGCGGCGCATACGAAATGCAGGAGAAAGCCATCGGCGGTTTCGATGAGGAAAGCGATGAGGAGTACATCTATTACAAGGCTGTAAACCTCAATGGACAGCAGCTTCCCGATGTTCAAATCAAGATACCGAAGAATACAGGTGGTGGTGGGTCGAGCGAGGACAGCACCCTGTCTATCTATTTCGAGGAAGCCGCTCCTACCGTAGCCTACGGCTCCGATATTCTCGTGAATGTTGCCTTGCGTAGCGTAAGTTACCCGGACGGCAACGAGGTGTTGGGCGTTATCCGTAGCCTTGCTATCATTGACGCAAGCACAGGACTGACATTGTTCAGCGAGAGTATGAACGAAGTCGGCTCGGCAAGTGCAACTGACTTCAAGTTCCAACTTGACTTTACCGAGTATTTCAGCAGTGCCGCATCAAAGAGTTTCTTTGTGCAGGCTTCTGATGCAGACGGCAACACCAAGAAGAAAGCCATTACCATTGTGGCGGTTGATGTTACCGTTGAGCAGCCTATGGCACTCAACTACACAAGCAGTACAGCATTGACCGTGGGCGGTGGAGCAAAGAGCATCGGACAGTTCTATAAGTTCCCGAACAACTCTTCATCTATCCTTGCCGTAGTGGAAATGCTCTACAATGGCGAGTGGAAGAAGTTGGGCGAAGCAACCGTAAGCGACAGTTACACCAAGAGTATTTCTGTCAATCCGAGCAATGTGTTCGGCGGTGGCGAAAGACTTTTGCACGGTGCATATCCTGTACGCATCTATGGCATAGAAACCAAGTCGGGAGTAAGAGGTAACACCATTTACTCAGCCATTATGTGTGTCGATGCCGACAACACGACACCGATTGTTGCTATCCGCTTCAACGATACCAACAACGGCTCATTGCGCCTGTACGACAACCTCACTGTGGAAGTTGCGGCATATACTTCGGGCAAGACCGAAACGCATATTGACGTGTACTACGGCGAGGAACTTGTAACCTCCGTTGAGGCTATGATTGCCGAGACTATCAAGGTAAATAAGCAGATACAGGGTTACAGCACAGACGGCACACAGCAAATCATCGTACACGCCGAGAGCGGCACGGTATCAACCAATGACATCAAAGTAACCGTACAGGGCAGTGCTATCGGTGCTATCATCAAGGACGGTGCTTTGTTCGGTTTCGACTTTGCAAGCCGTAGCAACAGCGAGAGCGACCACACCATTAAGAACAATGGCGTGGAAATGGTTGTAAAAGGCTCTAACTATTCAAGCAACGGTTTCGTGGATTACCTCGGTGAGCGTTGTTTGCGCATCGCAGAGAATGTAACGGCAGAGATTATCGGCTATAACCCATACGGCAATTCAGCCACAGAGCGTACGACAGGTAATGCCATTCAGTTTGCCTTTGCTACCAAGAACATCAAGGATGCAAATGCGAAACTCATCGAGTGCTACGACCCAGATAGCGGAGCAGGTTTCTATGTATGCGGCAATAAGGCTGCTATCTACTGCAAGACAGGACAGCCGACATTGGTAGAGCGTTCGTTCAAGTGTGCCGAGAAACACACAATGGCGGTAGTCGTTGAGCCGTCCACCATCTATGTAACACGTGGTGGCAGCAACTACTCCTGCATCAAACTGTACTTGGACGGTGAAGAGGTCGGCTGTATCGGTTACATCAGCAACAGCGGTGCTATCCTCAACAGCAAGACAATCACATTCAATGGCACAGAGGGCGATTTGTACCTATACTATTTCCTTGCCTACGATAGCCATTATGAGTGGGCGCAGGCATTTCAGAACTACCTGTGTAAACTTACCGACACTACCGCTATGATTGCGGAGTATGAGGCAGAAGATGTGCTTGACACGCAAAACCGACCGACACTCGAAAAACTCAAAGAGAAAGGTATCCCGTACTATGTTGTGGTACAGGAACAACAGACCTTTGACACCTTTGACGGCGATATTGATACAAGCAAGAAGTTCAGTTGTACGCTGTACTACTACCACCCGACAATGCCTTGGCGCAGCTTCAAGGCTGTAAATGTTCAGTGGCGCAGACAGGGTACAACCTCGGCAAAACGTCCTATCAAGAATGACCGCTTCTACTTGCGTAAGAATGACGGTTGGGAGGTAACGCCTATCTACCCGGACTACACCAACGAGGACGCATTGATTTCATACGAGTTGATGAAACTCGGCTATGTTCGTGTGGGCGAGAACTCAATCCCTGTAAGTATCATCACTGTAAAGGTGGACTACTCGGACAGCTCGGGTGCTAACGACTGCGGTGTTTGCGACTTGATGAACGCCACTTATCGTGCGCTCGGCAGCAACTATCTGACCCCTGCACAGCGAGCCTTTGACGGTACTTGGACGAAAGGCGATGTCAAACTGACAGGCTTGCAGATGAACCACTCGACTGCCAACCACCCGATTGCGGCATTCCGTTCGACAATGGAGAGCCTCACCGATGCTTGGTTTCACGCAAAGGGCAATTGGAAAGAGGATAAGAACGAACAGGTTGCACTCGGCTTCCTCGATACTCCGGGCTACAACTTGGGCTGTGTAAACTACGGTGATTTCATTGAGTATTTCGGTAAGGAGGGCGAAAGCCTTGACGAAATTGAAATGCGCTTCAAGAATGACAACACCACCGACAAGAGCCAACTCTACCTGTTGTCGCTCTACTGTGGCGAGAACTATCGCTTTATGGCATACGAGAGTGGAGCGTGGACGGCACAGAAAGGCGAAATGAAGCAGGTAAACGGCAAGTGGCAGATTACAGGTAAGGTACTTAACCCTGTGAGCGGTTACGAGTTGTTGAGTTATGACGGCTTGAATTGGTGGCAAGGCGTTGGCAGCATTGCCGATATGATGGAGCCTACCACCGCCGAAGCATCTTGGGTTACCAAATTGAAACTCGGACAGCCTACATACCCGATGTGGACGCGATATTTCGAGTGTATGATTGACGATGACCAACTGCAAGAGGACTTGGCAATGGGTCGCAAAGTTCCATACGACCTGTATCAGATGTTGGTGTTCTGTAATAGTTGCGACTATTCAAAGGCTGAACTTGCCGACACTTGGCAGAACATTTGGAAAACGCAGATGTGGAAATTTGCCAATCCGTACTCTCTTGTAGCATACTACCTCTTTACTGACTACCTTGCCGCCGTTGACCAACAGGCGAAGAATATGCAGCCTATGTGGTTCTTGGAGGACGGTTGTAGCGTAAAAGACGGAGTGTATAGCGGTGCGAACGGTATGAACGCACGCCGTATGTACTGTAACAAGGTGTACGACTGCGATACTTGTAACGGAAAGGACAATGACGGTGGACAGACCATTGACCCCGAAGTTGACCCCGGGGACTTGACAAGCAGCGCATACGCAGGACGTGGCTCTGTGCTTTGGAACAACATCAGAGGACAGCAGACAATGGACGTTGACCAAAACGGCAACACCATTACCCTGTTGGCAATCGCCGACACTATGCGTTCATTGCCGGACACACTCGGCATTGGTGCAGGACCATTCTCGCCAAAGGGTGCTTTGCACTACTTTGTTGATGAGCGTCTGAAGAAGTGGCCAAAGGTTGTTTCAAGTTTTGACGGAGAGCGTAAGTACATCAAGTACACAGGTTATAGCGACATCTATTTCTATGCTCTGCAAGGTCTTGGCTTGACATCGCTTCCTGCGTTCATCGAACAGCGTTGGCGTATCAGAGACGGTTATTACCGTTGCGGAGACTTCAAGGCTGAAAGCGGTTATATCGGCGGTCGTATCGGTGCAAAGGACGGAGCAGTTATCCGTTTCAAAGCAGCCAAGACAGGTTATTTCGGTATCGGTAACGATAGCGGTAACATTACCGAGGGTATCTACTTGCAGGCAGGCGAAGAGGGTGTGTTCAGCAACTTCCAACACGGTGAGAACATTATGCTCTACATATACCAGGCAGACCGTATGAGTATGCTTGATTTGAGCGAAGTGAGCATCGACCCACAGTTCGGTAACACCTTATCGAAAATGGCTCTCTTACAGGAGCTGTATTTGGGTAGCGAGACACACGCCGATTGGACTATGTCGCCCGGTAACACAGGCTATATGACCAATCTTGATTTGGGCGATATGCCATTCTTGCGTGTGCTTGATGTGCGCAATACAGAGGTGCAGACGATGAACGCATCGAAGTGTCCTCGCTTGGTATCGGTATATGCGGAAAACACATCGCTTTCTACCATTACCCTTGCCGAAACATCGCCTATCAAGGAACTGACACTTCCCGACACAATGACTGAGATTGTACTGAACAATCTGCCAAACTTGACATACCCCGGTGGATTGACCATTGCAGGTATCAACAAGGTGGTGAAAGTCTTTGTGAACAACTGCGCTCACATCAATACAATGACCCTGTTGGAGCAGATTACACAGGCAAGCGCATTGAAAACCGTGCGTATTCCCAATGTAAACGTGTCGGCAAGCGTTGATATGCTCCGAAGCATTAAGGATAGCGGTTGTATCGGTCTTGATGCAAACGGCAATGCCTACGATGAGAGCGGACAGTGTAGCGGTATCACAGGACGTTGGATATTGACCGAACTTATTGAGGATAGCGAGGTAGCAGCTTTGCAGGACTACTTTAAGGAGTTGAGCATCTATAACGCCCAATTCTCGCAGGTTATCTTCAACGATGAGGAAGAAGATACCTACAACATCACCAATATGGATAACAAGACAGGTTATCTGTTTGGCAACACCTATGAGAAGAGCGGACATTTCGCACGTATCGAGGCGGCAAGCCACGCCTACCGAGCCATCTATGATGCAAGTGCAGGTGCAATGAAATGCCGTCAGTTGAGCGATGCCGACTACAACTATTTTGCAGACGGAACAGAACTCGATTTGAGCGATACATCGGGCGAGGGCTTTGATATTATGAAGCGTTTGCAGCCTTATTGGTACAAGGGCGTGAACGACTACAAAAATCAGCAGAAACACTTCTTCGCCTCATCGCAGGAGAGCGAGCCAATGAGTACCGCCAACAAGGTAACCCGAAAGAAATTGAGCGAAATTCTGTTGCAGGAACTCTCCTCCGTGTTCGTTTCGGGAAACAGCGTAGGCAGTCCGTTGGTAATTACCGAGAATGCCAACCACAACACCTATTCGATAGACGTTGAGGGTATGAAGCAGGTACGCTTCCCCGGTGTCAATTCGAGTGCAGTAGGTGGTGCTTTCGTGGATGAAAACGACAATGTGGTATCGTTGTTCAATATGTACGTTACGCATTCTCTGTTTGACTTCACACCGGGCGAATACATCTTCTGTGATGTTCCGCAGGGTGCTAAACGCTTTGTGTTCTCTTCGCAGACAGGATTGGACGATGTTGAGACCATTGCCGTAGATAGCAATGCCATTGAAGCCATTGAGCCTGATTGGGTGCATACTCCCGACCGCCTCATCGGTGTATATGGTGCATCGGTGGACGGACTGATGCGTCTCCGCTCTATCAGCGGTGTCAAGTCGAAAGTTGGTACAAACACAGCACAGACAAGTAGCGAATGGACGTATGACGACAACGGAAAGGTTACCAATGTAACCGCTCCGAACGTAAAGAACTTCACGTGCAAGGATTTCCAAAACCTCGCTATGTTCCGTAGAAATGGCTACCAAGTTATTGACTACGAAATGAGCAAGGATATTGCCAACCTTGTAATGGCATTGGTGGGAACACGTGATATTCAAGCATACGCAGGCTATGGTTGCAGTGCAGGTTATACGACAGGTGCGAACTCTCTGAACACCTATGGCAATCAGACACGCAAGTATTCGGGTAGCAATATCGGTAACTTGATATTCGGTATTCAGAACTTCGTAGGCTGTAACTATGAGTGGACTGACAATGTAGCGGTGAACGTGGTATCGTTCAAATCGTTCTTGAAGAACAAAGGCGTTGCCATTACTGCCGATGTGGTTGATAGAGTTTGGCATATCTACGACCCTGTAACCGATACAGAACGTACCGTACAGGCTTGTGCTGCCACCACAACGCACTACACTATTGGTCGTGTTCGCTTCGGTCGCTACTGTGATTACATCGCATCGAGAATGACTACGGACAATTCAGCCTATAATCAGTGGTACACCGACAGTTACTACTATTCGGGTGAGAAAGCCCGTGTGGTTGGTCGTGGCGGTTGCAATGCGAATGCGTACTACGGTCTCGTCTATTCGGGCGCGTATGGCGCATCTTCGCACTCGTACACGAGCTACGGCTCTCGGCTCGCCTTCATCGGAAAAATCGAAATTGAGTAAAGCGATGGAAGCGAAAAGAACGAAACACGTCAGAGTGAGAGACCCTGTAAGGTGTCTGCTCACTCTCCCTGTTACCGCCCGGCAAAGGGCGGCGAGAAAAGAAATGAAAGTTTAACGGCAGTCGCAGGACTGCAAAAAAGGTAGAGTGTCTCCATAGCCGTGTGGTTGGTCGTGGCGGTAACAATGCGAATGCGAACAACGGTCTCGTCTATTCGAACGCGAATAACGCATCTTCGAACTCGAACACGAACAACGGCTCTCGGCTCACAATCAAAGCAAATAAACGTGGGTGTTGTTCGCCACGCTTATATATAATCGTTCCAACTGCACGGCTACGTGTAGCCACCGCAGGGAGCGAGAGACACGAGCCTCGGCAACCCTCTCCGAAAGGAAGAAAGCCGGAACATAACTGAGTGCCTTGAAGGCATAGAACAATATGGAAAAGACAATATTCCCTCTGAACAATCTGATGAGCGAGATTGCCACGAGGGAGAATGTAGAGGAAGCCTTTGACTACGTTGTCAGCCACCTCGAATGCAAGGAGCAGCGAGAGAAATACTACCCTCAACGAGAGAAGATGTGTAGCAAGCTGCTGAAAGACTTGGCAGACGGAACATTCCGTATTACCGAGTTCAATGAAATGGAGGTCAAGGATGGTCCGAAAATAAGACGAGTGCAAGCCCCACGAGTGTATGGACGTGTCGGTTGCCACGCCATTATGGTGATTGTTGAGAAATACACTTACCCTACGCTCATCAAGAACACGGCGGCGAGTATTCCCGGACGTGGTATGCATTGGCTACATCACATTGTAGAGACCGATGTAAAGAGTGTGCCGGAACTGACGGTACACTACTATCAGTGCGACATACACCATTACTATGACAGCATCGAGCAATGGAGAATGAAAGCATTGATAAGGGAATACATCAGCGACCCTGTATTGCTTCCAATGCTTGACAACTTTATTGAATTGCTCCCCGAGGGCATTTCAAAGGGACTACGTTCCTCCCAATGTTTCGCCAACCTGTTCCTATCGAGGTTAGACCACCTTATGACATCGGAGGTTGCATCATACGAGTTGGAGCAGAAAGACGGCTCTTTTGAGGTGCGCTACCTGTATTACCGCTATTGCGATGACATTGTGATGTTGGCAAGCAGTAAAAAGGAGTTGTGGCGGTTGAGGAACATTCTTGTTGCCCACGTTGAGGCTATCGGGCTGAAAGTAAAACCCAACGAGGCAGTAAGACCGCTTGAAGAATGCGGACTTGATTACCTCGGCTATGTGGACTATCGCACCCATTCGCTGATACGAAAGCGAACGAAACAGAAAGCAGCCCGACACTTGGCCAAGGTGAAATCGAGAAAGCACAGGCAATCCATTGTCGGCTCATTCAAGGGAATGGCGTGCCACGCAGATTGCAAACATTTGTATTATAAACTAACAGGAAAGAAAATGAAAAAGTTTGGAGAATTGGGTGTAACCTACACCCCGAAAGACGGAAAGAAAAGATTTCCGGGTAACACTGTAAGACTTGCAGCCATTCAGAACATACCCATTGAGGTACACGACTATCAGACGGATATGAAAACACCTCACGGAGAGGGTCGTTATCTCGTTTCGTTCAAAGACAAACAGACCGAGCAATGGGGCAAATTCTTTACCGCCTCGGAGGAAATGAAGAATATCCTTGACCAGATAAGCGACATTGAGGACGGTTTCCCATTTGAGACCAAAATCACGAGTGAGCGATTTGACGGCAACAAGGTAAAGTACAGTTTCACATAAGCGTAACAAGATAAACAACTGAAAAAAGGCGGAGCAAGTATTTTTGTAGAAACTAATTAGTGCATCGCAATGGAAAAAAGATACGGAGCCACCGAGAGGCACGACCGCCTAATGAAAATCGGTCGCAACAAATGGGAACTGATATACGGTTACGGTACTGACGGTGTATCGGGTTGGACTTATAGGGAGCGTTTCACACGTAAGCCTACGATGGAGGAGATAAAGGAGATTATCATCGCCCAAATCAACCGCAACGTAGAGGAAAAGATATTGTGCGGTTTGGTGTGGAAAGATATGCCTATATGGTTGTCCACAGAAAACCAATTCAACTACAAGGCTGCATACGACTGTGCGAGAGATACAGCCGGACAGTCATTGCCTGTGAAGTTCAAGTTCGGCACAGACGAAGAGCCTGTATATTACACGTTCACCACCTTTGAGGAGTTGCAGGAGTTCTATATGACCTCGTTGCAGTTTGTTCAGCAGGTGCTTGATGAGGGTTGGGCAGAAAAGGACGGTCTTGATTTGAGTGTATTCACTTTATAACACCAACAATATGAAGAAACTTATCGAATGGATTAAGCAAAGCAACAGGTGGAAACACCTTGCAGGCGGCTACCTTATAGGACTTTGTGCCGACACGAACTATTGCGCCGCCTATGCCTCTGTGATTGCAGGTGCTTGTCTTGAATACAAGGACAAGGCGACAGGCGGCAAATTGGATTGGATTGACTTCGGGCTGACCGTAGGCGGTGCAGTTCTTGGGCGTGTAACTCGACTAATCATTGGCGTGCTATGAATGAGGTACAGGGTGTAACGGAGATTGCGGAGGGTATCAGCAACTTCGGGATTATGATTGTGATTTGCGCAGCTTTCATTGTCCTTTCGCTGTTGATGTGGGTAGCCATTTTCAAATGGTTCAAGAGCATCATTGACAACACGATGAAGAACAATGCCAAAGTGATGAACGAGTTGCTGAAAAAGACTGACGCACAGAATGAGTTACTGAATGACATTGCGGACGGTATGCGACCTGCCACGCTGTTGCAGATTAAGAACATATCGAACACGTGTTTTGACTTGGCTGTGGAGCGTGTGTGCCGCATCATCAAAAAGGTGCGTGAGGAAAACAACATCATTAACAAGGAAGCAACCAAAGCGAAGATACGGACATTGCTCTGCAACTTGCACGAGGACAGGAACAGCCGCTTTGACAACCACCGATACAGAGGCAAGACCTTGACACAGTACACTGCCCCCGAATGGATTGATTGGGTTGCAGAGGTTGTAGAGAGTGAGGTGTATGCGGAAACACAGAACAATGCAAGAGCCTTTACCAACGTGGAGGCTGTCTATTCAAAGATACGACTTGATTTCTATCACCGATTAACCGAATAGGATATGAAGATACTTATTGACAACGGACACGGCAAGAATACACCAGGCAAGAGAAGCCCGGACGGAAAGTTTAGGGAGTACCTCTATGCACGTGAGATTGCCGAAGCCATTGAGGGCGAATTGAAGTTCTTGGGTTTAGATGCAGAGCGTATCGTAACCGAGACGGAAGATATTTCCCTTGAAGAGCGTGCAAGGCGTGTGAACGAGATTTGCGGACGTTTGGGCGCAGAGAACGTTGTGCTTGTTTCCATTCACTGCAACGCATCGAAAAACAGCGAATGGGGCAAGGCTCGTGGTTGGAGTGCCTACACAAGCAAAGGCAAGACCAAGAGCGATGAACTTGCCACTATGCTGTACGTGGAAGCCGCAAAGAATTTTGCCGGGCAGACACTACGCAAAGAGTTTTCGGACGGCGACCCCGATTGGGAAGAGGGTTTCTATGTGCTGCGCAAGACGAAGTGCCCTGCTGTGCTGACTGAAAATTTCTTTATGGACAATGAGCAAGACCTTGCCTACCTAACATCGGAGGAGGGGCGTGAGGCTATCATCAGAACGCACGTTGCCGCATTGACAAATTGGGACTATAAGTATGGAAAAGGTTAAGAACATAGCACTGTTGCTGTTCTTGGCGGTGTTTGTCGCTTCGCTATGCCTCAATGTGCATCATTGCACGATGAGAGAGCAAGAGCCATACAGAGACACCATAAGGACTACATTTGTGGACACTATTCCATATTACAAGCCTGTTCCGAAAGAGGAAAAGCCATTGGGGAACATTACTGCGAAATTGCCTGTAAGCGTTCCCAAATTGCCCGAAAACGTGCAAAAATTTCCCGAAAGCGGCAAAAACTTGCAGGATAGTGTACAGAATTTCGGTAAAAGCGTTCCCGATGACCATTTCGAGGATATGGGCGAAAAGGTTACTCCCGATAGTGCCGATGTAGTTGTTCCCATAACGCAGACCGTATATGAGGACAGCACCTATACGGCGTACGTCAGCGGTTACCGTGCGAGCCTCGACAGCTTGATATTCCGAATGCCACGAGAGGTAACTACCATAACGAACACCCATTACCAAAAGCCGAAGCGGTGGAGCATCGGCATACAGGTGGGATATGGAATGACATTGAAAGGCACACCGCAGTTTGCCCCATACGTGGGTATAGGTGTGTCGTATAACCTATTTAGTTTTTGAGTATGGAGATAACATTGAAAGTGAACAAAGAGACTGTGTATGATGAAGTGGCGAAGACCACCGAATACACAGGTGCAAAGATGGACGATGAACACGCATACGAAGTAATATCGACCACCGATGAGGACAAAGCGATGCTTGAACGCTTTTGGAACGAGTGTAAGAATATGATTTGCAATTCGCTGAAAAAGGTGCTTGTTTCGGAGGTGGAGGCAGAGGGCGAGTATTCATTGACATTGGGACTATCCACCGCCTTTGATGAGAGCCTAACAGAGAGTATGCAGCGTAGTCTGTTTTCGTTCTTTGTGATGAACATTACCGCCAAATGGTACACCTTTGCCAACAAGAGCGAGGCGACCGGGTATGCTACGGAGGCTGCAACATACATTGAGGACATAATGCGTAAGGCATTCTTCAAGAAGAAGCCGACACGCCCGACATACGACTAATTTATTTACTCACTTAATTTTTATAGATATGGCAGAGAACAAAAAGACAATCACAGTTACCCAAAGGGTTAAGGAACTTATCTTTGACATTCAGAACAAAGCATACTTGACCGGACAGGCACGTGAGGCTGAGGGTAAAAAGAGTTATGAGGCTGCATCTAATATGCAGGCGAGCGATGATGTGGAGAACTCCTATCAGATACGCCGTTCGTTGGCAAATGCTTTCTCGGCACTGAAAAGCCTGCTCGGAGAGTATCTGTCAGAGGATAAGACTACAAGCGACAATCTCATCAACACGGAGATTGACAATGACGGCACGCTGACTATGGCGTTCGACTTGCCAAGCAACTACAACAACGCATCGGCAGACAGTCTTGGCAACGGCATTCACGCCTACTTGGTAGATATGGCTCTGGGCGATTGGTTTGCTATCACCAACAAAGAGGATGCAGACACCTACATTTCGCACTCGGCTGTGAGTTTGGAGAATGTGAAGCGTGCATTGTATAAACGCAGTCGCCCCGAACGCCCGACATACTAATGTATCCTTGTTGTAACAGTCAGCAGCAGACAAAGCCTGTAACGCTGACATTCAAACGCTCGGAACTGTTATATGATGCAGCGAACTACTCGTTTGTTGAGGGCGACATAATGAAAGCAGACGATGAACACGCACGGCATCAGGTGTTCGACATAGCGGAGAAAGGCAACATAGACCGTGTTACAAGGGTGCTTAACCTTGCTCACGCTGAATGTGTGGAAATGCTGTTCCCCTACACCAAAGAGGAGATAGCAGACGGACAGGAGGCACTAAACGATGTATTGACAGCTCCCGAGGAATACCACATCGTACTGAACTTGCCCGTAGGCTTTTCGCTCACTACCGTAAGATTGCTGCAAAATCTGATACACGAATACCTTGTTTGCAGGGTGCTTGCCGATTGGATGAGCATTACCAATCCAAACAGTGAAGCCAATTGGGAGAGGAAATTCGAGAGCCTGCGAAGCAAGATAAGAACATCGCTTGTGTCGAGAACAGGCAAGGTAAGGCGCAAATGTAAGCCGTTTTAAGAAACAAGAGCCGAGGTGCATCACGCATCCCGGCTCTCTTCATTATTAACCTTAAATCTAACTATGAGAAACAAAATCATCGTACTTGGTTTGTCATACGTGGCTCATATACTACTGTGCAACCGTATATGCTTTCGCCCCTATCGAACTTGCATACAAGGGCAAGACGGAACGCCTTGTACGGTGTACCTCTGAAACCTCGCATAATCTTATCTACGCTGCTCCATACGGTATGCCAATGTATGAGGTCGTTGGAGCCATACAGCACCTGCTGAACGTGTGTAGAACGGAACATACCACGCTGAATAATGGTGTTGATTGTCTTGAACATATTGGGGTCGTCAATCTTGAACGGTCGTGTGATGATGAGTGCTGTGATGTTCTCTGCCACAGGCTTTGAGAAATCCACGAGTTTTGCACCGTCAGCCATTGCAAGGGCTTCGGGATAGGAATTGACGTTATCCACTATGTCGGAACGCATCATACCCCACGTTTGAGACTTCAATGAATAGACGTAGGCATATCGGACCGCAGGGTTATAAACGATGAGGTGCTGATTGGTGTAGTCGTACACCATTCGGCAGCCTTGCAGAAACTCATTGAACGGCAGCAGGGTTATATCGGCAAGGGTTACCTGTTCGCTTTCATCGGCTTTCCCATTGAAGATGTTGATTAGTTTGTCGCACTTCGGCAGGTCTGCAATGCTGAACAGTTCCTCCGTGTTGAGGCGGTCGGATATACATTGTACGGTTGAGCCGCTGATGTGCATAATGCCCCTGTCGGTGGCAAACAGCACGGCACTATCTATCTGTGTGATGCTATCGGGATTGATAACGACATCACGTGTGATAGGTTGCTTTGCGGAGTACGTTCCTGTGGCTGATACCTCCAACGCCCACACTCCCTCCGAGGTGAACGCATAGAGTGGGAACTGTCCGAACTGACCCTCGGACAATGCTTTTGCGGCAGCACAAATGCCGAGAATGTTTCCTGTTCCTACGGTGTTGATGCCGAGTACCGGGAAATAGAACGGGTTGTTTACCTCGGAGGTGTAGATTTTGTTGGTAACTTCAATCGTTCTTTCTGCATCACTCGACACCGATGGGATATTCGTTGCTTCTGTGCTGACATCTTCCCAACCACCGAAATAGAACGCACCATTCAAGAAATCGTGTTTCTCCAATGGTATTTCGTAGTAATCACTGAAATAGTTGTTACGTTCAATGATAGCCTTATACGCATTGGCATTCGGGTAATAGAAGAACAGCAACGGCATATTATATCCAAATGAGCCGTATTCACCTCTGACGACAATATCTTTACCATCTTGCTTGATGAACACGTAAACTCTTACATAGACTTGTATATCCATCATAGTAGGTGTGGCATCAGACCAATTTGCCACATATCCATCGCTATGGTTAAATAGCGAATACGCATTGTGTCCTCCGAACAGCACCTTTTTCAAATTTGCCACGTTCAGACGGCTGTTGTATGGGAATGAATACTGCGGTATGATTTTATCGTGGCTGTCGTAGTCGTCAGTCATTACCTCACGAGTAACGAGCGACTGCAAATAGTCCTCCTCAACCGTAATCAATTTGCGCTCCATTGAGAGCTGTTCAATCTTAATACTTTCAAGGAAGTAGAACTGCGAACAGTTCTTGATGTCGCTTTTCACATCATCGACACTACGGCGAGGGAGCATCAAACGCCCCGATGGATATGTAAAGGTGCTTGGGTTGTATGTAAAGGCATACAACTTGCTGAACTTGTTGAACTGATAACGCAATGGATATGTCGTTGTGCTTGCTGCTTGATTAGTATGTTTGCATACACAGTAACAATCGCTATTATCCACGTTCTTAAACCCTGTACACTCGCCGTTTTGGTCGTAGGTGTATATTGGTTTGGATATGAATATATCAACCGAGCGTACAATGTCTTTCCAATTCTGAATGTTTGTCAAAGAATACTGATTGACTGCGGCGAAATCGACCTTATGCAACATTCCTACAACTTGCAACTTTGCATTTGTGTACGAGCCTTTACCTGTGATATGAGTCCAAAAAACCTGCGGAGCAAGGTCGGAGGAAGCAATCATCAAAATAGGGGCGGAATGCTTGGTCAATGAGCCGTCGTACAGGCGATAGGCGTAACGCAATAGGAATGGATAGATGAACTTCCCCTTATTGGTGGAGTTGTCCGCAATGAATTTGTTTACCTTGGCCAACACTTGGCTTGTAACCTTTGTTTTGTTTGCATCGGTAAACTCATTCCATATACTGCCCTCGCTAATACTATCAAAAGAAATCTCGAACTCATCAGTTCGCACCATTTCGCCCTGCAAGCCGAAAGACAAGGGACACTCTGGTATCTCTGTACCCAAATACAAATATCCCTCGGAAGTTCCTTTCCATAGGAAATAGTGCATACCGTCAGAAGCAAGAACGATAAGTGTATTGCCCACTGCCGTTACTTGATAGATAGTCGTTGTAAACGTGCGTAGCGATGCAGGTGTGTTTGTCTCCTCTCCGTCCCACCATTGTAGTGAGCCGTTTGTTTTGAGAATGATGTAATGCCTAAAATTGGCTGTTTCGTGTATATACTTGACAGCAGCTCCGCTTTCGAGTTGCAGAACTAATGACGGCGGCAGCACAGGTTTCATTGTGCCGTCCTCCTGTATCAACCCCATTGTGGTAGCCAAGTCGCCATCGGCACATTCATAGTCCGAGGGATTGGCTGAATATCCGTTGTATTTAATCTCCTTAATCATAATATATACTTAATGATGATTGGTAATGCTGTTCCGTAGTGCTGTAACTCGACAGGAGTGCCGCAGCACAAACGCACCTTGTCGCCACCTCCGCACCTTGACATAATGTAACGGCAAAGAGTGATTGATGAGGCTACACAATGGTGTCCGTTCTTGTTGGAGCGGAACACCATACCCTCGTGCTTGCCGACAACAGGCGCACGATGCTTGACGTACAAATAGGTTTCACCTGTTCCCTCCATTATATCAACAACATCGCCGTGTGCCAAGCCAAGCGACTTTGACACACGAGCGGATATGTTGATACGTCCCCCACGATGAAAGGTAATATCAGCCTTGCGTGTATTTCCTAATATGCTTTGCATCGGGTCGGTCGAATTGATAATATAACTTACCTTGTGCCGTTCGGCAGACAGAGACTGACAATTTGACACGTTGTGTGGCATTCAGTCCGTAGTTATAGAGGATATGACCGACAGACGGACAGAGCGTTTCAAATCCGATGCATTGATATTTGTCGTTGTACTGAATATCGCACATCTGCGTTGGTTGCTCTATACCGGGATTGGTCATAAATCCATAACTCTGTTCTACCTTGAACACGAATACACGAGCCTCATCGCCCTCGTGGGCGTTGTCCTTGATGTGGTTGAACAACGCCTTTGAGAGTGTAACAGAGTTATCGGCAGGGTCGGCAATGACGTAGTACCGAAGCGACTGCCACCATTTTTTTACTTTCTTGAATATCATAGCCCAAAGATAAATGATGAACGGAATACAGGCAGTTTAACTTTTTACTGCCATTTCTACACTTACCTTACGGGAGCGGAACGACACCGTTTCAACGAAGCGGAACGACAGTGTTGTTTCAATTTCCCTGCGGTGGTTTTCGGCAGCTTCACGAGTGGCGAAGATGTACGAGCAAATTTCCTGTTTGGCTACGCCTTTGGTGGCGATGATGTTGGCGTAATACTTACGTCCGAGAAGAAATGCAATGATTTCTGTCAATACTGTTGAGTGCATAATAATGTTATTTAATCGTTAAACAAATTGGTCTGTTTCGGTTGTTGAGGTGTTCCGATGATGTTATTCACACGCTCAATCTCTTTGTCAATCTCGGTTTCGAGAGCCTTGCTGTTACGCAGGGCGGTTTGGTTGCGAGTTTTGAAATACTCCTTTTGAGCCTTACGCATAAGGGCAACCTTTTGGAAGAATGTTTTTGCGTCCATATCAAGCAGCGTTCTTAAAGTGTTCTTTGAGTTTGGCACATAGAGCCTCACACCAACGGCGAGCGATGGTAACCTCTACGGCATTGCCGATATACTTCTTTTGCTCCGCCTGTGTTCCTACCAATACATAGTCCTCGGGGAAGCCCATTATCTTTTTGAGTTCGGGAATTTTGAGCATACGCATCTTTATATCCACAATGCCGTATAGTGCCATAAATTCTTTGATTTTAACCGTCATCGGACTGTCAGTAGGATAAACCTCTATCGCAGCCTCTCCGCTCTCCGTAGCGACCAAATAAGGCGGCATCTTATCCATTCGTGCGATAAGTGTGAAGCAAGGTTTATCGACCGAGCCACCCGCAGAACTGTATTGTGGGTTCATCAAGAAACGCTTGACCGTAACCAAAGAACATTTATCCTTTGTTGTCAGTGTTGGGGCAGGGTGTTCGCAAGAACGCTCTGTTCCATTGCCGTACTGCACATCTATGAAATTACAACTTGCAATGCCTATCTGTCCAACTGTGCATATTGTGGGCGATGGGTCTTCTATGGAATGACCTGTGTTGTTGAAACGGTAGTTCACGATAAACTTTTCGGCTGATATGATTGCGTGGTGGTCTTTACAAGTTATCGCTCCGGCAGGTGCTTCGACCGAAACATTCTTGCTCATCGGGTCGCCACTGAACTGCTTGGATAGGAACGAGACTCTTGCCAAGCCGAGGCGGTTTTGTGTGGCAACTGTGGGGCAAGGCTCATCAATAGACGGTGGTATATGTTTTCCTGTTCGCTTATTGACTGAATTATACTTGACAATAAACGCATCTTTGCCACCTGCAACGAACTTTATCAGCCCTGCATAGATACGTTCCAATGTAGCCTCAACGAGTGGCTTTTTGCGCCCGAAGATGCTATCGCCCTCATCATCGAAGTCCAGGCACTCACGCACAGGTCGCCATTTTTCCAATGTCCCGAACAATGAAGATGTACCCTCCTTGCTGTGTGTGGCTTCGGGGAATGTGATTGGTAAACCTTTCTTGCCGAAGATACCAAAGAAGCGTTTGCGTGAGGTGTAAGCACCGTAATCGGCAGCATTGAGTATGCGATATTCAAAGTTATAGCCATACTTCTTTACATTGCGTACCCAACGTGTGTAACTCTTGCCCTTATCCATTGAAACAGGCTTGCCGTTCTCATCCACATCGCCCCACGACATAAACTCCTCTACGTTTTCTATCTGTATGTAGTCGGGGTTGATAGCCTCAATGTAACGGAACAGGTGTTCGGCAAGTGTTCGGCTGTCTGCATCACGTGGCATACCGCCTTTTGCCTTGCTGAAATTGGTACACTCCAACGATGCCCACAGCACTACCAACGCATCGGGGTACTGACGGCGGCAGCTTTGCAGATGCGTGAGCAATGGCGAGAGTTCCAATGTTCGTATATCCTCGGTGAAGTGCATTGCCTCTGGGTGATTGGCAGCGTGTGAGGCAATGGCGTTCTTGTCGTGATTGACACAGGCGATAACGGTTGCGCACTGCTTATCATCGAGACGAGCGGAGTTTACGCCGGAGGAAGTTCCCCCGGCTCCACAAAATAGGTCTATGTATAGTAGTTTCATAACTCGGGATATGTTGCTAATTGATAATCTTCTTTTTCCTTATCTGTTAGGCTATTGTAGCAATCTTCGCATAATACAGGGTATCCGTGTTCTTCCTCGAAATATACTCCGCATAATTGGCAACAAAAGTCGTCTATCATATCTTGTGCGATGCTCATATCAGTATCTTAAATCAGTGAAATGGATTATACCTCCTTTGAAAACTTTGTCCTCCTTTGGGTCTTTACCGAAAAACCACTCTTTGAAATCCTGCACGGAAAGTCCGTCATTCTTTGCCAATGTGTAACAATCTGCATCGAGCCATTCACGACCGTCAATCTTGGCTGTTATTGTGTCGTTGTCGGCGTGGTAGTAGAGTTCCACAGGCTGAACGCCGATAGGATTGTGTCGCTGTGCTATCTCCACCTGTGGCGAGTTGTAGGGCTTGCCCGACCATTGACGTATGGAAAGGTAGAATTTACCTCGTTCCATTTTCTCGGCATTGACTTTCCACAGGTCGTAGTTCCTGCGGATTGTGTGTTTCTTCTCTCCCGAAGCGAGTTTGTTTGCAAAGCCTGTCGGCTCACCTCGGCGGCTGTGTGTTACCGGGAACACACGTGATAGGGTTATGATGATTTTCTTTTGCATTGTTACTCTACGTCAATAGTTTCAATTCTATGTGTGGTTTTAACCTTACTGCCCGAAAGTATTGCATTGCCGCAAGTGATTAAGCCGTTATCCTCATCATAACTTGGCACGAAAACAATTACATCGAAGCCTGCTTTTATAAGTGCCTCCTCTTTGTCTTTGTACGGAGTAAAATAATCATACCCACCACTTGTCTTTAGGTTATTATCCTCACAAGCATCAGTCTTGTGTAAAGGTGTTATCTTTACCATAAACTTGTGTGGACTGAACAAACTTGCTAATTTCTCTGCATCAATTATGGTGTCATCGGCAAGAGCAAAATTAAGGGCATACTTTCTTCCTACGGGGTCGGGCAACAATTTGCCTATCTCGCTAATCTCTGAAAGCGACAATGAATTGCCCGAAAACAGATACTCTCGCTGTGCATCATCAGTGCTGTTTATGGAGAATTGAAGTCCTGCACAACCCCTATAATCATAATTCTTAATTTCTACCCACTCTTGCAGGAATGGTATGAGGTTTTTATTCGCTTTCGGCAACATCGTAGAAACAACAGGATGAACAAGTGAACGACCAACATACGGTCTCACCGCCCTTCTTATATCTCTTGCACATTGCAATACTTCATTATTCCAACTTGGTTCGCCCATTCTTGCAAAATGTACATTCAGACGCTTTGTTGAAGTTATTTCGGGATGCATACTCAATGCAGTTGTTATCTGCCCTATAAGGTCGTTGTATGTGGCATTTCTACCCTTGCCAACTTTTGGCACATCACAGAACTTACAATTCATTGAGCAACCATATTGCGTTGATACCGTAACAACCCATTTCTCGGTTAATGGCATTACTTCACCATTTGGCACTCCATTGAGTTCTCTTGTTATGCCAAGAAAATCGGCTTTGATATTCGCATCTTTGCCGTAATCTCCAACAGTCAAGAACTCTATTAAACCTTTATCTCCTTGCGCAACATAGATTTCACCTGTTGGCACTATAACTTTCTTAATGATATTCATAATCTTTCTCTCCTTGTTTTAAGTTTTCCTGTTTCGTGGTCGTATATAGCCATTATTTTGGCAGTACCACGATTTGGGTTATTTCTTATTTCTTCTATCAGAGTTCCTTTGGCATAGTTGATGGCAGCACTCTCGTCAAACTCTTGCCCCAACACATCATCTTCTCTGAAATCATCTTCGGTAACCCACATTGTTTTAGTTACCACTATGGATACTTTATAACTTTTCATTTTCGGGATGTTCGTAAACTATTTTATCTACTTTGTTTCTATAAATCCAAGACCAATTTACGTGTAACCACAAGAGGTTAAATCGGCGAGAGAACTTGCAAAAGTCAAATGGTTTGTACCACCTATGCCAAAGCAGGGTCAAACTTATACCAAACCGCTTTTTATAGGTTGATACGACCACTGTTCCCTTACGACAATAGTACTTACACTTTTCAAAACTCCAATTCTCGAAACTAATGCCATCTAAATCTTGCGTTCTTACTTGGTACTCTCCGGGCATTCTGTCCTTTTTCATTCTGCACCTCCTTTCATAAAGCAAATCCAATGGGTGTTGGCACGTTTGCCGGAGATATGCCCGAAGATTGGTTTTGCAGGTGTGAGTTTGAGAATTTCCGTTACTTTGATGTCGGTCTCGTTCCATTTGAAGATGAGGAAGCCGCCCGGCTTCAGCACTCGGAAACATTCTGCAAATCCCTTGGCCAACAAATCACGCCAATCGGAGTATAATGCACCATACTTGATGTGCTGCCACCCCGTAGGTTTGGTTTTCTCGGACAGGCAACCGTACATATCAGCCATTTTTGATTTCTTTCCACGAGAGTGTACCAAATGAGGAGGGTCGAACACGACCATAGCAAAGCTGTTGTCCGGGTAAGGCATATTGGTAAAGTCTGCCTGCACATCGGGTTTGACCTCAAAGTGTCGCCCATCGCAGAGGGTTGTTTCCACGTCTCTGATGTCTTGGAACAATACACGAGGGTCGTGTTTGTCGAAATAGAACATCTTGCCGCCGCAACAAGCATCGAGAATTGGTTTGTCGCCAAACATCAAATGCGCAGGTGCTTCTGCCCACTGACGTACTGAATGACCGTGCGGAATATCCACCCATTCGCCAAATTCATTTTTCCAAGCCAATTGAGTGTAGAAGTGGCAGCACCCATCATCGACAAGAACATAGACGATTTTGTCGTATGGTGCATCGAATATAGATTTCCACTCTATGCGTGGGAACTGTCGGATTTTATCAAGCATACGCATAACTTAAAACTCTCGAAGCATTTGTACTAACATTCTCCCATTCGGACAGAAACGAGTAAGCATTCCAAACATAAGACCTGCACTCATACCGCTATGACCTTGATTTTCAAATTCGGTTTTACACCTCGTCAATCTATCTTCTAAGGGCAAATCTTCATTTCGCATTATTCTTATCAAATCAAGCGTTGATTTTAACTCCATTCCACGATACAAATCGTTTAGCCTAATAGGTACAATTTTATCCCAATATTCGAGTTCGCTTTCCAATACAAGACCACGAGCAAGCTTCCTATATTCCTCTGTCTTTAACGGAATAGACTTTTTATGTTCTTCTAACTCCTTTTCGTAGTTATCTTTCCATATTTTATGACGGGCTTCCATCTCGTTTTTAGTAACTCCCGTAATCCTTATGTAAGCATCATCAAGAGTATCTATCGAATAGATAAATTTACCGTTGAACTCACAGTAACACTCCTCATTATATTCCTTTGCAAGTTGTTTCAATTTTGAAAGACAACTATCAATAGAGCAACCAATCAAATTTTCTACTAATCTCATTGCATTACAGTTTGTTTGTTAGAAAAATGGCAGTGCGGAGGCAGCAGCCCCCACACTGCCCCGGCATTATCCCTTTGTTTCCTCCGACTTTGGTTTGAAACAGAAGTCGGCATAAATCTCGGCGAACTGCCTACCTGCGTAGGCTGCGAGTTTTTCGCTTTTGAAGGCGAGCCGAGAGCCGCAGATCGTGCCCGAGACCGAAGATGCGTAAACCGCGCCCGAATAGACGAGACCGCCGTACGCACCCGCACCGTTACCGCCACGACCAACCACACGGCTTTTATCCTCGGCAGATAGTTTGTCGTACTGCTCTTTGGTGATTAGGTCGTACCAAAAATACCAACGGCGTTCGCCCTTTGTGAATTGAGGCTCCCAACCCTCATTGAGTGCTGCGGTGATGATGCGGAGTTGGAGATATGCAATCAAATCGTCGCTGTCGGTTGTTACATTGTGCCAATCATCGTACAGCATTTTAGCCGTGTTGTCGCCGTTGGCTGCTCTAACTTCCAACTCGTTCAAAGCGTCCTCAAACGTCTTGATACGCTCGGTTACGTCCTGTGGCTTTTCATCTACGAGGGTAAGCACACCATCTACCCATTTTGCAACTTTCCCTACCGGGATTTCGATTTCTACTTTCTTTGTCTTGTTTTCCATACTGTTGTTGTTTTTAATTGGTTTGATAAAACTTTTGATAATGATTAAATGTCTCATTGCTATTTGTTTTTTGGTTCAAAGTCTGGGCACTCTTTCAACTTCTCCTTGTATGCAGGTGGTATCCACCACAAAGGCATATCGGGAGGGTCGGGTAAGTATCGTTTACACTTATTACGAATGGGGCAGGTAACGCCCGAACAATATGCATAGTCTGTGTTCATACTCATTTCATTTGTTTGTTGGTTTTCTGAATGATTGCTCCGCACCGAAATTGATGATGTGCATCATTTCACGGAAGCGGTCGGCAATGCGTTCATCGTAATAGGTTGCTATCTCTGCAGCTGAAAGATTGGAAGATACCAACGTGCAGAACTGCTCTTCGTAGCGGAAAGAGATAATATCCATTGCCGCAGTTACAAAGTCGCCGTAGTGTATGCTTTCCTTTGGCTCTTGCCCGAGGTCATCAATGGCAAGTATCTCAATGGTGCGTAGCCTCTTGAACTTGTACACATCGCTTTCGTTCTCACGTGTGGGGTTGTTGTATGCTTTGGCAAGCAATACGAGTTCCTTTGCCGTGATGAATATGTAGCCACGTACCGGGTATTCGTCCTGTCGGCTACTCCAACCCTCATCGGAGCGTAGCAATCCTGTGAGGTTTTGCAAAGCACGGAGAATGGTTGTCTTGCCGTTGCCTGCTCCACCACAGAGGAACAGCCCGAATGTGGAGTCCTGCGATGTGAGCCACTTGGAAATGTCCCACAGGTGTTGCTTGTACTCCTGTGTATCTTGGAACTCACGATAACGGCTTGCGACCTCGGCTTTACACGCTGTATAGAGCATTGCATATACCTGTTTAGGTGTATATGGCAGTCTAAAACGTGTCGCCGTACGTTTTCGGCTCATCAGGTGAGAGAATATTTCCTCTACGTTGATTTCGTCCTTTGGATTTAGAGTTATCATCTTTCGCTGTTTTGTTTCTATTCACTATGCGTAACCACGAATTGAAGTGCTGTTTGGCATCTGCCAATGATTGGTGTCCTCGCTCTTTGCCGTCTGCCACACATTGCACCCGAAAATCATCGAGGCTGTTCCGTAGCAGCTCTATTTTCATTGAGTGGAGCACCTGTAATTGGTCGAGCCAACATTCATCTGCTTTCAGTTTCTCAATCTCTTGGTCGAGCGTTAGCGAATATGGTTCGTAACGTGGTGGTGCGTCTTGTTTCTCAGTCTCCTTCTTTCGTTGGTTTGCCCTGTTCCGAGGTCTTGGTGCTTGCTGTTGTGTCAGCAGGCTGTAATCTGTGATGTTACACACCCGGCGGCATTGAATACAAATACGACTGTAACGCTCTTGAATACCTTTGCTTGTAAGCACTCCCTCCGCATCGAACAGTTCCTTTGAAAACAACCCGAGAGACAGGCAGGTCTTGATAACCTCTGATACATACGCCTCGTCAAATCCCGTCAGTTCCGAGCAAATGAAAGGCAACTCTTCGTCCCACTCTATGTAATACCCATTCTTGTAGATGCTACAGAGCAGCAGAGCATATATCGAAATGGCTTTCCCACCTTGATACTTGATTAGTTTTCTTATCTTGAGGTCGCTGAATATGTCTATATCCATTGGGAAATATTCCAACCCCTTTTTTGAAGTTCGTGCCATAGAGAGTTAGTATTCGTTGTTCAAATAATCGTCCACCTCACGTTGGAAATCGTCAAAGGAACGACACACCACATATTTGTACTCTCCGTCAGCACAGACGATGTTCTGCCATTGCTTTTGGCTGTCTCGCTGTCTGCCTTTGAGAGTTTTCATTTCAATGAGCAAAGCACCGTAGTCCCGGTTGCTTTTCAAGAGGATGAGGTCTGCCACCCCTGCCACAACTCCCTCGGCTTTCAGTTTTGCCGCCGTAGTAGCATCACGCCTGCCACCATTGGGAACGGCGAACAGTCTGCCGTGAAGCCTGGGATATTGGAGGGAGAACCACCGCACACACGCACATTGTATGCGGTGTTCCTCATCCTTGTGTACCTTTCGAGTTTTGACAGCGTTCTTTTTAGCCATCAACTCATCGAAAGTCATTCTATTCGCTGACATTGCTTCAGCGATTGTTACTTTACTTTTCGTCATACTTTGCAGGGTAATAATCCAATATCTGTGTCTCGACAATGGAAACTATTTCGTAATCTGCCATTGTTCCTTTCATACCCTCAATGAAGCGGTCGTATGCGTTCTTGAAGTCCGAAGCCTGTACGAGAATGAAACTGTTGGTCTTTTTCTCGGCTCCGCTCTTTTCGTCAAGGGTGATGAAAGAAACCTTTACTTTGTAGTAGCGGTCTGCCGACACATCTTCGGAGAGCATCAGTTCTGAAATACGAGGCTTGACGATTTGGGGAATGCTAAATTCGCCACTGATGTAGGGTTTCAGTTCCTCGATAGTTCTTGCCTCTGCCTCTGTGAACGAGAGCGCATCAAAAAGATACTGTTCGCTTACTGTCTTGTTGAGTCCGTTTTCCATTGTCTTTTCGTAGCGGACCGTTGAAAGGAAATAGTTTACCATCATTCTTTCAAGTTCATACGGTTTTTCAATTCTTTACTTAACACGAGTTTGGCAGTGTTCTGTGCCGGAATGCTGACAACAGTACCCTTGCTGATGTTGCGAGCCTTTTTAGGGGCTGTGGTAACTGCCTTGATTGTTGCAAAGCCACGAATGAACACACTCTCACCCTTTACGAGTGAACTGCTGATAGCCTCTACCACGCTTTCGGTGGCGGCGATTGCCTGCGAACGACTTAAAGTCGTGTTGTTGATTACGTAATCAACGATGTCATTTTTCTTCATTTTGAACTGAATTAAAGGTGAATAATTTCTTTTCTAACTTCTTTATCATTTGTCGTATAACCCACGCACGACAGTTGTTGCGTTGTCCGGGCAGGGTGTCATATACTTTGGCAGCATCATCGAAATACTTGATAATCTTCTGCACGTCTGTTTTGCATATATCCATTATCCCGATGTGTTGAGGAAGAGATTAACCAACTCATCGAAGTACATTTCATCGGTTGGTATATCATCGTCCGAGTTCATTATTTCACTCGCAATAGATTTCTTGCGATGTATGAGGTTGTAAATGGTGTGGTCGATTGTGCCACGTCCGAGCAGGTAGTAACAGGTTACGTTGTCTTTCTGACCTATGCGGTGCGCTCTGTCCTCACATTGGCAGCAGTCGGCATACGTCCAAGCCAATTCAATGAATGCCACGTTTGATGAGGCTGTAAGTGTCAGTCCTACTCCGGCAGCTTTGATTGAGCAGATGATGAGGTTTACATCTGGGTTGTTCTGGAACGCATCGACAGATGCCTGTTTGTTTACCATACTATCACGTCCTGTAACCGTTACCGCACGAGGGAACACCTTTTGCAGTTCGTCCACAACCTCGTGTAGAGAGCAGAACACAATGAGTTTCTTTCCGCTGTCGAGGAATGTGCGAATGAAGTCCACCGCCTGCGCTATCTTGCCTTTGGTGGCCAAGGAACGCAACGTCATAAAGCGCACAAGGGCTTCCATACGCATTTTTCGGCGTATCTCCCAATCGGTACACTCGGTGTACTCCTGCAAGTATGCGGCAAGGTCGGCGGCAGCAAGGTTGTATTCCTTATCATTGGAAATCTCCACGTACAAGTCCACTCGTGTTTTGTCGGGCAACTGCGGCAGCACCTTTGCTTTCTCTCGGCGTATCATACAGGTATCGTACAACTGCTTTGAAAGAACAGACAGAGGAACGGCAGGAACGGCGGTCTTGTCTTTGGGGTCGGTGCAATAGTCCGCCATAAACTTGGCACGTCCTCCAAACTCGCCTATGCGGTCCAATATGGAAAGTTGGGCGATTAAATCCTCGGGACGATTGACAACAGGTGTACCCGACAGGAGTATGCGGTATTCCTTGCCAACGGACAAACCTTTGGCGAAGATTGTCTGCTGTGCGGAGGGGTCTTTTACACGGTGGCTCTCATCTATGATGATTGATTTGAACTGCTGCATCTGCGGACAGAACACTACGTCTTTCAGTCGGAACTGCTTGCCGCCCTTGATGTCCCACACGAAGTATTTGCGCAGGCTCTCATAATTGACAATGGCGACCTGATGCACGCCCATTGAGAGAAGATAACCCCACGTGGTGCGGACGTTATTGTCAAGCACAAGTGCGCTCTTATCTGTGAATTTCTCAAACTCACGTTGCCAATTGATTTTGAGCGAGGACGGACAGATAACGAGGCAGGGGTATGCTCTTGCTGTATCGACTATGCCAATGCTCTGCAATGTCTTGCCCAATCCCGGCTCATCGCCGATGATAATGCGCTTATGCTCCAATCCAAAGCAGATGCCCTCACGTTGGTATTCGTAAGGCTCGACACGCAGATTATGTTTCAGTATATTGTTCATTACTTAAAGTTCTCTATCTCTGTGATTAAATCTTCTTTATCTATCCCTTTGAGGTACTTGTATAGCACAAGGTCGATGCACTGATTGTAGAAGCGTTCAAACTCGTGTTGTTCCATTGCCGAGAATGATATGCTTTGGTATTCTATCTCCTTTTCGCCTCGTTCGTTGAGGCTTGTTTTGAAGTAGCCCAAGTCTCGCTTGAAGCGGCGCAGCATATCTTCCTCATTGTGGACTTTGAAATATTCTGCAAGGTTGGACGGCAGGTTGTCAAACGTGAGGCGCACCAATGCAAAGAACTTCTTGTGATGTTCGTAGTTGCGAGGGTTGCTAACCTTGCACTTGACAACAGAGCCGACACGTAGCCGTTTCTTCAAGTCGTAGTCGCTATCATAGAGCGGCACAAGACCGTGAGCCGTTACCTTGCAGAATATATCCATAGGGCTTATTTTAAGTCATCTGCTGATGCTATCGCAATAGCGATTAGCGCAATTCGTACTTCTACTGCGTCTGCTCCAAACTTCTTGAAGTCCATTGATATTGGAGCCTTTGTAAGTTCAGCCCAACGCTCATCTGTCAATTTTTCCCTCATCAACATCATTGTTCCGACTACTTCGTCTCTGTCAAACTCGACTTCGAGTTTCATTTTCTTGTTTTCTTCTGCCATAATTCTTTGATTATAAATTGTTGTTAGTTACAGGTGGGCATAAGCACCAATATTGAAATGCCAATTCTTCGTATTTCTCACGACCACGATTATAGACCTCATCGCCACGTGTGATGAATTTCTTGAATATGCAGCAGTTCTTTTTGCTGATGGCGTAGATGAAATCACGGTTGCTCTTTGCGATGTCCATATACCAGGCACGACTTCTGTCCCAATCGAAAAAATCAACAGCTTCCTCGAACTGCTGCTGTGTGGCGGCGAATGTTGTTTTGAGGTCGCCACCGAAAGCACCGAGCCACCAATCCCATTTGCAACGGGTATCGAGTGTGAACGGAAACTCGCAGTATGTGAACTGCTGTGCCTTATTGACCATAAAGCGTTGCGTTTCGGCACATTCAAGCACTTTGGCAAGGAACGCATCTTTGCGTGCTTCCATACGGAGAGCCTTTTGCATTTCCTGTGCGTGTCGGAACTCATCTTCTGTGTATGGCACATCGTCCACTGTTAGGCGGTAGTAGTCCACCTTTGACGGCTCTGTGATGATGGCATCGACCAACGAGCCGAAGCGGAAAGCAGCTTCCTTATCGCCGAACTGCATACGTGGGTGCAAGATGTTTTTCAGTTCGGTGAGGTCAGAGTTACTGACCTCACTTCTGCTGTAATAATTATCGCTCATAGTAATCATCGTAATCGGGTTCGTAATCTTCTTCGTACTCAACCTCGCCGACACGCAGGTCTCCTTTTCGCCTCGTATGTAATGTTGTCGCTTGGTTTCTGCTTCTTCCTCTGTCTCGGGGAGACACAACCACGTTTCTTCTGTACATTCGGTCTCTTCGTTTGTCTCGAAGTTGTAGGCGTGCCAATGGCAACCTTTACCGTTACAGGCTTCGCATTTTACATAGTGAGGCTCTTTCTCGTTCCACGGCGCACGTGGGTCGTGTTCTGCTCCGGGTGGGTAGTATCCGCTTTCGTACATAGTTACTTCGCTTTTACGTCCTCGACATATTCCACACTCTCATCGCTGATGTACGTTCCCTCTTTGGCGAGTTTTTCACAGAATGTTATCTGCTTCTTGAACATCTTGGTGAGTTCCTCAACAGAGAGGTGGCAACCCTCCTTGCTCCACCACATAGAGAGAATAGGCATAATGCCCTCGGGATTGAGCAGGTTGATTTTCTGTGCAACCTTTACCTTTGGTTGGTAGCCGGAGGACACGACTGCTTGCTGCCCGAACAGGCTTTCCATTTCGGACTGCTGACGTGCCATTTCTGCCTTCTGCTTTTCTTCCTCCTCCTTGCGGCGGCGTTCTGCCTCCTGTTCCTCGGCTTCCTTGCGCTGACGTGCTTCCATTTCAGCCTTGATACGTGCAGCTTCCTCGGCTGATGCCTGTGCCATACGTTCGAGGTTGGTTTTCTTGGACGGCAGACGGTCGATGATATACTGCTTTGTGCTGTCAATCTCGAACTCGTATTGCTCCTTGAACTGCTTGGCAAGGCGTTCCTTTGTCTCAATCTCTGCCTTGCGTATCTCATCTACGGTTATTCCGGCAGGAATGCGAATGAGGGTGTGCAGGTTGTAGAGGAAGTCGGCAGGAAGTTCCGTTGAATAGTCCTTAACCTGCTTGAATGATGCATCGTAGTTGTCGAGGGTAATGGCATTGTCAATGGCTGACAGAGCATTGCAGTCTCTGTTTACGAGTGTTTGGAACTGCTGCTTGAAGTCGTCCTCAATATCCTGTCGCATCTTGGTACGTGCTGCCTCTGCCTGTTGGCGTTCGTACTCCTTACGGCGGCGTTCCTCCTCCTCGGCACGTTTCTTGGCGGCGAACTGATTGCGGAACTGCTGCAACTTGTATGGGATTGTATCGACTTTGGTAGGGTCGATGGCATTCTCCATTACGGTGAACTCCTTGCGGATAGTGTCGAACAGTTGGGTAACAGGCGCACGGCGTTCGTTCATCTTCTTGACGGTCTTGCGTGCTTTCTCAATGTACTGTGCCGCACGTTGGTCGAGTTCGTCCGTCATTCCTCCCTGCACAATGGCATCGAGGATTGCTTGCCCGGCAGCTTCGCAGTTCTCACGAGATAGTTTGTTGTCCTTGTAGGACTGTGGAGCGGCAGACACGATAGTCTGTATATTCTCCTGCTTGATAATTGCTAATTCCTGTGACATAGTTGTATGGGGTTAGAATGTGTCGTCTGCATTGTCTGATTGCTTTGCAGGGTCGATTGTTACACCTGCGGACATATCGGGTGCAGGTGCGAAATGCTGTTCCTGCTGCTCTGTTCCAACACCGCCGTATGGGTCGATGTCTGTCGGTTGAGGCTGTTCGATGATTTCAGTTTCGAGAGCGGAGCCACGACCGATATTCAGTTTTGGGTAGGTCTTGAATGCGTGTTTCACGCACTTTGCCATAAGGAAGCCTGTGTCAATCTGACCGTTCTTGTTGTAGAGTTCGTTAGAGTTGGTTACCCATTGGTTTGTCTTGCGGTCAAAGTAGGAGTTTTGCTTGTCGCTGTAACCTTTAAGTCGCATCCAATCCTGTTCAGTCATTACAGAATAGTCTATCGTACCATCGGCACGTGTAATCTTCAAGAAACAGGCAATAATCTTGTTGGACTTGCGAGGGAAAGCGGACATATAGTTCACAATCTTTTGTCCGTTCTGTTCGCCGTATTGGAATGTGTCGCCCTCGTACACGATTACAGGATTGTCGGCGTGGCGTATCTGTCCGGCATTCTTGCGCAGCACTAATTCGCCATATCCCGAAATGGTAAGGTTGCAGACTTTCTCCCAAATGTCGTTGCCTTGTTGGTTTGTGCCTACCTTGACATTGCGAGGAATAAGGTAACAGAGTGCCTGTGCGCCCGGTGCAAGGGTAAGCCCCTTTACAGCAAGGTCAATAAAGGCATAGAAGATTGATGTACCAGAGCATTCACGTAGGTTGGCTTTGTCTCTCAACTGTTGGTTGAAGTAGATTGCCTCACGCTCGTACACCTGTTCGCCTCCCTCTTTCCAAATGGAGTTGAACACGCTGATGAATTGACTACGGACACGCTCATTGCGTATCACATCGGTTGCTTTTGTCTGTTGCAACTCTTGGGCTAATGATAATGCATTGCTCATAATGTAAATAATTAAAGTTATTGAAATACAGTTGTCTGTTGTGGGAGTGACAGGATTTGAACCTGCGACCTGCTGCTGCTTGCCATTTGGGTACGTACCGCCGCTCTTCCGCTGAGCTACACTCCCTTATGTTATATCTTGAAATAGTCCTGTTTCACGTTCTGTAATGCTCTCAACTCTGCCGTGCGGTACTCGACTTTGCCGGGACGTTTACAAGGCTCTATCTTGCCCTCTCTGCGCCACCTATCGACATTGCCACGTCCGAACATCGTGTATGCTTGTCGTTGGCTGACTGTCTCGGGGTCGTTGCGCACTTCGGAGAGCATACGCACTACCGAAGCTGCAACATCGTGGATGAATGTGTCATAGGTGACTGTCTTATCTGAAAAATTGAGTGTGAGCATAGTGGGAGAGATTATAGTGTGAACTCTTTTCGGAAAGCCTCATCATATTGGATAAACCATACCATCGCCTGTAAGAAGCTGCGCTTTGAGCCTGCTTTGGTAATGCTATATACATCGTGTTTCTTCTGCTCATCAGTAGCAAGGAAGATGTAACCTGTATGCTTCGCTTCGGGCTTGAAAGGCTTGATTTGAGATTTGAGTTTCTTGAAATTGATTGCCATAGGATTACTTTTTATTGGTTTGACTTTGACAGGCAGGTGTCCTGTCGTACTCTACATTTCGTTTGAGCAAGGTGCAGTAGCGACCATTCAACTGCTCATAGGCTTTTGCACACTTGGCGCAAATGGGATTGGTATGTGATGCCATATTAAAGGAGTTTCTTGATGAAATTTTGTAATCTCGCCTCGACTATGCCTGCATAAGTATAGCGATAGGAACGATGATTGGGGTTTCCGTTTTTGTCAAGGTAGAAGAATACCCTGCAATTCACGATACGTGGCGGAAACTCGCCTTTTTCGTCCTGTATCTCTATTCGGGCATTATGCTCGTGGCAAGGGCGGCAGGGTATTGTGGCAGGGTCGCCGTTACCTTGCCATTCCTTGCGGTAGGTAGAAATGCTTACCTTGTATTGGTAAGTTGTGCCGTTTACGGTTATCTTGCTCTCTAACAACATACGCTTACTTGTTTTTCTCTTGTTGATACTCACGATAACTCTCACGAACGAGTATCCATATCAGATAGACGAACAGGAGAACAACACAGAAACCGAATAAACCGATTGTGCCTTTAATGAGGTGAGCAATGCCCCAAGTGATTGTTCCGAGGAACATAAAGACTGACATTGCAAGTTGGCTGAGGCTCATAAACTTATCCATAGTGATATTATTTTGATGTTGAAAATTCCTCCACGACTACAAATCTCTCAACCTTTACAGGGAAATCCGGCTCACCGTCAAACTCATTGTTCAGTTTGGCACACAAATTCATATTCTTGTGTGAACGGTCGAGGTTTACATCACAGAGTAATGAGCCTTTGGCAGTCTGAAAAACCTCACGACCAAACGAGTCAAAACCGATACTCTTAATCTCAATCTTATTCATAATCAAAAATCTGCTTTTAATTTGAGTTGTCTTAATACTTCTTTCAGTTCGCTGTCGGTGTATCTCTCGGCAATGCCACGAGGTACGCAGTTGTGGTTCATCGCTATTGTAATAGCACGTTCCCTTGAAACCTTTGGAGTTCTTCTTCTAATCATAGCGTTATGCAATTCGGGTTACTACTACGACACGTCTTTCACGGTCTGTCTCGGTCTTGTATGTTCTGTTCCACTTGAAACCGAGCATACTCGCCATACTTCTTGCTGTGGTGCAGAGTGATGCAGGGAACTCCTTGCGCTCTCCGATTTTCATAGGCTCTAATTCGCCTGTAATAGTCTTTTTTTTAGCCATTTTTTCGGTCATTTGAAGTTTAATGTTTAACTTTATGGTGCAAATGTAGTGTTTATTGAACATTCCTGCAAGTTTTATGGACATTGTTTTTCAAGAAAATGAAACTTTTTTGAACGTCAAATATGTAACTCTATGGATTTCAGACTGTTAAATAAACTTGTAAGTGAAAGTAAAATGGGCAAGGCTCAAATAGCAGAAATGGCAGAAATTTCGAGAACAACACTCGATAACGCCCTCAATGGTGCTGATATTAAGATTTCAACCATTGAAAGCCTTGCAAAAGTGTTAGGAGTAAGCCCGAGTATCTTTTTCGGCGGTGATAGCACCGTTGATGAAGAGAACTTGAATATGTACGAACGTGAGATTAAACGCCTGCAAACTTTATTGGACAATCAACGAAAGTCCACCAAAGTTGTAGTCGAACTTGACGTTACGCAGGACGAGTTTATCAAAATGGGATTAAAGGACAAAGTAATTCAGATATTGAATAAATGATTATGACAGTAGCGGAGTTTAAGGGAAAAGCAGAAAAACTGCTGAATGAATACATAGAAAATAAAGACAATGCCTCACTTGATTGGCAGAGAATAGAAGATATCAAAGATGAGTTTCTGCATTTAGTGTATTTCTTTAGCCCTAATATACCAATGCTAAAAGAAATGCAAACAGCGGACGTTGAATATCCCGGATTTACAAAATACGGTAAAAGACCGGAAAAATATATGAAACGATTTATTCATTACCTTGACGAGTTCTGCAAAGATGAATAGACCTAATACACGCATTACTATATGGCAAGTAATGAAAATATTGTTTTTCACACTTGCGTTGATTGTGGCGTTTCTGTTCGCCCTCAACGGACGATATATGATGATTGATGATGATTATTATTTAGATAAGTGGAAAATAGAGGTTAGAAGCGTAGATGAATTGATAAAATAACAGTGCTGACAAACTGTTGTACGACATTTTATAACTCGCTGAAAGGCAGACCGAAATTACAGCGGCG
Source organism: Bacteroidaceae bacterium (assembly GCA_017466065.1). The sequence goes on from JAFTUV010000031.1 coordinate 62,587, forward strand.
CAGGCTGCTGTGGAAGAATAATATAATTCTGACAGAATATTCTTTATAATAATAAAGGAACCTCCCTGTCTGGAGGTTCCTTTATTATTATCTTAACACTCTATTTCATTGCTACAAAAAAAAGGATTTGTTTATGAAACGGATAGAAAGCGAAAAAAAGACAGTAGAGCAGATGATTCGACTCTACTGTCGTCTGCATGAAGGAAATGCCACACTTTGCCCCGAATGTTCATCTTTGCTGGCTTATGCCCTAAAACGACTGACACAGTGCAAATTTGGCGAAAAAAAATCCACATGCCGCAAATGTCCCATACATTGCTACAAGCCGGAAATGCGTGAACGTATGCAACAAGTGATGCGCTTTTCAGGGCCACGAATGTTGTGGCACCATCCTATCGCTGCCCTACGCCATTTATGGCAAGAGTGGACGTGTCAGACATATAAATAAAGAAATAATAGACGTGTGGCTGTGTCAAAATTATTTTTTGACACAGCCACACGTCTATTATTCAAGGTTATTACCGTATAACCACCTTTACACCATTAGCAATATATATACCCGATGGCATATCGATACGTGTTGTACCTTCCTCTACATGCAACGAACGTACCAAACGGCCATCTACAGCAAATATCTGTAAAGTTTGCGGTGCAGCAGAGGTTACAACAAGACAATCACCGCCACTTATCGCTGTTTCTATCTTCAACTCTTTTATCGCAGTAGCATAATCGAATGAAGTAACAACGTCATCTACACGTACTTCAGCAACACCATTATCTGATACCGCAAGAACATTGCCAACAGTTATGTTGCGTTGTTCCATTGGAACAATATCGTACGCGTACAACGAAATCTCGAACAATGTATCACCCACAGCAAAAGCACTGTTGGTATCAGAATAAGCTACGATGCGATACATATCCTCACTCAATTGATTATACATCAGTTTGTGTCCCGAAAGACAAGAACCGGCAACAACATCATTTATACTCATGCCTACAGGAACCTTTACATCGAGTTGCAGAGCCGTATGGCACTCGTCAGCATACTCCTCGAAAATATATGGCAATGTAACAATTCCGTCAAGTTGTATTTCAAAATCCTCGGCAAACAGCTGCGCGTAAGCTGTAGGAGTATTGTAGTAATACAAAGAGGAGAGAGATTCCGCGGCAAGGAGCTGCGATGCAACAGCTTCGGCATCACGACTGTTTACAAGCAAATCCTTTCTTACATCAGCCTTACTACGATTGAATTCTACATGCTGATTACCGGCAATGAAGTTACCGATAAGAGCCACATCTTTTATTGTGATAACATTATTCATATTAACATCACCCAACAAAGGATAAAGGAATTCGGTTATATCGAAACTGTCTATATTTGCATCCAAATATTGGCATCGCTGTTTCAACCAATCTTGCGTTCTTTTTGTATCAATATCATAACCATAGCCATCGTACCATGCGGTATAATTATGTTCCAATGAGTTCTTGGCAAAATCATAATAATCTCCTACATAATCTATAAGTTCCTCTATACATCCTTTGTCTACAAATTCGCGCCATACTTTATAATAATGTTTCAAAACAGCCTGATTATTCATCAGAGCAGTAAAGAAAAGTCCACCGGGCTTTACAGCCATACTACCTTCGAACAAGCCACCGACAGGCGTGGTATAGCAGTAAGACGAATTATCCTCGTAACCGAATGCCCAATCGAAATCCCACAGTGGCCCGAATACTATTTTGCTCGATGTAGAGGTTATATCTTCTTTCCAAAGAAAAGTACTCTTGGGATGACCAAGTTCCTTATTCATCACGATGTTATTTACAAGCATGAAACGGGCAAAAGCATCTATATCAAGATAGCCTTCGAAAGCCATAGAACCTGCCAATGCCGCATCAAGTTTATTAAAATCGTCCTTAATTGCCTGGAAACGAGTTTCTGCCTCCTCTGCACTATAATCGGCAAGGTCGGGTTCCTTAACATTTACGGGAAGAGCAAAATTTTCCGATTTAAACTTGTAATCTTCATCGTAATAATCATCCAACTCCAACATATATCCCGTTCCCGAATCTTCATCTATATCCACACTGTTGTTGCTGAAACCAACATGCTCGGTAAACATATAGTTACCCATATATACACCGTTCATATAAAGTTCAACAGGGATTATATGATTTGTATAAGGTGCACCCACAAGCTGCCCCACTTTCATAGCCACAGCATTGGCAAGCAACGCACCATTCTGCGCGTTAGCAAGCAGTACCCAACTTTTACCTTTTGTCAGACCGAAAGGTTTCACTGCAGAAGAAAACTTCAACCTATACGGTTTCTTGCTGTAGTTCCATGTTGAATTTCCGCGTCCTTTAATCTGTACGGAGTCTTCAAAATCGTCATAAACACCAAAACCCGATATACGGAAATTTGCATTCAGATAATAGTCTTTCGATGTTACAAAATATCCGCCATCTATATCAATATCTATTCGGGGTGCTTGTCCACTGTCAACCAACCAATTGGGGTTTATGGTATATATGCGACCAAAAGGCATCTTGACATTCTCGTAAACAGCATCTTGTATCTTTACAGGCTCTTTGTTTCCGGGCACAACGTCATACAGACGAAACTCGGCAAAAACCATGTGGTTGTTGTGATATTCGCTCGCGGTCTGTTCCAATTTTATATAACGGTAACTGCCACCCAAATCAACGGTGGGAGAGGTATATTCGGCACCGGCAAGGTTGAGAGGAAGAGCGTCGGCACTGGAACTGAAGCCGCGGACAAGTTGCCACGAGGAACCATCGGCACTGACGTAAAGATTAAGTTGAGATGGGTTGTAGTTGCCACCGGTGCGGGTCATATAATAGAATTGCAATGCTGAAACAGCAGCGTCCAA
>JAFTUV010000032.1 GCA_017466065.1 Bacteroidaceae bacterium
CGAAATGACATCACAACGTTTGTTATCGGCGAGTTTTGCAGCCAATGGTCGCGTGAAGCATAGACGAATTTTATGCCACGCGGGTGGCGAAATGTAAAACGAGCCAATGACCTTGCAAATATAGAATGACACAACCCTTTCTTTTGTGCAGACACATCGGTCTGCCTCTACATTGCTGGTGTTTTTTTACTCCTCCGTGAGAGGAGGGGGCCGCCCCGCGGTGGCGGAGTTGCGCTTCTGCTTCACCTTGTCATTTCGACCGCAGGGAGAAATCTCGGTGAAAGCATTGAGATTTTTAATCCCCTCAGTCCTCCGGGCTGCCCCCCTTAAAATTAAGCGGGGCAGTTTGTAAATAGCTCCTCCTCCGTGTTTGTACTCCCTCCGCGCTTCGTTTCTCTCGCGCCGTCCCTCTATGAGAGGGACAGTTGTTTATCATTTTATCCTTCTGTCTTAAACTCCACATCTTTTCCGTTGCGAAGATAATACGAAACATCGGAAAATGTGAAGTAATGGCTTTTGTTTTTTAGAAGTTGTTTAAATTTATGTCCTTGAAATTTTTATAGGCCTTTTTTAGGATGTTTTTTCATTTTTCAAAGGCGCATAGCGGGCTATGTAACTGCGAAAAAGGGAGAAACAGGCAAAAAAGAGCATAAAAAGGCAAGTACAACTCGCGGGTAATGTAATCAACTTTTTCGAAAGAAATTTAAACAGCTTCTTAATCGTTTTTCAAAATTCAGGGGGAAATGCAGGCTTATTCGCTTTTTGCCGTTTCCCGCCAAATGTTTTTTTGTGCTTTTGCCGTTTCCCACCAAATTTGATGGCAGGTGCCGGGAAACAAGCGCGGAAAAGACCACCATCCCCCCTGCGTAATTTACCAAAAGTGATATTTGCTATAAAGGGTGAAGTTTCCCAAATTGTGGTAAAAAAGTGCCAATTGGTGTTAATTAAACCCTTGTTTTTTGAATTACCTCCCCCTGCTTTTTGCTAAATTCATAGTTTTTAACTAATTTTGAAACGATTTATGCATAGTGTGGTTTTGTGGCTTTGCGCGTTTTGCGACTTATGCAAAATGATACGATGCATAGTTCCTGTGGATTATAAAATTTTAAATATAATTACAAATGAAAAGATTTACTTCGTTTTTAATTTCTTTGCTGCTTGCGATAGTCGCAATGGCGCAAAGTGAAACTAAAACCATCACGGTGACTCCGTCGGAGGGTAGTTTCTTACACACCAATGGCAGTACCGTTACTTCCGGTTACGCCTATAAGTGGCAATCGAGTGCTACCGATTATTCGGTTACTATCACCGCTGCAAAGGATGGTACATCCAAGAATAATATGGATGCTGCTGTGACGGACGGCTTCTCTATGTGGGTAGGTGATGATTATTCTACTTACACTTTCTCGTTTGCCGATTGCCAGATTCTGTCTTATAGCTTTAAATTTAAGTCGAATGCAACCGGTAACCATGTTACGGTTACTCCTACCGGTGGCGAGGCTGTTACATCGACTGACGACGAGCAGGAACTTACCGTTAGTGATGTTAACGCATCATCGGCAAGCATTCAACTGAGTGGAAGCAACTACGCTATTTTAGTTACCGAGCTCACCTTCACCGTGATGACTTCACCTTTCACCAGCGGCTCGGTGTATCATTTCCAGAATATTGGAAACACTGCTGTTGCATTGGGTGCCTCGGCTCTCACCGATGTTGCGGCGGTGACAAGCGATAAAGAATCGACTTCACAGCATTGGTATTGCGAGAGGGTTGACGGTTATTACACCTTCCGCAACCTCTCTAACGGAAGATACCTCAAAGGTAACGGCGCGAGTGGCGGTTACTCTCTTACCGACAATTACAGCGACGGTGCCAACAAGTTTAATCTCGTTTTTCCCGAAAAAAATGGTGACACCACCTACGAAGGTTACACCATTTACAGTACCTCTAACGACAAGGGTACAACCGGTGGCGGTGGCAGTATGCACAGGGACGATGGCAACAACATCGTGGGCTGGGGTAGTTACAACAGCAATACACGATGGACTATAAGTGCCATTGAATATACCGAAGAGGAACTTACTGCCAACTGGAACAGAGTAACAGAACTTACTCCGGATAGCACAACAGTGAGCGGCTATCAAAAGAAATTGGAGGCTATCTTCACCGATGTTGCTTGTACCATTCTTAACGATGCATATACAACAACCAATATGACCGACGACCAGTTGGCGGACGATGCCAACTATTCGGCACTTCCCACCACATTGCAGAATATGGTGAAGAAGGTGCGCGGCGGTGATTGGAGTGAAAAAACCGTTGACCCCGCCGAGCGTCCCAATGGTAATAACAGCACCAACGTACCGACCACTATGTGGACGGTCGAAGATACTTGGGAGAATGATTATGCCAAGAGATTCCGTGTGCAGATGTATGAGCCTTACAGTGTCGAGGGTGAAATTACAACCTATCTGGGATTCAACGCACACTGTAATATGGATAACCCCACAGGTATATATGCCAATACCAATCAGGCAATATATATAATGGTAGAGGGCGATATTAAAGATGGTGCCGAATTGTGGTTGGCACACCAGGCCGGCAACGGAGCAACATCGTATTATAACAACAGTGCCTATACTGAATTGCACAAGGGATTGAACGTGGTTCCCTATTTCACCGACGGTTGCCAAATGTGGATAAACTATGTTGTTCACACATATAAAGGCAGTGGCACAACAATCGCGGAGAAATTCCCTCACAAGCTATCCGACTACAAGCCTTTGAAAATTCACATCGAGGGTGGTTACATCAACGGTTACTTCAATGCGATGGGTGACTTCCGCGCTGCCGATTCCGGCACCGAGGACCTTTGGGGCGAGGTAGATAACGACGAAGATTGGGACTATTACAAGGCTCGCGCGGCCCTTGCCAACGATTTTGCGCTGCTTGGCCATCGCCAGACACTGCTCTTCCCCTTCGGTGCTTGGGACAGTACAAATGGCTATTTCGTTGTTGCCAATGACGGTGGCGGCATAGACAAAGCTCTTGCCTATTGGCTCGAAAATATACAGGTTCCCGACACTACCAACTGCTACGGCGGCAGCGGAAATACCTATGGTGATTTTTCCGACACCTATTATCCGGGAATGAACCTCGATAAAGATAATGGTAAAATAAACATTATGCTCGAAGCGTGGGACCGCATTATGTATAGCGAGCACGCTACAATGGGTCTTTTGGGCAAAACCGAGATTGATTGGATGAATAAGCTCTATCCCGGATGGACTGCCGAGAATACTACCTTCGATATTTATAACTATGGCAGCAACGATACAGGTGATACCTATAAGGCATTCTGTAACGGCCTCGATTATAGCGACTATTACAACCACCACGGTGCGGCAGTGGGTGCCGCCAGCGGTTATATGAGCGGTGGTTGGCGAGTATGTAACTACCACTACAATACAATGGGTAGCATCATCGGAGAAATTGCCGTTGCCGCAGGCCCCACTTGGGGTCCCGCACACGAGATTGGTCACCAGCATCAGCGTGTGTTCAACCTTAACGGACAGACCGAGGTTACCAACAACTTCTTCTCGAACGTTGCAGTTTGGTATATGGGTATGGGAACATCGCGCTACAATGGCAGCCAAGGTTCACTGTCGAGTGTGCTCGATGCCTATAATACCGATAATAACGACCTTTACACCAACAACATCTGGGCTATCACCCACCTCTATTACCGCTTGTGGCTCTACTATCACTTGGCCGGTAACAACACACAATTCTGGCCCCGTTTGTTCGAGCTTTGCCGCCAGATACCCATTGTAAACGGTGGGCAGATAAGCGGTGAAACTTCGTTGCTGCGCTTCTACCAGCACGCTTGTACCGCTGCGGGCGAAGACCTCACCGAGTTCTTCCGCGCACACGGTTATTTTGAATTGATGACCGACCGCCTTGTGGGCGACTACAGCAACGCTACATACAACATAACCGAGGAGCAGATAGAAACAGCTATCACTGCTGTTGAAGCAGAGGGTTACCCCAAGAACTATGCTATTTTGCTCATCAACGACGGAACAAGCGACACCACCGTTAAACACAACGGAACATCTAAGCGTGCATTGTGGGACGGTAGTGCTTCGGCCGAGTATGGCTCGGTAACCGACTTTATCGAGGGTAACACCTCTATCACTACGGCCTATGATGCAGTAGTGTCGGCCGATGGCACCGTTACTATGAGCGGTGGCGAAGGTGGCGTCGGCTTCCTTGTATTCAACGAGGATGGCGAGCTTGTATCGTTCAGCAACAAGTCTACATTTGAATTGAGCGACGAGGCTGCCTATCTGCTTGCAACAGGCAAGGCTACAATCGTAGCGGTGGATGCCGAAAATAATACCGAAGAGGCCGAGGTTGACCTCTCTGCAATTCAGCGTGAGATGCTCGGAGCCCTCATTGCCAAAATCGGGGCTATGCCAATAGATGATGGCAGTTACAGATATATAGGCTTCTACACAAAGTCCTCGGCCCAAGAATTGCTCGATGTGCTTGAGAGTGCAAAAACAGTGTATGCAAGCAACAGCGGCTATGGCGCAGCATACGAAATGCTCTATACTGCAAAAGAGGAGTTCGTGAATTCGCAGAATCTCTCATACGTGCCCTTCGACCCCGACCTTACATACATTATCACAAGCTATGCTTACGGCAATACAATGCATTTGAGCAGCGGTGCAGCAGTTGGCACGGGAATAGACGAAGAAGCTACAACATCGCAGTGGCAGTTCAAGACCACAGGTACCGATGGTGTTTATAAATTGTATAACGTGGCGGGTTACTACCTTACTACCCCGGCGAAGAGTGCCAAAGTGGGCTCTTCATCTACCGAGAGCGATGGAGCCGCATTCTCGTTGATACAGGATAGCCCCGTGGGTGCTTGGACAATCTCATTGTCGCCTGCTGCCGAGTATACAACCCTCCACGACGACTCGTTTGGTAAAGTCGTGGGCTGGGAATCGGGTGTAAATGCTTCGAAGTGGTACCTCAAAGCCACTACCGATAACAGCAGTAACGCACCAAAGACCGATGCGTTGCAGGCTCTTGTTTCAAAGACCGATGCACTTGTGAATTTGGTTGGTGAGATAAGCTACACCATAAACACCACACCCGTTGCATTGCAAACAACAAATACAACCGGTGATTATTATGTGCGCACCAATGCCACCAACACCGGTGGTAGCAACGAAGGTCCCATTGCCAACCTTGTCGATGGTGGCACGGATAACTACTTCCACACACAATGGGCTAACAATGCAATCTCGGATGATAATCTCGACCACTACATCGAAGTGAATATGGGTAGCGGCAAGCTCGCAGCATTCAACTTCTCATATACCACACGCGGTGGTGGTGCTACAAATGACTTCCCGCAAGTGATAAAGGTGTATGGCTCTAACACCGAGAATACCACCGGTGACGAGAGTGAGTATGTGTTGCTTGCTGAAATTTCATCGGGGTTGCCTAAAACAGCCGGAACTTTCTATAACTCTTCGGCAGTCGATGGAGGTATTGCCTATCAGTATCTGCGCTTTATGGTTCCCACCACAACCACTACTCGCAATGTGCAGCACAACTATTGGCATATGGCCGAGTTCGACATTTCGGCAGCAACAGCATCGGCAACAGCACTTACCGATTATTCGAGCATAAGTGCCGATATAATCCTTACTGCCTACAATGCTGTGAATGCCGCAAAGTCTTATATAAATTATGCTAATGTTACCGACGAGCAAATAACCTCGGCAACCTCTACTTTGCAGGATGCATACGATGCCTTGAAAGATGCATACGATGCGGTTATTCAAAATAAGAAAGACGAGCTTGAAGATCTTGCCGATGCAACAGATATACTTGTTGATTCTGTGGGTAGCATAGAGCGTTCAAGGGTAACGGCATTGGCACTCACAACCGATAATCTATATTGCAATGCTCCTTATACAGCGCAAAATAACTCCGATTACAGTGCAGAGTATGTATCAAAATTGATCGACGGTAGTGCAACAACCTTCCTGCACACCGATTATAGCGGTGCTATTGCAGCTCCCCACTATCTGCGCGTATATTTGGGCGAGAGCTCAACAGCCAAGAGCTTTAAGTTCAATTATACTACCCGTGATAATGGTAATAACTGCCCCACAACAATACTTATTGAGGGTAGCAACGAGGCCGAGGAAGGATATTCCACAATAACAACCCTCACCGCAGCTGCCAACGGGCTTCCCAATCCCGACCCAAATACAAATGGCGGTGTTGCCGAGTCTTTTGAATCGTCGGTAATATCAATGGGTGCGGCCTATAAGTATATTCGCTTCAAGGTTACCGGCGTAGAAGGTGGCAATGCAACCTTCTTTGTAATGTCGGAATTCGGGTTCAGCACCGTTGAGGATATTGTCACAATAGAAGATGCCTTCGAGGGAATTGTGAGCGAGGATTTGTGGCTCTCTACCTACCACGCAAGCGGCGACTCGCACACTATGGCTGCCGAAGGTTCTTATGCAACACTTGCACAAGTAGAAGCACAGATTGTGAAACTCACCGAGGCAAAGGCTGTGCTCGAAGCTGCAATGAACCAAGTAGACAAGAGCGCTCTTGAAACCTCACTTGCCGCTATAAACCCATTGTATGAGAAGATGGGCAATGACGATGGTACTGTAAAAGAGTACTATGCTTCCTCTGCTTTGACAGACGAGCAGATGACAGAGATAAAAGCAGCTATCGATGCTGCACAGGCGGTAGTAGAAAATGCCGGTGCCACACAGCTCCAAGTAAATGAAGCGAAGGATGCCATCGATGCAAAATATGAGATTCTCTCCGGAATTGAAAGTACCGATGTTACCGCCCGCGAAGAACTCACCACACTTATCGACAATGTGAACACCCTCTTGGGTACCATTGCCGAAACTTGTGCGGCCGAGAATGTTGCCGTGCCCTTGCAAACAACAGAAGGTGACGACTTCTACATTTGGTGTAACTCACCCGCAAGTGACAGCCAAGGAGTAGCCGGCCTTATCGACAAGAATGCCGATGGCACCGCTAACACAGGAACTTTCCTTGGAACAGCGTGGGGTAGTACCGTTGCTGCATACACACATTACATTGAGGTTGACCTTGGTGAGGGAATTACAATAGATAATTTGTTGTTCGACTATACAACCCGCGATAGCGATCATAGCAATCAACGACCCACTGCGATAAAAATTCTTGGTAGTAACAATAAAACCGATTATACCGAGATTACAATCATCAGTGATGGGCTTGCAACAGGGCAGTGCGAGCAGTGGTCGATGGCCGAGACACTGGAACTTGGCGCACCCTACCGTTACATACGTTTCGCAATAGCTACGGATGAGAGCACCGGATACTTTAATATGTCCGACTTTAACCTCTATGCAATCATCGGTCACACTCTTGCCCTTAAAGAGTACTACACAACTGCCACAGGGCTTGAATTCGATGCATTGTGCATAGCATTGCAGTCGGCACAGTATGCCGCCGAGCACTATCTCACAAGCGACCGCCTCACCGAGGTTAAGGATAAGTTGAACAGCTACTACACAGCTATCAACACTATTGTTGAAGCCGATGTTGACGACCGCACAGGCCTCACCGACCTTGTTACAGCAACAGAAACTCTCATTGAAGAGGTTGCAACAGTAGCAGAGGTTGACGCAGTTACATTGACCGAGGGAATGCTCTATTGCAACGCCGATAACTCAACAAACGAGAGTGCAGGTGATTCCGATAAACGTGGTGTTGCGGCATTGATCGACGGTGACCTTACTACTCACTTGCACACAACATACGGTAATAATGCACAGAGCGACGACCTCGACCACTACATTCGTGTAGACTTGGGCGATGCCTCGGCCGTTACCGCATTTAAGTTCAACTATCGTGGTCGTCAGGAAAATAGCAATAACGCTCCCACAAATATGACTGTGGAGGCAGGTAACTCTATCGAGGCCGATGCCGAGTGGGTAACATTGGCAACCCTCACAGAGCTTCCCACTGGCACAGCTCCTGTTTCATACGAATCGGGGCTCATAGAAATGAGCGAGGCCTATCGCTACGTACGCTTTATGGTTACCGCAACACAGAATAATGCTTATACGACCTACAACGACATTCAGCACAAGTTCTTTGTGATGAGTGAGTTTGGCTTTGAGAGCTACCCCACAGTGGATGTTGATGAAGAGAACTATCTCAATGTAACAACAGAGCTTGTGAGAACTGCTTATAATGAAAAGAACTCTGCCAATGATGTGGCAACAAACTACTATATGGCAGAGAGTGATTATACTGCTGCTCTCGATGAATTGCAGGCTGCATACGATGCGTTGGAGGGTGCAAAGGCTGTCAGCAAAGATGCTCTTGCCGCATTGATTGAGGCTACCACCTTGCTCAAAGGCCAGATGTATGAAACTGCGATTACATCTTACACACCCAGCAGTGTTACATTGCAGAATGAAACCGAGGGCGCGGCCGGTTATCTCTATTGCAACGCGCCCGAAACAAATTCAGATTGGGGCACCGATAATGCAGGTGTTGCTGCGTTGATAGACTTGACCGATGGCAATCCCAACCTTGATACATTCTTGCACACAGAATACGGCAACGACCAGTCGGCCGACGGCCTCGACCACTATTTGCGAGTAGATCTTGGTGACGGTGGCGAAACCGATTATATTGAGTTTGGCTATTATGGCCGCAGCGATCACACAGCTAAATCTCCCAAGAAGGTAATTGTTGCGGCTACCAACGACCTTGATGGTGAGTGGACCACGATTGATACACTTAATCCAAGCGAGGCAAGCGCATCTACCGAAACAAAGACTGGTTGTCTGGGCAATGGTGTTGCTTATCGCTACTGGCGTTTCTTGGTAGAGGAGACATATATGTCTTCTAACGGAACAGATGGAAACGGTCACCCATACTTCTGTATGACACAGTTCAATGTGTACAAGTGTACCGATGTTGTTAAGACTGAGCAGTTGAAGTATACACCTAATATATATATATATGTAACCGACGACCTTGTTACCGAGGTAACCGATGCAATAGCTGCCGCTACTACTGTTAATGGCGATGAGGCTGCCACACAGGCTGCCGTGAATGCTGCTGTTGATGCATTGCAGCCTGTTCACGACAAGCTCGAAGAGGCGTTGAAGTTTGCCGGTGTTCCCGTGAAGATTACAACCGACGAGGCTAACCCCGTGCTCTACAATATTATCAGCAAGCGTGCCACCGATGGCAGCAAGGTGCTGCAATATTGTGAGTTTGATGCAACAAACCCCAACACTGTGTCGGTTTCTGCAATAGCTGCTAACAGCAGTTATCAGGCGTGGTACTTTATGGAGAGCACAAACGGTGTGACCATCAAGCCTTTCAATGGCCAAGGTAAAGCACTTGGTGCCGATGCGACAGACAATGGTAACACAAAGGTGTGGGCTGCGGAAGTGGGCACAAAGAGCTACTATGAGTGGAAGTTCGTTGCTCGCACCGATGGCTATTATAATATTCAGGTACACGATGGCATCAACTATTTCAGTAACTGTAATGGTGAAGACTATAAGATGGGCTTCTGGAGTGGCGAGCCTGATACAGATCCCGGTTCACTCTTCAAGTTCGTCGATGCTACATTTGAGAACGACAATGCTCGCTACTACCAGTTGAGCGACTTTGAGAATACTCTCGAATATCAAACATCTGTTACTCCCGAGGGAACAACCGTGGGTGCATTCACCAATGGTGCTGCATACAGCACTGCATACTCTGCTGCAAGCACTCTCATAGAGGCCGGCAACACAAGCGACGCTGTTGCTTGCAAGGATGCCTACACTGCATTGCGCACTGCAAGTGCAACTGTTGAACGCATAGAACCCGTGGCGGGCAAGATTTATAGAATTTACATTACCCCGGGCCTCACCGACAGCCGTGAAGGTGCTTCGATGCGCATCGGCGATAATGGTAAGCTTGCTTGCGGTGAATATAGTGCGGCAATAACAGATTACTACTTTGCATTTGAGTATGATGCCGACGGTAAACTCTATATGAAGAGCTTGCACTCGGGTACATATTTGGATGAGGCTCTCGCCAACAACACAAAGACTGCTGTTGGTGCCGATGCTGAGTCGATAGAGGACGCAAGAGCAGTTGCCATAAATACTCTCGGTGCAAGTGGCGATGCTGTGGTAGTAGGTATTGTTCCCACCCGTGGAGCTATGCTCAACTGCGCAGCGAAAGAGGGTGACGTGGTTGCATACAACAATACAGCGGTAGACAAGGCTTCTGCTTGGGTAATCGAGGAGGTTACAGAGGAAACTGTTACCGAAAATATCAAACAGAGTGTTACTCTTACCGAGAGCAACGATGGTAACAAGTATTCAACCCTCTATCTGGGCTACAATGCCACAATACCCGAGGGCGTGACTGCATCTATTGTAACAGGCCTTAACAGCATTGGCCAGCTTATATTGGAGGATGTTACCGAAAGTATCACCGGTGGCGAGGCTATCCTTCCTGCAAAAACTGCTGTTGTGCTGAGCGGCGATGTTTCCGATGCGAAAGAATTTGCTTATACCAAGACCTCGGAGTATATTGGCACTTGTGTCAATATACTCCGAGGTACCGCATATACAAAATATGTTGCTTGTGGCACCGATTGTGCAGATAGCAAGATATATATGCTTGCGAAGAAGAGCGGCCGCGTTGCCTTCTACTGGGCTTATGCGAACCGTGACGCTAACGGCAACTATGTATATGTGAATGCTGACAATGAGATTTGTGAAAGTACCGACGAGGGCGCACACAAGAACCACAACAAGGGCGGTTACGTTAAGTGTAATGCCAATAAGTCGTACCTGCAATTGGATAATGGCAACGATGAGGCCAACCAAGCTGCTGTTGCAATGTTCGGCTTCTTCTTCGGAGGCAACACCACCGACATTGATAGCATAAATGCCGTGGCTCGCGTGTACGAGGGCAGTGTATTTGACTTGCAGGGCCGCAAGCTCGACAAGGTGACCGAGCCGGGTATCTACATTGTGAATGGCAAGAAGGTATTTGTGCAAGAGGTTGAGTAATTATTGTAGAATTCTAAAAAACTGAGAAAAATGAAAATTGTGAAGAAAGAATATATAGCACCCGCTTCATCGTTTGTGGAGATTGAGACATTGCCCTTGCTCGGGTTGAGCGCCGATGAAGGTCAAATTGACCCGGATGACGATGAGGAGGGTCAGTTATCCAACGAGTACCGTGGCGGCGATTGGAATAATATTTGGAATATGTAATAATACGCAACCGCTTATCTCTAATAGTTCATCGCAGTGTAGCAAGTGCTACACTGCGATGTGTTTTTTGTAATTCCTCCGTGTTTGTACTCCCTCCGCGCTTCGTTTCTCTCGCGCTCGTCCCTCTATGAGAGGGACAGTTCGGTACCGCCCCGCGGTGGAGGAGTTGCGTTTCTGCTTCACCTTGTCATTTCGACCGCAGGGAGAAATCTCTGTTAAACATTTAGATTTTTAATCCCCTCAGTCCTTCGGACAGCCCCCCTTGATTACAAACAAGTGGGGCAGTTATTTATCATTTTGTTCTTTAAACTCTCCCACTTGCGTGCAAGGGGGAGTGGTCGTAGACCGAGGGGGATTTCTTTTTTTGTCTGTTTCCCTTTTGTGCGCACACATCGGTGTGTCCCGTCCTAAAATTTGTTTACACTATTTTGCTGTATTTCTTATACTTTTCCTTGTTGGGCTAGCCCAACAAGGAAAATGTTTTTTTACAATCCTACCATATGTTGTCATTGAGTTAGCAATGCCACCATTTCCTCAC
>JAFTUV010000033.1 GCA_017466065.1 Bacteroidaceae bacterium
CAGAGGTGACTTGGAAAGTAATATCGCTGCATAAGGGACATTTATGACAAAATCCATCTTTTTTAATTAAATCGGGATTCAGAGCCAAATATAAGGTAGTAAAACGAAACCGGATCAAAAATGCTTTTGACCCGGCTTCTTGATAATATTATACTTCCTTAACACCAATTAAAGAGTATTTATTGTATCTTCGCCGTGAGAATATTTACGGAACTATGAGAATATCAGTAACAATATTGCTGGCAATAATGGTGCAGGCTGCCTTTGCACAGAATTATGCCGAACTTGTGGAGAGCGGGAAAAAAGAACTCGAAGAGGGAAAATACGCCAAAGCTGCCGAATATTTCCAACGTGCAGCAAACGCCACAGAAAACAAGAGCGAAAAAATATACACACTCACCAATTTAGGGTATGCGCAACGTATGAGCGGCAAGAAGGAGAGTGCCGCCGAGAGCTATGCAAAAGCATTGGCAATGGACACTGCATCAATATCGCTCCTCACGCAACGAGGCAACATTCTGCTGGAACTCGACAGCGCAGAGGCCGCCATCGTCTGTTACGACAAGATATTGGCACGGCAGCCCCTCAACAGAGAAATTCTCCGTTTCAGAGCCGGCGCACACACTGCCGCCGGGAACTTCAAGGAAGGAAAACAGGATTTTATAAAACTAATCTCCACCGACAACAGCGACAAAGGGGCACGGCTGGGACTTGCGTTGCTCTACGAAAAGGAGGGTAACATAAACGAGGCACTTATGATGCTCGAAGTTCTCATAGAGGAGTGCCCCGAGTGTCCCGAATATTACATTGCACGCAGCAACATCGAGCGCGCGCAGAAACAGCCCGAACTTGCATTGCAGGATGTGAGAGAGGCGTTAAGACTCGACCCGCGGAATGCCAATTACCACATTCTGTGTGCCGAACTTTTGCAAGAGCTGGGACACGACGATGCAGCCTTACGCCACCGCCGCAAGGCCGTCAAACTTATGAGCACGCCCCAATAACAATCCGGCAAAAATCCTTTTCGGTCTTAAAAAAGCCCCATTCGCTTATTTTTTCGATAAAATTGCCACAATTCTTCACGCAGATAGGCTTATTCTTATTTGGAATTACTATATTTGCTGTAACCGGCAAAATGCCGGGAGGCAGTATAATTCCACCATTGGCAAGGAGGCTGCTACAAAAAGTTTTTTAATAGAATTTAAAAATTTCCTATAAAGGAAATACCTTGGCAAAATTATGACCGCAACAAATACAAAGCCTTACAACATTAAGGAAAGAACCGAAAAGAACGCGCCCTACCGCAACCTCATACGAGCAGAGCTTGCCGACGAGCTGTACGACAAAATCCTACGCATAATAGTTATTGAAAAAAAATACCGCGAAAAGGATTTCTCGGCAAAGGCACTTGCCAATGAGCTAAACACAAACACCCGTTACCTCTCGGCTGTTATAAATTCGAGATTCAAGACCAATTTTTCGAGCCTTGTCAACGAATACCGCATAAAGGAGGCACTGCATTGTATGACCGACAAGAGATATGCCAATATGACAATCGAGGAGATTGGGCTCGCAGTAGGGTTTGCCAACAGACAATCGTTCTATGCTTCGTTCTACCGCATAATGGGCGAAACACCGAATAGTTACAGGAAAAGGAATTTCATCACAAAGTAAGAAGCTGTTTAAATTTATATCGCCAAAATTTTTATAGAGCGAGGATAGAATGTTTATTTCTTTTTTAAGGGCGTGTAGCGGGCTACATAACCGCGAAAAAGAAGGAAACAGACATTCTCGAATATAAAAATGGTGAAACATTCGGCTTCTATAAGAAAAATATTTTTTAGAAATTTAAACAGCTTCTAACAAAGAATGACTGAACATTTACACGAAACAACAAAGAAAATAAAACAGAGCCTCAGGCTATCGATGAACGGCATCGTTTCGATGCACCAGCGCAAGCAGGGGCTCGACTATAAGATAAATTTCGGAGTCGAGGTTCCACGTTTAAAATCAATCGCACAGGAATATACCCCCGACAAAGAGCTTGCAAACGCACTCTGGCAGGAAAATATCAGAGAGTGCAAGCTGCTGGCCATTTTTCTTATGCCACAGGAGCATTACAGCGAAATTGCCGAAAAATGGATAGCCGAGACTCCCTTCACCGAGATTGCCGACCACCTTGCAATGAATATCCTGTGCAAGCTGCCCACAGCCACGAGCGATGCACTGCGCTGGATAGAGCAGGGAGAAGGGCTCGCACAATATTGCGGTTATCTCACACTCACTCACCTCATAAGAAAAGGGGGCCGGCTCTCCCCTGCCGACGAGGAGAAATTCTGCAAGCGAATATCAGCACTCTTCACAGGCGACGCAAACAGCCCGCTTACACGCACGGCATTCACCGCACTATGCCGTTACATAGACACCGACGAGAGCCGTGCACGTTCCATCTGCGCCATAGCCGGCGAGGGCAGCAAACTGTCGGCTATGATAGCCGATTACACCGGACGCTGATGCCACAGATGCCATCGTAACATATTTTCGCATAAAAAAAGAGAATATAACGGCATATATTGTAAAAAAAGAGGTAACTTTGTATGCAATATCCTAAAAAGAATGAATAACACCGGCGAGGATACAATTATGCAGATATTAACCGACTATTTGAAGGTTAACAAAATGCGTTGTACCCCCGAACGTTATGCAATCTTGAAGGCCATTTACTCGATAAACGGCAGTTTCGATATTGAAACGCTGCTCACATATATGGAAAAGAACGAAAAGTTCAGAGTGAGCCGCGCAACCATATACAACACGATAACGTTACTCATTAACGCCAATCTTGTTACCCACCACCAATTCGGGCAGGAGTCGAAATACGAAAAATGTTTCAACAGCGGCAAAGGGCATTTAGTGTGCACCAACTGCCATAAAGTGGTGGAGATTAACGACCTTGATTTAACAGACAAACTAACCGCGAATATAAAAAAATTTCATTTAACCCATTACTCTCTATACATCTACGGGCTATGCAACAAATGCCATCAGGCAGCAAAGCGACGCAGAGCGAGGGTAAAAAAAAGTTAGACAAATGAAGCAGAATATCGACGTACTTTTAGGATTACAGTGGGGCGACGAAGGCAAAGGAAAAATCGTAGATGTGCTTACCCCCAAGTATGATGTGGTAGCCCGTTTCCAAGGCGGCCCCAATGCCGGACACACATTGGAATTCAACGGAAAGAAATTTGTATTGCGTTCAATACCCTCGGGAATTTTCCAAGGCGAACAGACAAACATAATAGGCAACGGCGTGGTACTCGACCCCGCGCTCTTCAAAGGAGAGGCCGAGGACCTTGTAAAAGCCGGATACGACCTCACGAAGAACCTCTTTATTTCGAAGAAGGCTCATCTTATCCTCCCTACCCACCGCATTCTCGATGCTGCATACGAAGCTGCAAAGGGCGACGCAAAAGTGGGCACCACAGGCAAAGGCATCGGCCCCACATACACCGACAAGATAAGCCGTAACGGCTTGCGCGTGGGCGACATTCTCGAAAATTTCGAGGCTAAATATGCCGCGGCAAAGGCACGCCACGAGGAGATACTCAAAAATATGAATTATAGCTACGACATTTCAGAAATGGAGATAAAGTGGCTCGAAGGTATCGAGTATCTTAAAAAGTTCCGCCTCATCGACAGCGAACAGATGGTAAACGACCTTATGAACGAGGGCAAGAGTGTTCTTGGAGAGGGTGCGCAGGGCAGTATGCTCGACATTGACTTCGGCAGCTACCCCTTTGTAACATCATCGAACACAGTGTGTGCCGGTGCTTGCACAGGACTCGGCATTGCACCCGGCAGAATAGGCAATGTCTATGGAATTACCAAGGCCTACTGCACACGCGTGGGCGCAGGCCCCTTCCCCACTGAGCTGTTCGACGAGACAGGCAAGGAGGTGCGCGACCGTGGCCACGAATATGGTGCCGTGACAGGCCGTGAACGCCGTTGCGGTTGGATAGACCTTGTAGCTCTCAAATATACAATTATGGTGAACGGTGTTACCCACCTCATACTTATGAAGAGCGATGTGCTCGACACTTTCCCCACCATAAAGGCTTGCATCGCCTACAAGAAGAACGGCGAGACACTCACACATCTGCCCTACGACATTGAGGGCGTGGAGCCTGTGTACACCGAACTCAAAGGCTGGATGACCGACCTCACACAGCTCAAAAGCGAAGAGGAGCTGCCACAAGCATTCAAGGATTACATTAAATTCCTCGAAGATGAATTAGGCGTTCCCGTAAAATATCTCTCTATCGGACCCGACAGAGACCAGACAATAGAGCGTTCAATTTAAAATAAACAATATGAATATACTATCATCTATAACCGCCTATGCACAGACGAGTGTGGGATACGACTACACCTACCTTTTCCTGTTCATCGGCATTGCAATAGTAAGCTACATAGTACAGGCCAACCTGAAAAGCAAGTTCGAGAAATTCTCGAAAATGCCCATCGGGATGACCGGTCGCGAGATTGCCGAGAAGATGTTGCGCGACAACGGCATTTACGATGTTACCGTGACAAGCACTCCCGGAATGCTCACCGACCACTACAACCCCACCAACAAGACCGTTAACCTGAGCAGCGGAGTTTATAACTCGGCAAGCATTGCGGCAGCAGCCGTGGCGGCACACGAGTGCGGGCACGCCTTGCAGCACGCACACGCATACGCACCGCTCACTATGCGTTCGAAACTGGTGCCTGTGGTGCAGTTCTCATCGAGCATAATGTCGTGGATATTGCTCATAGGAATTCTCACCGTGCAGACCTTTCCCGGAATACTGCTTGCCGGCATTGTCCTCTTTGCAATGACCACGATATTCAGCTTCATCACACTGCCCGTGGAGGTTGACGCGAGCCGTCGCGCCCTCACTTGGCTATCGGCAGCCGGCATCACCAATGCAAGCAACCACAAATATGCCACAAGCGCACTGCGCTCGGCGGCATACACATACGTGGTAGCGGCTCTCTCGTCGCTCGCCACACTGCTCTACTATGTAATGATATATCTTAACCGACGCGACTAATGGCAGCAAAACCATCAATACCCAAAGGAACACGCGACTTTTCGCCCACAGAAATGGCGAAGAGAAACTACATATTCGACACTATACGCAAAGCATTCCACATATTCGGCTTCAAGCAGATTGAAACTCCTGCAATGGAGAATTTGAGCACGCTTATGGGAAAATATGGCGACGAGGGCGACAAGCTACTCTTCAAGATACAGAATTCCGGCGACTATTTCAGCGGGCTCACCGACGAGGAACTGCTCAGCCGCAACGCTGCGAAATTAGCATCGAAATTCTGCGAGAAAGGATTGCGATACGACCTCACCGTGCCTTTTGCACGCTATGTGGTTATGCACCGCGACGAGCTTGTGTTCCCCTTCAAGCGTTACCAGATACAGCCCGTGTGGCGTGCCGACCGCCCGCAGAAGGGACGCTACCGTGAGTTCTATCAGTGCGACGCCGACATTATCGGCAATAACTCGCTCATCAACGAAGTGGAGCTCATACAGCTCATCGACTATGTATTCAGCAAGCTGAACATACGCGTAGCGATAAAACTCAACAACAGAAAAATTCTCGCCGGCATTGCCGAGGTTATAGGCGAGCCCGAAAAGATTGTCGATATTACCGTAGCCATCGACAAAATTGACAAGATAGGGCTCGACGGCGTTATTGCCGAGCTTAAAGAGAAAGGCATCGGCGACGCTTCTATCGAAAAACTCTTACCCATTCTGCAAGCACAGGGTGGCAACGAGGAGAAATTACAGATTATCGCCGACACACTGCGTGGCAACGCCACAGGCGAAAAGGGCGTGGAGGAGACGAGCTTCATCCTAAACACCATAAAGGAGTTGAAGATAAAGAGCGCACTCGACCTCGATCTTACCCTCGCACGCGGCCTCAACTACTACACGGGAGCCATTCTCGAAGTAAAAGCACTCGATGTTACAATAGGCAGCATCACCGGCGGCGGCCGTTACGACAACCTCACCGGAGTATTCGGCCTCGAAGGAGTGTCGGGCGTGGGAATATCCTTTGGCGCCGACCGCATATACGATGTAATGAACCAACTGTCGCTCTACCCCAACGAAGCTATAAACAACACACAGATTATGTTCGTGAACTTCGGCGAGAGAGAGGCTATTCACTCGCTCGGCATCATCGGCGAGCTACGCGCCTGCGGAATTTCGGCCGAACTGTTCCCCAGCAGCGATAAGATGAAAAAACAGATGGGGTATGCCAACAACCACGCAATTCCCTACGTTGCTATCATTGGTGAACAGGAGATTGCCGACGGTACCATTGCCGTTAAGAATATGGCTACCGGCGAGCAGAAACAGATGACCACCGAGGAACTTAAAAGCCTGTTGGCGTAAAAAAGAATAAGAGAATAAATTACCAAGAGGGACAGCCTAAACAAACTGTCCCTCTATTTTTGTTAGCGAATAAACATAATATCTGGGCCGGGGGGAGTAAAAAGCAGAATAAATTATCCCCATCCTTTTCAATTCCTATGCAGCACCCCGTGGTTGCCGTCGACCTTCCACTTTCCATCGATAAAGAGCAGATGCACAGTCATCGTGGCAGTGCCGTTAAGAGGTGTTTCTCCCTGTAACTCCACATACGCCTCGCTGCCATAGATCTTTGTATCGAGCACGCGATAATCGGCTTTGTAACCTTCGGTGCGTTCCCAATATTCATCGGAGCGTAGTGCCATATCAAGATAGTCGCAAAATACCTCATATTCGACAGGATTGGAAAAATGCAGATGCTTTTTCACAAATGTAATATCGCCCGAGGTTATTGCATTGTAGAGCTTAACCGCAACCTCGTCGGGAGGTGTGGGGGCCGGCTTGCTGCAAGCGACACCGAGGAGTGTGGCGAAGAGTGCCACAAAGATATATGCAATTTTTTTCATCGTTTCTTTATTTAACACGCGAAAATAGCAATAAAATCCCAAACACGGGAAGATAAGCGACATTTATTTAGGCAATAATATAGCTGTTGACCCAAAAATTGTCTGGTTGATGTCATATCGAAGAAGCATCGCGACTGAGATATCTCAGCAATGTTTTTTTGAGATCCCTCGTCGCTCCGCTCTGTCGGGATGACATTTTCGCGAAGAAATGTTGTCGCGGGTCAATATCTATATTATTACTTTTATTTATCGAGCAGAAGAGATATATCCACACTGTCCGGCAGAAAGAGAGCCTCATCGACAAGAGTGCGCATCATACAGCAAGGCTCACCCTTGCCCTGCACAAAAGCACGCATTGCATCGACGACAAAATGCACGCAGAGTGACTGCAACATAAAATCTCTCGCCACAGGCGATGCCGAGTAACATTCAAGCAACAAAGGCCCGTCACTATCGACCGCCACAAAAGCAACGGCAGCAATGCTGCTACCCTCGTAAACGGCAAACACGCCACCACCCTGTGCGCAGCAGTTAAAAAAGTTCATCGCTATTGAGGAGGAAGAGTGAACCACCGAGGGGGCGTTACGACGCTGCTGCTCAATGCAGAAATCTGTCATACGGGAAGAAAAATCGGCCTCCTCGAAGCGCAGCCCCACGCCCCCGACAAGCGGCTTTTGCAAATATTCGACCGCCCTTGCGGAGCAGGTAACATAGCCCAATCGTGAGTAGTAATCCCGCAAGGCCGGCGATGCGGGGAGCAGGTAAAGAAGTTTCACTCCACGACAGCGCAAAAGCTCCTCCACACGCTCCATAAGCAGTTGCATATATCCACGGCCACGGCAATCGGCAACAGTGACAACAGCATAAATGTAGGCCGCGGAGTGCTCCTCGCCACCCACACGGAGTGTACAGGGCAAGGCATAAAGCGCAGACACTACCCTGCCACCCACCGACAGCGTGTGGGCACACCCGTCACAGGGAAAATGGGTAAAAAAGGCTTCGATAAACTCACGGCTGTCGCCAAAAGCCTCTTGCCACAACCCATATAATTGTTCCTTCACTGCCGATGGGCGCAATATGTCGAAAAGCGGTTGCTGCATAAAAAAAATCAATCGTTGTGCGAATATACACCTATGCCGCAAATTTATAAATAAATTTCAGCCACATATTTTGTTAAAAGCATTAAATTAGCGTAACTTTGCAGTTGAATATTACATTTTGTGGCAAAGCCACACTATATATCACCAATTGTTGCCTCACCGGTTGCCGTCAGCAACACTCCAACAGCCGCACGACCTTGCCTCTGTCGCAACACAATATGCCTGCGAGATAACATTCCACAGACAACATTTTTTAGAATTCAGTGAAACTATAATAAATATACAACAATGGATGTTATTAAAAACTTACTCGAACGCGCGAGCAACAACAAGCAGCGCATCGTACTCCCCGAAGGCACAGAGGAGCGCACATTGAAAGCTGCCGACAAAGCAATTGCCGACGGCATTGCCGAGATTATTCTCCTTGGTAACAAAGAGGAAATTCTTTCTCTTGCCTCGAAATTCGGGCTCACAAACATTGATAAGGCAACAATAATCGACCCCGAGAACAATCCCGACGCCGAGAAATACGCAACACTCCTTTATGAATTGCGCAAGGCAAAAGGAATGACAATGGAAGATGCACAGAAACTTGTGTGCAGCCCCTTGTACCTCGGTTGTCTTATCATAAAGAACGGCGATGCCGACGGACAGGTAGCCGGTGCACAGAACACCACAGGCAACGTGTTGCGCCCCGCATTGCAGATTATAAAGACCTCTCCCGGCATAAGTTGCGTATCGGGTGCAATGATGATGATTACCAACGCAAAAGAGTATGGCGAGGGTGGCGTTCTCTTCGTGGGCGACGTAGCCGTTACCCCCACTCCCGATGCCAACCAGCTGTCGCAAATTGCAGTGTGCACCGCACAGACAGCAAAAGCCATCGCAGGCTTTGAGGAGCCCCGCGTAGCAATGCTCAGCTTCTCAACCAAAGGTTCGGCCAAGCACGAAATGGTAGATAAAGTGGTTGAGGCTACAAGACTCGCACACGAGCTTGCTCCCGAGCTCTCCATCGACGGAGAATTGCAGGCCGACGCAGCCCTCGTTCCCTTCGTGGGACAGAGCAAGGCTCCCGGTTCAACCGTTGCAGGAAAAGCCAACGTGCTCATATTCCCCGACCTTGGCGCAGGAAACATCGGCTACAAGCTGGTGCAGCGTTTGGGCGGCGCCGAGGCTATCGGCCCCGTGCTTCAAGGTATTGCACGCCCCGTGAACGACCTTTCACGCGGTTGCTCCATCGAGGATGTTTATATGATGATTGCTATTACAGCCAACCAAGCTATTGCTGCTAAAAACTAAAAAGAGATACACACTATGAAGATACTTGTATTGAACTGTGGAAGTTCATCTATCAAATACCAGTTGTTTGATATTGAGACAAAAGAGGTACTTGCAAAAGGCGGAATCGAGAAAATCGGCCTCGAAGGCTCGTTCATAAAGTTCACATTGCCCAACGGCGAGAAAGAGACAATATTCGCATCAATCCCCGAGCACACAACCGGCGTGCGCCTCATCATCGACCTCTTGACAAGCGACAAATACGGCGTTGTAAAATCTATTGAGGATATTGATGCTGTGGGCCACCGTATGGTACACGGCGGCGAGAAGTTCAGCGCATCGACACTGCTCACCCCCGAGGTTCTCGAAACCTTCGAGGCTTGCAACGACCTTGCTCCCTTGCACAACCCTGCCAACCTCAAAGGCGTCAACGCTGTTAAGGAGGTTGCTCCCGAAATACCCCAAGTGGGAGTGTTCGACACTGCGTTCCACCAGACAATGCCCGACTATGCCTATATGTACGCTGTTCCCTATGAGCTGTACGAGAAATATGGCATACGCCGCTACGGCTTCCACGGAACATCGCACCGTTACATCACCAAGCGTGCATTGGAGATGCTTGGCATCCCCGCCGAGGGCAGCAAAATAATCACCTGCCACATTGGTAACGGTGGTTCTTGCGCAGCTGTAAAGGATGGCAAGAGCATCGACACTTCAATGGGACTCACTCCCCTCGCCGGCCTTATGATGGGCACACGCAGCGGTGACATCGACCCGGGTGCAATTCCCTTCATTATGGACAAGATGGGATTGGACACTCACGGCCTTTCCGACCTGTTGAACAAAAAATCGGGTGTAGCCGGAATTTCGGGCGTATCGAGCGATATGCGCGAGGTTAAAGCAGCGGCCGAGGCCGGCAACAAACGTGCCGAGCTTGCAAACACGATGTACTTCTACCGCATCAAGAAGTATATTGGTGAATATGCTGCCGCAATGGGTGGCGTTGATGTAATAATCTTCGCCGGCGGTGTTGGCGAAAATCAGGCAGATTGTCGCGAGACGGTTCTCGAAGGCCTTGAATTTATGGGTGTGGAGCTCGACAAGGAGAAGAACGCTGTAACCCGTGGCGAAGAGGCTGTGCTCTCTACTCCCGCATCAAAGGTTAAGATACTGCTTATCCCCACCGACGAGGAGTTGATGATTGCAAGCGACACATACGAGATTGTAAAGGGTATGAAATAATCACACTCGATACAGAAAGATATTGCAGGGTGCCCGTTTTTATGAACAGGCACCCTGTTTTTATTGGCAAATAATTTTGGCAATTATATATAATTTTACACCAATAGAAAAACTGATAAGAAACTGTCATTTCGAACGAACCAACGGTCGACGCCCGTAGGAGCAAAAGTCAATGTGAGAAATCTCAACAATGCTGATATCCAGATTTCTCGTCGCTCCGCTCCATCGAAATGACAAACAAGTGTAACATTGTATATAATCACCTTAACAAAAGACAAATGTTACCAAGCCTTATTGAAGAAGCTATGCTTGGTAAAATTTATGACGAGCCGAAAGATGACGAAAGTAACAAGCCGGAAACTAATATTGTAGTAAGAACAAACTGATTATATCCGGGCAGGGACAGCACTATAAGTGCCTTTCTTGCAATTGCTTATGACAAGCAAGGTAACAAAGTAGATTCTTTGGAAGGGAACAATATGAGAGAAAATACAATAGGAATTATATTTACAGTTTTGATGATTACAACAATTAGCGGAGAGTAAAGATAGCCATATAGCAAGGGGGGGAGACTATTTAGTCACCCCCTTGCTATATATGATTACTACCCTCCGAATTTCTCACCCTCTATATAGTGTTTACGCACAATATCCTTGCCGTCGAACACCACGTATGCAAAATTGGATATCCAGTCGCCCAAGAAGATGCAACGGGAACATTCGCCCAATGGGAAGTCCTCGTCGACGTGCCTGTGACCGAAGATGAAACAATCGACCGACGGGTGCTTCTTCAAATACTCTGTGGCAAACTGCACGCAGAATTCATTTTCGGCACCCAAGAAAGGTGTATCGCCCTTCACCTTGTGCTTTATCATACTGTGGCGTGCCCAGCTGTTGCCCATCCAAAGGCTCCAACGGGGGTGCAACATAGAAAAACACATACGCAGGAACTTGCTGTGGAATATCCTGCGCAGCAATAGGTAGATATTGTCCTTTGAGAATTCATCGCCGTGAGCAAGGAAGAACTCCTTTCCATTGAGTTCCACGAGGCAGGGCTCACGATGCAGAATAACGCCACACTCTTTTTCGAAATAGTCGAGACACCACTGGTCGTGGTTGCCGGTGAAGAAATGTACCTCCACGCCCTTGTCGGTGAGTTCCGACACCTTGCCAAGGAAACGGGTGAAGCCCTTTGGCACGCAGTATTTGTGTTCGTACCAGAAGTCGAACATATCACCAAGCATATACACCGCTGCGGCATCGTCTTTTATCTTGTCGAGGAACGACACGAGCCTTCTTTCGTGGGTGCGGCTATGTTCTATTGCCCAAGAGCCAAGATGAGCATCGGACAGGAAATATATCTTTTTCATAATGCAGGGAGAGATTATTTTCTACAATAGACCAAGTTCGAGTTTAGCCTCCTCGGTCATAAGGTCTTGCGACCACTCGGGCTCAAACACCAGCTGGATGTTCACTGTGCCTATTCCCTCTATCGACTCAACCTTCTGGCGTGCATCTTCGAGCATAAAATCGGCGGCAGGGCAGTTGGGAGCCGTGAGTGTCATATCAATATCCACGGAATTATCCTCCTTGACATCAATGCGGTATATAAGCCCAAGGTCGTATATGTTGACGGGAATTTCGGGGTCGTACACCGTCTTTATCATTTCCACTATTTTCTCTTCAAGAACAATTTTTTCCATACACACAACTAATTAAAGACGCGATTCGTCGCAATAACTGAAATAGGCTCCGTCGGTAAATACAATATGGTCGAGGAAGCGGATGTTCATAATTTTACAGGCAGCGGCTATGCTTACCGTTACATTGTCATCGTCGCGACTGGGGCGGGTGTTGCCCGACGGGTGATTGTGACAAAGGGCTACTGCTGTCGCGCGTTTCATAAGAGCCTCGCGCAGCACCACGCGCACATCTACGGTGGAGGCGGTGAGCCCCCCGCTGCTTATCTTAACGTGGTCTATTACCCTGTTCATATTATTGAGCAATAGAATGTAGGTCTCTTCGATGGAGAGGTCGCACATAAAGGGATAGAAGTAGTCGTATATGTCCGAGGAGCATTTTATGCGTTTCTGTTCGCCACGGTCATCATCGCGACGGCGTTTCCACAATTCACAGGCAGCCACAATGGTGATAGCCTTTGCCGGCCCTATACCTTTAAACTCGCACAGGTCGTCGACCGACAGCTTGGACAGCTCGGCAATGCTGTCGCCACAGGAGGCAAGCACCTTTTTCATAAGTTCCACAGCCGATTCCTCGGCATTTCCCGAGCCTATCAGTATGGCCAGCAATTCCGACTTACTCAACGTTGCAACACCGTTTTTCAGCACCTTCTCACGCGGACGCTCATCTTCGGGCCACTCCTTTATACTTTGCCTTGTCTTCTGTTCCATAATCACCCGCGGTTCATAAGATTTATCAATGTACGCTTTGTTTCAAGAGGCTGTTTAAGCACCATTTTCAACCAGAAGGCTTTTAAGAAGCCTGTGCCATAGCCTGTTATCTGCACTGCGGCGGCAACCACCGAAAGAGCGGCTACTTTAAGGCTGTGTTTTTGGGCAATCGCATCGAAAAATATGAGCAGGGCATAGAGCAACGGCAACAACAACAGCCACGGGAAAAAGAGCGACACGACAAGCAACAACGCTCCGGCAATGAGCATAAGTGCGGGAAGAGTGTGCACGAGTTTCATTGAGCCGGGGTGAATGAGGTGCAACCAGATGCGTGCCTGCCCGAAATTGTTGACCTGCTTGAAGAAACGGCCAAAGTCGATGCGGCGTTTATGATACACGAACGCTTCGCGTATGAGGCGTATGTCAAAGCCGGCCTTTCGGATGCGAAGGCTTAAATCGATATCCTCGCCCAACATATCGTTGAAGCCGCCCACCGTTTCATAGACCTTGCGCGAGATACCCATATTGAATGTGCGTGGGCAAAATTTTTCCATCACCACCTTGCCACCGCGTATGCCGCCCGTGGTCCAGAAGGAGGTCATTGAGTGGCTCACCGCCTTCTGCATATCAGAGAAGGAGTCGTCGGCTGCATCGGGGCCGCCGAAACAGTCGCAAGGAGCGGCAGACATTGCCGCTTCGAGCCTTTCGAAATAGAATGGCGGAAGTATTACGTCGGAGTCGAAAAAGAGCATATAATCGCCGGTGGCACGCATCAATCCATAGTTACGCGCCTCGCAACGGCCCTCATTCTCCTTATAATGGTAGTGAATAGTAAAAAAAGAACGATAGCGACCAATCAAATGGTCGCACCGTTCTTTTGAGCCATCCTCTACAATCACCAACTCAAAAGGCTTTACCGTTTGAGCCGACAGGCTTTCAAGAAGTTTCTGTATCTCGTCGGGCCTGTTGTAAACCGGGACAATTATAGAGTATAACAATTCTTTAAATTTAGGGATTAAGCCTTTACACGGCCCTGATAGGAACCGTCGCGGGTGTCAATTTCCACAAGCTCGCCCTCGTTTATGAACAAAGGAACGCGCACCTCGGCACCGGTCTCCAATGTTGCGGGCTTTGTGGTGTTGGTTGCTGTGTCACCTTTAAGGCCGGGCTCGGTGTATGTAACCGCAAGAACCACCTTCACAGGCATTTCGGCAAAAAGGATTGTATCGGTAGAAGCATCTGTTACAACATCGAGGTTCATACCCTCTTTCATATAAGCAACGCCGGTAATCTGGTCGGCAGCAATGGGCACCTGCTCGTATGTTTCGTTGTTCATAAAGATGTAGTCGCTACCCTCCTGATAGAGATACTGGAACTGACGACGCTCCACGCGAACATCCTCCAATTTCTCACCAATATTGAAACGGCGCTCCAACACATAGCCATCGACAACATCTTTGAGTTTTGTACGCATAAAAGTGTTGCCCTTGCCGGGTTTTACGTGAAGGAAGTCGATGCAAAAATACAATTTGCCGTCCATACGGATGGCTGTACCGATTTTAATGTCTTGTGCATTAATCATAATTCTATTCTGTTATTCGTTAGTATTGTCAATATCAATTCGGCGCGAAGGTAGTAAAATTCGGGCAAATATCCAATTATTATACATCTTTAATTGAGAGAATGGAAGAACATCACCGGAACAGGAGGAGTTTCTCTTTTTAATTTTTGTTAAAAAACAAATTTGGAAAAGTTTTGACAACGAAAATTCATATATTTGGAGAATTATATAACGCCGGGCAATGCCGGTTGTAAAAAAGCAATAACAAACAGACAAGATATGAACAAGAAAATCAAATGGGGATTGATTGCCGTGCTTGCCATAGCATTGGGCATTTTCGGGTTCTACCGGCTCACCCCGCACGAGAATGAGGAGTTAAGCGCAGCCGACGCACAACCCAAGCAAAAGACTCGCAGCACATTGAGTGTTAACGCAAAAATTGTAAAGCCACACACGCTCACCGACGAGATACAGGTATCGGGCAAACTTGTCCCCAACGACGAGGTGGAACTTTCGTTCGAAACATCGGGAAAAATAACAGAGATATTCTTCACCGAAGGCAGTTTTGTAAAGAAAGGGCAACTGCTCGCAAAGGTTAACGACAATCATTTGCAGGCACAGTTGCAAAGGCTCGAATCGCAACTGCCGCTTGCCGAGAACCGCGTATTCCGCCAAAATGCATTATTGCAGCGCGACGCTGTGAGCAAGGAGGCATACGAGCAGGTAAAGACCGAGCTTGCCACGCTCAATGCCGACATTGACAAAATTAAGGCCGAAATAAAGATGACCGAGCTTCGCGCCCCATTCGACGGAACAATAGGATTGCGACAAGTGAGCGTGGGTGCCTACGCATCGCCAAGCACTATTGTAGCAAAGCTCACGAACCTTACACCCATCAAGATAGAATTCTCGGTACCCGAGAAGAATGCCAACGACATAAAAAAGGGAACAAGGCTCGAATTCAAGGTGGACGGCAAGTTACACCCATACGAAGCACAGGTCTATGCAACAGAGTCGAGCCTCGATGCTACCACCCACACGTTGAGCGTGCGTGCCATCTACCCCAACGAGAATGGGGAACTTATTTCGGGCCGATACGCCGATATTCGTCTGAAAAACAAAGAGATTGACAATGCCATTGCCATTCCCTCGGAGGCCATTGTACCCGAAATGGGCATAAACAAGGTTTTTATTTACCGCGACGGGAAGGCCGAACCGGTGAGTGTCACCATAGGCATACGCACCGACGCAGAGGTGCAGGTTCTCGATGGCCTGCAAGCCGGCGACACAATTCTCACCTCGGGCACTTTGCAGTTACGCAAAGGCTCTCCCGTGAAGATTGCAGCCATAGATTAACCACACAAAAAACAGAGTACCCAGATGAATATTTCGGAATTAAGTATACGCAGGCCGGTGCTGGCCACGGTACTTACCATTATTATATTGTTGTTCGGCCTCATCGGATACAGCACCTTGGGCGTGCGGGAATATCCATCGGTCGACAACCCCATAATATCGGTTACTTGCAGTTACGCAGGTGCCAACGCCGATGTTATCGAGAACCAGATAACCGAGCCGCTGGAACAGAATATAAACGGCATTCCCGGCATACGTTCCTTGTCGAGCGTGAGCCAGCAGGGACAGTGCCGCATAACCGTGGAGTTTGAATTATCGGTGGACCTTGAAACTGCAGCCAACGACGTGCGCGACAAGGTGTCGCGTGCCCAACGCTATCTGCCACGCGACTGCGACCCGCCTACCGTGTCGAAGGCCGACGCCGATGCAATGCCCATTCTTATGGTGGCAATACAGAGCGAGAACCGCTCGCTGCTGGAATTGAGCGAGATTGCCGACCTCACCGTTAAAGAGCAACTGCAAACTATCGCCAATGTGAGCAGCGTGGGCATTTGGGGCGAGAAACGCTACTCGATGCGCATTTGGCTCGACCCCGTTAAAATGGCGGCCTACGGCATTACACCCATAGATGTAAAAAATGCAATCACCAACGAGAATGTGGAGCTTCCGTCGGGAAGCATCGAGGGTAACACCGTGGAACTTACACTGCGCACAATGGGCCAGATGCACACCGCCAAGGAGTTCAACAACGTGATACTTAAAGAGCTCAACGGCAATGTGGTGCGCGTGAGCGACATAGGATACGCCGAGCTTGGCCCTGCCGACATTAAGAGTTATATGAAAATGAACGGCGTGCCTATGGTGGGTGTGGCTGTAATTCCGCAGCCGGGTGCCAACCACATTGAGATTGCCGACGCTGTGTATGAGCGTATGCAGACTATGGAGAAGGACCTACCGGAGGATGTAAAATACTCCTACGGATTCGACAACACAAAGTTCATACGAGCCTCGATTAACGAAGTTAAGCAGACAGTGTACGAGGCGTTCATTCTGGTGATTATTATAATTTTCCTCTTCCTGCGCGACTGGCGTGTAACGCTCATTCCTTGCATTGTGATACCCGTGTCGCTCATCGGAGCCTTCTTTGTGATGTACGTGGCGGGATTCTCCATAAACGTGCTCACGATGCTTGCCGTGGTACTGTCGGTGGGACTTGTGGTGGACGACGCTATTGTTATGACGGAGAATATCTACATACGCATCGAGCAGGGAATGAGGCCGTTCCGTGCCGGCATCGAGGGCTCGAAGGAGATTTTCTTCGCGGTTATATCCACCACAATCACCTTGGTTGCAGTATTCCTCCCCATTGTATTTATGGAGGGCACCAGCGGCCGCCTGTTCCGCGAATTCAGTTTCGTGGTTGCCGGTTCGGTGATAATATCATCGTTTGCCGCGCTCACATTCACCCCTATGCTTGCCACAAAAATTCTGAAAAGACGCAAGGAGCAGAATAAATTTTACCGCAAGACCGAGCCTTTCTTCACCGGGATGAACAACCTTTACGAAAAATCGCTCGATTGGTTCCTGAACCACCGTGTGTGGGCCATTTATATAACCATCGCGACCTTTGTGCTCATTGCAGTTATGTGGAGTTCTATTCCGGCAGAAATGGCACCTCTCGAAGACCGTTCGCAAATAACCATAAACACCCGAGGAGCCGAGGGTGCGAGCTACGAGTTTATGCGTGACTACACCGAGGATATTAACCAGCTGGTGGACTCCATAGTCCCCGACGCAGAGTCGGTGACGGCACGCGTGTCGAGCGGTAGCGGAAACATACGAATCACACTAAAAGATTTAAGTGAGCGCGACTACTCACAGATGGATGTGGCAGCAAAACTGTCACAGGCTTTGAAGACAAAGACCAAGGCAAGAGCCTTCGTGCAACAGCAGTCGTCGTTCGGCGGCCGACGAGGCAGTATGCCCGTGCAGTATGTGTTGCAGGCCGTGAGCATTGAGAAGTTGCAAGAGGTGCTCCCCGAATTTTTGAGCCGTGTACACGACAATCCCACCTTCCAGATGGCCGATGTTGACCTGAAATTCAGCAGCCCCGAGGTGCGCGTGAACATAAACCGCGACAAGGCCGGCACACTTGGAGCAAGCGTGCGCGATGTTGCCGAGACATTGCAATATGGATTGAGCGGACAGCGTATGGGCTACTTCTATATGAACGGCAAGCAGTATGAGATTATCGGGCAGATTAACCGCCAACAACGAAACACGCCCTCGAACATAAAATCGTTGTACATACGCAGCGACAAGGGCGAAATGATACAGTTCGACAACCTTGTTGAGTTCGTGGAGTCGGTGGCACCGCCCAAACTCTACCACTACAACCGCTTCGTGTCGGCTACAATTTCGGCAGGCCTTGCCGACGGAAAGACCATCGGACAAGGGCTCGACGAAATGGACAAGATTGCCGAGGAGTTGCTCGACGACTCGTTCAGGACTGCACTTTCGGGCGACTCAAAGGAGTATCGCGAGAGTTCATCGAGCCTGCTTTTTGCATTCATCCTCGCACTCGTGCTCATCTATCTTATTCTTGCCGCGCAGTTCGAGAGTTTCAAGGACCCGCTTGTAATTATGCTCACCGTGCCTCTTGCCATTGCCGGCGCGCTCATATTTATGGCATTCACAGGAATTACAATGAATATATTCAGCCAGATTGGTATAATTATGCTCATAGGCCTTGTTGCCAAGAACGGTATTTTAATCGTGGAGTTTGCCAACCAGAAAAAAGAGAACGGCGAGACGAAGATGACTGCCATACGCAGTGCTTCGTTGCAACGCCTGCGCCCCATTCTTATGACAAGCGTTTCCACCATTTTGGGATTGCTCCCACTTGCTTTTGCGAGTGGCGAGGGAGCCAACCAGCGCATCGCAATGGGAACTTCCGTGATTGGAGGTATGCTGGTGTCGACAATACTCACTATGTATATTGTGCCGGCAATATATAGTTACATTTCAACCGAACGAGATAATAAAGAGGAAGATTTATGAGAAGAAGATATATAGCATCAGCAATATGTATCTGCGTGGCTGTATTCACACAGATACAGGCACAAACAGTGTCGCTAAAAGAGTGTTTGGAAAAGGGACTCGAAAATAACTACTCGTTGCGCATAGTGAAGGGAGAAGAGCAGATTGCTCACAACAATGCCACTATTGCCAATGCCGGCTATCTGCCTACTGTCGATTTTAGCGGAGGCTACGACCTGTCGGACAACAGCAGCAGTTCAAAGGTGGAGGGAAGCAGCCAGACTGTGAAGCAACGTAACATTCTCGACCAGAATATAAGAGCGGGAATCGACCTAAACTGGACTATTTTCGATGGGTTCAACATAAGCACCACGTATAAACAGTTGAAGGAGTTGGAGCGTATGGGCGAAACAAACACCCGCATCGCCATAGAGGATTTTATTGCGACACTCACTGCCGAGTACTACAATTTCATTCAGCAGCGCATACGCCTCAAAAATTTCCTTTATGCCGTAAAATTATCGAAAGAGCGCTTGCGCATTGTGGAGGCGCGTTACCACATTGGTAATTTCTC
Organism: Bacteroidaceae bacterium; assembly: GCA_017466065.1. The sequence goes on from JAFTUV010000033.1 coordinate 19,560, forward strand.
GCGCCTCGATTATCAGCAGGCAAAGGTGGATTTTAATGCCGACAGCGCGCAATATCTGCGGCAGCAGGAGGCGGTGATAAATTCACGCATCGCGCTCAATGAGCTTATGGCTATCGAGCAGGTGTACAGCCCTTTACAGACGAGCGACACTGCCATAAACGTAAACGCCACGCTCGATTTTGTGGAATTGTGGAACGGCACGCTTGCCAATAATTCGGAATTGCTGAAAGCCGACCAGACAGGCACGCTTGCAAAGCTCGATTACAAGAAGGTGCTGTCGCGCAACTACCCCTATCTGAAACTGAATGCCGGATACGATTATGGGTACAGCAAATTCGACCAAAATACATACAACCATCGCAACAGCTGGGGCTTTAACGGAGGCCTGTCGGTGGGAATTAACCTGTGGAACGGCAACCGCCGACGCGAAAAGCGCAATGCTAAGATTGAGATTCAGAATGCACAGTTGCAACGCGAACAATTGGAACTTGCTCTGAAAGCCGACCTTGGCAGCCTGTGGCAGGCCTATCGCAATAATTTGGAGCTGTTGAATCTGGAAAAACAGAACCTGATTACCGCACGCTACAACCACGAGATTGCCAAAGAACGTTATATGCTTGACGACCTTTCGGGATTCGAAATGCGTGAGGCACAGAAAAGCCTTCTCGACGCGGAGGAGCGATTGCTCACGGCGCAATACAACACCAAGATTTGCGAAATTTCACTCTTGCAGATAAGCGGCAATATTTCGCGTTACCTCGAATAGCATAAATCCGCGCGAGGAACAATACAAAATTGCATATATATGCATCTTTATGTATAAACAACAAAAAGAACACATATATATGCAATTTTTTCGCATTTAAGTGTAAAGTTATTGCTAAAATATTTCCTCGTTTGACAAATGTTTACGAACTTTGCAGTTGCAAATTTTAAAAACCAAAAAAAATCCATAATAAATGGCAGAAAACAAGAATATACAAAAACTGGACCGCGTAATAGTACGTTTCTCCGGAGATTCGGGCGACGGAATGCAGTTGGCCGGTAATATCTTTTCAACAATATCGGCAACGGTTGGTAACGACATTTGCACTTTCCCCGACTACCCGGCCGATATTCGCGCACCGCAAGGCGTGCTCACCGGAGTTTCGGGCTTTCAGGTGCACGTTGGTGCCGACAAAGTTCTCACCCCCGGTGACAAATGCGACATTTTGGTTGCAATGAACCCTGCCGCGCTGAAAACACAACATAAATATTGCAAGCCCACAGGTGCCATAATCATAGATACCGACTCGTTTACCGAAAAGGACCTTCAAAAAGCAGAATTCAAAACCGACGACCCCATAGAGGAGCTTGGAATAACCTGCGAAGTGGTGCCCTGCCCCATTACATCAATGTGTCAGGAAACACTGAAAGACAGCGGGCTCGACAACAAAAGCATCGTACGTTGCAAGAATATGCTCGCACTCGGCCTTGTTTGCTGGCTGTTCGACCGCGACCTTTCGATAGCCGAGAATATGTTGCGCACCAAATTTGCCAAGAAGCCCGAGATTGCCGAGGCCAACATAAAGGCTTTGCACGCTGGATACAATATGGGACACAACACCCACGCATCAATCTCGCACACATACAGCATCGAGAGTGAGGGCGAAGGCGGCAAAGAGAAAGGCAAATATATGGATATTAACGGCAACAAGGCTACCGCATACGGCCTTATGGCAGCAGCCGAGAATGCCGGGATGAACCTTTTTCTCGGTTCCTACCCAATAACCCCCGCAACCGACATTCTGCACGAGCTTGCAAAGCACAAGTCGCTCGGCGTGGTCACTATGCAGGCCGAAGATGAGATTGCCGGCTGTGCATCGGCAGTGGGTGCGGCATACGCAGGAGCACTTGCCTGCACAAGCACCAGCGGCCCCGGTGTATGCTTGAAGAGCGAGGCCATAAACCTTGCCGTTATAACCGAGCTTCCACTTGTGATTATAAATGTGCAGCGTGGAGGCCCCTCGACAGGTCTTCCTACAAAATCGGAACAGACCGACCTTTTGCAAGCACTTTACGGACGCAACGGCGAAAGCCCTATCCCCGTAATTGCAGCAAGCTCGCCCACCGATTGTTTCGATGCAGCATACAACGCTTGTAAAATAGCCGTAGAGCATATGACCCCCGTCATTCTGCTCACCGATGCATTCATCGCCAACGGCTCGGCAGCGTGGAAACTCCCCAACATTGCAGAATACCCGGCCATTGTGCCTCCATACGTTACTCCCGAAATGAAGGAGGGGTGGACCCCCTACAAGCGCAACCCCGAGAATGAGGTTCGCTATTGGGCTGTACCCGGCACCGAAGGCTTTATGCACCGCATAGGAGGATTGGAGAAGAGCGCGGCAACAGGAGCAATATCGAACGACCCCGAAAATCATCACAATATGGTTGAGAAACGTGCCGAGAAGGTTGCAAGGATAGCCAACTACATTCCCGCGCTGCAAGTAGAGGGCGACGAGAATGCCGACCTGCTCATTGTAGGATTCGGAGGCACATACGGCCACTTGTGCGAGGCTATGCAGGCTATGAACAAGGCCGGCAAGAGAACCGCACTCGCCCACTTCAACTATATCAACCCCCTCCCTGCCAACACCGCCGAGGTGCTGCGCAAGTACAAGAAAATTGTGGTTGCCGAGCAGAATATGGGACAATTTGCATCGTACCTGCGCACAAGAATCGAGGGTATCGAACTGCATCAGTATAACGAGGTAAAAGGCCAACCCTTTGCCGTTGCGACATTGGTTGAGGCATTTACTAAAATAATGGAGGAATAACAATGAGCGAATACACAGCACAAGACTATAAATTCGGGCAACCACGTTGGTGCCCCGGTTGCGGCGACCACTCATTCTTGGGTGCTCTGCACAAAGCAATGAGCGAAATTGGCGTTGCGCCCCACAATATCGCGGTAATTTCGGGAATAGGATGTTCGTCGCGTCTGCCCTACTATATGAACACATACGGGTTCCACACAATACACGGGCGTGCGGCAGCCATAGCCACAGGCGCAAAGGTGGCCAACCCCAACCTTACAGTGTGGCAAATTTCGGGTGACGGTGATGGGCTTGCCATCGGCGGTAATCACTTCATTCACGCAGTGCGCCGTAACATCGACCTTAATATGATACTGCTAAACAACCGCATATACGGCCTCACAAAAGGACAATACTCACCAACCTCGGCAAGAGGTTTTGTGAGCAAGTCCTCGCCCTACGGCACGGTCGAGGAGCCTTTCCGCCCGGCAGAGCTCTGCTTCGGTGCACGCGGACAGTTCTTTGCCCGTTGCGTGGCAACAGATATGCAGGCTGCGGTCGGTTGCCTTAAAGCAGCAGCACAACACAAGGGTGCATCGGTTGTAGAGGTATTGCAGAACTGCGTAATCTTCAACAACGGCACTCACGACAGCATTTACACCAAGGAGGGACGGGCAAAGAACGCCATATATTTAGAGCACGGAAAGCCTATGATTTTTGGTGAGAACCGTGAATATGGCCTTATGCAGGAGGGTTTCGGGCTTAAAGTGGTGAAGATTGGCGAGAATGGGATTACAGAGAATGACATTCTTGTTCACGACGCTCATTGCAAGGACACCACCCTGCATTTGAAACTCGCTCTTATGGAGGGCCCCGATTTTCCCATTGCTCTCGGTGTCATACGCGATGTAGAGGCACTCACCTACAACGATGCGGTACACGCACAGGTGGAGGAGGTAAAGGCGCAGAAGAAGTATCACACCTTCGCCGAGCTACTCGAAACAAACGATACTTGGGAAATAAAGTAAACTCCGCGTTTACACAAGTTATAATAAAACAATCGGCAGATACTTTAAGGTATCTGCCGATTGTTTTATTGATTATCCGGTAACGACACCCCACGCAGGAGATGCTGTTCCGGATATTTCCTTATCGTTTCAGGAATTTGTGTACACGCACCTTGCCTTCGCACTCGATAACTGCAATATAAGAACCTGTGGGGCAACCTGCAAGTGACACTGTTGCGCCGCCCGAGCAGACAGCCTTGCCAACGGCAACACCGCCCATATTAAGAACGGTAACCTTGGCACCATCGGTAATATTGGCAAGTGTGAGGCTCGACGATGCAGCATCGTAACCGACAATGCAGGCATCTACACCAATCTCGTCAATACCAGTTTCAAGGCCGTTCACAGTGCTCACACGCAGTGTGTGGCTGTATGTTGAGCCGACGGGGCACTGATACATTGCCTCTGTACCCGGGCCGCAACTGCCGTTGCCCAATCCACGCTGCATATAGTCGAAGGTTGCATACACTACATCGTCCTTGACAAGGTCCCACGGATGGAGCACGGGAACAAGATACTGCTTCTGGTTATAGTGCGACAACGAGAAAGATACCTCACCCTCGGTCTCTATCTTTATGTTATTATTATTTTCGGGGTTCACGAGAGTGAGCTCACGCAACGCCATACGGTTACCCATTGATTGCGGGTGAGGATACATTTCAAACATATCGTCGATGGTTGTGGTGTAACGGCCGAGGAAAGAGCCACGCTGGCGGTCGATATAATTCTCCCACGGGCCCTTTGCATAGTAGGCCACATTCTCGTAACCGGCAGGGAATATCATATCCAAGCCTATACGGCGCAACGAGGTTGCGGGGGTATAGTCGGCCTTCACATCAACCACTCCGCTCGCGTAGATTGTATAGGTTATCTTATAGGGACATTTATCGTGCGAAGCATCCACCACAACTACGCAACTGTTATTGTCGGCAGCCATTGTGGCTGAAACGGTTGCAGAGTTTATGTAGGTTGTTGCATCGCCAAAATTATGCTCACCATAGGGGCTCTCATTCTCAATCCAACGAATGTTACTGTAAACAGGATGGTTGCCACCCTCGGCAAGAACCTGCACATCATTGGCAACCCACTCGGTTACAAAACCATCGGCATCTACCTTGAAGCGGATGTTGTTGTTTGCAACAGTGTAACCGCCATCGGCAGTGAGAGTGAGTTCATCGGCATCCTCGACAGCATCGGGAGCTGCAAGGGAAGCACGCTCCTGAACCACGAACTGCTCGGCTGCCACGGCGTAACCGCTCTCGCACCAAGGCTCGGCATCTTTTTTCACAAGCTCTACATTGAGCAGATATTCCGACTCCGCCTCATAGACAATCGACAAAGGCAGCTGCACTGTCGCTGTTTCACCCGGCGCAGCCGAAGGAATTACCAATACATCGCTTGCAACAACCTTACCGTCGCACAACAGCGAGTAACGCAAAGAGAAGTCTTCGAGATTGGTGAAGTGATACTTATTCTTCACAGTGAGAGTTGCTGGCGATGCATCGAATGTGAATGTCGCATACTGATAAACCTTCTTAACCTCGGTGAGCTTTGCGGTCCAAGCACGGTCGGCAGTAATAAGGCCGTTATTGACAAAGTTACCCTGATGAGGCCCGGGATAATCGTAACCCGACATATATTTGGGGAAGCCATTAACATCAAGCTCGCCGCTCTTTATTGCCTGCGGGTCGTAAATAGACTGGTCCACCCAATCCCAGATGCAACCGCCAATGCCATATTTGCTGCTCTCCATAATATCCCAATATTCCTGCAAGTTACCTACGGCATTACCCATTGCGTGAGCATACTCACACATAAAGAAAGGCTCGCCGCCGATGCTGTTATTGGCATTTGTGCGCACATAGGCAAGGTCGGGATACATTTTGGAGTGCATATCTGTGTTTGCAGCAGAATTATCGGCCGAATAGCCCTCATAGTGAATGGGGCGGGAATCGAGCAGGCGTGTTGCCGCGTATGTGGAGTTGAAGTTAATGCCCACACCCGATTCGTTGGCCAACGACCAGAAGAGCACCGAGGGGTGGTTGCGGTCGCGATAAACCATACGCACGGTGCGGTCGACATACTGCGCACGCCAAGTGGGGTCGTTCGAGATACTGTTCTTCTTGTGGTCCTCCCAGCTTTTGTGACATTCAATGTCGGCCTCATCCATACAGTAAAGACCATAGTAATCGAACATTGCATACATCTTTGCCTGACGGGGATAGTGGCTCGTGCGGATAATGTTCATATTGCTCTGTTTCATCATTACAACATCTTTGAGCATTGTTTCAACATCTATCGAGCGGCCATAAAGGGGATGAGTATCCTGTGCATTCGCGCCCTTGAAGAATACACGTTTGCCGTTTACAAGCACCACACCATTGCTTATCTCAATCTCGCGGAATCCATATTTTGTAGAGAATACCATTTCGTCGGCTCCCGATGCATTCTTCTGCGCAACAACAACTGTGTAGAGATTGGGAGTTTCCGATGTCCAAGGGAGAAGCCCTGTGAGGTTATCGAATGTAATTGTAGAGGTTGCCGATGTTACCCCTGCGGCAAGTTCAAAGTCGGCACTGCCGGTGGCAACAAGTTCGCCTGTCGGGGAGAGCAACTGCACCTCCACTGTTTTTGTATCGGCAAGACCGGCACGGTTATCCACTTCGACAGCAACATTCATCGTACCGCTTGTGTAGTCGTCACCAAGCTCGGCGGTTATATAGTGGTCGCGAACGAAGGTCTTGGGTGTAGCATACATATAAACATCGCGATGCAATCCGCTCATATGCCACATATCCTGTCCTTCGAGATACGAGGCATCGCTCCAACGCAACACCTGCACGCTCACGTTATTCTCACCTTCGCGCACATAGGAGCCAATCTCAAATTCGTGGTCATTGTTGCCGCCCTGTGTGTAACCTACATACTCGCCGTTTACCCACACATAGGCTGCGCTGTAAAGACCGTCGAAGTGCAGGAACACATTTTTGTTCTCCCAACCTTCGGGCAGGGTAAATGTGCGACGATAAGAGCCGACAGGATTGCTGCCGACACCATTCACCTTATTTATTATATATGGTGGATTGTTGAGGAAAGGATATTCCACATTTACATACAGGGGAAGGTCGTAGCCCTTCATTTCCCAGCACGAAGGAACATCTATATTATCCCAATCGGAAACATCGGCGTCGTTGCCCCAGAAATCACTCTCACCGGGACGCAACGATGGCTCGCTCACAAAATTGAATTTCCACACTCCGTTCAGGCTCAAATAATCGGCATTCTCGGGAGTGAGCCACGGGGTATTGTAGAATGCGTCGCTCTTCATAAGTGTGGCAGAAGTATAGGGGATAAAGGTTGCGTGAGCCGCCTCCTTGTTCTCTTCGAAAATCTCCTGATTCTCCCAGTCGTTGCCGAGCGAGCTTTCCAACATTGCTATAATAAATCTGGTGCCGGCATCGGTGGCAACGGTTGTGGTGGCAAAAGCATCGTCGGCTATTGATTGCAAATAATATTTCGCACCATCTTTAAGGGCATACAAACGGTAAACTCCCGGCTCGCCGTCTACCTCTTCGAAATAGATATTCTGATTGGCGTTATTGCCGTTGGTAGTGTAGAGCAAAGGGATACAGGAACCCGTGAGGCCCATATCAAGCGAGATTCCGTAGGCGGTGGAGGTGAGGACAAATGCATTCTTTCCATTGGTTATCTTCCAGCTCTGACCTTTATCGGAGGTATAGTCTTTTGAATAGACATAGCTGTCGAGGGTGCTGTGAGCAGCAGCACTCAACACCTGCTCTGTATCGACGCTCTTCACCACAAAGCTCTTGTTGGCAACGGGAAAATCTATCGCAAGTTTCTCGCCGGTTGCCACAAAGCGGAAGCGGGTATCGGCTGCGGCGGCACTGCTTGTAACGGCAGGGGCACCCGACGCATTGACGGCAAGGCACTCGGCTGTGTTGCTTGCATTCAACAGCACATAAATATCGGGCTCCACTTGCGAGAGACGGAACACTTGGTTCACATTATAAGGTTCCACGTTCCACTGCACGGGATAGCCTACGCCGGGTGCCATATCCACGGCCTTTTTCGAGGCTGGGTTCACAAGGATATATTCATCCTTTATTCCTGTGGGAAATAGTGCCCACTCCTGCCCGGCAGAGCTCTCGTCGGCTGTGGCGTAAATAATTCTGGCATCATTGTCGGTGTTATCGCCGTTGGATATGAATTTACCTGTGGATATGTGCTCTATGCGGTAAATATCGTACTGCGGAGCTGCCACCTCACTCACTTCGGGCTCCGGCTGCGGAGCAACATATTTCTTAACTATTCTAAGCGTGTAGCTCTCGGAGTGGCTTATGGCCTGTTCTACGAGCTTATTATCATTGGGAACAAGGAATTTCACACCGTTCTTAATTGCCGATTGTGTCCATCGCAATGAGTAGAGCCCGTCCTGAACCGTAATAAGATAGGTGTTCCAGTCGCTGTAATATTGATTGGTGCCGAACACTCCATATTCGTTTATGTATCGGCCGTCGGCATTGCTGGTAATCTTGTAATTCTGCTTTCCGCTTGCATCGGGCATTATGAGCCACTCTTGTGCAAGGCCGGGCGACGACACTTCTTGGAAGGTTGGTTGCCCGCCCGCGCCGGAAATGTTGGTATTGGTGAGGTATTTATCGCCATCGAGAATGTAATATACACCATCGGAGTCTATCTTGTCGAAATTCTCCTCACCGCTTATGGGTACAATATCGAATATGAAATTAGATGGAACAAACTCGCTCGACGAGCTCTTTTCTATGCGTGAGCCGTTCGAGGTCCAAAAATTCTCACCTGCGCTGCCACCATTCTGCACTGCATACTTGCCATTGGCCAGACGCAAAATCTCGAAAGTGTGCCAAGCGGGGTCGTAAGGATTGGTCGATTCACTCACCGTGAAAGAGCCCAATTCATTGAGGTAGCGGTTATCTTCGAGATTTATTATCTTGTAGCGGCCGGTCGACGGGTCGACAGATATTTTCCACTCTTGTTTCTGCGGACGGACATCGTCTTTTGCGGCAAGGAACTGCGGCACGCTGCTTGCAGTGTTGGGAGTGCTGTTGGTGAGATATTTACCATTATACATTATATAATAGGTGCCATTCTCTATCACTTGTGCAGGGAACACATCGGTGCGATAGTCGTAAATCTCTTTATACTCGGCAACAAGCTCGCCCAGATTATTCTTTATAAAGGGCTCCACGTGAACGGTCGCAACCACGGGGGTCGCAAGTTTTATGGTTCCCTCAAAGTCGCGTGAGCGCAATGCAGCTTGCAGTTCGTCATACTCCTTGTAGCGCAGATAGCTGTTTATGAAGCTGTCGGGATTTTCGCACAGGAGGGCATTCTGCATCTCCACAAGCGAACGACCTTTGAGACCGGTGTATTTCATACACTGCAACCAAGGAGTAATCTCGGCAATGAGCGCGGGAGCCTCGCTGCTTGCAAGAAGGTTATCGGACGAGGAAACGAACTTCTCGAACTGCTCGCCCACTGCTGCATAGGCCGCAGCCTTGTCGCCTGCCTGCATTTTTGCATCATAGGCACTCTTGGCTGCAACAAATTCGGGCGATTCATTGGTGCGACGCAACCCGTGAACGGTTACGCCAAGATCGACATTATTCTCACAGAAGAAACGAAAATCGGTAACATTCTCAGGCATAAGATACTCGATGGCATTCTCCCAAGAGGCATCGGCATCGTAGGCCGACATATTCCAACAATAGTCGCCTATGCTGAAAAGTGAGAGTTTCGAAGCCTCGGCATACTCCATAGGGTTAGATGTGAAGCCCGACAGCATATTGGCGATACTAAGGTCGTTGCCGTATGTGGGACCCATAAGCAGATGGTTGATGCAGTAGTCGTTTACAGGATAGTTGAGCCAGATGAATGCCTTGCGGCTTATCTGGGTGTTTATCCACTGCATATCACTCCTGTTAATCATATCCACCACCGAGTTTCCGGTCCACATTATGCGCACTTCGGGGTACATTGTGGTGCCGAGGGTTGTGAGGTAGTCGCCGCTGCTCCACCCTCTATTGTATTGTGTGGGGCAGAGTATGAGGGGATTCACGTCGTCATAGGCCTTGGCAAGCTCGTCGGTAATGTAGTTCAATAGTTGCGCCTGCTTGTCGCCACGTGTACCCTCGCCACCCCAAACATCGTCGAAAAAGACGGCGAAGGTGCGTACACCAAGGTCGTACATAGACTTTAACTTGTTCACCACATTCACACTGTCGGTCTTGTTCCACTGGATATTCTCGCCCGGGTGGATAGCCCACACAAAGTCGACCTTATTGGCCTTGGCGACATTCACGTAGGAACGTATCTTCTCGGCTTGGTCGGCAGGATAGTTCTCGCGCCACTGACCGCGGTGATAGACATCGTCCTTGGGACCGTAGATGTAGATGTTCATCTTCTGACGGCCGAACATTTCGAAGAGGCTCATACGGTCGGCCTCGCTATAAGGGTTGCCATAATAACCCTCGACAAGGCCGCGATAAGGAATAGCAGGATAGTCGGTTATGGTAACTGCCATCACATTGGGCTGCGAAGCTATCTGTATGAAGGACTGCACTCCGTAAAAGGTGCCGGCACCGTCGTTACCTGCAATAACCACCTTGTCGCTGCCAACCGACAGATAGTATCCCTCGGCCTGTTCAGGAATCAATGACTCATAGGCCGATACGGCTGCATCGCCACGCTCACCTATAATCACGGGCAGCAGGCCGCCTGTCGGGAAATTCTCTTTAAACAGCGCAACAGCATCGGCATCGGCGGTAGCTTCGCCGGTAATAGCAAAGGCTGTACTGCCGGGGAAGGCCGATTCGCCACTCCAAGAAATTTCCTGCGGTGCAGGTGATATATCCACTGTTTGCGAGTGGAGAGGATGCGCCATAAAGGAGAGCATCAGCAGGGTTGCAAAGCAACAGATTTTTTTAAATGTTTTCATATTTCTATTTTTTTGGTTTTCTGCGACATTCAATAAATGCAGTTTTTTGCTTTCATTCTGCGAATATAGGGAAAATAGAAGAGATTATTGATAATTTATTTATACATTTTTTCAAAAAAAAGGCCCTTTTCTTCATTGTTACTTGCAAAAAACGTACATTTGCAAATGTTGGAATTTCAAAAAATTACTATAATTCAAGTTATGAAAAGAAATCTACTGTTTTTATTATGTCTTATTACCGGATTTTCCGCAGGCCTTGCCCAAGGATTTCCGACAGTGAGTACCGATGATGTTACCAAATGGTATCTTATCCAGTTTATGAACGGCGGCAACGCCATCACTGCCGAGACTGTAAACGCCAACATCACCACGGCGGCAGCAACAGGCAGCGATGCACAGCTGTGGAAGATTACAGGCGATGCCTCGCAGGGCTACACATTCACAAACAAAAAGGGTTACACCCTGTATGTAAACTCCGCGGCAAGAGACCAGATGGTGCGCGCGGCAGCAAGCAGCACAGGTGTGTATAAGTTCAAGATAAACAGCACCGCAAACAGCAGTTACAGCGGTGGTTACGAAATTCAGCCTGCGAGCAACACCGGCGTTTCAATGAACCTATGGGGCGGCCCCAGCGAAAATCGCGGTGTGGGATTATGGAACAGTGGCGACCAGAATAACCCTGTGACATTTGTCGATGCAAGCAGTTACGAAGCACTTGGTAAAATATCCATAATACCCCAACCATCGGAGCTGACAATCATAAAGGAGGGAAGCCTCTCTTTCGATAAGCTGAATGCCATTGCCTACACAGGCGAGGAGATGAAGTTGCACGCCGAGGAGTTTGCCACACAGTTGGAGAAAGCATCGGGCATTGCTCTGCAAGTGAAAGAGGCCGGCACAACAGCTGCCGATGGAGAAATCTGGTTCGGCACCGACGCTACCCTACCCGCCGAGGGCTATACTCTTAAAGTAAACGACAATAATATTGAGATTAAAGCCTCGGCTTTTGCCGGCCTGCTCTACGGATTGCAGACACTTAAACAGATGCTTCCCCGCGAGTTTTTTGCCACAGATTTACAAAGTGGCATCGAGTGGGCTGTACCCTATCTTGAAATAAACGACAAACCGCTTTTGGGTCACCGCGGATATATGCTCGACATTGCCCGCCACTTCTTCAACAAAGAGGAGGTAAAGAAAGTGCTCGATATTCTTGCACTCTACAAGATGAACCGCTTTCACTGGCACCTCACAGACGACCAAGGCTGGCGTGTGGAAATTCCCGAATACCCCAAGCTCACCGAAGTGGGCTCCATTCGTTCAAAATCGTTCAGCAACGCGAGCGACGGACAAAATTTCTACGACGATACTGAATATGGACGCGGAATGTGGTACACACAGGACGAGTTGCGCGAGGTCGTTGCATACGCAAAGGCACGCAACATCGAGATTATCCCCGAAATTGACCTCCCCGGCCATATGGTAGCGGCGGTTACTGCATACCCCGAATTCAGCTGCGACTCTACAAAGAAGTATGAGGTGCGCGTAGACGGCGGAATTTCGGAGGATGTGCTCAACATTGGCGACGACCGAGTGATAGAGTTCCTAAAATGCGTTCTCGACAACATTGCCGACATCTTCCCCTATGATTACATTCACATTGGTGGCGACGAGTGCCCCACCACACAATGGAGCACCAACGAACAGTGCCTTGCACGCGTGCAGGAACTTGGGCTCGACGGAGTGCACCAACTGCAATCGTGGTTGGTTGAGGAGCTCGGCATCTACCTGAAAGAGAAACACGGAAGGGACATTATCGTGTGGGACGAACTGCTTGCCAACTGGGACGACAACAACCGGACAAAGCCAGTTATTATGGCGTGGAACGGAATTGGTTACAGCGGACAGGCAGCCAACAGAGGTATGAAGTCGATTATTGTTCCCTACACACATCTGTATCTCGACTTTATGCAGAGCGACGAGAGCAACCGCTTTGTAGACGAGCTATACAACGGCGGTTGGGGAATAAACACAGTAGAGGAGATTTATGGCCTTAATCCATTGAGCAGCCTGTCGGGCAAAGAGGATTACGCTCTTGGCGTACAGGGCAATATGTGGACAGAAACTTGCAACGACATAGATGAGGTTGAGTATCAGCTGCTCCCCCGCCTCCTCGCTCTATCTGAGATTGGCTGGTTGCCCACAGCAAAAAAGAACTGGGTATCCTTCTACAAGCGTTTGCAAAGCCACGATGAGATTTTCGAATTGCTCGATTATAAATATGCGAAGCATTACATTGAGCCCACCGAATATACCGAGGCAGAAAGTACAATAATGGAAGCCGAGAGTATATTGGAGAATAGCATACGCGGCGGGGCAGGCTACCCGGCAGCAGAGTTGTTCGACGCGCTTAAAGAGGCATACGCCGGCACACAGGGCGATGATGTTACGGCACTTGCCACCGCAATAGAGAACTACAAGAATGCCCCCATCGTTCAGCCACAAGAGGGCAAGACCTACCAGATTGTATCGGCCTCGGTGCAATATCAGCGTCAATACGCAGGTTCCACAATGTATCAGAGTGGCGAGGGGGTACGCTTCCACTATACTCCGCAAACAGAGCCCGAGGAGTTGTGGCAATTTACCGCAGCCACCGACGGCGGATACATAATAACCAATGTTTATAGTGGCGAACAGCTCACTATGGGCAATTACAACACCGCCATAAAGATGGGCACAACCGGCACTGCCGTGAGAATAGACAAGGCAACCATTGCCACACAGGACTTTACATATATTCCCGGTGTTGTTGTAATTTCGGCTGTCGACGGCTACAATGCCACAGTGACAGGTAGCGTGAAACGTTTGAGTGCCGAAGTATCGGGCGAGGTATATGCCAAGGACAATGCCGCACTCTGCTACAACGGCACGTGGAAACTCATCGAGGTGAGCGACTTTACCGCACAATTACAGGGACTTGTCGACAAGAGCGAGATTATCATCCTCACAGCAGAGCCCGGCGAGGCCAACCAACCCACAGAGGAGGCACTCGATTACTTGCAGCAAAGCATTATCACTCCCGCGAAGCAGACGCTTGCAGCAGGCAACGTGAGCGAAGAGCAGTACAACGCATACGTTGCTCTCTACCACCAGTTCCAGATGATGGAGAAGACCGGCTTTGTACAGACATTGAGCGAGGGGCACTATTACTACCTGCGCAACGTATGGTTCGGCAAATATGCAGGATACAGCGGTTCCAACAATCTAATCTCGCCACAGGATAAGAGCAACAACGATAATATGCTGTGGAGCATAATTAAAAGGCCCAACGGAAAAATTTACATCTACAATAAAGCAACCGGCACCGCCGCCTACCCCGTTTCGTACAATGGCGAGCAGGCTATAAAGCTCGGCGAGGAATATGCGTGGACACTCGAAGAGCGCACCCTCGACGGACAGACAGGTATATGCATCATCGACGAAGGTGGCAACAACAGCTGGTACACCAACCCCGCTGCCTGGAATTTTGTCCTTATGAAAGACTTCTGGGGTGCGTGCACTTGGCAGTTCGAGAAGAGCAATGTAGAGGTTAGCACCTCTATCATTGAGATTGAGAGCGATGCGAAGAGCGAGAATGCAATATACGACCTTCGCGGTAACAGAATTTCCACAATCACCGTTCCCGGGATTTACATAATCAATGGCGAAAAGAAGTTTGTGAAATAAACTCAATACAACTAAAAAATAGAAGCCGGGTCAAAAATGATTTTGACCCGGCTTCTATTTTTCGCTATAATCCAACTCTTGGATTATGGCCCAACAAATTCGCTCTTTACCATAGAAATAAAATAATTTTTAATTATTTTTGCATATAAAGTAGTTTATCATAGATAAAATTGAATGAATATTAGTCTGGCTGACATACTCGAGGGGAATATTCCTCAAAATATAATGAATGTTCTGCTGTACGACCACACCACTCAGCGCAACATATTTTGGGCTACCAAAGATTATGAGCAGTGGGGTGAAGGTTATGCAGAGATGGATGAGATTACATACGAGAAAATTGCAGATAATAACAAGATTATTCCTCGTGTTCTTAAAGATAGAACACAGCAGTCTGTTCGTTCTCGTGATATGGCAGAGGTTTTTACACCATCTTGGGTATGTAATGCACAAAATAACCTCATAGACAATGCGTGGTTTGGTCGCGAAGGTGTTTTTAATGTAGAGGTTGAAGAGAATGGGGAACATTCTTGGATACCAACTACGACTCCAATAGAGTTCCCGAAAGGTAAAACTTGGAAAGATTATGTACGAGATAATCGCTTGGAAATAACCTGTGGTGAAGCACCGTACATAACAAGCCGTTATGACACAACTACAGGCGAATTGATACCAATAGAAAAACGCATAGGTCTTCTTGACCGTAAACTGCGTGTAATAAGCGAGAATGTCCATACATCGGGTAAGTGGTTATCTGCTGCACAGGATGCATACAAAAGCATATATGGCTTTGAATGGCAAGGGGACAATCTGCTGCTTGCAAGAGAGGCTATGCTGTTTTCTTTCATAGAGAATTACGAATTGAAGTTTGGCAAAAGCCCGCTTACAGCATCAATTAAATGCATAGCAAATATTATTTCGTGGAATGTTTGGCAAATGGATGGTCTCAAAGGGGTTGTTCCGAATAGTTGTCGGACAGAACAAACTTTAGCTCAAGATTTATTCGGAGGAGCAACAACTCAAATACTAATGTGTGAAGGATGCTCCAAAGGCAACATTCATAAACACAATGGAATCTATTGTAATATCAAGGATTGGGTGACAGGAGAAGTTTTAAAATTTGCATCATTGATTAAAAGCTAGGCGTAATGGAAGCAAATAATCAAAAAAACAATATAGACACTTCTGTTATTGAGAACTTAATAACAGGAAGAGTCTATCCTCATATATACGCTTTCTCGACTAAAACCGTTCCTAAATACTGGAAGATAGGAGATACAGTCCGCCCTGTTGGTATTCGTCTAACTGAATGGCGCAAGCATTACCACGATCTTACGCAAGAATATTCTCGCGCTGCTAAAGTTGGGGATAAATTCTTTAGAGATTATGCTATTCATAGCTATTTAGAGCGAGAATTAGGTAAAAAACGTTTACAAAGGCAGGATTTGCCAGCTAATTTGTATTATTCAAACGAGTTTTTCAAAGATGTAAATACCGAAAATCTTGAAGACGCATTTAACCATATTGAGCAAGATGCAGTACTGGGAGGCGGTATATATCAACTTTATGACGAGCGACATCTTTCCGAGCCCTCTATATATGTTCGAGATACAGTTCCATATAAATTGCGCCCTAATCAAGATGATGCTGTAAAGGCTTTTGTGACAGCTTTAAAGAAGGGGCGCACAAAGTTGCTTATGTATGCAGTAATGCGATTTGGTAAATCTTTTACTTCAATGTGTTGCGCTAATGCTATGGATGCTAAGATTGTTGTGATAGTATCAGGCAAAGCAGATGTAAAAGAGGAATGGAAGAAGACTGTTGAGAAAATTGCCAATTTTGAAGGTTTTGTATTTCTTAATGGAGAACTGTTACTGAGTGATGAGAATATAATTAAGTCCAACATTGAGAGTGGTAAAAAAGCAGCAATCTTCTTGACGCTGCAAGACCTTCAAGGTGATGAAATCAAGAAGAAACATAAAGAAGTATTCGATAGCCAAATAGACCTACTCATAGTTGATGAAACACATTATGGTGCACGAGCTACAGAATATGGCAAAGTGCTACAAAATGCGGGATTGACTAAAAATCAAATCGAGAATGAGTTAAAACAAAAAGATATAGAATCTGTAGAGGATATTGATATTGAGGTTCAAAAACACCTTAAGGCAAAAATTACTCTTCATCTATCTGGTACTCCTTATCGAATCTTAATGAGTAGCGAATTCTCAGAAGACGACATTATCTCGTTCTGTCAATTTACAGATATTATTGACGCATCTGATAAGTGGATTGAAGAGAATAATCAAAAAGAAGAACCCGAAGATGAGTGGGAGAATCCATACTATGGATTCCCTCAAATGATTCGTTTTGCCTTTACACCAAATGAGTCATCTCTAAAAAAAATAAAGCAACTTAAAGAGTCGGGTAAAACAGCTGCTCTTTCAGCATTGCTTAAACCACAATCAATAGATAAGGATACAGCGGGTAATTACAAGAAGTTTGAAAATGAATCGGAGGTTTGCGATTTATTAAGAGCTATTGATGGTTCTCGGGAGGACAAAAATATCTTCTCATTTTTAAACCACGATAAGATTAAGCAGGGGGAGATGTGCCATCACATAGTATTTGTATTACCATATCGTGCTTCTTGTGATGCAATGCAAGAGTTGATAACAAATAACCCTGATAAGTTTGACAATCTGTCTCAATATGAAATTATCAATATAGCAGGGGTTAATAGTAATACATTATATCCATCCATAGAGAGTATCAAATCTAAAATCAAGCGTTGTGAAAGTGAAGGGAAAAAGACTATTACCCTTACTGTGAACCGTATGCTTACAGGAAATACCGTTGAGGAATGGGATACTATGATATTCTTGAAAGATACAGCCTCACCTCAAGAGTACGACCAGGCTATCTTCCGTTTGCAGAATCAGTATGTTGTCACATACGAGGATGCCGAGGGTAAGACTATTAAATACAACAAGAAGCCTCAAACCCTATTAGTAGATTTTGATGTTGATAGAATGTTCCGTTTACAGGAACTAAAATCTCAATTTTATAATGCAAATACTGATGCTAACGGTAATGAGAAGTTGGAAGTCCGCCTTAGTAGAGAGTTAGAAATATCTCCAATTATATGCTTGAATAAAGATAAACTCCATCAGGTGTCAAGTGCCAATATTATGGATGCTGTGCGTGAATATTCACAGAGCAGAAGTGTTATGGATGAGGCAACTGATATTCCTGTGGATGAAAATATATTGACTGATGATGAAATTATCTCTATTATTAAAGACCTTATTCCTATTGATTCTAAGAAAGGTATTACATTCAAACCTACTGAGGGAGATGATGATATAGATACTATTGGTGAAAATAACACAGATACCGAAGGTAAAAATGGTACAGGTGCTGTTGGAAGAGACCAACTAACTGGTCAAGAAGGTTCACAAGGTGGAGAAAGAACAGAATCATCTGTCGATAAAGATAATGCAAAGGAGTTGGCCAAAAAACTGCAAACCTATTATCTCCAAATATTATTCTTTGCTTTCCTTACAGAGTCAAATGTTAGAAACTTAGGAGAGGTTATCTCTGTTATAGATGCAACAGATGACAATAAGCGTATTGCAAGAAATTTAGGTCTTGATAAAGATGAATTAGATACATTACACAGTAAATGCACTCATTTTATCCATAGTAAACTTGACTATAAGATTGAAAATATAAACAATCTTATTTGTGACGAGACAATGGAGCCCGTAAAGCGAGTAGATGTTGCTCTCACACAGTTTGGCAGAATATCTGATTCAGAGATTGTCACCCCTAAAAATATAGCAGCAGATATGATTGCATTACTCCCCGAAATAGAGAATTTGTCGAAAGTGAAGTTTTTAGACATAGCTTCAAAGCAGGGTGAATTTGCTTATGCTATTTATAAAAGATTTGTTAAAGTAGATGATGTAGTGAAGAATAATATCTACTCTTTACCAACTTCACCTTTATGCTACGAATTTACCCGCAAAATATATAAACTATTGGGGATGCCCGTAGAAAATATCATAAAAGATTTTACAACATTTGATTTGATTAAGGAAAATAATAAAGAAAGAATAAAACATTTAAAAGATATGAAATTTGATGTTATTGTTGGTAATCCTCCATATCAATCTCCTATCAGTACTTCTGAATCAAATAAATCGTTGAGCAAACAATTATTTCCTGAATTCATAAAACAATCTTTGTCACTCAGTACAACATATACTTGTTTAATTACCCCTATGAGATGGTTTACAGGAGATGCTCAAGATAAATCATTTGTTTCATTAAGAAATGAAATAAAAGCCAATAATGGTATTTCAAATATTTGTTTATATCATAATGTGGATAAAGTTTTTAGCAATGTTGTTATTAAGGGAGGTATCTGTATCATTTTGAATAGACGAGGATATAAAGGAAATGTCGAATTTGTCATCAAAGATGATAATGGAGATATTATTCAAAATCGTCCACTATTCGAGAAAGGAATGAATATTATCATTAGTGATGATAGAGACTATAAAATATTGCAAAAAATCAACTCGTCATCTCAATTAACAGAAATTACAACAGGAAGGAACCCTTTTGGCATAATTGGAAAAGAAGATGTTGTTAATGCCATTTCTTCTCCAAATAAAACAAAAAATTCGTGTATCCTTAGATGCAAGAATAATGTTATTAGATATGTAAAACGAGATAAGATAGTAAAAAATGAAGAATTGTTACAAAAGTTTAAGGTTATTATTTCAAAATCAGCAGGCGACCCGGCAACTGATAAGAATATTATAGGAACTCCATATATAGGGGTTCCCAATGACGCTTGCACGGACAGTTTTATTACAATAGGTTCTTTTGACACGAAAGAGGAAGCAATAAATTTACAAAAATATATTAAAACTTTATTTTTAAGATATTTGGTTAGTATCCTAAAAACTTCTCAAAATGTAACTCAAATAGTATATAAATTTGTTCCGATGCAAGACTTCACCAGCACCTCGGACATTGATTGGAGTAAATCGGTAC
Source organism: Bacteroidaceae bacterium (assembly GCA_017466065.1). Next base: position 39,209 of record JAFTUV010000033.1, read on the forward strand.
CCGAAATCGACCAACAGTTGTATGCAAAATATGGCCTCAACGAATCCGAAATAGCCTTTATCGAATCCAAAATCAAACCAATGGAATAAATATAAATTAGGTGATTATATACAATGTTACACTTGTTTGTCATTTCGATGGAGCGGAGCGACGAGAAATCTGGATATCAGCATTGTTGAGATTTCTCACATTTGTTCGAAATGACAGTTTCTTATCAGTTTTTCTATTGGTGTAAATTATATATAATTGCCATAAATTATATATACTTATCAAACTAAAAGAATATTGCAAAGTATATTTACATGTCAACGACAGATTGATAGAGCGAAAAAGTAAATCAAGCATAAATATGAATAATGATTTAATAATAAAAAGTTCTCATAAAATTACAGATGACTACAATCTGTTGATTGACAATATTCAACTCTTTGGGTAAGTGCCAAAGAAAAGGCTATTACAGCTGTAAACACGAAATTATTGGAAGCCAATTGTCATACTGGTAAATATATAGTGGAGTTTTAACAGAAAGAAAAAGTTAGGGCTGAATATGGCAAGCAGTTGCTCGTAAATCTTGCAAAAAACCTGACACGAAAGAATGGTAGAGGTCTAAGTCGCTCTAATCTGTTATATATGAGAAAGTTATATCTTTCATTTCCAAAAAGTGAGACAGTGTCTCACATATTGACATAGAGCCACTACTTTGAAATTCTCAAATGTGACGACCCATTGGAAATGCAGTTTTATATGAAACAATGCATTAACGAGGAATAGAAAGTTCGTGAGTTAAAACGACAGATGAGAAGTTGCCTGTTTCAGCGTCTTGCATTAAACACCGACAAAGAAGGTGTATTAGCATTGGCAGCCGAGTCGGGCATCAAAGCATCGGTTTTGAGCGAAACAATCAACGGCAAGCGTTCTGTTTCGTTGAATGTTGCTGTTGCTCTTGATAAGACATTAGGAATTCCGGCTGATGTGTTAATGAATATGCAGACACAATACGACCTTGACTCTGCCAATATTGCCACTCGTAGCAATGAGAGCGAAACTGTGGAGGTGATAATCCCAGTACGCGATCGTAACTTACTCAAAGAGATAGCTCGTAAATTTGGTTGGGCTTGTATGCTGTAAAGGGCTGTATTCTTCTATATTTTACCTCTCATATATATACTCCATAATTTTTCAGTAAACAAAATAAGGCTTAGGAGTATTTGAATTCCAACAGTATAAAATTACAAGGTCAGCAAAAGCAAGAAGAAGAAGTTCACCTGCTTGCAGGACTAAAAAAAATGCCTCCCCGAATTTCGGAGAGGCATTCGACCTTTTCAGGCGTAGATTATCTACGCAAGCCGAGCTTGGCAACGATTGCACGGTAGCGGTTGATGTCACGGTCCTTCAAATAGTTAAGGAGCGCACGACGCTTACCTACCAACATTGTCAAGGCTCTTTGTGTACTATAATCTTTACGGTTAGCCTTGAGGTGCTCCGTCAAATGGGCAATACGGTATGAGAACAATGCTATCTGGCTCTCTGCGGAACCGGTATCAGTGTTAGACGTTCCGTATGTACCAAAGATTTCTTGCTTTTTAGCTGAATCCAAATACATAGATTTGAGTTTTTAAAAAATGATTAAATAATTTATTTAGCGGCGCAAAGATACGGCTATTTTTTGGATTGGCAATACTTTTGCATATAAAAATTTACAGAAGACTGTAATCATTGTCGCTCTTTTATTCGTTTTTTCCGCCATTTTGCAGTATCTTTGTTCGTTCGTAACGAGAGTACGCTCAATTTATATTAAGAAACAAAAAGCACACATAATGCAAAAAATTCGCAACATTGCCATTATAGCCCACGTGGACCACGGCAAGACAACACTTGTAGATAAGATGATGCTTGCGGGCAACCTGTTGAAAGAACAGGATAACGACAATCTCACACTCGACAACAATGACTTGGAGCGAGAGAGAGGTATTACAATTTTGTCGAAGAATGTATCCATTCAATATAAAGGCACAAAAATCAATATCATCGACACTCCGGGGCACAGCGACTTCGGTGGCGAGGTTGAACGTGTGCTCAATATGGCCGACGGCTGCATTTTGTTGGTAGATGCATTTGAGGGCCCTATGCCCCAAACGCGCTTTGTGCTTCAAAAGGCACTGCAAATTGGATTAAAGCCTATTGTGGTTGTAAACAAGGTGGACAAGCCCAACTGCCGCCCCGACGAGGTTCACGAAATGGTGTTCGACCTTATGTTCTCACTCGATGCGACAGAGGAGCAGCTCGATTTTCCCGTAATCTTCGGCTCGGCCAAGAACAACTGGATGAGCACCGATTGGCGCAAACAGACCGACGACCTCACTCCCCTGCTCGATGCTATTTTGGAGCACATTCCCGCCCCTGAGCATTTGGAGGGTACTCCGCAGATGCTGATAACCTCGCTCGACTATTCGCCCTACACCGGTCGCATCGCGATAGGCCGTGTTCACCGCGGTACACTCACCGAGGGTGCCAACATCACACTTGTGAACCGCAACGGCGAGCAATCGAAAATGAAGATAAAGGAGCTTCACACATTCGAGGGGCTCGGCCGCAAAAAGACCGACGCTGTGAACTCGGGCGACATTTGTGCGATTGTCGGCCTCGACAAATTCGAAATTGGCGACACGGTGTGCGATTTTGAAAATCCCGAGGCACTGCCTCCCATAGCCATCGACGAGCCTACGATGAGTATGCTCTTCACCATTAACGACTCGCCCTTCTTTGGAAAAGAGGGAAAATTCGTAACATCGCGCCACATACAGGACCGCTTGGAGAAAGAGCTCGACAAGAACCTTGCCTTGCGCGTAAAAAAGGACCCCGAGGAGGATGCTTGGACCGTGTTTGGCCGTGGAGTGCTACACCTGTCGGTGCTCATTGAAACAATGCGTCGCGAGGGGTATGAGCTGCAAGTGGGACAGCCGCAGGTTATATATAAGGAGATTGACGGCGTGCGTTGCGAGCCCATTGAGGAGCTTACCATAAACGTGCCCACCGACTATTCGAGCAAGATGATTGATATGATTACACGCCGCAAGGGTGAAATGCTCTCGATGGAGGCACAGGGCGAGCGTGTGAACATAGAGTTCAATGTGCCCTCGCGCGGCATCATCGGATTGCGAACAAATGTACTCACCGCATCGGCAGGCGAGGCTATTATGGCCCACCGTTTCAAGGAGTATCAGCCATACAAAGGCGATATTGAACGCCGCACGAACGGTTCTATGGTGGCAATGGAAAGCGGCACGGCTTTTGCATACGCCATCGACAAATTACAGGACCGCGGCCGCTTCTTCATAAGCCCCCAAGAGGAGGTTTACGCCGGGCAGGTGGTGGGCGAGCACATTCACGAGAACGACCTTGTAATAAACGTCACAAAGAGCAAGAAACTCACCAATATGCGTGCAAGCGGCTCCGACGACAAGGCCCGCATTGTTCCGCCCATAATATTCTCGCTCGAAGAGGCCTTGGAATATATCAAAGAGGATGAATACCTCGAAGTTACCCCAAAATCAATGCGTATGCGCAAAATAATTCTCGACGAAATTGAGCGCAAGCGTGCCAACAAGCAATAGACGATGAAAAAAGCACTCCTTTTTATACTTCCGCTTCTGCTTGCAACTGCCTGCGAGGAGGTTACGCAATATACCATAAGCGGTAATTGTGGCGGCGACGGCGACACCCTGTATATTTTCGGGCTTGACAGCAAGTTCGACAAAATCGTTCAATTCACTTGCGACGAGGAGGGCAATTTTTCCCATTCGATAGAAACGACCGAAAATCTCTCGCTAATGTTGGCCTTGCCCAATGGAGAGCTCATCCCCCTATACGCCGAACCAAACGTGACTGCCAAACTCGTTGCCAACGACAAAAAGGGCGGTTGGATGGTAAAAGGCGGCAAGGAACAGGCACTATACGACAGCATAGCAAACATTTTGGGAGGATTCGACAGCAATTCGGAACGTGTGGTACACATTGACAACTTCATAAAGGCTCACCCTTTCAGCCACACAAACATCGAGATTATACGCCGCTTTATGGTGGAAGTACCCAACCCCAACAATAATTTCATAAAGAAACGCATAGGCAGTTTGGGCGGCACATTGCAGGACCACGAATATTTCACCGGGCTAAAAGACAAACTCGAAGTAAAAAACAGCAACAACATTCACAGAATGTTACCCTCTTTCGAGTTTACCACAGACAAGGGCGAGAAAATTGTCCAAAAGAATTACAGGGACAAGCTGCTCATAATAAACTTTTGGGCAGCGTGGGACTCCGTGTCACGCATAGAAATGAAAGAACAAGGCAAACTCTACGCCCAATGCGACACGAGCAAGAGCCGCATTCTGAACATTTCGCTCGATTATGACACTGCCGTATGGCGCAGAAGCATAGAGGCCGACAGCATTGTGGGCGACAACGTGTGCGATGGAAAAATGTGGAACAACGAATTGGCCAACAAATTCTCCATAAGCAGACTGCCCTACACAATAACAGTGAGCCCTTATCAGCGAATAGATATGTTCGGCATTAAAAACGAGAATTTTGTAAACACGATAGACTCGCTTACCAACAGATATTTCAACAAGAAAAAGAAGCAATAACAGCCTATGTTAGTAAAGGTTTTTGCAGCAGCCATTCAGGGCATAAACGCTACGCTTGTAACCATAGAGGTTAATGCCTTGCGAGGAATAAAGTTTTTTCTTGTGGGGTTGCCCGACAATGCCGTCAAGGAGAGTCACGAGCGCATAAATTCGGCTTTTCAGCACAACGGGCTACGCTTCCCCAGCAAACAGATTATTGTGAATATGGCACCGGCCGACATTCGCAAGGAGGGCTCGGCCTACGACCTGCCGATAGCCATCGGAATTCTTGCCGCCGACGAAAACATCTCCACCGCCAAGCTCGATAAATACCTAATTATGGGCGAGCTTGGGCTCGACGGGAACCTTATGCCTGTAAAAGGAGTGTTGCCCATCGCCATAAAAGCCAAGGAGCTTGGTTACGAAGGACTGATAATTCCCAAAGAAAATGCAGCCGAAGCATCGGTGGTCGATGGAATAAAAGTGTTGGGAGCCGACAACCTTATGCAGGTAATACGCTTCCTGAACAACGAGGAGGATATTACACCATATTGCATTGACATTGAACGCGATTTTTACTCAAAGCAGAGCACCTTTCCGTTTGATTTCAGCGAGGTGCGCGGGCAGGAGAGCGTGAAGCGCGCATTTGAAGTGGCAGCCGCCGGCGGACACAATCTGATGATGATAGGGCCTCCGGGCAGTGGAAAATCAATGATGGCAAAGCGACTGCCGTCCATCCTGCCGCCGATGACCATCAACGAGAGCCTCGAAACAACAAAGATACACTCCGTGAGCGGACAGCTATCCGGCGGAACCTCACTCATAACACAACGCCCTTTTCGCAGCCCCCACCACACAATATCGGCGGTGGCACTCGTGGGCGGAGGAGGCAATCCCAAGCCCGGCGAAATATCCTTGGCACACAACGGCGTGCTCTTCCTCGACGAGCTGCCCGAATTCAACCGCACCGTGCTCGAAGTTATGCGTCAGCCGCTCGAAGACCGCAAGATAAGCGTCGCACGAGCAAATTACAAAGTGGAATATCCGGCAGGAGTTATGTTTGTGGCATCTATGAACCCCTGCCCGTGCGGTTACTACAACCACCCCACCAAGGCTTGCGTGTGCACCCCCGCGCAAGTGCAACGCTATCTGAACAAAATAAGCGGGCCGTTGCTCGACCGCATCGACCTGCAAATAGAGATTGTACCCGTGCCGTTCGAGAAAATTTCCGATGCACGCGAAGGTGAAAGCAGCGCAGCGATACGCGAGCGTGTGGTTGCCGCCCGCAAAGTGCAGGAAGAACGATTCAAAGACGAGGAGGGCATCTACTGCAACGCGCAGATGACACCCAAGCTCATCACAAAATATGCCGCACTCGACGGACAGAGCCTTGCAATGCTAAAAACAGCAATGAGCCGATTCAACCTATCGGCACGCGCCTACGACCGCATTTTGAAGGTGGCCCGCACAATCGCCGACCTCGACCACTGCGCCGATATTCAGCCGCAGCACATAGCCGAGGCCATCGGATACAGAAACCTAGACAGAGAAAACTGGGGAACGTAGTGACACAGTTTCGACGGAACCGACGGCAAACAGTCGGGCGGAGTGCAGACGAAGATTGCACCGCACGGGGTGCCAAAAGGCGGGGCTGTCAAAACCGGGGAACGTAGTGACACAGTTTCGATGGAACCGACGGCAAACAGTCGGGCGAAGTGCAGACGAAGATTGCACCGCACGGGGTGCCAAAAGGCGGGGCTGTCAAAACCGGGGAACGTAGTGACACAGTTTCGATAGAACCGACGGCAAATATAAAAAACAGAAACAAACATAATATAATATGAAGAAATACATAATCATACTGCTATTGTCGATTACGACAATAAGCACACAGGCACAGACCAACTGGATAAGCCTTGCAATGGGAGCATTAAAAATAGGCAAGGCCCTATCTATTACAGACGAGGAGTTTGCCGCGTTGGTAAAGGAGAGCGTCGTGGCTATGGACAATGAAAATAGTGTATGCGACGAGAGCGACCCCTACACGAAGCGTCTGCGACGCATAACCGAGGGGCTCACCGATGCCGACGGCATTGCGCTCAACTTTAAGGTGTACAGGACAAACAACATAAACGCATTCGCCTGCCCCGATGGCAGCGTGAGAGTATATTCGGCACTGATGGACCTGCTCAACGACGATGAATTGCTGGGAGTAATCGGGCACGAAGTGGGGCACGTTGCTCTGCGGCACTCAAAGAAGGCTTGGAAAGACGAAGTATTAAGAAGCGGCGCATCCGAAGCAATAGGAACATTCAGCAGCACTTGGGCGAGCCTTTCCTCCTCTGTTCTTGGGGATATTGCAGAAGCTGCAATATCGGCAAAGTTTTCAAGAAGCCAAGAGAACAAGGCCGACGACTACGGGTATGAATTCCTAAAAAAGAGCAATAAGAACCCTTGGGCTATGGGAGAGGCCTTCAAGAAGATGAAAGAACTTGAAGGTAGCGGCGACTCGCAATACAATGTATTGCTGAAAGCGTTTGCGTCGCACCCCGACTTTGACAAACGCATCGAGAGAATGAGAAAGAAGGCTCAAAAGGACGGCTACCCCTGTATGTAAGAATATCCGATTAAGTATGCACACACCAAAAGCTATTTGTGTTTACTGCGCTTCGAGCAGCAAGGCCGATGAATGTTATTACGAAGCGGCTCATCAGCTGGGCTCACTAATGGGTGAACGTGGAATTACCCTTATCACCGGCGGAGGCTGTCAAGGGCTTATGCGCAGTGTTGAGGATGGCGCACTCGAAAGTGGCGGAACAGCCATTGGAGTTATTCCGGAATTTATGGTCGAGCAAGGATGGCACCACACGGGGCTCAGCAAATTGCTGATAACAAAAGATATGCACGAGCGCAAGCAGACTATGGCCAATATGTCCGATGCAATAATCGCACTGCCCGGCGGCTGCGGCACGATGGAGGAGTTGTGCGAAATTATCACTTGGAAGCAACTTGGGCTCTATCTTAAACCAATAGTGATTCTGAACACAAACGGGTATTACGACCACCTTATAAAGCAGTTGGGAATTGCCATTGAGGAACATTTTATGGGCAAGATACACGGCGACATCTGGCGCGTGGCAACCACGCCCCAAGAGGCTCTCGACATTGTGAACGAAACACCTGTGTGGAGCAACGAAATACGCAAATACGCCGCATTATGATGGGAGAAGCCGCACCATACAGCCTCATAAACGACAATCTCATAATGTCGCTATTCCTGCTCAACATCCTCTCTATTGGGTATGTATTCCTTATGAATGGAAGCAGTTTGTTGGAGCAGGCAAAGAACCTGCTCTATTACAGCAAAAAAACGACTCCCTACAACGACCGCACACATATAACAAGAATATGTAACATTCTGCTCTACTGGCAGACTCTTTTTTACAGCAGCATCACCATCTTCGGATATATGCAATATAACAAGCCCGACGGAATGAATTACACTATGGCATACAGCCATTTAATATGTTATTTTCTTCTGTTCACGGTAGCGTTGACGCTGAAAGTCGCAATATCCTATCTGTGCAACAGCACACTCTTCGGCAAACAGGCCGCACAAGATTGGAATCAATCATTTTTCTTTACAATAAAGACACTCGGCTTCATACTCTTTCCCATAGTCGTCTGCTGTTTATTGGTTAAAGGTTTCCCAAAATCATATTACACAATATATATGATTTTTGCCACGATATTTTACCTGTTTGCAATCATTACCGGCTCTATTAAAATCATTTTTGCAAAAAAACGCAACTATTTGGATATTTTTTTGTATCTTTGCGCACTTGAATTATTACCTATGACTGTTTTATGGAGAATAATTCACGAATCAACTATTTTTTTAATAATAAAATTTTAGGACATTGAAAGTTAGCAAGATTTTGGTTTCACAACCGAAGCCAGCGACAGAAAAATCTCCGTATTTCGATATTGAGAAGAAGCATAATGTAAAGATTGACTTCTGCTCTTTTATAAAAGTGGAGGGTTTGAGCGCAAAAGAATTCAGACAGCAGAAGGTATCCATTCCCGGACACACTGCCATTGTATTCCTTTCGCGTCACGCCATCGACCATTTCTTCACCTTGTGCAAGGAATTGCGTGTTACAATCCCCGACGATATGAAATATTTTTGTCTGTCGGAAACAATTTCGCTCTACATCCAGAAGTATGTACAATACCGCAAGCGTAAAGTATTCTTTGGAAACGGACACATAAAGGACCTTGAACCTTTATTCGTGAAACATAAAAGCGAAAAATACTTTATCCCGATGTCCAATGTACACAACGACGAGTTGAATAACATATTCGATTCGCACGGAATTTCACACTCACAGGCCGAAATGTACCGCACCGTGAGCACCGATATTCCGGCCGACTACATAAGGTCGTATGATATGCTCATATTTTTCAGCCCTCACGGCCTTGAATCATTAAACAAGAACGTGCCCGACTATGTGCAAGGCGACCAACTTATTGCCTGCTTCGGCAATATCACAGCCAACTGCATACGCAACATCGGCTTGCGCCTCGACCTTGAAGCTCCCACGGCAACGGTAACAAATATGCCGGCGGCTCTCGACGAATTCCTGACAAAAAACAAAGCCTGAAAAAGGGCTTTTACAATAATAACGAAAAGCCTGTCACACAACAACGAGGACAGGCTTTTCCCATATAAAAGCCACCAACGCCCAACCACTAACGAACGATGCGTAAACACGGTTTCCCATTAAAAGAACATTTGAAGAGCAAGAGTGTCATTGACAAGCTCTATGCTACCGGTGCATCGGTCACAGCCTACCCCCTGCGTGCCGTATTCATAGAAATTATGCCCGAAGCACAGGAGGTTGCCGCCACCATCCTCATAAGTGTGGCAAAAAAGAGATTCCGTCACGCAGTGGACCGCAACCTCTTGAAACGCCGCATACGCGAGGCCTACCGCCTGAACAAGGAACCGTTCATAAACTATCTTAACGAGCACAACAAGAAGATGGCCGTGGCTATTTTATACATAGACACCAAGCACAGCAGCACAGATTTTTTAAAAAAGAAAATGACGAAGCTGCTAAACTCGATTATGGAGAAGAACAGTAAATGATGCGCAAATTACTGACAACAATACTCATCCTTCCCATACACTTCTATCGCAAGTGTATTTCACCACTCACACCCCCATCGTGCCGTTTCACTCCCACCTGTTCACAATATGCGATAGAGGCAATTACCAAACACGGCCCATTCAAAGGAACTTATCTCGCAATTAAAAGAATACTCCGTTGCCACCCTTGGGGAGGCTCGGGATACGACCCTGTTCCATAATGTACATCGACATTCACACTCACCGCACCACATTCGACGAGGCCGTAACAAGCATCGTGAACAACTCTGCGACAGCCTCGCTTGCCTCCGCCGGCATACACCCGTGGGATATAACGCAGCAATGGGAGCAAGAGTTCGAGCGCATAAGGATTGCGATAGGCAGAAGTGAGGTTGTTGCCATAGGAGAATGCGGAATTGACAAGATAAAAAGCCCTGCAAACAGCGAATTGCAGAAGAAGGTGCTGGAAGCTCACATAGGGCTATCCGAGGAGATTGAAAAACCGTTGATACTGCACTGCGTCAGAGGAGCCGATGAGATTATCGCCCTCCACAAAAAGTTCCGCCCCCGACAGGCGTGGATAATACACGGGTTCCGCGGCAAGCCCCATCTTGCAAAGCAATTGCTGCGTGAAGGATTTTTCCTCTCTTTCGGCGAGAAGTTCAACAGCGACAGCCTCATCGCAACGCCTCTCGACAGGCTGTTTGCCGAGAGTGACACAAGCGACAAGGGGATAAAAGAAATTTATGCAAGCATTGCAAGAATAAAGAATATCAGCCCGGAAGAGCTTGCAAAAACAATAAGGAAGAATGCCGGATTTTGCGGTTTTTTAATTCCTTCACTATAAGTCGGGGCAAAGGCGCAAAAAAAACGGAGCAAATATTTGGCTTTTTAATAAAAGAATTATACCTTTGCATCGCTTTTTAACAGAAAGCGCAAAGGATTGTCCTATGGTGTAATGGTAGCACAACAGGTTTTGGTTCTGTTTGTCTTGGTTCGAATCCAGGTAGGACAACACAACAAACGAGGTTCCTTTAAAAGGAACCTCGTTTGTTGTGTATAGTAAATAGATTATTCGGGATACACCAGATTCTCCTCGATGGCACACACAAGCACCTCGTTGAGATATTTACGTGCCTCCCATTGAGCCTCGGGCAGATTCATAAGAAGATAGTTGCCGCAATCGCGTGCCGAAGCACCGGGAATCTCCCCCTCAAATGCAACAACAAATTCAAAAGCCTCACGAACCAACGGTAAGATTTCCAAAGAAGACACCTCTCCTTTGACGATAAGATAATTCCCGGTAAGACAGCCCATCGGCCCCCAATATATTATGCGGTCGGCCCACAAAGGATGATTACGCAAAAAAGTAGCCACAAGATGCTCCATCGCGTGTATGGCCGAGGGACCGAGAGCCGGCTCGCGGTTAGGCTCTTTCATACGCACATCAAAGGTTGTCACCACCTCACCACCGACAATATCCCGACGCGAAACATATATTCCGCGTTTAAGCCTTATGTGGTCTATTTTAAAACTAGGTATCTTTTCCATTATATCTTCATTAAAAAACTTTTTATAACACCAAACGAGCGGCCGGCCATTTCGCCCCAGAAATTCTCATACTGCTCAATGTGATTATCCACACCCGGAGTATCGCTTATTATGCGGAAACTGACAAACGGAACGCCATATATGTGACACGCCTGTGCTATTGCGGCAGTCTCCATATCAACGGCAAGCCCGGCCGGGAAGTTCGCTTTTATGACATTGAGTTCACTTCGGTCGGTAATAAACTTATCGCCCGTGCAGATGAGCCCTGCGTGTATGCGCGTTGTGCTGCCAAGAGAGCCATTGAGCGAGAGAGCACATTGCCAAAGCCCCTCCGGCACATCAAAGCGAGCCGGCATTCCTTGAATCTGCCCATACTCGCACCCCATTCCGCACCACACATCGTGATACACGATAGAGGAACTCACCACAATATCCATTACAGAGAGGCAGGTATCTATTCCACCGGCAACACCGGTGCTCACCATCGTATCGGGAGAGAACGAGCGTATGAGTTCCGCCGCACCAATCGCGGCATTCACCTTGCCTATTCCGCATTGACGGAGTATTATTTCATTCCCGCCAACCGAGCCGACAAGATAATCAATACCGTTTACGGCACTTTCACGAACATCGGTAAGCAACGCTGCAAGCTGTTCATATTCCGATGTCATTGCTGTTAAAACACCAATCTTCATAAATTATAACAAAGAATAAAGTACATAAATCCAATGAGCGATTATAGCCGCTACAATACCGCCAAGGGTGTGGGCCAGAATCGCTTTTGAGGTTAGCCGGCGGAATCCCAATGCATCCAGCATTGCTGTGTGGGTACTCAAATACCCGCCCCAGCTGATACCTATCGCAGTGAACACAGCGATGGCATTGCCATCTATCCAACCCTCCGATGCAAAGTTAGGAACAAGGCCGAGAGCGGCTCCCACGGTGCCAAGCGAGATTATGGGGAAGGCTATCAGATGGGGGTCGTGAAAGCCGAAGAGAAACTCAAAAATAAAACTCAACTTACTACCTATCCACGGAAGCACTTTCACGCCCTCTCGGGCAGCACCGGTGTAGGTGCCATCGTCCGAAGGACCGAAGGTGAAAAGCATCATCAGGGTCGAGATTATAAGCACGCCGGGGATAATTACAATACCAACATCTACTCCTGTGCGGCCACCGTCGAGCAACGAATCGAGCACCCTTTGGAAGAGTGGTTTTTCAACCTCTTCGGCCTCGATAGCCTCAACCTCCTGCGCGTCGCAGGCATCCTCGCTCTTATATTGCGGATATTCCTTTACCACAAAATATTGCAACAGGCGAGTGGAGAAGATGCAACCGCACACTGCACCGAACAGGCCTATCAGAGGTTCCACAAAGTAGGACTGCCCGAGCATAAAAACAATAACGAGAAGTCCCATTCCAAAGCCCGTTCCAAAGTTCGTGAGCGATATAAACTGATACTTCTTGAAATAGGCACCGAAGCGCTTATCTTGGGCGAGCGACACTATTGCCGGATTGTCGGAGAGGAATGTGAGCACTGCACCAAGCGAGGCTACGCCGGGCAGATTGAAAAGAGGCTTCATTAGCGGGCGGAGGAGCTTTTCGAGCAACGACACCACGCCAAACTCCACGAATATTCTGCCCACTGCTCCTGTTATCACACATATTGCCATTAGATAGAAGACTGTGTTGAGCAATAGGTCGTGCGCCGTGTGCATAATGGTATTTATCATATTGGCCGTTCCCATCTGCGATGCCAAATAACCGAAGAGCAGGAAAATAACAGAAAGGCACACCACGCCCGGGGGGATATGTTTCAAAATCTTCTTCATAGAATTTTATTTTTGAGGCTCAACAGGTTCATTCGCCAAGTAACACCCACTGTTATAAATGTATTATTGTCGCGCAACACTCCTGCGGGAGTATCGCCAAAGGTAAATGAGCCTGCGGCGTGTATGCGAACATCGTTGCGAGCATCTTTCAGCGGGAAATATTCCACTCCGCCGCCGAAGCGTGCAACCTCGGTACCCTCGGCAACCAAGAAGTCCTTGTCAACATCGGTATTGTTCACATCGTAGCTTCCCTTTGCAAAGATATTGAGCCTGCGTGTAGGTTGCCAAGATATTTTGGTAACTGCCGACATATCGGTGAAGAGGAATGTGTGGCCGCTTGTGGCGCGGTTCATAAAGTCGAGCTCCACTTGGAATTCTCCAAAATCGAGCTTATGCCCCAATGAGATATAGTTAATGTATTTACCGGGCAGATACTCTATCATATTCACGGAATAGGCTGTATTGAACCAACCGTGCGAGCCCGTCCATATGAAGTTGCAGGCAAACATTTCCTCCTGTTTCTTCAATGTAACATTGCCCCAAAAATCGGTAACCTCCACTTTGCCACGGAAGGGACTCTCGCAGAGTTGCGCGATTATTTTATCCTTGCCGCCATTGAACGAGTAGCCCACGCTTACGCCCAACTGATAGCAAGGTAGATTGTGCCACCACTCGGAACAGAAATAGAGGTCGATGGGAGCTACATCATATTCATAACCGCCCAGCGCCACCAGCAACTTTCCTGCCGAGATTTCAAAGCCGCGTTTTTTCCAAGTGAGATATATCCAATCGGTAGCATCGAAGAAACTGTCGTCCGAGTCGTTCTTGTTGAGTCGCTGACGATAGGAGTAGGAGAACTCTTCGCTTATATTGCCGTCGATGCGTATATTCAGGAACTTGCCTTTAAAGCCCGAATCTTCGTCGTCGGTGGCTCCACGAATATATGAGTGCTGATAATCGCCCCTCGCTTCTATTTTCAGATTAAGCAATTCTTGTTGCTCCTGCGCCGGAAGAAGAAGGCCAAACAGAACCGCAAGCCACAATAGTAGTACTCTTTTCATTGCAATAGATTTATTGTGTTTTCTATTTATCGGACAGGCTGCCGCAACGGGCAGGCGTTACACTTTACAAAAATATATCAATTTATCAATGCCGCAAGCAATGGGGTGTAATTATTATCACGGGCGGAACGAGTTAACGGCATCTATAACCGCCGTCACCTCGTCGGCCGACATTACAGGCGACATTGGCAGGCTCAATTCTGTGGCGTGTATGCGCTCGCTCACCGGCAGTTCGAGAGTGGCATACTCCACAAGAGCTTGCTGGTGATGAGGAGCAATGGGATAGTGTATCATTGTTTCTACCCCGCAATCGGCCAGATGATTCTGCAATGCGGTGCGATGCTCTGTAAAGAGCGGGAAGATGTGGTACACATTGGAGGGGGCACAGCCCGAGGCCGGCAATTTCACAAGAGGGTTGGCAATTTCACTTAAATAGCGACGGGCAACGGTGCGGCGTGCCTCATTATCGGCATCCAGACGAGGAAGTTTCACCAACAGGGCTGCTGCCTGCAACTCGTCGAGGCGGCTGTTTATTCCCTTGTATATATTCACATACTTTTTTGCCGAGCCGTAATTGGCTATCGCACGCACTGCCGCGGCAAGTTCCTCGTCGTCGGTAGTAATTGCACCTGCGTCGCCCAATGCTCCAAGATTTTTCGCCGGATAGAAGCTGAACCCGGCTGCATCGCCTATGGAGCCTACACGCTTGCCACCACACACTGCGCCGTGTGCCTGTGCGCAATCCTCCAACACTTTGAGCGAATACATTTCGGCAATCTCCATCAATGGCTGCATTTCCACGGCCTTGCCATAGAGGTGCACGGGGAGTATGGCTCTGGTCTTTTCGGTTATCAGTGATTTTATTCTGTCGGTATCTATATTGTAACTATACTCATACGGCTCGCAGAATACCGGCACAAGGCCTGCGCGAATTACTGCAAGAATAGAGGCAATATAGGTGTTGGCGGGCACTATAACCTCGTCGCCGGGAGTCATATAGCCAAGCTCTATCCAAGCTCGCAGCACTATGGTAAGCGCATCGAGCCCGTTGCCTACGCCCACACAATAGCGCGTTCCGCAATACGCGGCAAAGGCCTCCTCGAACTTCTTGTTGAGTGTACCTTGCAGATACCAACCGCTCTGCACCACTCTTGCCACCTCTTCGGTGAGCTGCGGTTCAAAGGAATTGTTCACGCGTTGCAGGTCGAAATATTTAATCATTGGGTATGTCGTTTATTTTGAATTCGTATGAATCGTACACCACCGCACGGCCGCCGAAGCCCTCTTTCTGGAAAATGAGCCCTTTATTGAGAATGCGCCCGCCCTCCTCGACCGAGGTTCCAAAATCGAAAAACTCCTTGTGGGCATACTCCTTGTGTACAAGGTGGTGAAAGAGCAGGTCGACAGCTCCATTGTCGCGCCCCTTTTCCACCGAGCCAATATACTGCACGCGAGCCACGCGCGATGTTATGTAGAGCACCGTGCCGGCAACCGTCGCGCCTGTTTCATCGACGACCCTGTGGAGCTTAATATTTTCGGGGAAACGGCCGGCGAGCAACTCAATCTCGGCAAGAGTGTGAACGGGCTGCGCACCATAAACTTTTTGCAGATTTTCGCCCAGCACTGCCCAGAAGGCGGCAAAGTCGTTGTCGGCAACAATGGAGAAGCCTGCTTTTTGGGCTGCCTTCACCTTGCGCCGGCGCAGGGTGCTGAACGGCAAAGGCTCTCTCTGCCACACGACCGAGGAAATGCGGCGGGTGGCAAGCACTGCGTTGCAACGGAAGAGCATATATAAATCCTCCTCGGCGGGATATGTGGCATAGGTGTGAGGAACAGGACGATACACTATTTTCTTTACCGCAGTGCCGCCCTCCAAATAACGGCGCAACGCTGCAAACATTGCTGCAACATCGGCAACCGAGGCTTCCTTGCCCACAAGCAGGCCGCCGTATGTGAGGCCGCCGTGCGACACAAGGCTCTCGCCGTCGATGTTCGCGGGCAATGCCCCCACCGGCCTGCCGGCCTTGTAGAAGAGAAGGGAAAAATCGGTGAAACGGGGGTTATAATCGATGTAGGCACGCAGAAAGAGAAACGTGAAATTCTTGCACCCGGAAACAAATGTGTCCCACTCCCCTTGCAGGGAAGCGTTGTAGGGCACAACGGTTATACTCTCTTTCGGGCTGTTAATCATCGGTTTATATATTCTATGAACTCGTCGTGTGAATTTATATAGGTCGATGGGTCGTAGGTGTGTGAGGCAAATACCAGCAGCACCGCATCGGGCGAGAAGTTGGTGAGCTCGTTCCACGTTTCGGGAGGGACGAGCAAACCTTTTGACCTTGAACATAGGTGATAGGGTCGGCGACCGTTCTTGTCTTCGAGGCAAATATCCACACTGCCGTTTACCGCCACAAGATATTGGTAGGATAGTTTATTGGCGTGAAAGCCGCGTTCCACCCCCTGCGGAACATCGTATATCCAATAGACACGACTTATGGGGAATGGCACATTGCCCATCTCCTCGGCAATGGTGAGGCAGCCTCGCGGGTCCTTGTATGTTTTTATATCGTCCATAGTTTCTTAACGGCTCACACCTTTTTTTATTACACAGGTTCGAATGCGAAGATACAAATAATGAGCCAAAAACTGCAATATTTTTCAAAAAAACAACGGGCGGGCACCATTTATGCCCGCCCTCGGCCTGTTTATTCATCACACATCAACCACAGACAGACCTCGATGCCCGTTAGCAGATTTTGGAAAGGCATCGTACAAATACAAGCAGCCGGGGGCGTTTTTTGTTCGACAGGCAAAGATTTTTAAGCCTCATTTAACACAAAAAACAGCAACCCATTGCTTTTTTGAAATATTTTGCCGTATTTTGTAAAAGTGTAGCCATAGTGGCTGCACCGGCCCTGACAAATAAATTAAAACCATTATATAGTATGACTTTTCCAGCAGAGTATGACGAAATTCGTCCCTACACTCCCGAAGAACTCCCGCAGATTTTTGACGAGCTTATTGCCGACCCTGAATTTAAGGCAGCAATGGAGTATGCTTTTCAGGGAATTCCTTTTGAACAGATAGCTGCAGCTATGCGTGCATCAAAAACCAATCTCGATTTTCAAAAAGCACTTGTGGCACCCTTCCTCAAAGGGCTGTTGGCAAAGTTGAGCAGCGGAATCACTTTCAGTTACGATAATAAAGAGGTGTTGCAAAATTCACTATGCATTTCGAACCACAGGGATATTATCCTCGACTCGGCTTTCCTGTGCATACTGCTTGTTGAGAACACCGGCAACACTGTGGAGATTGCCATAGGCGACAACCTGCTCATACGCCCTTGGATAAAAAAACTCGTGCGTGTGAACCGCAGTTTCATTGTGCAACGCTCGGCATCCATACGCGAAATGCTCGCTTCGTCGAAACGCCTTTCGTCCTATATGCACTACACTATCACCGAGCGCAAGCAACCTATATGGCTCGCACAACGCGAAGGCCGTGCCAAGGACTCGAACGATGTTACACAGGAGGGCCTCATAAAAATGCTCTCAATGTATTCGAGCGACAATATGGTGGATGCACTAAAAGTTCTTAACATTGCCCCCACGGCAATATCATACGAATATGACCCTTGCGACTATCTCAAAGCCAAGGAGTTCCAGCAGCGACGCGACAACCCCGACTTTAAGAAATTGCCTACCGACGACCTTGTAAATATGCAGCAGGGCCTTATGGGCTACAAGGGAGCTATCCACTATCACATAGCAGCCTGCATTAACGACGAGATTGACAAGATTGACCGCACACTCACAAAGAATGAGATAACCGCCACCGTGGCGCGCATAATAGACAAGCAGATTCACAAGAACTACCGTTTCTGGCCCATAAACTATTACTATTACGAGCAGCTCACAGGCGACAAGCAATTTGCCGATAAATATACTCCGGAAGAGGCAGCCAAGTTCGATGCCTATCTTGCCGAGCGCATTGCCAAGGTAGACCTTCCCGACAAGGACGAAGCCTTCCTGCGCACCAAGATACTCGAAATGTATGCCAACCCCTTGATAAACCATTTAAAGGCAATTGCCGAGTAAGCTGCCGGTTGAATTTCTAAAAGCCCATAAGTTCCCCAAAGTCTTTTTTGAACTTTGGGGAACTTTTTATCAGATAAAGATGACACCAACGGAAAAAGGGAATCCTTTTTCACATTATTTATATAAATAGTGCGTGAGAAAATGCACATTCTCCCTCTTTATAGATTAAAGGGTATTTATTATGAAGAACAGTAAGATGATAAAGATTATAAAAAAATGTCAAAACTAATCAAGCGAGTAATGCTTATATCTATATGCGTTTGTTCGATTGCCGGCGTAATGTATATAGCAGCCATTATATTTTGGTATATTTATTACCAGCCATCCAAAAACAAATTCGACAGACGAATAGAGTGGGAGTACTTTTGGAACAAAGACAAAAACGGAGAGTGCATAATAGACCTTGCCGAAACTATGCACTTTGAATGGGACTCACTCATACACTATAAGTCCGCATTCACGCCTGCAAAAGAGGGGAAATGCCCATCGGAGTACACCAATATAATGTTTATGCGCAACGGTAATGTTGTGTATTATGTCGACTGGTTCCCCTACCCTTATGAAGAACACCCGGGAGGAGTTGTTTTTATGCACGAGGGAGATATGCTCACTGTCTACCCGCACGATGCGAAATTCAAAGCATACAGAAAAGAGGGTTACGCAAGTGATTACGACTCAAAATTCATTTTTCTTGAAAAAGTAGAAAAGTAAAACCTGATTATAACCAGTGTCTGTTTTTATGCTAAAAGCGCAACCTTATACAGAAAATCCATCACTATTTTTGCATTTATAACAAATAAAGCAATATATTTATGGAGTATTTTTATTCAGACGACCCACAGGAAATTGAAAATGAGAAGAAAAGACAACAATGTTATCGATACTTTTTTCCCCATCTGATGGGCGAAACTGATGAAACAACCTATATTTTAACGGGAACCGATAATAATGCGAATAATGAAAAAGAGATTAAAGACAAGCCTACCGATAAACAATACAGCAAAGAAGAAAATGCATATAATAAAGTAAAAGTATTAGCAAAAGAGGCCGGATTTGCATTAAGACACCCTCGCGCAGCTTGGGGTATTGGCCCGGGAGTTATACACAACTCCACGAACATTTCAACAAAGGCAACGCGGTTTGCGACTAAAGGGAATATTCTATACGGAACAAACAAAGATGAAGAAGAACTTGGTAGTGAAAATGGTGCATTCAGGCACGCATTATGGCAAGCAGAAATTGCGTCAAGATACGGCGAAACTGTTGCAAGAAGAGCCGGGAACGCACACGAAATTGAACCGGGGATAAATCTAAACAACAGACGCTTTAACCATTTGGCTAACGCCGATCAAACTACCGACCTTTTAAACAACCAAATAGGACGTGCCATAGGAAGAAACAACCCTAAAAAGAACAGTAAAGAACTGGCACTTTTACTACTCGATGAGTTTAAGAACAATGGGCTTTATGTTTCGGAGGCTGATAAAGATGGTTTTTGGAACGTTAAAAAAAGGAAACTATCAGAAGACAAATATGATAGTTTAAGGAGTAAATACAACATAATGGATGAATATGGATTTACCGAAGATGATTATATCAGAATAGAAGAGGAAAATAAAAGGAAACTTAAAGAGAAACAAATTTCATGGAGTACAATGAAATAAAAAAATTGGGCAAAAAGATACTCAAAGTTATACTTTGGACAGCAGGCATCATTGGAGGTATATGCACGATTACATTGGTGTTTGCCATCATCACATTTATCGTTTGGTACTTTGAGAATAAACCCTCGAAAAACAAATTCGACAAACAGATAGAGTGGGAGTATTTCTGGAACAAGGACAAAAACGGAGAGTGCATAATAGACCTTGCCGAAACAATGCACTTTGAATGGGACTCACTTGTATACACATCTCCATCTTGGAGGTTCGATACCCATTACACCAAAATAATGTTTATGCGCAACGGCAATGTTGTGTATTATGTCGACTGGTTCCCCTACCCTTATGAAGAACACCCGGGAGGAGTTGTTTTTATGCACGAGGGAGATATGCTCACTGTCTATCCGCACGATGCGAAATTCAAAGCATACAAGGATGAGGAATCTTCGTTTGACAGTGAAGGGAAATTCATTCTATTGAAAAAGGTGGAGTAAGGGATTATTCCCCACCATAAACATTCTCTATATTCTCCATCACAGCCATAAGTTCATCGACCTTTTCGGCACGAAGAAGGGCAATGCGCAGAGGACGAAAATCGGGCAACCCCTTGAACAGAGGTGTTGCAGCAAGATGACGACGCACGTGCAGAATGCCGGGACGCTCGCCCAGACGCTCCACACTGTCGCGCACCTGTGTGCGAAGAATATCCATACATTCACCGAAAGTGAATGGGACAGCCGGCTCCCCATTGAGAAGATAATGCTTCACATCGCGAAATATCCACGGCTGACCGAAGCTGGCACGGCCAATCATTATGGCATCTACCCCGTAACGGGAGAAACACTCGCGGGCACGTTCGGGAGTTTTTATATCGCCGTTGCCTATTATGGGAATGTGCATACGGGGGTTCTCCTTTATTTTACCTATAAGAGTCCAATCGGCATCGCCGGTGTACATCTGGGCACGGGTGCGACCGTGAACGGTGAGTGCCGCAATACCGCAATCCTGCAAACGCTCGGCAAGTTCCACAATGCATTTGCTGTTCTCGTCCCAGCCGAGGCGTGTCTTCACGGTAACGGGAATTTTCACCGCATCCACCACCGCCTTTGTAATTTCGAGCAGTTTGGGAATATTCTGCAACATTCCTGCACCGCAACCCTTGCGGGCAACCTTCTTCACGGGGCAACCGAAATTTATATCAAGAATATCGGGGCGGGCCTGTTCCACACGCAAGGCAGCTTCCACCATCGGAGCAACCTCGTTACCATAAATCTGTATGGCCACAGGACGCTCCTCGTCGTAAACGGCGAGCTTACGCACGGTGCTGTTCACATCGCGTATGAGAGCGTCGCTCGACACAAATTCGGTATATACCATATCCACTCCGAACCGCTTGCACAGCAAGCGGAAAGCAGCATCGGTTACATCCTCCATAGGAGCAAGGAACACCGGATATTTTCCAAATTCAATGTCGGCAATCTTCATAAACAATCTATTTGCCCGCGAAATTAGTGTAAAAAACGGGAATTTACAAACAATACCCCATCAGCCTTGCGGTGTAAGAAACTGTTTAAATTCAGAAAGGGGGATGGACTGCCCTATAAGATTCCAAGAGATACAAAGACTGTTCTTGCTCTTTGAACGGGCAACACAGGCAAACTCGGCAGGGGTGATTTTTTCGAGGAAGGGATAGGCTGCAAGCGAGAGCGTGTGCGACGAGAGCTCTCCGTTGTGTTCCAGCGTTACCGTTATATTCTTGCGGTCGATAGCCACATTAGCAACCTCGTAGTCGGTGAGATAGACAAGGTCACTCTCCACCGATGAATTCACAGCCTCCATAAGCAGTGCACCGCATCGGCCCACAATTTGTTTCTCCGCAATTTTCTTCCACATACGTTCCTCGCTGCCCCTCGGGTTCTCAAAATCGATACATTGTAATTCTGTTGGCAGATTAAAAGTATTCACCAGCGGTTCGTCGAAACAGAGCGACAACCGCCTTGTGTCACTATCATAATCATAGGCTGCGTAACCAATATTACCTGTGGGAATATCATATATCTGTGCCACCTGCGTGCGGTCCTCGTCGCAAGCTATCATAAACATAAAATTATAGCTTTCGACAAGGTTGTAGGAGAGAGTTTCGCCGGCAACTGCTCGCAGCCGCATCGCAATGTAGGAGCCATGAAGTTTCGACTTTGTTTCCACCACACTCCAATACCATAATTCGCTGCCACTGCCTAATGAGGAACCGGGAGTGAACCAAAAAGAGTCGTCGCCAACATCGAACAGCAGCCCATTCTCGCGCAAATGGTTTTCAAAATATTCCTCCTCGACATAATTACCGAATATCGCCTGCATACCGCAAAGGAGTTTCAGTTGCGTTATATTTTCGTCGGCAATATCGAAGGAGATAATTTTTTCGGCAGCCTGTCGCGCCCGTGTGTTTGTGGGAAAGGCACAGAAAAGCATATCATTTAGAGCATTAAGCTGCTTGCGAAGCTGCTTAACCCCCTTTACTGTATAAGGATTTATGCCCTCACGCAATATAAAGGCATAGGACAACATTCCATAATATAGTTGCGGTGTCTGCAAGCGCATTTCGTGCAGATGAGCAGAAAGTTCCTTTTCGAAGCGCGGAGAGATGGCAGCAAAATCCTCGACAAGAAGAGAAACAAAGACATCGGAGGGATAGCCCACGCCAAGCACCCCTTGCAGTTCACGCCACAGGTCACGCCCACAAGAAACACTCCGTGCAGCAAGCTCAATATCCTCGTCGCTTATAAAGAACCCCTCGCGCAACTTGTCCCAAATTGCCGCCACCGTTTCGGGTGAAACAGCCTCTCCCTTCTTTATGCGGCCTATGGTGCTACGACTATCCTTGCCATAACCCAACAGAGCAGCCAATTTACTATCGCTGCCCGCAAAAACACCATCGCTGAAAAGTACCTGCAAGAATTCCCGCCGTTCGTTCATAATAGACTCCCATTAACATCGCGAAGATAGTAAATTGTTCCTAACCTGCAAAGCAACAACCCGCCACGCCTGTACCAAAAGATGCGGTATTTGGTGCAATGTTACACAAGCACCATTTTAAATACGAAATAAAATTGCAAACTACAATATATCCAACTATTTAATCACGGCAAAACCAAAAGCGCAACTTTGCAAAAACGAAATGTGATTTTCAAAGCAAAAACGAAATGCACAAAAATTACAGAAAAAGCCACTCATTTGAGCGGCTTTTTTCATTTGTTCAAACAGTATTTGAACAACATTCAAAAGGAACAATATATAGTTTAAGCAATTCGGTACAGCATTATATCTGTGTATTGTGAGTTGTAGTTCATATGAGCGTTAAACTCTATTTTATGCGCATTCTCAAACGGATTTCCGAGCGTTTGATTGTTTCCTAACCAATCACACAACTCAACAATAGAAGACTTGTTAGAAGTGAAATAAACAAAGCGTTTGCCTTGCAGAACTGTAAGAACATCCAAATAGTCGGCTAACGTCCAACTCATATTGTATGTTCCAACCTCAGTGCACAAATAAGGAGGGTCAACCAAGAATACCACATTTGGATTGTCCTTGTACTTCTCGAACAGTTCTCGATAGTCGCAACTTACAATCTCAAGGCCATCCAAAAAGCCATCACACGAATAATCATTCTTGCGGACATTGTTGTACATTCCTTCCTTGCGTAGAGCATCAAGAGAAAGCACATACTTCATCGAGAACAACAGCGAGGACGATACTGTAATATAGTCCACAAACCCGGTTTGTTCCTCACGCTCCAATCGCTCAAATATAAGTTCGCGTGTATCCTTGTCTATCAATTTATGGCGAGGACAATCTTTTACAATGACACGCAAATCAGCAAGCAGCCTGTTGGTTCTGTCTATGTTCTCCAACCGCTGGCGGTAGTTGTCATAGTCATTATACACAACGGTTGCATTCGGTTTGTTGTACTTTGTTATATGGGACAACAGACCGGAACCTCCGAACAAATCCACGAATACGGCATTATCATCCAACGTGGCGAGTATTTTCTTGTACTCTTTGGCAAACATTCTCTTTTGGCCGACAAACGGCAATGGAGCGGACAAATATTCTTTTCTCATAGCAGCAACAATTTGATGCTGCAAAGGTCTGAACAATCCGAAAGAACAACAAAATAACAGCCCACTTCACACTGCACGAAGCGTGCAGTCTTTTCCAAAACGCTTGATAACACCATATACCTTGCGTTCGCTCACATCGTACTTATCGGCCAGCACATTGACTATATAAGTCACCTTGTCGCCGTTCCTCCGCATACGCTCGTAGTCGGAATAAAGGTCGATATACTTGCAGTCTTCTGGCTTATATCCTATCTCTGTAAGCCGATTTAGCAACTCTTTATTAAAATTCAATATCTCAAATACTGTCATACTCTATATTTTTACTATCTTTGTAACGCCAATCACATATATAAACAAAGCCACGACAGCGGCATAGGGTATATAGCCCCCGGTCGCGCTGTTGTGGCGTTTTATGTTATTATGTGATTGGCGTTACATTTAACAGACTGGGGGCTTTTTAAATCTCCCAATCTGTTGAGGTTTCAAGTTCCAGAGTCAAGAATCTTATGTACTCTTTATTCTTAATGCTACGCTTCAGAATTTCCCGGCTCTTGTACTTTTTCTTTATAACAAAAGATTTGTATCCAGCGGACATATAGACATACTGCCACCAAATAGGGGATACATGTTCTGCAAATTTCTTGCGAACATTATAAGCGCAATGGTGTACAGTCATGCCGAGGTAACTGTTCATCGATTGTACGAACTTCTCCAGGTATTGCTCTGCTTTGCCGTCCTCTGCCATCCTGTTGTAATAATACAGTTTGTTATACATCCTGCCACGGGTTCGATTGCTGATGTATGTTCTTCCGGGCAATATCATCGCCCCGACATACAGCACGCCCTTGTGTGCTGGTTGAATATAGACTTTGTTCGGGTGCATTTTTAGCAACAGTTGCTCTTTTAAGAATTTCCGCATATCCGGCAAAACTTCATCAAAAGCCTCTCGGGTAGGCAACATCATAAATATGTCATCAGAGAAACGCACATAAAGATTAATTTTCTTGACACAAACAATATAATAATCAAGTACGCTACCGATAAAATTACAACAAAGTTGTGACGGCAAGTTACCAATGGCACAACCTTTGTTCTTTGGGCGTGCGAATAGGGATTTATGCTTTGGCACCTTCGCCCAAAGTCTTGCTGGTCCAATTTTCTCAGCGTTTTCCTGTGGCGCGTAGAACACCAATTTTTGTGTGATATACAATAGGGTATCTATGTTACCTTCATAAGAATCACGGATAAGAATGTCAAGCATTTCATACAGCAAATCTTTGTCTATGCTTATGAAAAAGGCCTCAATATCGAAGTGTCCAATCCACCAGTCCGGATGTTCATTCAGCATTGCTGCAATCTCCTTGACGGCTACAAGTTGGCCCTGTCCTTTCCGGCAGTTCTTTGCCACATTGCCAATTTCGTTATGACGCTGTTAAAACATAGGGTTTACAATCCTTGCCCACCAATGATGTACTATGCGGTCCCGGAATTCTGCCGCAAAAATCTCTCGATACACAGGCCAAGAGCGAATAAAACTTTTTGAATGGTCAGGGTCGTATATGCCACACGCAATTTCCTCCCATAATTTATATAAATCGGTCTGGTATTCTTGAAGGTAACGTAAGAAATCGAGGCTGCCTCTCTTTTTGAAAAGGCAGTCCTCGTAAGCCTCGACTATTGATTTGAAAGATATGTCATAGGTAAAAGGCATATTTGCTGAAGAAACAGCACGCACTGAAAAACTATTATTCTTATTGTTGTTATTAGGATTGAGCGCGCCTGTTATGTGTTTTCTCATATTTTCTTTCCTTTATTCAAGGGAAACACCCAAATTTAACCTTCTTACTGCTCGCTCGAAGCCAGCTTGCCAGCCTCGATTCTGGCTATTGTGTAGTCTTTCCATCCCCTGGCTTGTGCTCCAATGCTGCCAGTAAATTCTAAAATTCTACAAAACTCGTCCTTGCTAACTAAATGACGGTCTTGACATATCTCTAATAATAGTCCGAGACTAGTAAATTTCTTTGAAAACGCGTGCAAATATTCAAGGCGAGCTTCATCCATTACAGAATTGGCCAGTTTTATAAATTCACAGCACTCGATTGCTGTCATCATAAGTTTCTCACCGAATGAATATTTGTATGCCTTCGGAAAATGCTCACGCACATCTAAAACAAGGTTTAGTAGTGCATACATATCCTTGTATATCTTCAAAGTATCCCTTAATGTCATTTTCAAAAATAAAAAGTCCCCCTTACGGGGGACAAAGATAAAAAGAATTAAAGAAAAAAAGAGAAAAGGAAGAAGGTTAAAATTTTGCTGAAGAAACAGCACGCACTGAAAAACTATGATTCTTATAGTGGTTATGAGGATGGAGCGCGCCTGTGGCGAAATCGACATTCCACGCTTGGTTAGATGCAATCTCTGTGCTCGCCCAATGATAGTTCGTTCCGATTGAATGATAATTGCCTGCGAACCTCTTTGACAAAAACGTATTTATCTGCGTGCGGTAAGCGCATATAATACGCAACTGTATAATGGTTGGCAAGTACCACTGACAGGGGTCATTCTCGCTGCCCTTGTAGGCCCAACAAGCCTGTGCAGCCGGTGCTGTCGTTGAGTTGGCAACCGCCTGTTCTACGATAGCCTTAGTTGAGGTCTCTCCTTCGCTGTCGGGGATATCGTAGAGTCCGGTGCTCCCACTCCAATAGTTTTTTGCTCCACCCACATCGACATTATTCAACCCCCATGCCAAGGTCCCATTATTATTACAACCTTTCGCAGCAACAATAAATTGATGCTTGTGCGCCCGGATGCAAGCACCAATAGGCTCGTATTGTGCCCTTGCGTTTCCTGACATGGCCTCCCATTCTTCATCGGTGAAATAGTGTATAGTGGGACTGTCACCAGTCTTGACACATGCAAGACGGATATCCCATAACCCACCGCACCAGCGTATATAGCCTGCAATCTCCGACAACGGAGTATTGTATGTAACTTCGGAAAACCCGAGTTCATTCAAAGCAGCGACCTGCGCTTCTTTGTTTGCCCTCAACAAGAGAGCTTGATTCTTTGCTGTACTCATAATACTTGTTGTTATTAAATTTCATCACAAACGGCACGCACACGGTATTTACTACCTTTACTGGTGGCGAAGATGTTGCCGTATGATGTCATAGTAAATGTTGTTCCAGCAGCACATTGTGTGCTTGTCCAATAAGTAGAGTTCTCGGTCAGTTTCGCCCCTGCGTTCCAAAAGTAGGAAAAAGCGTCCTGAATGGCATTCCAGTATTTGCATATCAATATCCAAACTCCAAGACCGGGCAAATGCCAATCGTTAGAATCTTCGACACCGTCCGCAGAATTGTACGCTTCGTATGAACTGGCAACCTCCGCTGCCGGATAAGTCCCGCTTGCGCCAGCAGCCACAATGGCCTCTGTGTTCGCTTTGCCACCAAAGTCCATATAGGCGTTGTTACAAGTAAGAGAGCTGATACCGGGTACCGCTGAGGTCGGGCCCCAAATCATCGTTGCGGCACTTTCGAAATCACAGTCGATGGCGGCCAAAATAAAGCTGTGTCCCTCGGCACGGACACGCAGGCCGCGCTTAACAAATGGCGTTTTATCTTCAACGTTCTCCCACTCGCTTTGTGTAAAGTAGTGGTAACTACCATCCGCTATTCGTGTGCAAGCGAGGCAGAGGTCTAACAGACCTCCTGCCCACTTGATACGCTTGGCGAACTCCGATGCGCGAGTATTCTCATCGACATCGACCATACCGACAGCCTTAAAAGCCTCGATTTGTTTTTGCTTGTTCTTACGAAGCAAGGTAATTGATTGTTCGTTTGTCATAATGATTAAATTGTATCGTTAATATCCATATTCTCTATTGCGTAAGCTGTGAGATATTCCTCATAGGTTTCGCAGTTGTACTCTTTGATATACTCGCCCACATTGTCGAGAGTGATTTCAGCAATGTCAGCATCACCATCACCGGAATAACTGCCGGCGTTCACTTCATTAACAACGCCGATGTAAGCGGCAAGGCCTTCGACAATGGTAATACCCTTAATGCCGGCCTCGATAGCATCAATCTCATACTGTTCGAGTATTGATGTTATCAGGTACTCGCCCTCAATAACAGGCATTGCGGTCTTGTTACCGTCGATATCCATACCGCCGACACTGCGCTCGATGAGAGCTTTGAGTTCGCTGCCATTGCCTGTAAGGTTTGCCTGGTTGACCACTCGCACCATAGCGAGAACTGGGCTGCCGGTCTGCGACTGCACAATGTGGGCTATCATCGCCATAGCATTGTAGTTTGGCGAATTCTCAACCCATACTTTCACCACAGCCGGCATACTTGTTATTTGCAAGCCCGTAGTGGCCGCAGGGGTGTAATAGAGATTAGGCAAGCCCACTATGCGCATCTCCGTCATTGTCGTAGGCAAAGCAATGTCATTGATTGGAGAAGTTTCTGCCAACGTCAATGTTGTCAATTGCGAGCCTGTTGCAAGAATCCTCTCGATGCGAGGGCACTTTGAAGCATTAATAAAGGTCGCTGCGGTACCGCGCACGTCAAGGCTCACCAAGAATGGAAGTGAACCAAGCATGTATGATGTTAGCGCGTCATATCCAGTGGATAGCTCGGTATGCATCGCAGAACCAGTCGCAATCTTCTCAACAAGCGTCATTAGGCTGAAATCGAAAGTTCCCGACAAAGACAACTGCGATAGGTCTATTTCCGATATCCTGTCAGGCTGATAGATATAGAGCAAAGTACCTTCGTCCTTCTTGAAGTTGGTAAATGTGTATTTCTCGCCGGCTTCGAGGTAGCAGCTTTCCGAGAGATTGCCACTGGAATCATTGCCGACTCCGAAATACCCGGTTGCCGCAGCTTTGATTGTGATGCCTGCATTCGCATCGGAGCAAGAAATTCGGCCGGACAAGGGTTTAGCGAAGAAATCTCCTGTCTGATAATAGCCATCCCTGATACGCCAACGAGTGCGGATGAAGTAAGGTAATGAGGTTAAACCGAGCCCTTGCAAGGCATAGAAATAGAGCGTGTCGGAAGTTTTGGTGTATTGAATATATTTTCTCCAACCGTCATAAGAACTGACGACTTTCGGCCACACCTTTTGTCTCTTCTCGCAGAAGAAATAGAGAGCTCCTTCTGGCGAGAATGGGCAGAGAACCTGGTCATCTACTTCGCACTGACAGTGTCTCATAGCAGAGATAACAGTGCGAAGAGAGATGGGTGAGCCGTCAGACATCAGAACCTCTTGCTGTTCGCGACAGCACACCCAGAGGATCGAATTCCATCCTCTAAATGGGTTGCTATAACCATCGGCGGAAGGTTTGCCCGGATCCACCTCCGGATCGGTGTCGCTACCTCCGTCGTTATCTTTATCATTCACACCGTCGGCGTCATAGATTTTGTTGAGATACATTTTCAGTGCGTTTGCGGAGTACACGCCGTCGATGACACTTGAACCTGCTTCGAGGAACCACATAGGCTGCATATTCTTCGCCTGTTGGTCCTTGCCGCATAGGTAATCGGTAAAGCCGTAGTAACTCATAATCGATTTCGGATTAGCGTGCAGATGGAGATTATTTTTCCAATTCTCAGCCCAGCTATCGGTAACAGTGCTATCGCAGCTGTTGCAGAACACCAGCATATCGAGGAGCTGATATGGAACCTTTCTGCCCATGGCGTAATCGATAAGCAGCTGGTCATTGTCCACCATTGGCTCGAAATAATACGTCCAAGCAGGAAATGTGGAACTCGAAACAACTCCATCATCAATGAGCGACTGCACCCACTTCGATGTCATTTCCGACGCAGCCATAAGGTCATCGACAGAGGCCACGCCTCTCCACCAGCACATATCCTGGTACAACAGCAACTCAAACCCCTCAACGGGATTGAGTACGTCGCCTTCTATAACCCATTGCTCATTGTACTGAAACATAGAACCTGTTGTGTCTGCCCAGGCACCGTCCCTGTAACGCATAAATTTATAATTGCGGCCACAATACAGAGAGAGCAGATACGGCATAGAGGTGTCAAGCCCTGCTGTTTGCAAGAAGCGTTGCTTGATGTCATCAAGAGTCTCACCATCTTCGCCGATGAACTCGATGAACGAGTTGTCTTGATAATTCAGACAGCCGAGATTGTATCCCGGTGTGTCCATAAATCCAAGAGCTACTTGCTCGTTCTTGTCTTCCTTCCAGTTTCCTTTCGCCTCGAAATAAATAGTATCAGAGTCTGTTGTGCGGAACACAGCGACAGGATGATTAGCCGTTGAGTGGTTCATCTCCAATCCCTCAATATGGATATCGGCTATATCCGAAGTTCCGTCGAAGAAGCGTTGCGACGGAGTGAGATAATCGCCGCCGAGCGAGCGATAGGTGTGATTCATAAGGTCACAGGTTCCGCAGTCATTCACACCTGACGAGTCCGAGAAGTCAATTTTCACAGTGATAAGGTCCACCGGAATTGTATTCTCGCCAACACGAACTTTCTTGTGTTTGAAAAGCTCGTATGTCAGCAAAGCATCTTCATTTGTGTAATCAGGGAATAGCGGAATTATCTCAGTTGCCCTACCGAGATAATAGCGCGGGTTCTTCTTTGGTCGCTTCGCCGAAGTCGTACCCTGGCGGCGTTTCCTGATAGCAACAGCTCGGAAGGACCTCCACGGTCTAACGGGGTCGTAATATTCAAGGTCGATAGTGAAGTTCTCGCTGGTGGATTCGCCGTTGTCAAAAGCCTTGAAGCCATCCTCCGTACCATATTCCACAACATAAGGAATACCGCGAGCATAGAGTTGTTCGCGGTCTGGGCGCGACATTCTCAGGCCATCGACAGTTTGTGTTTTGAGCACATTTTCAAAATTGTACTCGCGTACCATTGCATCGGTATCGGTGAGTTTGAGCAGATAGTTTTTGAAGGCCTGCTCGAACTGGAAGAAGGTGTTATTCCAGGCGTCGATGTAATACAAGTAGAAATCTCCCTTCTGTCCATGCCACGAGATGCTTTTCTCTTGAAAGAGGTTATTTGCGCCAGTGGGGTACCCGACAGCTCCGACGTGTTCGCCATCGACGTATAGATTGATTAGTGAGTACGATAGTTCGGCACGCTGATAAGCCATAGAGGCCGGCTCTACAACTATCGCGACGTGAACTTTCTTGCTCTGCTCGAAACGCTTCTTCGCGACAGTGCTTTTGCCATTTTTGCAGTATATGGCAACCTCGTTTCCAGTGACATAGAATCCGGCACCGACACTCTCGTCGTAGCACTCCATAAGACGGGCTGCCTTATCTTTGACGTTTGCCGTCGCAAACGCGAAAATCAAAGCCGCGCCGGTCGATTCGATATGAGTAGCTGCGAAGGGATAATGAGATAGCGATGCTGAGATGTTCTCAGCTATACGCAGACAGTTTTCGCCAAGGAAATTGGAGAAACCATTGCTGCGCCAGTTCGAGCCGACAACATTGATAGTGTAACCATGACTCTCGATAGTGTGGTCTGCTTCCTCATTTGTGCGTGAGGAGAAATCGAAATTGTATATTGCGCCAGCCGGAAGTTCCGCGGCGATATATGAGCCATTAACAGTCAAGTTTATGGTATCGCTGACGGAACTACCACACGCGGCAGAATACGCGACGATATCACCATTAGAGAAATCCTTTATCTGCTGCGAGTACTGATAAGTTCGCGTGTTCAGCGCGAGTATCTGTGATACATTATTCCCGTTCACCTTGATATCGACATGCGACTGAATAGCAGTGGGGTTGTAAACAGCAATGTCTAGGGCCACAGTCTCGTAATTCTTGACAATGCCATTGCTTCGGTCATCATAGCGCAAAGATACAAGCGGTGTGCTATTGCCCGGTTCAAGCACCATTATGGCAGTATAGATAGTATTGCCAGTTGTTTCTGATGCAATATCTGTGCCCTGTATTCGTATAGGATAACTGCCGTGTGTGAGCCCCAACGATGCCGGGCGCAGTTGGATATTGTGCGAATAGGTATCGTGTACGATAATAGTTTGAAGGGGCTGCCATTCGCCGTTAATCTTAATATCTATCTGTGCCGATATACCCTTGTTGCTTTGGTTGTTTGGGAACTTGAACATAGGAATTGATACGACATCGCTAATAGTGGTAACAGGGTTGTCGGAGTTGTACTGCAACGCCTGTGTGCAAGAGCAGGTGACATCAACAGCAGTCACAGTGATATT
This sequence comes from Bacteroidaceae bacterium, assembly GCA_017466065.1. Next base: position 71,549 of record JAFTUV010000033.1, read on the forward strand.
GCGGCTACCGGTTGAGCCACCATTTGCGGTAGCGATGAGTTTGAAGCGGCGAACACCGGCTGCGGAAAAGAACTCCGTGAAATCAATTTCGAAAGAGAAATCTTCCAAACTTGCGGAAGACGACTGCTCAATATCCTTTCGCGCCAGCGTAGCACCATTACTGAGGTCGATGAGTTCCAGGCTCACGATGTCGTTCTCCTGTAAAATGCCAGCATTATCTGTAACAGAGCGTATAGCAGCGCGAGTTACAATCTCTCCACCATAAGCTGCATATAGAGGTGAGTCTTCGAATTCGATGGCGAGAATAGTGGATGAGCCGCCGCCGGAACCTGTTCCGACAGCAAACTGAACTTCGTCGCCAATGGCCTCGCCGCCCTCGTTTTGAAGTTGCAACTTTATCACACCAGGTTCGTCTGCATTCACACCTATGCTGACAGGCAGATGATTAAAGGCACCGCCTGCGCTAAAAGGATCGGAACTGCCCTCAGCCGGTGTGTCCGTCACCTCAATGTCGGCAGCGGTACCACCGCTGCCAAAATCTTTCCAAAGGCTGGCATCCGAGAAATCCGCAAGGCTACCGGTAAACTGCTTCGTTTCCCACTCGCGTTCCGCAGAACGATAAGTTATAACAAGTCCCTCTTTGCGGTAAACAATAGAAGTCTGTTGCTCATAAGTCAGTAAAGCATTGAGAGCACTCTCAAGGGTGTAATATCCGGCAGCGCAAGGAACAATGCTGTCGATGATTACAAACTTTTCACTACCCGCTACCAAGGACCCGAAATCCGCCCAGTTATCGGGGAAAATCCATGCTTCCTGTGTAATTTCTTTTGCCTTACCCACATATTGGTAAGTTTTCCACTTGCCGGCCGATATCTCAAAAGAGATGATAAGGCCATTGACAGCTTTACCTTGCGACCAAGCCACGTGAACCGCAGAGAGCTGTGGATTCACCGTGTCGCAAAGCGTATAATACCCGGCAATGGGTACCTCGGCCGACACGTTGAAGATGTTACCGACAGCAGCACCTTTATTATTTTTAAGTTCCTCAACCTCTCCTTCGAGTCGTACACCGCGAATACCGGGGAATGCAGTTTCAGCGGTTTCTCCTAATGCTAAATCTGTACCAATAACAGCAAGCTGGCTTCCACTCCAACGGTAGGATTTACCATTGCTCTTACACAAAAAGACTTTGCTGGAAACTGGGATATAATTGTATTGATAATTTTCATCACCTCCCCAATTTGAATAATACAGACCATCTTCGGGGTTGAAAACAATAAAACGCTGCAATGAAGATGAGTAAGATACTTTTATGGGTGTTGTCTCATTGACTATTGCTGGCAATTCTCGGCTCTCAACATTCGCAGCAAATATAATACTTTCAAACTCTACTACATCATCGAGATAAGCAGGCAGATGTATTGCTGGTACTTTTCCTGAATTATCCAATGGAGCAATACCTTCTCCTTTTCCTTTGCTTTCTACAATCCCATTTATGTAGTTGCGAACTCCTTCAATTAAGGTTTGCAGTTTCTCATCTGCATTTTGTCTTTCAGTCGCTTCTGCCTCTATTAGTACATTTGTATCGTTGTTCGCAGTAATATTACCAATGAATACCCAACCCGGTTTTTGATAAGCATATATATTTCCTGTCGTTATATTGGTAGGATTTGTCTCATCGAATATTATGACAAGCTGTCCCAAACGAAGAGGCTTACCATTTATACCGATCGGCATTGTATCAGCTTTCATTATCTCCACGGAAGCATAAACTTTACGGATTCCAAGACCGTCAAGGTTCTGTTCCATGTCAGCAAGGTATGCAAGTGTATCAAAGTGTAACTCTCCAATCTCTTTTGGGGAGATACTATCTATCTGCGTTTTGTCGCGCAGTGTCGATGCGCGTTGCTGTAGTTTGTATATCGTATCCATATCAATTTTGCATTAATTCTACTGCGTAATAAGACTTATAAGCATTAGTAGCGTTTTTTACCTTCCCGATTTTCTCTAATAATTCATCAAAGGAAAGGACATCTTTCATTCTGTAATAAATTCCTGATGCCGGTTTCTCTGATACGATTTGAGCTGTACATTTTACAATTACAGGTCTTTCCTGTCCATCTTCAAAAATCCTTGATTCTACAACTTCCTCTTTTAACAAATAATACAAATCTTCTTCACCAACCCCTTCACCTTCACTAAGCACAATGCCATCGACATCATACACACCATCTTTTGTTATCAATTTATGCGGTTGTATCCAGTCTGTATTTGCATCAGCCCAACCATTCTTATGTCTTGCGGTCGCATACACCTCACGACCAATTGTCTCTGAAATCTCATCATCGGTCATGCCCTCATATCCTGCCGAAAAAGAATGAAGAAACAGGGACAATACCAGCTCTTTCATATTGTCTTGTAACAATCTTAAATCTTCTAAATGCACAGGTTGTCCACCTTCATTAAAAACAAGTTTATTCATAATCGTATAATTCTATGCGGCACAAGCGTCCCGCTGGTTTGTATAAGTTCAACAAGTTGTATATGATTTGTAAATTCTCGCCATTATATCTGTCCGTTTCTGTTTCAAGGGACGTGCATAGAAATGTCGGTATGTAGACAACAAATGTTTCTTTGTTTGATACCTCATCAACCTCTCGTAAGTAAAAGGATTTTTCTCCTGTCAAATAAAAATAGTTGGCAGGTTGCCCCTCATTTTGGAAATAGAACGATGGAGTACGTTCTTCCTCCAGTGTTTCAATGTAGATTTGTTCGTCGGTCAAATAGAATGCATCATTCAAAGCCTTTTGGATATACTGCACATTAGCCGTGATGTTCAATCGTGAGGATACGCTGTCCCGGTAAGCGAGGAACTTGTCATACAGGTATCGCAATGGTGTTATGAACACCCGGAACAGAGCCATCATAACCTTGCTCCTCAATATTGGAGGAAGCAGCTGCTGCACGAAACGTGTAAAATCAATTCTGTACCACATAGCTCAAGGTATTGCTTAAACCGGAAGCTACGAAACTACCGCCTACGGCTGTGTAGTTGTTTCCGGATATCGTTTTATAATTCTTTCCCTCATCCGTACTGTAACTGCACGATGACAGTTCCACATCGTGAACGCCCTCTACGGACTGAATGGCATCCACAAGTTTTGTTTTGTTGAATGTGCCGCCGTACAATATCCCTTTCAGATAGTTCTCTACGGCCTCTTCCACAGGCTTGCTGCCATCGGAGATACGTGTTCCTTGTTTGTCAATCACCAACGGGTCTATGTGTACTATCGCCGACACCGCTATCAAGTCTGCTGGGAGGGAGCGTATAGTCAATATCACTCCAGCGATTTTAATGCGGTTCATATAGCTTTTGAACGCTGTTAAAACATCGTCTGAAAGCGGTGTCGGTCGCTCATTCTTTTCGCCGGATACAAGTATTTGAATGGAGGTTCCTCGGTCGCGCACCGCTACATATTTCACTTTCTGCTTCTTTACATCTTCTGAGGCATATACATATTGCTGTGTCGCATCGTCAAAGACAAGTACATCGCCGTATTGGAATTGTAACGCCATCTTGTGATACCAAGGAACGCTGGCCACAACAGCCCGACTTATCTTCGCATCCACATCGGACTTGTGAGTGTCAAAAAAGACTTCCAGCACATGGCAACAGGCTGCAATGATGTAGAACAGTATATTCTCCAAACTAACGCTTGAGAAACTGTCGTCAAAAGTATCGTCTGTTGTCAAACCATACTTCTCGCGGATATCGGCATCTGCCATAAAAGCATCTGTCATTGTCTTTTTTATTTCGTTTATGCTGCGTGCCATAATTACTGAAACTCTTTTGTAAACTCCTCTGTGAATATTCCGAGACGGAGACCTGATGTGTCACGTTCTGTGGCTGGCTCCACCTCATTTGCCTTGCAGTAGTTCTGCATTGCCTTGTTGTATATCTTCTCCGGCAAGGACAACTCCGCTCCAGCAACGGGAACATCGGTAATTGCCATTCCATTAGCCTTTGCCAATTCAACAACTGCCGATAAAGAACCATACTCCTGTATGGCAATGTCCGCGAGGGTCTGTCCGTCCTTTACTACCGCTTTCATAATCTCTTTAATTTTCTATATACTACAAACCCTGTTACAAGGGCTATCAGAAACAATAATACACCCGGCCATCGTTCGGGAGGCTTCTCTTTATGTCTCCTCTCGCGCTGCTCCGTTCTCTCTCCTTGTGCGGTATTGCGAGTGCCTTCAGCTTCAAGTTCGGTGTTCTGAACAAGATTGCTGCTCTCCTGTTTCTTGTTTCCAGCCTTTCGGTTATACTGAACCATTGTCGTACTTGTCATATATTGATTCCCTGTACTGTCGGGTGGACTGAAATTGGTAATGGTAACGGTGAGGTCCTCAGTTTCCGTTTTCAGTTCGTCTGTTCGACGATCTAAATTGGCAGTGGAGTTGACATCGACACGTGCGCTGTCTTGGACGCACTCCTCGGTCTCCATGAGCTGTGTCTGTTCGATTACTTTCTTTGAGGCTCGACACCCTGTCAGCAGCAGGGCAACGAAAATGTAGATAAGATATTTCATACTTCTTGGTTAAATGGTTGCGTACTCTTCTTTTGCATCGAAACAGGGACAGTCTTTTATCCGCTCATTCTTTTCAATCCGTCCGTTTTTGTTGAGGTCGGGAGAAAAATCACGATGTCCTTGAATGACTGCTTCGGGATACTTCTTCTTCAATATCCTCAACAGACTGGCTAATGACTTCTTCTGTGCGTCTGTACGGTTGTCCGTAGTCTTTCCCGTAGCATCAATACCACCGATGTAGGCCACATTAAGGATTACGCTGTTGTAGCCTTTCACACCATTGCTGACTTTCTCTTCCGGGTGTAGTTGTACGATACCACCGTCGGGCTTTACCACATAATGATAGCCAGGATTTTTCCAACCCTTGCGTCTGAACTCTGCCCGTAGGTCTTCGATAGTCTGTTCCAGACTTCCAGCCGTGCAATGCACAGCGATATAGTTAATCTTTCTCATAGTTCTCTTTTTTATGTTTGCAATAATCGTTGTAGCGTTGTAGAGTGGGTATTTTTTTTATAAACTCAAAGGATACCATATAATAGAAGAATGCCAATGTCTTGCTGTCGGGGAATATGTAAGTCAAATTGCGCAGCACATTGACCGAGTAGAAATAGAAGATAGAGTATATCACACCTCCGATAGCTTGCATTGCTCCGTTCATATTATTCATATTCTTACCTACGATAAATAAGCAAACAACTATTAGATAGAATGCCAATGTCTCGGCAATGCAATGCACGAACTTACGTAGGCGAAATCCCTCCTTATCTACTAACATTCCTGTTACCATGCCCACGATACAGTTTACCAAGAACAGGAAAAAGATGGTAAACACCATGTCCTGTATCGGGGCGAAATAGGCCATAGCCACTGAAAATAGCGTAGCCAAAATGTTCTTTGTTCCATTCAAAATATTGTCCATAGCTGTTTTTAATAAGTGGCATCAATGCTGATGCCGGTTCTTGTTATTTTAACCGAATTCACTTTCTGTCCGTCCATCTCTAATTGCTCCCGGATTATCGTGCGCCAATAGATGGGGTCATTATCAAGCAGCATATCACTGATACCGCACCCGACAGCTGGCCATTCCTTCAGTTCGCCTTTATGCAGCAGAAGTATGATAGCTTGGTTCTGTCGTAAGGTATCACCGACAACAAGACCACTTGTGATTTTTCCGTCCCGTCCGCGTCTTACTTGGATTTCCGGCTCATAGTTTGCCAATTGAATACCGTTCATTAGTGCTTCATTTTTGTGTCCTCATAATCGGACTTGTTAAACTGTTGTGCTGGTGTGGCAGGCGGTGTTGTAGGAGCACCCATATTACCTGTATGGGTATGGGCATTGAATGACTGAACGAATGCATTGAGTTTGTTTGTCAGCTCTGCAATCTTGATAAGGCCTCCCAAATTGCCATCGTTGACGGTAATGTCTCCGCTGATGAAGATGCTGCCTGTGATTTTTATGCTTTCCACATGGTCAATCTGCAACACCACTAACTGCGACAAATCGCCTGTAAGACTTCCAAAAACGACAGCCGTACCAACCTTCGGAATAAGCAGAATCTCGCCATCGTCGGCGGTTTCTGACGCTCGTAGGCGCACATCGGGTACGACCAGCTTGCCGACCTCAATCTCACAGAGTATCCCGGACACGCTTTTCACGATTCCCGTTGATATGGCAACACCTTTATTGCCTAATACCCGACGTAGATTGTCTGCCAATTCTTTGTACTTATCCATACACTAACTTAACTTGAAACCTAACTCAATTTTACGCTTGCCACCGCTGCTTGAAAATTCAGTGGTAACACTTCTCACAAAATAGCAACCATCCTTTTCGGGATAGTCCTCATCGTGGAGACTCGCACTGTCGCCCGGCATACATTCCGGCACAAGCCAAGTGGTAATGCTGCCGTCATATCCATCAAAGGAGCGATGTTTGACCTCCTGTTCGCCTCTTGCTTTCATTGAAGCCTCGTCCGTTGTAGGACTTGTTATCTCAATCTTCTCACCGCCTGTGCTGCCTGTTTCCACCTCTTTGACTGTACCGTCGGGCATCGTAGCCTTTACCACGACACAGACCTTTTTGTCCGCTGCCGTCCGGTATGTCAAATCTGCCTCTTCAACATTTAGGGAAAAGTCGTACTTCCGTTCTGTTCCTACCATTTCACCGGGAGCGTGTATGTGCAGCACACCTTCCTTGAGGTAGATGTCCGCACCGCACTCCTCCTGCACCTTCTTCAGTACGTCGTAGCCTGTCGCATTATTGATGACAAACTTTGAGTAAGTCCACGAATAGGAGCATTCCACTGAATAGGACTGTCCGATACCACTTATCACCTTTTGCAACAGGGATTGGAGCGTTACGTTTTTGAGAACCTCGTTCGGTATATCCTTACGGAACGTAAAGAGGTCATCTTCACAGGTCAGCGTTATGCTGCCGCCGTCAGTGGATATGCGTTGCAAGTATCCTCGGAACTCCTCCACCAATCCGCACTCCTCATAGCCGAAGCGGACAGAAACAGCATCGCCACGCTTCAGTTGTTTCTCAACCTCAAGCGCGACATTATACTGAGCACCGGGCAGTGTGATGGTGGCTGTATCGGCCAACAGTTCAACACTGCGGTGTACCTCTACCTTGTCGAGCATCCCGATACGATAGTTGCCAACTGTTATGTCATACTTCATGGTGAACATGGCTATTTGGTCAAAAGGAGTTTGTAAATATCATCGCTATATGCCTTAATCGTGTAGTTTTGGTTGGTAGTTCCCACTGTATGGGGAATATCCCAGCTCTCAATCACCAAATGGGAAATGCCGAATATCTCAAGCAAGGGGTTGATGGCAATGACACGTCCGGCTTCACAGAACGCGCGTAACTTCGAAACATCAGCTTCGGGATACTTCCCATCAAAGCCTATCAATATGCCTTGTATGGTCACACTGTAATCGTCCTGCGACCATCGTTCCTTGATGGAGCCTTTCACCTTGCCTTTGTTCACCTGTCGGCGCACGATGATATTCTGCCCGGTAAGGCTTATCATTGGCTCAAGCGGAAAGAACCACTCTTCAGCACCAGCCTCCTCCAGCTTGAAGCGAAGAGGCATCTGCATAGGGACACCGAGTGCATTTGTACGGATGGCATCCTCCAGCTCCTCATCGGACATCTTCTGTATTTGGCTGTATTCCTCGCTATCCACATTGGCAAGTTCTGTCTTTCGGAAAAGCCAATAGGGAGGAATCTTGCCACCGAACAATCTGAGGGCGGTATTCTCCAATACGAAACGGGTTACTGTCTTTACTGTCGGATTCATTGCTCTGTACTTGTTGCTATGGCGAGAGAACGGTTGATGCTTTGCAGTATCACACGCTCAAGCTCTGCCGTGTCGGTCTTATCATTCATATACACATTGATGCAGTCAAAGAACTTGGAGATGTTCATATTGATGCTGGTGTTGCGAGTACCGCCTGTGGTTATGGCCTCAGCAGTTTTCTTTCCACCTTTACCACCGCTTTTACTGTCTTCAGAACCACTGCCGAATGTCAATGCTGTTGGACTGCCTACCAATCCGGGAGTTGTTACACCGTCGGGGGTATCTTCGGGTTTCTTATCCTTTGCCGACTGCTCGGCATAGTTCTTCTCCCAGCTTGAGGTGTATAGTTCCTTGACCTTCTTTGCTGCTGCTATGGAAGAGTCTGCACCGCTCAACTTTCGGAAGCCCGAAAGAGCGGAGTCTTTTGCACCCTTCCAATCACCGGAGAATAATTTGAGGAGAGCATTACCCAAGTCACCGAGACCGCCCAACAGTTCTTTGAAGCGGTCGATGACAAAGGCCTTGATAATCTCACCGAAGCCTTTGAACACATCCCACATCGTAAGGATAAAGGCACGGAATCCGGCAAACTTGTTCCAACAGTAAACCACTGCCGCCACAAGTGCCGCTATAACCGTGATTACAATTCCGATGGGGTTAGCGTTCATTGCTATGTTCAAAAGCCATTGTACACCCTCCCATACCTTTGTCACAGCTGACACGATTTTGATTGCGCCGACAAGCCCATACAAGGCTATGGTCTTCGCTTTGAATGCAATAGTCGCCACACCCACCACGACAGCCAAATATCCAAGTTCGGTCTTGAACTTCAATATAAAGTTGATGACACCACCGATGACAGTAAACAGGAACTCAAAGACCGATGCTATCGGTGGAATAATCATATTGACTATATCCAGCAATCCCTTGAGCGGTTCTGCAATCTTGTCGAACAGGGATAGAGCCTTCTGCTGTATGGTATCGACCATCGTACTCCAACGGCCACCCAGCGTCTGCGACTGCTTTTCCATCATTCCGTGGAATTTTCCACCTTCGCCCGTTGCGTGTGCCATAGCAGCAGCCACGTGGTCGAATGAGATTTCTCCTTTGCTCATCAGTTCCTGCAACTCCTTGTAGCTTTTGCCTGTCATTGCTTCCAACTCCTTGAGAGGGTTGAATCCGGCATTGATGAATTGGAGCAAGTCCTGTCCCATCAATTTACCACTTGCCGATACTTGACCGAATACAAGCGACAGGCTGGAGAAACGTTCGGCATTGCCACCCGATATATCACCCAACTGTTGCAGATAACCCATAACCTTGTCAGATGCGACACCGAAGTTCATCATCTGTTGGGCGTTCTGCGTAAGCTGGAGTTTATTGAAAGGAGTATCGGCGGCGAACTTGTCTAATTGCTTCAACAGTCCGGCAGCCTTCTCCTCGCTACCGACAAGAACCTCAAAGGCTGTGGCAGTAGTTTCTGCTTCCATACCCAACTTTGTTACTGCACCTATTCCGGACGCAATCAATGTGTAGGGGTTGGTAAGGAACGACATACCGGGAATGGACATCAATGAGGATTTGAAATTGGAGAATGAGAAAGCCTCTCTAAGGCGAGCTCCTACGGTGTTTGCCTTACGGGTAATCTCGTCCAATTGGCGCGTAGTCTGCCGGGCAACAGTGAGAACGTTCCCACTGTCGGCCTGTAGCTTTATCAAGAATTTTAGTACGCTATTCATTTTTATCGCTCAATTCCATTTTACGAATGTCCTTAAGAAACCTTATCGTCCAAGCCCACTCCTCATCACAGAGAATGTCCGGGTCAAGGTGCAAGTAACGTCGGAGCAATGTGTTCAAATAGAGGATAGCCTCTGCCCCGGCATCGTTGATTCCGGCATCCTCTAAAGTTTTTTTATCTCAGCCTCCTTTACCTTGAGTACATCTTCCATCACATTGACTGTTGCCATAAACAGTTCATCGTCTGTCTTGATTTCCTCATCTCCACTTAACCAAAGGCGGTTCAATAGAGTTTCCGACATCTTGATGGGGTCTTTTACCACGCTGGCATAGCTGAGGTCTTTACGATTGGGCTTACGAAGAATACCGGTCTTACCCTCTACTGTTACTTCGAAGAGGTCGCCATATTTCGCTTTCCACTCCTTGATTTGTTCTTTCGTCACTTTCATTTGAACACTGTTTTAATGATGTTTGAACACTATTATTTACACTCCTTTTTTATCCAAGAAAATGAACGGAAGTGTCTTTTCTTGGAACTTATCACCTTGTTTCCACTCGGTGTTGTCCTCTGTAAACTCACAGCCGACAAGAATATCCGTTACCATTGCATCACCCTTTGTGGGGTTTCCATAACAGGCTACAATGTCAAACGAAATATCCAAGATGTCACCTCCGGCAGAGACTTTCAGAGCTTCGTATTCGCTCTGTAAAAGGGTCAGCTCGCCGCTGTACTCCTTGTTGCCGTGCTGAATGGCATGGGGCTTGTTGCCACTACCATAGATAGCCTCCTTCTGTTGCTTGCTGGAGTATTTTACACCGCGAAGTCCGGTAATGGGTCTTCCGGCTGCTACTACATTTACATCAGACCACTCGTATTCTCGTGTATTGGTTAGCATAATCAATTAGTTTGAGTTACAAGGAATCCTAAATTCACGTCGATATAGCGTCCGTATGCGAACGGACGTACCTTGAGAGTCACTACCACTTTGGAAGTGCTGAGAACATTCTGCTTCGGGTCAATGAAGCACAGGCAACCATTTCCGTCTTCTGACGCACTCAACTCGCCATTGGCGGTCATTTCACGGTTTACACGGTTTTCTACTGTCTGTTGCCAGCTCTTGATGATACCAGTCTGTAGTGTTCCGTCTTCATTGACATCCAACTCATCAAGCATCATATCAAGCAGCGTATCGTATGCAATACGGTATGCCTTGTCAATCACGCGACGGGTAGCCAGCTGTGCATAGTCATCGGTCGGGTCACAAGCGAGGTTATCATCGGCAAAGAAATAACCGCTTCTACCCACATACTTGCGAGGCACGATATAGCGTTTGTCGTGGAGGTTTTCTACCACGCTGCCGCTTTCGTCCACTTTCTTTTCACCGATATACATCTCTGTAGGGAAGAGCGAACCGTCCTTCACGCGACCGAGGTTACGCTGCACCGGAAGCATCGCCAAGCGTCCTGCCGCCGTACCGACACAGGCATTGACAGAACCACTGACAGTATCGCCAATGACAATACCTACACGGTTGTACTTCTCTTGGCTCAAGTCCTTCTGCGCAGTACCTGTATAGTTGCGACCCTCCAAAATGATGAAGAGAGGAGCATACAGTTCGGTAGTAGCCCATTCCGCCAACTGTTGCGCCTTTGGCAAAGCAGTGAATACATCCGCATCCAAGCCGTCGGTAGTGGTGGTTGATGTGGAACTGTCGTCACGGGCAATGAAGATACCGCGAAGCGCACCGTTCTGTGAAGTGATAAGGTCGCGTACAAGTCCCGAAGTCTTGTCGCAAAGGGCTGTCATCTTTTCCGTCTTGGCAACACCGAAGACGATGAGCTTTGTACCGTCTTCCGCTTCGTCGTAGAACTCCTGAACGTGCTTGTAAAGACGAGGGTTATTAGCCTCTGTCACACCCAAAGCCAAAAAGTCATCCATAGAACGGACGGAGTAGGCTTTTTTCAAAACAAAGGTCGATGCTACGGCAACAGCGGAGCATACGAGGGCAAAAAGGCCGTCGGGGCTTTCGCCCACTGTGCCTAATTGCCCATTCATAAATTGTATCTTAATTCTCGGTAACATAAGCGTCAGTTTTAAGATACAGTAGCCTCGCCAAGCAAGAACAGACCCTTGCCGTCATAACGACGGGCTGCACCGCCTGTGCGCATCAAGAATGAATAGATGTCACCGTAGTAGAGAGGGTTGTCGATAGAGTCGAACATCTTGACCTCACCCATAGCACGGCTGACAGACTTCTCATGCCAAGCCAATGCTGCGGCCATCTCTGTTGCAGCACCCTCTGCACCCCAATCAAGGACTTTCTTGCTTGAGTTCAAACGGAGCACACGGCTACGCTTCATAATGTCGAAACCGTAGAGGTTGCCAAGGATACCCTTCTGCACGTTGGCAGAGTTCTGGAACATCCACTTGTCGCTCTCCGAGAGGTCGGCAAGGAGGTCAGCGTACATATGCGCATCCAAGAGCAGATAACGACCTGTTGCAGGAACATCGTCCTTGTCAAAGGCGGTCATCAGCGCGAGAACATCTGCCTTACAGATAGCCTTACGCTTTCCGGTTGCTGTACTTGATGTGTGAGCATCGCGCTGGGTTGTGCCTGTAGTCAAGACGATGTGGTCAGTCTTCACGCCATCACCCCAACGCTTGAGGAGGTTCACGTGGGCAGCCTCCTGCAACTGTGAACGGTCATTGCTGAGCACTGAATTGCGCTTGTCGTAGCTCAACTCCACAGTGTCAATGTTCGGGATGTAGATTGGGTCGGTTGTCAACTCGTCAATGTCGTAGGTTAGCTCGTTGTCTGTACGCTGATTTACAGATGCTGGCTTCTGTGTACGGTTGGTCTGCACATTTGACGGTTTGCCAGCGTTAGGAACGTGAACCGTATGGTTCTTTACGAAAGTGGAGTCGTCCACTGATTTTGCGGCGAAAGAGTTGTCGGGATAGAAATTCTCGACAATGTCGTTAAGCCATACTTCTTTGTTTAATGCCATTGCTTAAAAAAAATTAGTTGGTTAATACTTTAGTTCTTGTACTCCACACCGAACTTCTCGCGGAACTTGGCACAGAACAGTGCATAGTCTGAGTTCTTGAGGGAATCAAGTTGTCCGGCCTTGTCGAGTTCGTCCCACGACTTGTTTGCGAACGAGCCTTGAGGAGCACCGTCCGGGCTGATGAAACTTGTAGCGCGGAGAGCTGGCTGTGTCTTCATTGTAGCAAGCAAAGCCTCGGTATTGGTTCTGTCGCTCTTCATCATATTGGTGAATGCCGGAACCTGCTCCTTGGTAATCTTGCCCTCTGCCACTGCCTTGTCAATAATGGCGGCAATCTCTTTGCCTTCCAATTCCTCAATACGAGCCTTGTACTGCTGGTTTGCCTTTTCCAAAGCGTCCGCACGGGTAGCGGAATTTGTCAAACTCTTAATGTGTGCGACTATCGCACCTTCATCCGCCTTGTCTGCGAAAGACGGAATGCTCTTGATGTCATCTATCAATGCCATGTCGTTAGTTTTTGATGGCTGTTCTACCAGCCGGTTATTAAAATAGTTGTATATCTCTTCTGTCGTTCCGGGAGCGGAAGACGGAGTTTCCATGTCGTAGATACCATCAATCAACTTCATAGCAAGGGCTTGCTGTGCGTCAATCCAATGGTCGTGTTCGTCGAAGTACTGTGCTGCCACATCTTCGGGCTTCATATTGCAACGTCCGGCAATCATTCGGGAGAGGTCAGCCTGTAGGCTCTCCATAGTCTCTGCTGTCTTGCGGAGCGCAGAGGCATTGCCCCAAGTGCCACCGCTGACGCTGTGAAGCATCAACTTGGCATAAGGGGACATATAGAGCGGTTTACCGCACAGGGCAATGATAGCAGCGATACTCGCAGCCACTCCGTCAATGTATATGGTTATGTTGGCTGTGGAGGTCTTGAAGGCATTGTATATGGCGATACCGCTGAACACGTCGCCACCGTTGCTGTTGATGCGTACATCTATCTTCTTGTACTTGGTCTGAAGCGCAAGCAGTTCGCTTACGACACGGCCACTCTCCACCTTGTGGCCATCACCGACATCACCATAGAGAAGTATTGTTACCTCTCCGCTTCCGGGTATGATATTAAAGAATTTTGCGTCCATTTTGAATGAATTTTTGTGCAAATATCGGGAGGTCTTCCAACCCCTCCAAACGCCGATTTTATGCTAGCGTTTTGTAACGCTATCATAGCGTTTGCGGACGCTATCATAAAAGTGCGGTTTTTTCATGCGTAATATTAGAGGGATATTTGCACCAAAATTGAGTATCAATTATGGCAAAAGACAAGTTCGACAAGAAAGGAATTGCCAAGTCCCTGTATATGGACGGCAACTACACACAAGAGGAGATTGCGGATAAGGTCGGCACTACCCGGCAGACCATTTCGCGCTGGATAAAAGAGGGCGGTTGGGAGGAACTGAAAGCCTCGCTTACCGTAACCCCATCACAAATCATCGCACAGTTCCAACACCAAATCACAGAGATAAACCGTAACATCAACGCAAGGGAGGAAGGCAAGCGTTTTGCCACCCCTGCCGAAGCCGATGCGCTGGCCAAACTCGCCGGGGCAATCAAGAAGCTGGAGAACGATGTCGGCATCACCGACTGCGTGGGTGTCGGTATGCGCTTCCTCACTTGGCTCAGACAGTTCGATGTTGAAAAGGCCATCGAATACAATAACCTTTTCGACGCATTCATTAAGGATATAGCAGGACAGAAGAAATGACACAGGAAGAGAGACAAGCCTTACGGAATTGGGAGGAGTTCCACAAGGCATTCAATAGCGATATGCCCGTTGACAATGGGCTGACAAGGCACGATATAGAGAAGCTAAAGAAACAGCTGGAGAAAGACCCTGTTGCATGGATTAAATACTTCTTTCCCAAATATGCCAAATATGAGTTCGCACCGTTCCACATCAAAGCGATACACCGCATCATCGAACACGATGAGTGGTACGAGGTACTTTCGTGGTCGCGTGAGCTGGCAAAGTCCACCACAGCGATGTTCATTCTTATGTATTTGGCACTTACCGGGCGCAAGAAGTTCTTTGTGTTGGCCAGCGCAACCATATCCTCCGCAACGCGTTTGCTGACCCCATATCGCCTTGCCTTTGAGAACAATCCTCGTATCCGTCAGTTCTACGGCGAACAGGTAACCATTGGCCAATGGACGGAAACAGAGTTCACCGCTCGATGCGGCGCAAAGTTCGTTGCCCTCGGTGCTGGTTCTGCTCCTCGTGGTGCCAGGAATGAATCCGTGCGTCCTGATGTTATCTATATGGACGACTACGATACCGATGAGGATTGCCGTAACCCGGAAACGCTCAAAAAGAAATGGGAATGGTTCGAGGGTGCATTGTATCCGACGCGTTCCATTTCAGAGCCGACATTGATATTGTGGTGCGGTAATATCATCGCAAAGGACTGCTGTATATCCCGTGCCGGAAAGATAGCCAAACATTGGGACGTTATCAATATCCGCGACAAGAACGGACGCTCTACATGGCCAGCCAAGAACACGGAGGAGATGATTGATACCGTACTGTCCAATATCTCTACCAAAGCAGCACAGGCCGAGTATTTCAACAATCCTGTGGCCGAGGGAAAGATATTCAAGAACCTGCCATACGGCAAAGTGCCACCGCTCCATAAATTCAAATTCCTTGTGGCCTATGGCGACCCTGCCTATTCGGACAGCAAGAAGAAAGCCAGCAGTACAAAATCACTGTGGCTTGTCGGTAAGTTGAAAGGGGTTTATTACATCATCAAGGGCTTTCTCGCACGCGAGACCAATGCCAACTTCATAGGCTGGTACTTTGAGCTTCAGAAGTATGTAGGTGGCAAGACAACGGTCTATTCTTACATTGAGAACAACAAACTGCAAGACCCATTCTATCAGCAAGTATTCA
Source organism: Bacteroidaceae bacterium (assembly GCA_017466065.1). Next base: position 87,143 of record JAFTUV010000033.1, read on the forward strand.
AGCCCTTGCTCCGGGACGAGGTGGAACGCCGCAAGATACAGCTCTACATCAAGGGTGACGAGCGCAAGAAGACCGACAAGGCAACCCGTATCGAGGCGAACCTTGAACCGATAGACCGCAATTGTCAGTGGGTGTTCAATGAGGAGGAAGAGAACAATCCTATGATGCAGGAACTCCGAAACCAATTCAAACTGTTTGAACTCACCCTGCCATATCCTGCCGACGGCCCGGATAGTATCGAGGGTGCTGTCACTATGATAGACAACAAGACCTTGGAGATGGAGCCTGTGGTAACAGTCAGCTACGATGAGATGAACGAATCAAACCCTTATAGAATGTAATCACTATTCTTATACGACTATGGACAACTTTATAAACATAAACGACTACGACGCAAGTATCCACCGCGAAATATTGGATGCGCTGTTACGCAAGGAGAGTGCCAACTACGACCCTCAGATTATCGAGATTTGCGAGAACCGTGCCATTGCAGAAATGCGAGGCTATCTGAATAAGTGCTACGACTGTGACGCGCTTTTCTCCGCACAGGGAGAGCAACGCAACCAGCTGGTGCTGATGTTCGCTCTTGACATTACCATCTATCACATCTTCTGCCAACACAACCCTTACAAGATTTCCAAGATAAGGGAGGAACGCTACAAGCGAGCCGTTGAATGGCTGAAGGGTGTAATGAACGGTGATATCACCATTGATGGAGCACCGACACTCCCCGAAGAGACATTGCAGGACAACAGTCGCTGGCAGATAGATGCGGAAGAAGTAAGACCAACAATGCTTTAATATGAAGAAGACATTAAAAAACAAGAAGGCAACAAAGCCTACAGAAAAACGCATCACACAAGGCGGTATGGCTGTCCTGCCGGGACAACGCTTACCCGACGTTGTATTGCAGATGCCGGAGGTGTTCTACTTCGATATGAACGCCTATATGAACTCGGTCAAATCGGCCAAGAGTATTGACTATTCCAACAGGGTACGCTTGTATGATATGTACGAAAGTGCCTTGCTTGACTTGCACCTGTCGGGTGTCATCGCCAAGCGTCTGCGCGGTGTAACCAAAATCCCTATCGAGTTCCAACGCAACGGAGAGCCGGACGATACTATCAATGCACAGCTTCGCTCTCCTTGGTTCAAGGAACTGCGCAAAGACCTTGTATGGTCAGAGTTTTGGGGTTACACGCTCGTACAGTTCTTTTTGGACGATGACGGGAACATACGCTACGAACTTATCAATCGTAAGCACTACGACCCGATACATCGCAAGCTGCTCAAGTACCAAGGCGATATGGACGGACTCCCTATTGATATGTTCCCCAATATGCTGTTTGTCGGCAAGGAACGCGAACTGGGTATCTTCGCGGAACTCCTCCCAGCTGTGCTCTACAAGCGTGGCGATATGTCCGATTGGGCACGGTTCTGCAACATTTTCGGTATGCCCATACGCGAATACACCTACGATGCCGGGGATGAGGAAGCACGCAAACGTCTTATTATCGATGCGAAAAGGCAGGGCGCGAATGCGGTATATATCCACCCCAAGGAGAGCGAACTGCATCTTATTGAAGCCGGAAACAAGACAGGCTCCAGCGACCTGTACAAGACCTTTGCCGACTATTGGGACAGCAAGATGTCTATCCGTGTGCTTGGCAACACGCTGACCACCGATGCAAAGGAGACAGGAACACAAGCCCTCGGCAATGTGCATAAGGAGGAAGAGGACGAAATGAATGCCGATGACCGCGATTTCATTCTCGACATTCTCAACTACTATATGCGCCCGATATTCGCTGACCTCGGTTTCAATGTGGAGGGTGGCGAGTTTGTCTATGCCAAGAAGGACAAAATCAATCCGTCGCAGCACATCGACATTGTGCAGAAACTTTCATCGATGGGACTTCCCATTGCGGACGATTACCTCTACGAGACCTTCTGTGTGGAGAAGCCGGAGAACTACGACCAAATGAAAGCCGAAAAGGAAGCGGAGAAAGCAGCCTTGAGAGAGCAACTTGCTTCGCCCAAAGAGAAAGACGAAAAGCCCGGCAAGGACGATCCAAAAGACAAAGGTAAAACATCGTTCAAACAGCGTTTGAAAGGTTTTTTCGGGATAGCCCCGGAAACGGACGGGGCGGATTCCGACTTTTGATGGATAACCTCTACTACGAAGGTGAGCAGCCACGTTTCAGCAACGCTTCCGAAGGTATCCGTTTCTCTCCCGATGTGTTGGGTACATTCCTGCGGAAGATATATCACGGCTTCGATACAAGCAGCGACATCGAGCCTACCGCGTGGCGCGAGGCATTGCGCTTGATAAACGAGGCTACCGTTGAGGGCTTGAGTCGGGCAGATGTGCCACCGACTCACGAAGAGGAGTTCTACAGGGAACTGCGCCACTCCAATGAGGTGTTCGCTGCTTTCAAGGTTCATTCTATGGGTGAGATGATGGCTGCAAAGCTCATGACACCCGATGGCAAACTGAAACCATTTCGTCAGTGGGCAGAAGAGGTGCAAGGTATATCCTCGCACTATGTAGGCAGTTGGTTGCGTACAGAGTATGACACGGCCATCATTCGTGCCCATACAGCAGCCGATTGGCGACGCTTTGAACGCGACAAGGACATTCTGCCCAACCTACGATGGATGCCCACCACATCGCCCGAACCCGACAGCGTGCATCGTGTCTATTGGCAAAAGAAACTCACGTTGCCCATAGACCACCCGTTTTGGAGCAAACACCGTCCTGGCGACCGTTGGAACTGCAAGTGTATGTTGGAGCAAACGGACGAGCCAGCCAACCCTGAAGTATTGGACGACATAGAGGATACTCCTGCACAAAAAGGCCTTGAGAACAATCCCGGTAAGGATGGCCATACGTTCAACGATACACACCCATACTTTCCGAAGAACTGCGCTCAATGCCTGGCATACCGCAAAAGCGGCATAAAGAACCGCCTTCTAACGCTGTTTGAGAACCGTAAAAAGGACTGCTTCAATTGTCCGTTCATTGATGGCTGCTTGCATCGTCACGAAGAAATAGCAAAACAAAGAGCTAAGGTGGATAAAGAACGTAAGCGCATCCTCGCAGACAATGTTGTAACTGTATCGTCAGAACATCATAAATTGGCAAATATCAAAACAGGGGATTTGTTATTAAGCAAAAAACCTCTTTCGCGTTTACTCGCCCATTGTCGTAGTATGGAGGAACTGAATGCAGCGTTATATATTTGGCAGAACCCCAATAAACTGAAATATAAACGAGAAAGCCATTTGGGAGAAGGCAAAGACCTAACTGATGACAAAGCAAGAAAGAATATTCAAGCCAAAATAGAACGTGGTATCGTTGCTTATCAAGAATATACATTTAAATACAACGGTACAACATGGCTTGTAAAACTTGAAGAGCACAAAGGTGGTTTTGAACAACCATACTTCATTAGGGAGAAATAAAAAAACTCCTTTTAAGGCGGCCATCGTGATAGACCATCATCCCCTTGCAGGAACTGCCTCAAAAGAAGTCTGTACAAAAGTACATATTTGCGAATTAAACACCAAAGGAATACGAATGTTTTTAATTGTTTTTATTCAAAATGAGCAATTCTAACGAACTTGAACGTAAAATCGCTCGGTTAAAAAATGAAATAGAACGAGAGGTTTACGACAGATTGCCTCGCAAGGTCGGTGTCGTTGCCGTCCGCCATTTCAAGCAGAACTTTCGAGAAGGCGGCTTTGTCGACGGGGGTGTAAAACCTTGGAAAATGACACGCCGACAGAATGGCAAGGGTACAGACGCAAGATATACTCCGCTGACCTCTCGACGCAATCACTTGATGCGTTCCATTCAGTCAGAACCCGGACGCGGAGAAGTGACCATTACGAACCCGGTAGAATACGCTGCTATTCATAACGAGGGTGGCACTATCAACACTCACCCAACAGTAACGCCCAAAATGCGTAAGATGGCATGGGCAAAAGCCTACTCTTTGGCTGGAGTACGAGGAGGTGGCAAGTTACCCAAGGAACTGCCTCCCGAAGCATCCAAATGGCGTGCGCTGGCTCTTACCAAGAAAAGCAAACTCAATGTAAGGGCAAACATTCCCCAGCGTCAATTCATAGGCGAGAGTCAGGAACTGAGCCAAGAGATAAACAAAATGATTATGGAGTCAATAAACAAAATAAAAGATGGAATCAATGATTTGTAAGCTCGTTGCACACATCAACGAACAGATGCCGGAACTCTCAATGGTAGATGAAGACTACGGCCAGCTCGAGAACTTGGAAGATGACAACCGGGATATGTACCCGATAACCTTTCCTGCCGTATTGATAGAGAACACCGAAACGGAATGGAGCAACCTTGCCGGTCGAAGTCAAAAAGGAGATGCAATGTTCCGTGTCCGGCTCATCATCGATTGCTACGATGACACTCACGCAGAGTGCGGTACTCAATATGCAGTAGAGGAACGTGAGGAAATGAGAAGCAGACTGCACAACATATTACAGGGGTATCGTCCGACTGATGACGGAGTACTCATCCGCAAACGATCTAAATTCTTCACCTGGTATCACGGTATAAAGGTATATGAAACAACATACGCTTGTGTGGTCACTGAAACAATTCGGGAAACAGTGAAGGCTGAACGTCCGAAGGTCTCGCTTTCGGTCGGCAACCTCTAAAGCCACAGAAGCCGGGACGCTTCAATTTCTTGCCCTTTTCAATCTCGTAACCCTCGCTGATAAGTTTGCGTATAATCTGCATTATGCGGCTCTCGCTGATAAAGAACTCTTCGGTAGACAGGACGTGCAGTGCATCATCAAACCGAAGCCTTTGCACCTCAGTCCAATAGTAGTACCGCTCATACAGTTTGCGGTCGCGTGCTGATATAAGTCCCTTATCTCTACCTTTCATACTGCAAAATTACTTAGATTTTAACGGGTTATAAACAAAAATGCGGAATTTCCAAATGGAACTCCGCATTTTGTGTTCAAGGTTTGAATAAAACATTATTACAGGCGACAGAATGATGGCTCAACTCTATGCCAAACGTTGTCCTCATCGCGCTGATGGAAGTAATAGTTGATGGCTGTTGCCTGTACGACATTACTCTCACGGAACAGCTCCATGATGGACTTGTATTCGTCATCAAACTTCTCTTCCAACTCATAGAGTTTGCTGATGCTCTTATAATCAAGGTGGCCTTGACGGTTACGTTCAAGCAACGTCATAGCCAACTGATATAATGGGTCTTCAGCACCTTTCGGAGAACCACTGATGTACTTCTTCAGATACTCCATTAGACGTTCTGCTGCTACATCGGCACGTTCATCAAAGCACTTCACTTTATTACTGCGAACTTCAACCTTGAAGTCGCCTTCCACAAGGGTGAAACCCATCTGCTCATCTTTGCGAAGATGACCATACTCGCGCATCACATCACGGAAAGTCTTCACCTCACCATCGAGCCAATCGCGAAACTGCTTCACAACCTCGACAATGTTTATTGCTTTGGCCTTTACTTCGTTTACCAAGTCCTTACGCATGGTCTCATACGTATCGCGTCGGTTGGTCTGTTCCTGTTGTTCCTGTTGGTTCAACTCTTCCATCAAGGCTTTGCGCTCCTCGGCACTCATACCTTTTACCATTTCTTGAATGTCCATAGTCTCTAAAATTAATAGTTACTGAATATGTTATTTCTCATCTTGTTTCTTTCTCATTGCTCTCAACTTCTTGTAGAGGGCTTCCAAATCTTCAATCTCAAGGTAACGGAATCGCTTCCCGGCTATTCGGCTGTCAAGGCAGAACTTATCGACAATCTTCCAATCTGAAGTATCTACTCCGTACAGTTGCATTTGGTGCAACACCTCGGAACGTCTGCGCTTCAGTTCCCTTGCGAATACATCACGAGGCCTGGGTGGAACTTGCTTCTCCAGCTCATTGCATAGGGCTTCGTATTCCTTTACTGTGACCTCTCTGAGGCTTTCTGTGCGTCCATTGGTAAACTGCATCACCAGCTGCTGCTTTAGGCTCTCTCGGTCGCCGTGATAAGGCATATGGTTGAAGGTGGAATAGAACCGGGAGAAATTGGTTACTTCTTGTTTCATACTTCTTTATTTAGAAAATCATCACATTTCAATGCCTCAAACGTAACAGTTACTGTTATCTTCTCGAACTTATCAGTCCTTTCCAAAGCCTGTCTGTAAGATGCTTGTAATGCATTTCCAAGTTCTTCTTTATTCTTTGCGCTAAAATCGTTAGCAACAAAACCTATCTTTTCGGAAACGGTTTTCTTAACCTTTACTCCTTTGTACACTACTGATGATTTTACGGTTGCAACTCCAACTGTGTATCTTTTCTTTGCCATAATCACTATTTTTTACTTGGTTTCCATTCGATGGTTACTATCGCATCCACCATTCCCGTTCCATCGCATACCGGGCAAGGTGTCGGTTCTTCGTTTTGTTCACGATAAGGGCTACAGAAATATCCTACACCATGGCAATATCCGCACAGGTGCCCCGGACTGGTATGTACCTCCTTACTAACATCCCAATGTGGTGGCCGAAGTTCCACCAATCGCTTCACTCTACTCATCTTCCGTGTCCTCCTGTAAATATTCCTTTCTCAATGCTGTTGCACCCTCAATGGTCAATCTCTCGCAAACCTCTTCAAGGATAAAGTATTGGTCACTCAAACTGAACTCTGAAATGCTCGAAGTGGCGTATGCCACAATCTTTTCAACTACCTCGTCCATAGCCTTATTCTTTGATGTTTACTTGGCAACCGGGAAAACTCTCTCGCACGAAGTTCGCAAATAGCACGTCCTTTGTCTCAATCACGATGTGACCTCTTGTCTTTGCCCTGCGAACTCTTAGGTCTGTTTGAACGTCCTGCTCCAGCCATTTGTCAATAAGAATGGTGGCGTGGTAGTTCTTAATCAATAACTGAAATGTCTCTGTCCCTTTGTAACTCATAATTATTTATTTTAAGTTGTTATTATTGCCCCAATATCTGTCCGCACCCTCAGCCCAAATGGTGTACTTCCCGGTCTCCCCGATAAAGCGTCCTTTGGAGAATGCAGTGTATCCCTCAACCCATACCTTGAGTGTTGCATCATACATTACGCTTACCGCTGCCTTTCCCGATGGCATACGTCCGCTGGCGTGGCTGATTAAGATGAACAGCTTGTCGCGGAATGCCTCTTTCAGACCGATGTAGTCCTTGTAGGACATTTGAGTGTATTGGAAACTGTCAATGATTACGATATTATAGCTTTTTCGGCGGCTTAGGCGCGTTTTTAAGTCCTCTATGGTCTCACAGTTCAATAGGGCGAACCGTTTGCCAACGCTGGCCATTCCGTGGCGAATAAGGCTTTGTTGCATTGTTAGGCTGTCGCCCTCCTCAAGGCTGTCGTAGGCCACACGGTCATACTTGCATAGTTCCTTACACAGCTGCATAACAAAGCTGCTCTTGCCGTTGCCACTGTTGCCCCAAATGAACCAAACACCTGTCTTTTCCGGCTGACCGAAAGCGTCTGCCCATTTACCCTCAAAGGGGAACGTCTGTTTCTTTTGGTTCAAAACCTCATTTACACTCAATGCTCTTCCCATAAATCAAATAAACTAGGTTGTCTGTATTTCTCTATCATTTCAAGTGCTGCTTTTTTGATATAGGGGATATTGTAATTATTCCGTAGGATATACCCCAATCCCCATAAAATAGCATTTGTTTTCGAAGCGAACTTGCCCCATTTAAGTCCCGGACTAAAACCGTTGCCTCCTCTATTTGTGAATATCCGTACTCCACAGACCCAAGCTCCTTCTTGTTGTCCGATTAAAACCGTTGCTTCTTGCCACTTTTCAACCCACACTGATACCTTTTCGTACTCACCTTTTTTCAAGACGGGATAGCCATTCCATCGGTCGCCCAGTTCCTTGTGGGTGTCTATCTTCAAATGCTCAAAAACATTTCTATCCATACCAACCACATTTTACACGTTACATATTGCGCTTTTCGCGGTGTATGGTCTTCTTCACGCGGCGAAGGTCAAATTCATACTCCGCAGCTTCCATTACCACCTTGTCAATTAGCACAGGGTCAGTTATACCGTTGGCGCGACATATCGCGTGTACATCGTGTGCCGTTGTAGGCTCCACCTCAAAGAACTTGCGACCGATACGGCTGAACAACTCCTTATAGCCCGGCTTTTGGAAGTGTAGTCCGCGTGTAATACGCTTGCAGATGTAGTCCGTCGAGAGGAATACAACCCCGGCTTTGTCCTCCAGCTTGTTGTACAGGCTGATGAAGTAGTGAAACACGGGTTCTGTCAGTTTGTCGGCCTCGTCGAAGATGAGCAAAGGAGCGTCCATCTGCACCACATTGTCGAGTATCAAACCCCATATCTCGCGGATATTGTGGCCGTCAGTCTTGATACCTACACAACGGGCAATCTCGCGTACAAAGTCGCCCTTCTTCATATCCTCACTGCAAAGGATATAGAAAACCTCACGGTGTTCCATCGCGTATGTTCGTGAGGTCGCAGTCTTGCCACATCCGGCTTCGCCAACCACCCAAGTTACGTTCTTGTGCTCCTGAGCATCGCCAAGGGCAAAGTTTATTTCCTGGAACGCACCCGTCTCAACAATCTGCCAACCTGTAGCGCTACTGCCAATTTGGGACGCTATCGAGCGGAACATATCATCGCTGATGTTGTCCCACTTGCCGTTAAGGATACTGCTTATTGTTCCGGCACTTGTGCCGTTTAGACTGCTGGCTGCTTTGTTCTGACTTGGGAACTTTGCCACATATCCTGCCAATGCTTCACGGATACTTGTCTTCTCACTGTTGCTTAACTTACTCATACTCTTTATTTCTTTATAGTTTGTTTCCTGCTATTTTCTTGTAATCTCGTTGCTCTTCCTCCAATTGGTCAAAGGTGGTTAGGCTGACTGCCTTAGTCACGCGCCCAAGCTGGTACTCTTCCGGCTTGCCACTGTATCGACGGACACGCTTGTCTATCTGACGCTGTGCCTCCTTTGCAAGTCCCTTGAGGTTCGGGGTGTCGAGTCCGTGCTGTTCCGGTGCTACTCCGTGGTCATATTCAATCTCACGTCCTGCCACCTGTCTTTCAACACGCTCGGTAGTGGTTGCCTTCTGCATCTGACGGATAAAGCGTTTCTCCTCGGCTGTCTGCTCCTGTTGTGCGCGGTGGATAACCATTGGAGGTTCTGCCACACGTGCGAAGCGCAAGTTTCCTGCTTTGTCCTTATAGAGCAATCGGACACTGGTCATTTCGTAGGGGTCATATTGCACGTAGAACTGTTTATAGGTGTTCTGCCTACGCCATTCCATATCCGGTGTTCCGGGTTCGCTGAATACCTCGTAGGCATACTTCTCTTTTCTGATGGTGATTTCAATGCCGCGTGTGCCAAAGGTTGATGGCTTTTCGGTAATGAACCAGAACATATCGATGAAGTCGTGTACTCCAACCTCTTGTGTTTCCGGGTTCACACTCTCGTTGTACATATCTATACGCGGTCTGCCTGTTGCCGGGTGTGGCATTTCGTTCCACTCCTTACGTGCGGCAGCGTATTGGTTCTTCAGTTCCTCCAATGTGGGGAGCTGGTGGACATTGGCCTCGATGAACTCCAAGTTCGGGCGGCTGTTGTCCTTCTTGGTGGTGATGTTCTGTCCGGTAAAGTTCCAATGCTTGTGCAGCACTTGGCTTTGGAAACGGTAGAACAGGTTTTCAATGGTCTTCGATTCTCCATTGTATGGGGCTGTCGGGCGGTGTATGCGACAAATCTTCGAGAATAAGCCTTGTGAGGCATTCTTCTTGTGTCCGCCTTGGTTGTCATATACAATCTCGTAGGGCTTGTGTCCGCTGGTTTGCACAGCCATACGGTAACTGTGGTACTGCGCAATGTAGTCCTCATTGTCGCCGATATAGTAACCGAGCAGCACTTCGGTAGCAGCGTCCACCACCTCATATACGTTGATGGTGCGCATCTTGCCGTCCTCATCACGGTAGTACAGGTTGAGTTTTGTACCGTCACCATACCACAGACTGTCGCGCAATGTGGGGAGTATGGTACGATGTTTGCGGTCGAAACGCTGATGTGAGGCACGCTCGCCATGTACAGCGTCGAACCATAAAGGTTGTATCTCTGGACTGTTGAGCCACTGTCTGAGGGAACGTTCGCTTTTAAGGGGTTTCCAGCCCTTTCTGTCGGCTATGCGGTTGAACTCCTCGAATATCTGTGCATCGGTCAATACAGGCACACGGCTACGCTTGAGGGCTACAATTTGCCTTCCGGCTTCCTCTGTAATCTTTGTGGTGTTACGGTTGCCAATCTTACCACTGATGAGGGCTGCATATCCGTCGCGCTTGTAGTCGGCAATCTTGCCACGCAAACGGGCTGCATTGGCAGGGAGAGTGTGGCCGTGCAATTCGCGTAAGTGTTCACAAGTGGCAAGGAGTATTTCCCAAAGGTCGCCACGCTTGTTGTTCAGAGCCTTCGACAAGGCTACACGGTCGTTCTGTTCGCTGATAAGCACATTCAGTACCGATGCGTTCAAAGTATATTCGTCAATCAAACGCTCGTCGAGGTGCGTTTGAACACCGTTCAAATCATACTCAAACAGTTCGTACCAATCACGTGCCTTTGTGTCTATCACCAATTGCTTCTTCATCTGTTCCTGTTTCAACACTTCTGCCGGGTCGCCATATTTGGCCTCAAACCGGGCTTTGTATTTGTCCGGGAGGGAAGCGTACACAATGAGGGCTTGTGTTCCCTCACCACCGCCACGCAGAGCCTTCTGTATCCTTTTGCGAGCGACATTCTGTTTCAAAGTACATTCTTTGATAACAGGGTCGCTGCCACAGGTCAGCTCCTCGTAGGTTACGCATAATATTTTCTTGTAATATTCCATCCCGTAGGGTTGATTGTTTGTTATTTATCAGACTCTTCTTTATACTCTTTATACAGCTGGCGAACCATCACCCATATAAGTTGTGCTACGGCGCAAACCACAAGGAAACCAATGATGCCTATTGTTCCCATAATCAAGTGGGCGATTCCCCAAATGATAAGGCAGATTAGCATAAAAACCGCCATCACAAGTTGTATAAGGCTCATTATCTTATCCATAATTATACGATTTTCTGTTTTGCTGTTGTTTTCAACTCTACCTCCACGCCACCGCGTTCTATAGCCACCTTGCGTATCTGACGCGCAAGGAGGCTATTCTTGCGGTATGCCAACGAATGACACACCATTTCGACGGTACAGCCCAATATCTTTGCTATTGCAGCCTGTTCGCCATACTCTACAATGATTTTCTTCTTCATACTGTCTGTTTATGCTAAGTTGTTCTTGATATAGTCTCTGTCTTCCTGCCAAAGTCGATAGCCCATCTTTATCTTGTGAAGGACTGCTGCTTTGTGGCCAACAATCCTGATGGCTTCTTTGTAGGAATCTATGTCGTCGTAGGCAGCAGCCATGCCGATGAGGAAGCAGGCAAGTTCCTCCATCTTGCTGTGGCAGTCTTCAAGTTCGTTGTTTCTCTCCTCAAGCATTCCTTTTGCAATGGTCGCCTGTTTAGCCAGCTCAACGGTCAAAGGGTTGTTGCCTGTCTGTCTCCAACGCTTGCAGAACTCGTGCTTATCCATATTAGGAACTGCGTAGTACATTTTCTCAATCTCCTTGTACTCCTCTTCTGTTACTTTCAAACCTGTGATGTCTTCAAACTCAAACTTTGTCATAATCTTATTTATTTACATTCGTTAATTTATCATTGTTATCTCGCGCAATTTTCGTACCTTTGGCACGTGTTCAAACTTTGAATACGCTGCAAAGATAATTGTATTTCGCAAAATGCAAAACGATTTTGCGAAATAATTTCGCAAAATATGCAAGATTATGACAAAAAAAGAGAGATTAGAGGAAATCATCAAGTTCTATGGCGGTGGAAAGCCTTCGGTATTTGCCAAAAATTTAGGTATCGCACCTTCTACAATAAGCTCTTGGTTGGTGAGAGATACCTTTGATTATGATTTGCTTTTTGCAAAATGCGAAAACATTTCTGCTGAATGGCTCCTTACGGGCAAAGGAAGAATGTTGCGAAGTGCAGATAACACTCCAGTTGCAAAAGCGACGGTGCTTCCTAATGCAGGCATTCCACTCATACCTCTAAGCGCGATGGCTGGTGCTCTTACGGATGAAACATCAATCCTCGAATATGAGTGTGAAAGATATGTTGTACCTGCATTTAAGGGTGCGGATTTTCTTATCCCCATAAAAGGTAATAGTATGTCTCCAACATATCTTTCCGGTGACATCGTAGCTTGTCAGCGAATACCCATGAGTAATCTATTTTTTCAATGGAACAAGCCTTACGTTCTTGATACTAAACAAGGCGCATTGATTAAGCGTATAAAACCGGGTAGCGACAATGAGCATATTCTAATCGTATCGGATAACAAAGAATACGACCCGTTTGAATTGCCGTGTACAGAGATAAATGCTGTGGCATTAGTCATGGGCTTAATAAGACTTGAATAATATGTGGTTTGTAATCCTTATATTCTTGCTGTTTATCCTAATGGTTAAGCATAACAAACAAATCACCAAGTGGACTAATAAAGAAATAGAGAAACTGAATAGAAACCCCAATACTAATAACGAGCAATTAGAAAGATTGGATGCTAAAATAGCTGCATTTGAAGAAAGTTCAAAAGAACTTGAACGAATGGAACACCAAACATTTATTGAGCAAAAAGCGCATAATATTAGATTGGTTGTTGTTATCTATGTTGATTCTATTAAGGAGCCTTGGCCGTATAAATTAAAAAAAGAACTTCCATTACTTAAAGAGGCTCACAAGCAAGTTTTGAGTTTCTTTAACTCACCGTACTATCCGGAAATAATCAAAGAAGCAGAGATTGATTTATTTCATGGGGATTTTAAGATACTTGGGAATAAGACAAGATACAAGAAATTCTTTGCAGAGTACATTCATTCACCTCATTCTCTCGATTTGTCTAATATTAAAAAGCAAATGCCCGAACGATATTTGGTGGATTTTGACGAGTCGTTATTTAGCATATAAGTACGAGATGTACGTTCTGCGACAGCCTAAAACGCGATAACTCGCGATTTTATAGAGGTTTACGTTAAAAAGTGCGCTGCGAATGTGGTGTGCTTTGTTATTTTACCCCTTGAAAACACGCAAAAAACCTTGTTTTTGCCCGATTTTTGGAAGTTTGTAGGGTTGAAAACAAAAAAAAACAAAGCAAAATGTAACCCCAAATGTAACCCCAAACAAAACATTTCGTTTTTGCAAGGGCAAAAATGTAACCCCAAATGTAACCCCAAGTGTAACCCCAAACCGAATTTTCGCCCATTTACAGGCACAAAAAAGCTCGTTCCGGTATATGTATTGCCGGGACGAGCGTTCAAAACCGTTCAAATATCGTTTAAGTTCGGTTAAATCAATGTTTTAGCACTTCTTTTTAGTGCGTATAAGGTGCGATTGCTTGATAAGCGCACGTTTCGTCAAATGGCTGCTACCATCACGCATACCAGCGTGCAACAGGCTGCTCTTTGTTATGCCCACCTGCTCCTCTGTAAGTTCGTCATAGATGGCCGAAATGCTCCCAAAGAAGTAGTCCTTCTTCTCCCATATCATGTGAACCCATATAACCTTTGTCTCTGCCATAATCATTTGAATTTTGTGCAAATATACCAAATAATCATTATATGGAATAATTTAGTAGTTGAAAAATTGGCGAGAGGGCAAAACAAAAGCGGCCAAATAAGCCGCCCACAATCATTCGTCGATAAAATGCCCACCACGGCAAAGAAAAGCCCGGAGAAGCCCCAAAACAGGCCACAGAAGCCACCGTTCGCCCGGTACTCAACCCTCAATGTAACATTTGCCGTTCAAACACCGTTCAAAGCCTCCTCGAATGTAACACGAATGTAAACCGAATGTCGCATTTCGTTTTTGCCCTGTGCTACCATCCTCTTATGGCTAACTCTCTATTTATCAAAGCAACACACCGATTTACAAAGAAAGGGAAGCATCACATTTCGTTTTGCCCCCCATATATTTTAGCCACGACAAGAAGAAACTTTCCTCGAAATGAGCATTGATTGTGAAAAAATGTATACATTTGCCTAAGCGAAAATAGACAGCACTCGTTGTAAGACCTTCAAATATTTTTGAATTTTACTCGTTTGCACTATCTTTGCCAATGTTGATGGGGAACAAAGCCACGAGTAAGCGAGAGCAAAGAAAATTTATTTGCTTTGCCGAGCGAGAGTGGTTTCGTGATACAAATCCATCGACGCAAGAAAGCATTTTGTTTTAAGTCCGAACTGAAATTCGCCAAAATTTAAGACCAAGGACCGGAGCAATCAATGCTCATTCTGTGTATATACCGCTTATGTGTGTTCTACGCATAGGCTATGTGTATATTCCACGGCGTGGGAATATTGTTTCTTCAAAGTTCATTTGGTCAAGGCGTTTGGCGATGCCTCAGTTTCATGGACGTAAGGCGACAAGTCTCACGTCTTTCTTGTTTTTATACACTATTGTTAATTGCCATTGTTTGGAGGCTTGCGGTGGCGAAGTTAAAGTATTATAGTTATGGACAAAATGGACATTTCGGTTTATGATTTATTAAGAGAAGCCGTCGAAAGATGTGACACAGAATTTGCAGAGTCTTCCGAAGTTGCTTCACGTTATTGTGATGCTATTTCACCCTATAAAAGGTTTTTGAATGAGGATTTGGATGACCGTGATAAAAAAGAGATACTACAAGAGATCTTAAAGAAATTTGAAGATTGTGGTAAATGCGTTAAAGAAGGGGATTTGCCATTGGGTGATTTAATTTCTTCGCACATTTATGAGATAAGAAAAGAATTAAATAAGCTTACAAAAAATCATAATACAAATCCATAACAACAAGACTATTAAGAACCTAAATATACCAGAATATGACTACAGATGAACTTAAAAAGGGTAATTGGGTAAAATTTAATGGTGCATTTGTTAAGGTAACTGATATTGTAGACGACAAAACAGTTGTTGTTTGTGCCAAATTTCGTGTGGATGTAAAGAATTTAGGACCTATAAACTTTATTGAAGAAGAATGGTGTGTCGCATCCCTAACTCTTCTCTTAAGGTGGATAGATGATGCGAAATATCTTCACGAACTACAGAATCTTTATCCAGAGTTTGCAAATATAGATTTGAAAATAATCAACGGAGAGATTATGATATTGAAAAAATAATAACATAAATGCATATATTATGAAAACGAGATTTTACTTATTTATTGCAACACTATTGCTATTGTGTGTAGCAAGAGCTAAAGCTCATGACTTTGAGGTGGGCGGAATTTATTACAATATAATATCAGAAACGGAACTTACTGTAGAGGTTACATATAAAGGAAATACATACACCAATACGTATAATGAATATATTGGAGATATTGTTATTCCAGAAACCGTAATGTATAAAGAACAAGAGTATGCTGTTAAACGTATTGGTGAGTACGCATTCTACTACAACAGCCAATTGACAGGCATAATTATATCTTCAAGTATTACGAGTGTTGAGAAGGGAGCTTTTGCTCTGAATAATATAACAAAGATTGTCATACCAGCAAATGTCAAGAAAATTGGTAACGAAGTTTTCGACGGTTGTTCTAAACTTAAAGAAATAATAATATCTGATAGTGAAAGCAGTCTGTCCTTAGGTTGTAACTACGATTCAGAAAGTATGAGTAAAACTGGTGAAGGATTATTTTATGATTGCCCAATAGAGACCTTATATATTGGTCGCAATTTATCATTTAGTATAAATAAGCCTATGGGATATTCTCCTTTTTATACACGTGAAGAAACTTTGAGTAATATTATCTTTTCTAAAAATGTTACCCAAATAACTTCAAATACATTGTACGGTTGTCCTAATCTTCAAAATATTACAATACCTTATAGTGTAACAAGTCTTGGTAGTATTCAATCTTGCGGTTTAACAAGTATTGCCATTCCAAGTAGTGTAACGAGTTCAAACGATGCGGTCTGTTCGTCTTGCAAAAATCTAAAAACTGCAATAATTCCAACTAGCCTTAAGAATATACCAACTTTTTATGATTGTATATCATTATCAGAACTATTTGTTTTATCATCAACGCCACAAAGTATTAGTGAAAGTGATTTTAGGAATAGTAATGGTAGTAATAATATTTCTAATATTACCTTGTATATTCCTTATGGCTCTACATCAGCTTATAAATCGGCTGCGATATGGAGTAAATTTGCAAACTATGTAGAATTTAATCAGCCCAATAATCCCACACATCAGCCTGTAACATTATATATGCCCGACATAACAGGTGCTATATCTCGTTGGGAGTATAGTAGAGACGGTGGAGCAACTTGGACAAATATTGAATGCGAGGAGTATTGTTATACAGAAACAGACCCCGAACGTGGCGAAGTGCTCTATCGTGTGTTGAAAACAGATGGAACATATAACAAAATATTGACCATAAATTATTACGACCCTGTTCCCGAAACTATTGCAACAACGCCTGCAAGTGAAACAAAAACCGTTGATGAAAGTGTTACATTCGCATTGAATGTAAAGAATGATGGATATACTTATCAATGGATGCTCAACAATGTAGCAATAGAGGGGGCAATAAATAGTACATACCAAATTCCTATAATTAAGATGAAAGATGCAGGGGATTACCATTGTGTAGTGAGCAATCCCGTAAGCAGTGTTAATTCCACATCATCAAAGCTGACAGTAAATAAGTGCCCTCAGATAATAACACTGCCGGAATTTGAAACAAAGACATATGGTGATGCATCCTTTACATTGCCTGCGACAACAGACAAAGGACTTACTATAAACTATCAGAGTACAAACACATCTGTTGCAACAATCGATGGCAATGTTGTAACTATTAAAGAACCGGGCGAAACAAATATCATAGCTACACAAGCCGGAAATGATGACTATTTAGAGGCTGCATATGTATCACGTAAATTAACAGTGAAGAAACTATCTCAAACGATAATTTTTAATGAATTACAGGAGAAAACATTTGAAGACATCCCATTTACATTGCCGGCGACAACAGATAGGGGACTTACAATAAGTTATCAAAGCACAAATACTAATGTTGCAACAGTAGATGGAAATACTGTTACAATTGTAGGAGCCGGCACAACAGATATTATAGCGACTCAACAAGGCGATGAACACCATTATGCTGCTACTCCGGTATCGCGTACCCTCACTATCAATCGTCAAGTCCAAACAATTACGTTCAATGCATTCGGTAATGTTGTGTACGGTGATGCTCAAATAGAACTTAACCAATTTACAAACAAGAACTTTGAGATAAAATATACATCAAGTAATACCGACGTTGCAACAGTTAATGGTAATATAATAACTATTGTCAAACCGGGAGTAACCGTGATAAAAGCAACCCAAAATGGTAACAAGAACTATTTACCAGCCCAAAGTATAGAACGAACTCTTATAGTAAATAAGGCTGAACAGAAGATTGAGTGGTACGAACTCTCTGCAAAGAATTATGGTGACGAGAATTTTGTTCTACCTGCAACAACAGACAAAGGACTGACAATAAGTTACACAAGCGACAACGAAAATGTTGCTACAATCAATGGAAATATTGTGAGCATAAAAAATGCAGGCAGTGCAAATATTAAAGCAACGCAAAACGGCGACGACTATTATAATGCTGCAACACCGGTAACACATAAACTCACAGTGTCAAAAATTGCGCAAACAATTACCTTTGAAGAGTTGCAAACGATGACCTTTGGAGATGCACCAATAGAATTGAATGCTACTACAAATTCATCGAGTGATATTATATTTGAGAGTTCCGATGAAAGCATTGCAACAATATCAGGGAATACCCTAACAATTGTTGGGGCAGGCAGCTGTATAATAACTGCTTCATGTCCGGGAGATAAGAACTATTACACAGCAATACCGGTTGAGAGAATGCTTGTTGTAAACAAAGCCAGACAAACAATCTCAATAATGCCGGTTGGTGAAAAAAGATATGGTGATGATTCATTTGAATTAAATGTTACTACGAATAATAATCAACCAGTAGTTTTAACATCATCTGATGTTTCGGTTTTATCCATCAATGGAACAACAGCAACCATAAGAGGTGCCGGCAATGTTACAATAACAGCATTACAAGAAGCCACAGACGAATACGAAAAAGCGGAAACACAAATAAGTGTTGTTATAGACAAGGCTATACTGAAAGCTAGTGTATCCGATGCGGAACGTGTATATGGAGAGGCCAATCCGTACTTTGAAATTAAATATTCAGGATTTGTTAATGATGAAACAAAAGAGGATTTGGATGTAATGCCTGGTGCTATATGTTCAGCTACGGAATCAAGCAATGTAGGAGAATATGATATAGTAATAAGCAGTATCACTGATAAGAATTACGTTCTTGATACAAAAAAGGCTAAATTGGTAATCAAAAAGGCACTTCTTACAGTTACGCCCTCCAATGTGACAAAAGTCTATGGAGAGAAGAACCCAACATTGCGGGTAACATATAGTGGCTTTAAGAATAACGAAGATGAAACAGTACTTTTAAGTAAGGCTGTCGCATTTACCAAAGTCAAAACAATGAGTGATGCAGGAGAGTATAATATAACGGCAGAGGGTGCAAATGCTGTTAATTATTATTTCGAATATAAAGAGGGATTGTTTGTTGTAGAAAAAGCACAACTGATTATTACAGCCGAAAATAAGAGTATAAATTACCAAGACGAAATTCCTGAATTTACTGTTTTATATGAAGGCTTTGCAGGCAGTGACAGCGAAACTGACCTTGACGAATTGCCTCAAATAACTTGCGATGTAACCAATAAAACAGAGCCTGGGACATATGAAATTATATTAAGCGGCGGCTATGATAACAATTATGAATATACATTGATAGGTGGTACATTGGTCATTTTTTCTTCTATTCCAGGTGATGTAAATAAAGATTATGAAGTGAACATTGCCGATGTTACAAGTATTGTAAGCATAATCCTTGGTGATAGTACTGCGACCGATGCTGCCGACCTTAGCGGTGACGGTGCAGTTACAGTTGGTGACCTTACAATATTGGTATCTATGATACTTGGTACCGACACAGCGTCGGAGGCTCCCGCAAAGGCTGCTGCCACACGCGCAGCTACACTCAGCACAATTTCGGCAGAAGGTGATGCCAGCGACCTGATTATCAATGTTACCAACCCCGACTTCCCCTTCACAGCCATTCAGTTCGACATCTACTTCCCCGAGGGACTTGAAATTTCGGGTGTAGAGGAGGATGGTGTTTACTACTACGACGCATTCGTAGGCAGCCG